>CABKLX010000004.1 GCA_902373415.1 uncultured Eubacteriales bacterium | reverse complement strand
TCATTCACAAGCAATTTAATATTTATTTTTGTCTAAACTTTGGGGTTCACTTCATTAAGGCTGCTTTTTTATGTTTTATTTTCGGGCAGTTCGTCCAGCCGCCGGCGTGCTGAGAGAACAGTTCCCGAAGCTCAAAATCATTATCGTTACCTCCATGCCGGAGAAGAACTTTATCAAGCGGGCAAAAGATGTGGGAGCGGACAGCTTCCGGCACAAGGAAGTACGCCCCGAGGAGCTGATCACCGTGATGAACGCCACCATGCAGGGCAAGCATATGTGGCACGGCGAATCGCCCATTGTCAAGCTGGGCGTTACCACCGGCAAAGAGCTGACCGATGCACAGCTCAAGGTTTTACGGCTGGTCTGCGAGGGACTGGAATACAATGAGATCGCGCAGGAGTTGAACATCACAGTCAGAACCGTTAAATGGCACGTTTCCAAGATTCTTGAGGAGACCGGTTTTTCCAACAAGACCCGGCTTGCCATTGCGGTGACAAACAAGAAATTTATCGTTCCGAACCTCCCGGAAGAACAGGAGTTTTCCAAAACCGAATAACCGAAACCGTATCAGTCTATCCCGGTTTCCGATGCGAGACCGGGTATTTTTTTGCAAATTTTTTTGAAAAAAGTGCTCAAACCTGTACTTAGGTACAGGGCGCAATCGAAAAAAATCTGCTACAATAGTCACGGTATAAATCTGTGTTGTCGATTTTATATTCCGAATCGGAGGTGATGCAAATGCGGAGAGTTGTTGTTGATATGCAGAATGCTTTGTTTGCCGACGCCATTGCAACGGCTCTGCAAAAATTTGATTCGGACTTTGAGGTATGTCAAAGTGAAAGTCCTGACAAAACCGCGGATATGTGCGTTTTTACGGAAGCGAAGGTCCTGATTATGGAAGTTACCGCCTATACGCCATGGCTGCTCTGTGAAAGGATGAAGCTGCGGGACGAGGTAAAGACGACGTGTCCCGACTGCAAGATAGCCCTTATCGTGGATTCCAACACCGAAAAACAGGCGGCAAAGGATATCCGTGATGCGAAGAAAAACGGTATCATCGACCAGTTTTTCTATTGCTCGATGACAGCCGAATATCTGATGGATCAGATTTATGCGATGTAAGGATGACATATGAAAAGCGGGGTGAAACACAGTGAGAAAAAGAAAATGGCTCAGCTTTCTGCTGGCAGTGATGATGCTTGTATCAGCGACGCCTTTCTCATCGGTGACGGCAAGCGCGGCGGACGGCACGGTAGAGGTCTCAACATGGGATGAATTGAAAAGGGCGCTGGAATATACAACGAATTGCTCGGTGGTGAAGGTTATCGCGGATATTGAAACAAAAGACCTCAACGGACACACCGGTCTGCATCAGAACAACATCATCTTCATGACGATGGCCATGGACAAGGTACTGGATTTGAACGGACATACCGTCAATGCGTATGTGAAATACTATTCGGAGGTCGGGCAGGGGTATCTGATCAATATCAGACACAAGGATGCCCGCCTGACCATCCGCGACAGCGTGGGGGGCGGCGCCCTGATCGGCGAGTTTAATCAGGAATTTTACTATCAGTTCATCAATGTGGATGGAGGAACGCTGGTGATGGAGAGCGGTACGGTCAAAATACTGTGTCCCTCCAATGATAATCAGTATAAGAAGTGTGCCATCAGTGTCTCCGGTACGGCGATCTTTAACGGCGGCGAGGTACTGACGCAGGTGACCAGTCCCGGAGGAGAGAGGGAGGAGCGGTATCTTTCCCGTCGCCTGCAGGCAATTCGGGCGGAAAGCGGCGGCAGCGTTACTATCAACGGCGGCACCTTCGACCGGGTGGTTCTGCACAGCAGTCCGACGCCGGAGAATCGGGGGAAATACGAGCTGGTGGTCAACGGCGGCTTTTTCCGGCAGTCTATCGCTCTGATCCTGGTCGGCGATGTCTATGCCAGCAATTTCGATCATCTGCCCATGCAGATCAACGATGCGTATTTCATGCGCACCACCGATAAGCTGGACCAGTGCCGTCTGGTGTTAGGCGGGAAGATGAAAAACTTTTATGACAATAACTGGGATTACGACTTACTTTATAACGATATTCCGAACGCGACCCTGGATGATGCGAAGACTATGATGTGGGGCCTGGTGCCGCACCTTATCAGCGAAAACGGCGCGGTCTTCACCGATGTGCACGACGGAAACTGGTATGTGCGGGGCAATATGCGCCGGTCGGTTGAAAACGGCGGGCCGACCATGGCTTTCCAGGGTACGTCGCTGGGTATTCAGGGCGGCATAGCCAAGGTGATCTCCAACGCCTACGGCGTGAAGGAGGTCCTGCTGGACGGCGAGCCGATGGAATACGGCGAGCGAGGCTTCAGCGCACCCCAGGTGGATACCACTGCGGAGCAGGAGCATCGGGTGAGTTTCGTGATGTATCCGATTTCCCCCATGCTGCGCGTGCTCGGGTACAGCTATTCCAACGAATATTCCACCGGATATATTCGGATGTTCGTTAGTGACCACCATACGGGACAGGGCATGGTGCATTTTCCCAGTGTTCCCGCGTCAGGAGACCAGCCGTTTTCGGTGACTTACTACATTAATGAATCCGATGTGGATGCACTGACCACCATGGAGCTGCAATATGACCTCATGCTGGAAACCAACGGGGTAAAGAAGCAGGTTTCGACCGGCTACAAGGGCGCAAAGGTGGTGCAGTGGGTGGATCATACCCAGACCATCGACACCGTCTATCTGGATATCAGCCAGCCTCTGGTGCAGGGGGATTCTAGCAGCGGCACCTTCACTGTGGATGGGAGTGCTCCCTACGCCATCGAGGAAAAGCCGGACTACTGGATGCACGAGGACATATGGGACCTGACCGGAAAAGGCAGTGTTCCCGCGATATTGGGGGACCAGTATTCTCGCTTCATCCGTGTGTATCTCAAGGACGGCTATGAGGGGTATAAATTCGATAAGAAAAACCCGCCAAAGATCAAGATCCGGGGTCTCAACCGGGAATGTGACAGTATAGATGTTCGTGTCGCCAATGATGAAAGGTCCCTGGGGGTGTCCCTGGCCTCCCATCCCTCCGAGGTGATCCAAAGCGCCTGGGGTACCGTTGCCGGATTGCGGGCGGGAAGCCCGGTCGGCGGGGTGAATATACAAGAAAAGGGCAGCGACTTCGAATTGAATATAAAGGAGATACAGCGGGTTAAGAACGGCACTGTTTACAGCACAAGCCCCGACGACGTAATTGATCCCGATTATATATATCGAATCAAGGTGGTGGGCACGGGAAAAAATCCGATGACGTTCCGCAACGGTCCGGAGCAGTACGATTACACATTTCACTATTATCTCAACACGAACGTCAAGCTGCGGATGTACAGTGATACCAACATTGCAGAAAATTATCTTGAAGTGCCGTATTATGCATCCGCCCAGGCATATGTAATAGATTTGGTACCGGAACCGGATGTGATTCATTATGACTATCTGTCTTTGAGCGTGCCACATCCGTGGGCGGGCGAAAGACCGATATATAACAATAATCTGGTTGCGGGGCTGCCGGGCGGCGTTTCGGTTGTAAGCTATACATGGTATGCTTCCGCTACGGGGGTGCCGATTCAGGCTGATATGACCTTTATCGCAGGCAGAAGATATCACGTAAACGTGATTTTACAGTGCGAAGAGGGCTATTACATAGCTGACGACGAGGAGCTGGATGCTTATGTGAACGGGGAAAAAGCATATGTAAGCGCGCAGGACGGGAACAGAACAACTCTTACCGTAGGATACACCGTCCCTGTTGCTTCGGGTGTACGCGGTCAGGTAACGAGTTTTATGAACGACGGCGATGTAACTGTTTCACTTTTTGCCGCCGGCAGCGCGCAGCCCCAATACACCGTAGCGGTGCCCGCCGGGGAAAAGAACGGCGGGAAATATACCGCAGTTTACGACATCCCCGAGGTTGCCGCCGGCACCTACACCATGAAGGTGATGAAGAATAACCATGTCACAAGAGAGTACACCATAGTCGTCGGATCCGCTCCCGTGGTGAAGGATGTGAAACTCTGCCTTAAGGGTGACGCCAACGGAAGCGGAACGGTTGATATCGAAGACGCGATGCTCGTTTTCTATCACGTCGCTAAAAAGTCTTATCTCGGCGATGAAGGCCTCGCGGCATGCGACACGAATGCCGACGGCACCGTTGACATCGAAGATGCAATGACGATATTCTATTTTGTCGCGAAGAAAATAGATAAGATATGACCGTTCGGACGGCAAGTCTGCGTCTGAGATGCTCGGCGGGGACTTTTGACCCGCTTAATACGGAAATGATAAAAGCGCCTTTCATTATCAAGACGCGACACATAAAAAAGCAGCCGTTATGGGTGCCTACCTTAAAGCAGTTTTATTAATGTCAAAAGGGACGAGATTTTCTCGTCCCTTTTGCACACGACCTTGCTCTGCAAGGTATAGTGTGTTATACGACATTTTGTTTTCGGGCGGTAAAGGAATGATGTTTTTGCTTGCGCAAAAGTGATGTTATTCGCTTCGCTCATAGTGATGTTGCTCCCGAAGGTCGCAGTGATGTGATGTTTGCCCACTGTGCCAAAGGCACAACATCACAGCCGAAGGCTACATCATTAGGCGAAGCCGACATCACTTGCCTGCAATGGCAAACATCGTTCGGCTGACCTGCTTTATCGCAGGTCGCCGTAAGGCTGCTTTTTTATGTTTTTGCGACGAGAGAGATATTGAACAATGCGACCGAAGGGTTATGAGACCGAAGGGCGAATAAGTCGGAGGCAGCGACCGAAAGGGAGCGTCCGAGCGGTGTAAGAAAACAGTCCGGGGGACTGTTTTCCCCGCGAGGTGACCGAAGCCGTTTTCTCCGAAGAGAAAACGGCAAGACCACGTGGTTCAAGTCCCACACCGCAACTATGTCGAGTGGTCATAACGAAATCGTTATGACCACTCTTTTTTGTTTATTGTCAAATGGCGCCGATAAACGGCTTTTAAGGCAATTCTCCGACAGAACAGCGGAAACTGTCAAGCGCCTCATAATCGACTATGACGTAAATACGGTATGTCGCAACTTTGGCACTTGAAGATGCTTCCGCAGCCCATTTATTTTGGTAAAAAATGGGGTTTTCTGCCGCTAACTATCTGAAATGTGTTATTATTGTGTGTTTCGCCCCTATCAAATTTGACTGATTGCTCACGGTTGTATATTACAGCAACCGTTCTACTGCGTTGGCGGCGTTTGTATCGCCGTTATTGCGATAATTGCGAGCCATGGTTTTCAGACTGTCCTGTGCGCGTGAGACAGAGCCCGTCTCAAGTGCATATATGGCGTTTTCGATCAGGTCACGCTGGTAGTCGGGCAGAGAACCTGCTCTGTCCAACCAATCCTTCAGAACCTTCAAATCGCTGGTGTTCATATCATATTCCTCCTTTCCGTGTTATTTGTTTCTGTCTTTGAACTGTCCGCAATTGCAGACAGTATCGTTTTTCCTTTCGTTGGTTATACGGCATACGCCGTGAATCCAATGAACGCATCGGCTGCATTTATGTTCCGAATTCTTTTCCATATTATCTTCTCTCTTTTCAGTACAGTTTGTGGGTGGTTCTGATCGTGAAGCCTCCGGCAGCATGGACAAGATCAGCCTCACTGTCATTTTCAACGGTCTCGCGCATATAGGTTTTCAGGTAATCCCAATAACCGCCGGGTCGGCGATCCTCGTTCGGGGGAACGAGACCTACATCCTTATAGTATATTTTCTCCGATTGACCGCCGGTAACCAACTGCACAAGCCCCTTGGGTTTGTCCAGATGCATAAAAATCTCGATGTAGTTGCTTGTCAGGTTTATTTCTACTGCGTGTGTTCGGTTGTTTGGGTTGAGAATCCGTTCCTTGAACCCTTGACCTCGAACTATTCGTAGGATAAACTCCATCAACCGATCACGGAACGGATCCTCGAGAGGCGCGATCTGAAACGCGTTATTGAAGAACAAGGCAAGATAACTTTCATTACCTGCGGGAATTTTATAGCTGCTGCCCAGTATTGCGCTGGCTAACCGATGCTCCCTGCTATCGATATGTAACTCCAGTTTTCCGTTATTGCTCAACACTCCCTGTTTCACGCCGTCTAACAGGATAGACACGGATATGTTGTCGAGCAATTTGTTGCGCAGTCCGTATACATCAAGCCCCGTGTGCGCGTGCTTTAAGCGGGCAATAGTCAACGTTCGGCAGGCTTGGGTTGGCTGTTCGAATGCGGTATTCGCGGGCTGTCGTGACGATTGGTTCTGCTGTGGGGATGTGTCGAATGTTGCTTTCGGAATATTTTCAAATGTGCCGGAATACGGAAACTGATGTTTGCATACCGGGCAGGTTACACGAATGCGTCCCCGATTCCCGGGAACCCGCAACTTACTTTTACAGTTGTTGCAATTGATAATTACATATTCTTCCATCCGTTTTTGCTCCTCACACGTTGTATCGAAACAGTTTGAGCAGCCGCTGAACATCTTCGTTGTCCAGTCCGTAGTTTGCAATCAATTGCTTCTGGATCTGGCGCAGGGATTCCTTGTCCCCGGTGTCATTTGCAGCCAGAATCGCGGACTTATACCGATCGTACTCCAGCGCGGTCATTCTTCTTTCCATATTTGTCCCTCCGATTTTTGATTTAATATCTGTCGTATGCAAATTATTGTGATGATTTCCTTTCTTCCAGTTCTTCCAGCCTTTGTCGGGCGGCTTGCGCTCTTGGGTGCTGTGCGCCGTAGGCTTCTTCCAGCAGGGGAACGGCTTCTTCAAGACAGGTCAATTCCTCTGCTTTGTTGCCCAGCATTCCAAAGGCACGGGCTCGGTTTCGCTGAACTTCTCCCAAAGCAATGCCGCCGAACTGTCGCGCAAGTTTCATAGCGGTCTCCAGATGCGACAGCGCTTCCGCGGGACGGTCAAGTTCCAGATATACCACAGAGACATTGTTGCTGAACTGATGTATTTGATGGTCAGATCCGTTATTTCGGAGTTGACCAAGTATTTCCGTGTAGATATCCTGCGCTTCCCGATACCGTTTCAGCCGTTGCAGAGCAATTGCGGTCTGTCCCTTCCGTTCCGCTCTTCCGATCACGCTTTCCGAATAAATGGGGAAATCCTCGGTCATCAGTATCATGTATACATTTTCAGTGACAGAATCATTTTTCCCATATCTATATATTTTCCATTATATCTCCTACTAGGTTATAATACCAAATTTTCTCCTTTTGTTCAACCGAACAGCGGCTTTTTTACATTTTTGTCCGTTATTTTTCGATTTTCGTCCGACAATCGGAGAAGAAGATCTCTTTCCCATTTAGAAAAATCGAAAACACAACTGCAACTCCGCTCCCGAATTTGTGCTGCTAAAAACTGAAAATATAACAATCGTGCAGATAAACTCAATGCCCGCAGATATTGCACATCCGGGATTCTTTTTATGAAAAAAACAGCAAAACGGCGGCAAAAATATCAAAATACCGTTTTTCGGTTGAAATCGCGATACTTCTTTGGTATCCTGTCGGTAAATGTTATCCTGAAAATTATAATTAAGTATCCGTATATGTTTTTTATATGTCCGGAGAATAAAGATTAACGGTTTTGTTTTCCGTTTCATCGATATGAACAGAAGATAACAATTGATGATCTGTTTATATACTGTCGTACGGCAAATCCAAGCCGAATTATTGAATTGGGACAGATTTACTTCATACTTCGTTAAGTCCGATCTTTTTTTACGCTTGGAATGTGTCGGAAACGGTAGAAAAAGTTACAAATGAATGATATAATCAACTATATAGGCAGTATTAAATAAAAGCGGTATTCAGTCGTATATGAAAATGCAACGGACGAAAATCACAGCGAGGGAGACAGTTTTATGGAAAACAATCAACAGAAACCCATACTCAGATTTCGCCCTGACGGTACCTTTCGCGTCGTGATGATGTCCGATTTGCAGGAATCGGCGCAATATGATCCGAGATCTTTACGTTCCGTAGAGGTCCTGTTAGACGAATGTGAGCCTGACTTGGTCGTTTTGGGCGGTGATAATTGCTACGGACCCGAAATAAATAATGAGCAAGATCTGCAAGCTTTTTTGAATATTTTTGTCGCCCCGATGGAGCGGCGCGGTATTCCGTGGGCTCATATTTACGGTAATCACGACCACGATGCAAGGGTACCAATTGAGCGCCAGCAGGAGATATATGAAAACTATTCCATGTGCGTTTCCCGTCATACAGATCAAACTATTCACGGAAAATCCAACTTTATGATTCCCGTATACAACAGAAATGATGAGATTGCTCTCGCAATATGGGGATTGGATACTAATCATGAAGTAAGCGAACTGGACGGGTTAATCGGCGGCAGCATGGAAAAGGCCGCCGGACTTCCCAATCAACCTGTCGGATACGGCAGTTGGGGAATGATCTATTTTGATCAACTTTTGTGGTACTGGAACACATCCCGTGAATTGGAACAAAAAGCAGGGAAAAAGGTTCCCGGACTGATGTGTATGCATATTGCTCCGTACGAATACCGTACGGCGTGCGCAAATCCCGAAATATGTGTAAAAGAGGGACACTTTGACGAACCTTTGGGCAGTACCCCGTTCAACACGGGATTGTTTGCTCTTCTTTTACAGAGGGGAGACATAAAAGCCGTTTGTTGCGGACATACCCACAAAAACGATTTTGATGCGGAATACTGCGGTATTCGGTTGCTGTGGGATGCTTGCGTCGGATATCGTTGTTACGGAGTCGATCAACGTCGCGGAGGGCGTTTGTTTGTGTATCGTGAGGATGACCCCGATGCGGTAACGACGCAGATGATCCGCACTATGGGAAAATAGCCGGCGTGTTGGCAAGACTCAAAACCGATATGTTCACATTCGTGCGTCGGGCTTGTCGGCATTGCGGTTGTTACTGTATAATATCGCTGAATATGCCTAATTGACACGGTAAGCGTTTTGCCTGCTACGTTTTACGGGGACAAAAAGCAACGCTGCCGCAAAAAATACGGCAGCGTTGCTTTTTATGACCAAGAGACAATAAGGGGATATATTTTAATTTTCGGAAATCTTCTTCTTTCTTATGCAGACAGTTGCTCCCGCAAGCGCGGCAACCGCAAGAACGAGCCATGCATATACGCTGACTGCGTCGCTTGTTTCGGGGCCCTGCGCAGGAGGATCGTTTTCGGTGTCGACCGTGATCCTTCCGAGAGGCTCTGCGTATTCTTCACCGACCGTTCCTTTCAGTTCGGTGATTATATATTCCGCCACAACTTCATCAAGCAGAATGCCCGTGTCGATCTGTTCCTTTGCGCTCGCAAAGGCATAGTACGTATCTCCGCCCGCCGCAACGAAATTGTTCGTAATGACCGCATATTTTGCGTTTTTATCGAACGGTTTGCCGTTGATCTCGGTTATTCTGACACGGTTGATCGTTTTCGGTCCGTAATATTCCGACCCGGGATACGATTCGTCGTTTTTATTGTATTCCGCCTTCGTGTAAACGGTCAGTTTCATGCCCGCAACTTGCGGGAACGCTCCGATAGGCTCAGGAACGCTCTGAGTTGACGCTTCAAGCGCTTCGATAAGTTCCGCGCCCGAAACGTATACGATGGCGAGACTGTTTCCGAAGGGGAGAACGGTGTTGATGTCTTTTTTCGTTATATCGCCTTTATAAATCCATGCACGGATGCCGCCGCCGTTTGTTATCGCAACGACATTTTCATCGGGAACGGACAAAGCGATCTCACTGTCTTTGATCTTCCATATCATCGCGTCGGTGATGAGGTCTCCGAGATTTGTTTCCTGAGTTCTGTTTCCGGGAGCCTTGTCCCCGTTGAGATCGACGTCTGTTTTTGCGACAACATAGCCGAATTCCGCATCAATTTTCGCGATTATCTCGTTTGCCTTCGCTTCGACCGCGGCGTCGTTCTCTGTCAGAGTGCTCACATCGATCAACGAATTGGATTCGATCTCTTTGGTCGCGTTGTCGATAACTATAACGCCGATGTTCTTGAAGTTGGAACCCGTTGACTGTATCGGAAGTCTGTCCTCCCCGTATTCCGTCATAACGGTATGGGAGTGTCCGTCGATCATGAAATCAAGTCCGGTCACATTCCTGTAAAGTTCGTATGAGGTGTTCGGCTCGGAACTCTTGTCCACTCCGAGATGAACGATACCGATGATTATATCGGCTCCGTCGGATTTCAGCGAGTCGATCTGTTCCTGCGCGGCGTTCGTCATTTCGTCTCTTGACAGGAACTTCAGACCTTTGATGAGCGCGGGGTTTGTTTTTGTCTGTGTTTCGGGATTTTCAAGCCCGAAAAGCCTATTTTGAGTTCTCCGAGATCTGCGACTGCGGAAGCGTCATGGAGCAATTTCCCGTTTTCATCAAAAACGTTTGCGCAAAGTACTTTTCCTTTGAATTTTGAAAGGTTTTCCTGTTCCTGTGCCGCGCCGTAGTCAAACTCGTGGTTTCCGATAGTTATGTAATCGTAACCGGCGAGATTCATCAACTCGATTGCGTCTGCGCCCTTTGTTATGCTGACGTATGCGGAACCCTGTGAAAAGTCTCCCGCGTCAACAAGAAGAACTTTCGCGCCCTTAGCCTCGTAAGACGCTTTGAGCGCCGCGATCTTTGCGTATCCCGTGATCGAACCGTGAACGTCGTTCGTGTGGAGAATGACGGTCTTTCCGTCGAATTCGCCCGCGGCGAACGCAGGCACCGCGGCAAGGCTGAGAACCAAGCACAGTGTCAAAAAGATACCGAGCAGTCTTTTTTTCATGATCTACCTCCTGAATTGTTTTCGGGTCTTCGTCTTCCGAAGACCTCTGTTATTTTTTCTGACGATATTGTATCATATATGTAGCATAAAAGCAATAGCAATGATGCATTTTTTAATTTTTTGAAAATTTTATTCATTATTTTATGAATATGATGACAAAAATGCGTTTTTTTGTATAGGGAACCGTTCTTCTTCCGAACGATATTTTTATTTTATATGAAGAAGCTTCGATTGTTCGGAAAATTCACCGGACAGTTTTTCTGCGTAAACTATTGTTTTTGCAAAAAAACTATGATATAATTACTCCGTGAACACGGAAACGAAAAAAAGAGAGCATAAAATGAAGCGTGAAAGAAATTACGGCATCGATCTGTTGAGAATACTTTCGATGTTTATGGTTGTGATATTGCATATTATCGGTTACAGCGGACTTATGGAAAGAGATACGTCTGTCGGCACTTTCGGCTATGCAAGTTCATGGTTGCTTGAAAGCGCGGCTTATTGTGCGGTTAACATTTTTTCGATGATAACCGGATATCTCATGACGGACAGACCGTTCAGGTACAAAAAGATTCTTCCTCTTTGGACTCAGGCTTTCTTCTACTCGGTTGTGTTGACCTTCATTTTATTCCCATTTTTACGTTCAAGTATCGGAATAAAGAATTTTATTCTTTCACCTTTTGTCGTTTCTCTCGGAAAATATTGGTATTTTACCGCATATTTCTGTATGTTCTGCTTCATACCGTTTTTGAATGCGTTGACGGAAAAAATATCAAAAAAGCAATTTACAGCACTGATAGTTACCTGTGTAACATTATTTTCTATTGTTCCCGCAGTTTTTATCCATGATATTTTCTATCTAAACAACGGATACAGCGCATTTTGGCTTATGACGATGTATTTGCTCGGCGCATACATCAAAAAATACGGGATATCGGAGAAGATAAAATCTTGGGTATCCGTAGTACTTTACGGTTTCGCTGTTTTCCTGCCATGGGCTTCGAGAATGGTTCTCACAATTTTTGACGGACGTATCGGTGAGTCCGTAATGGCAAAATTGGAAAAGTGCCTTTATAATTACACTTCACCGACTATGGTAATCGCCGCATTCGCGCTGTTTGCTCTTTTCGCAAAGATACGTATAAAAGAAAAGGGATTATTATTTTCTTTTACAAAACTTAGCCCGTATACGTTCGCTGTTTATCTGATACATATGCATCCTCTCGTTAAGACTTGTATCCTTGCCGAATTCTGTTGCATTCTCAAAGAATTGCCCGGATATTTGTCTGTCGTTTCTGTTCTTTGTGTTGCTGCTGTCGTATTCTTTATATGCATTGCCGTCGAACGCTTGCGCGTACTGATATTTAAGTTATTGAGGATTAACGAAGGCCTCGACAAACTTTCCGATTTTGTCGGACGGATGTATCACAAGTCAAAACTAGGGAAAAAACTTGAAGGTTTCTTTGAAACAACGGATCGGTAAATGGTTTATTATCTTCAAAATCGGTGGGTTCCCGAAGGGAAATATCTGCGATACTACGGTTTGCGAAACAGAGATAATATGTTTTGTAACCGTATAAAGCCGAACAAAAAACAGCGACAAATAATCCGTTTGCTGCCGAAAGAACTTTCTTCGGATGAAAAAAATGTTCTTGGGCGTCTGCTGGGAGCGCAGATCGTTCCCGAAAACGAACTTCGCCGAACTCCGAAAAGTTTTTCCGAAGCGCGTTTTTGCTCGACCTGCTGCGCAAACGATTTTCTTATTCCCGACATCGAATTTGATGAAAACGGGCAATGTCGATATGTCAGACGCAGAAAGAAACTTCAAATGAGAACGGACGTCTTTTATTTTTCGGGAAGCGGTAACAGCCGAGCCGTCGCCGTATCTGTCGCAGAGAAACTCGGTGCGGTTCCGTTTGACATTACCGAAGGTCTTTATTCGGACAGTGCCGCCGCCGAGACCGCGGCAGTTGTCTTTCCCGTATACTGTCAAAACGTCCCGCCGCCCGTTAAAGTTTTTCTTCCGACACTGCGCGCGGAGCGTGTCGCACTTATTGCGACCTACGGCGGGATCTCTCACGGAAACGTATTGAACGAAGCGCAAAAACTGATTTCGGGCACCGTTGTTTGCGGCGCGTATGTTCCGATGGAACACAGCCTGCTCTGCGATCAAATTAAGTTTGACATCTCGGAAATTTCTTCTCTGTTGAAACAGATCAATTCACTTGAACCTGCTGTTTTTCCTCATGTCCGCAAAAACGTTTTTGCCGATTTTTTTTCCGTCTTTACGCAGTAGAATGGGTATAAAACTGTCAAAAACGACCGATTGCCGCGAATGTAATCTTTGTTCGGATGTATGCACGATGAATGCGATGGAAAACGGAGTTGTCAAAGGCGACTGCATTCGTTGCCTTCGGTGCGTGAACGCCTGTCCTCGTTCCGCGCTCGGCTTTTCCGTTCGCCCGTTGCCCCTTCATTATCTGAAAAGAAAGCGTCCGACGGCGCGCGTTGAAATTTTTCCATGAACGCTTTCGCTTTCTTGCAAAAACAAATTAACAAGTGTCGGGGAGCCCGTTGTCGGGCTCCCCGGAGTTTACAGTATTATGCATATAAGTCCGCCGCTGCCTTCGTTGATGATCTTTTGCAGCGTTTCCTGAACCTTGCCGCGCGCTTCCTGCGGCATTTTGTTGAGTTTCGCGTTCAGTCCCTCGTTGACGAGTTCGTGCAGAGATTTGCCGAAAATATTGCTTTCCCATATTTTCTTCGGGTCTTCTTCAAAGCCTGTCAGAAGAAAACGGACGAGTTCTTCGGATTGTTTTTCGCTTCCGACGATAGGGGAGACCTCTGTCTGAATATCCGCTTTTATGATGTGATATGACGGTGCGGAAGCCTTGAGACGCACTCCGAAGCGGTTGCCCTGCTTGACGATCTCCGGCTCATCGAGCGACAGTTCGTCTATGCTCGGCGTAACTATTCCGTATCCGGTCGCGTCAGCCGAATCGAGCGCGTCGGAAAGTTTGTCATATATCTGTTTCGACTGCGAAAGTTGTGTTACAAGCGAGATCAGATCTCCGTCATCTTCGAGCCGCACGCCCGTCGCGTCTCCGAGCACTTTGTAGAACAGGAGTTTCGGCAGATCGAGAGAGATCTGCGCGATCCCTGTCCCGAGATCGATCTTTTCGGTCTTTGCCGCGCTGATATACTCGTTCTGCTCGAGTTTTTTTGCGATTTCGGAAATTCTGCTGATCCTGTACACATCTTTTGTCGCGTCGCGCACATCTTTGTATACGCTTGTTTTCAGCGCGTGATCGTCTTCAAGGGAAGAGACCCATGAGGGGACGGAGATATGAATTTCTTTGACAGGAAATTCGCACAGTATCTGCTCGAGAATGTATTTGATCCCTTCTTCGTCGAGCGAAAGACAGTCTGCGGGAATGACGGTCACTCCGTACTCGTCCGCCATCGAATGTGCGAGCAGCCGTGTCGGTTCCGACTCCGGTTGTGTTGAGTTCAGCAAAACGACGAACGGCTTTCCGAGTTCTTTCAGTTCCGATATGACGCGCGATTCCGCTTCAACGTAATCGTCTCTCGGTATTTCTCCGATCGTTCCGTCCGTCGTGACGACGAGCCCGATCGTCGAGTGTTCGTTTATGACTTTCTGTGTCCCTATTTCAGCCGCCATATTAAAAGGCACCTGTTCTTCAAACCACGGAGTCATAACCATGCGCGGATAATTGTTTTCTATATATCCGAGCGCGCTCGGAACGATATAACCGACGCAGTCGATAAGTCTTATCCGCATATCTGTATTGTCCGCGACGCTGATATTGACCGCCTCGTTCGGGATGAATTTCGGCTCTGTCGTCATGATCGTTCTTCCCGCCGCCGACTGCGGAAGTTCGTCGATCGCTCGGTCGCGCTTGAAATCTCCCTCGATGTTGGGAATGACAAGCGTCTCCATGAATTTTTTGATGAATGTGGATTTCCCCGTGCGTACGGGTCCGACGACCCCGATATAAATGTCTCCGTCGGTGCGCGTCGATATATCCCTGTAAATATCCGTTCCCGTCATAGTTTACCTCCGAAAATTTCGTTTTGGTAATATCTATGACGGGGCGATTTCTTTTATGCAATCACAAAACTTTTACAGTTCGATACGCTTCGTGGCGATACACTCGATAAAGGCTTTATCGTGTTCGGCAAAAAGCATGGTGGGTTCGTAATTCAGTATCAGTTCTTCGATCTGAATGCGTGAAAGGCTCTGCTTTTGATGAAGTCGAAATACTTCGGTTTCGATGAAATTTAATCCGTCTTTATCTCCTGTCGCAAAGCGGATTTCATCGCGCAGAGATTTCACCCGTCGAAGATGGATTTATTCCGGACGAATGACGGATTCAGTTGAAAAGATGTAGCAAAAAAGATGCCACCGCATAATTCTGATGTTTGGTTGAACCAACGTATTATTATCCGGTTAATAATTAAAAGGGCAAGGCGAGGCCTTGCGAAACACGTTTTCACTTTTCACTATTACATATTACTTCCAAAGCCCCAAAGGTGTTTGTAGTGAAGAGTGAAGAAGTAAAAAATAAGCCCCAAAGACTTACGCCTTTGGGACTTTGGTGGAGCATATGGGATTCGAACCCACGACCCCCACACTGCCAGTGTGATGCGCTCCCAGCTGCGCTAATGCCCCGTGTATGAAGTTTTTTCTGCTCATCGGATCATAACGATGGTATTATAGCATAAAAAAAATGAAATTGCAATAGGGAAGAGAAGAATTTTTCCTTTTTTGAAAAAATTGCGGTGTTTTCGATAATATCCGTTCGGAAAACAAAACGAAAACCGAATAAGAAGAGCATACCTTTCCAACACGGACGAGAACGGAAAGGATGATGCGGAGAAAGACAGCGCAAAAAAAACACCAAGATATCTGCGACTACCCCTTTGTCTCGGAGCCTTGCAAAGCAAGGAAGCTTTAGTGAGACACTGAATGTCCGCACTGCCGCCGCAGATAACCTTGATGATATTTTAAGTATGGCACAAAAAAAATCAAGATGCCAAGCCTTTTATTAAAATTCTTTCGATATTTATGAAAGTATAAGTAAAAGAACTATCGTCAGATGGTCTAAGAATCCGATCTCGGCACACGATCTTGCAGGCGTTTTAGTTGCAAACGGGTTTCTTCAAAGCACAAGTGAAGAGAAGGTATATTAATAAGGCAAAAACGAAGTTGCCTTACGAGCTTGCAATTTGAAGTAAATAAAAATAGAACCTGTCCTTTGATGCTATCGGTCAATTTTAAGATTTGAATCGCAAATTCTGTTGACATATCGGCAAGTTTGTTTTCAGTCACCAAAATCACCTCTATAAATTCACTGTACCACAGATTCTATCTGTTTTCAATGAAATCGCGCAAGACGCGATGAAATCCTCACTCCGTTCGGGTGAAATCTGCTTTGCAGATGAAATTAAATCCGTCCCTATCTCCCGATGCAGTCGGATTTCATCACGAAGTGATTTCATCCCACTGAGGTGGGATTTAATCCGTCCGTGAGGACGGATTTAGTTGAAAAGAAACACCTTTTGTCCGGTAGACAAAAGGTGTTTCTTTTCTGGAGCAGGCGACGGGAATCGAACCCGCGCTGTCAGCTTGGGAAGCTGAAGTTCTGCCATTGAACTACGCCTGCGTTTACCTGCTGATTATAGCACAGCAGGTGTGATTTGTCAATAGAATACTGTCGAATTCGCGATTTTTTCACACGTCTCAGTCCGTGACGGTTTCTTCGTCGAGATACGAAGATATGGTGTCCGCGACATAGAACAAAACCGTCTGCGGATATTTTTCGTTTGCCGCTTTCAGCATATTCTTGTATTCAAAATCTTCGCCGCCGTAGGGACCCATGTGGTAGAAGATCGTCAGTTCCTCTTTGATGGAGAGTTTGATGAATTTTCTGATTATCGCGATCGACCGCGACGCGTGCGGCAGGGGTATTTCGACATCCTTATTTGTCGCCCAGATGTTGTATTTTTCCCATTGCCCCTGATCGTTTTTCCTGTTGCGGGTTTCAACGACATAAGTATTGCATTTGCAAAGATCGTGAAGCAAAGCGCAGATAATAATGCTGTCTTCCTGCATTTCAACGCCTTTTATTTCGAGAAGCGATTTGAAATTCTCGTAGACATTCAGACAGTGCTGTGCAAGTCCTCCGCGAAAATTGTTATGAAATTTCGTTGAAGCGGGCGCCGTGAAAAAATCGGTTGACTCGGTCAGATAATCCGCGAGTTTGTCTATCCCTTCCCGTTCGGTGCTTTTCAGAAGATCAAGGATCATTTCTTTCTGTTCCTCGATCTCTCCCTGTGTCATTTTATCCTGCATTGAAAACCTCTTAAATCAATAATCTACCGGATATCGGATAAATGCGTATCCGTTCGGCACGATCTTTTCAAATGTATTGTATCCGATATCTTTTAACGCTTTGATAACATTCGGCAACAGTTCCACGGAAATATCTTCGTTATACATCAGCAATATGAAAGACTTGTATCCCGTTCCGTTCTTTCTTCCGCTTGCCGCCGTCTTTACGATTTCAAGCAGACCTTCCGCGGATTTTGAGGAGTCGTAATCTCCTGCATCCGTATACCAGTCGGTGACCGAATAACCCGCGTCGCTGAGACTTTTCATGATCTCTTTAAGCGTGTCAACGCCCTGTCCGTACTGATCGCAATACTGCTTTGCCTGAACCGTTCCGCCGGGCATACGTACGAGTTTTGTTTCGGTCCCGGTTATTTCTTTTATCATCGCAGCGCACTTTTCAACGTCTTCCATGTACTTTTCGGCGCTTGAATATATTTCCGACATATTGTCTGAAACGTAAGCGCGTATTCCGATCGCGTGTCCTTCATCGACGATACGTTTTACGATCGCTCTGTCTTCCTCCGTCGCAATACGGCTTCCCGTTATATAGAATGTCGCGCTGATGTTGTTCTCTTTAAGAATATCGAGGATCGCGGATGTATTGGATGAGGGAACGCTGTTGAAAGTCAGGAACGCGACAGGTTCCGTGCGATAATATAACTGTGTTTTGAGAGATTCAATCTGAGATTTTTTCCCGTTATACGTTTCCGTGAGCCCGTCGATCTTTTCCTGCGCCTGCTGTTCTATCTGACGCTGTTTTTTTAGGTTTTCCTTCGCGTCGGAGATGTCGGAACGGACAGAAAACCCCGAAAAAACAAAAACCGTTGAAAGACACAGGCAGATACCCGCGAGCAAAATATATATAATTCTCATTTGCTTTCTCCTTATTCCTGTGTAAGTTCGCTTTGAAGGCTTGCGATCTCTTTCTCCATGCTTTCCAGTTCATTCTGAATATTGTCATATTCGCGTTCTTTGTCACGCGCGGTCAGAGCAACGTTTCCCGCTTCTTCCGAAACGGCGTTAAACTCATTTTTCTGTGAAAAGAAGAACACTCCGGAGCAAATCGCCGCCGAGAGCGCAACGATCGCTATCACGGCGCAAATGATGTTTATTCTCTTCTCTCTTTTTTTGCGGCGCCTTCTTTCGGCGATGCGTCTTCTGCGCGCCCTTTCGTATTCTTCGTCGGATGAATACCGACTCCGTCTTCTTAACTCTTCGCGGTCGATCGTTCTGGTTCTCTGATCTGACGTCGCTCTTTGTGAAGTCGGTCGGGGAGACTGTTTTCCTGATGTCGCGGAACGCCTTCTCTCCGAAGTGCCGGTTTCATATCTTTCAGCCATTCCTGATCCTCCTTTTTTTGCGTGATCCTTCGGTTTTTCGGACTTGCTTCCGAAGCTTGTTTTAACAAATTATCTTACCTGCACATTGTATCATATTACAGAAGTATTTTCAAGACCCGAAAGCGGAAAATAATTAAATTTTAATGAAAAACGGAAGTCTTATTTTGACAAATCTGCGTCAAAACACTGTTCTGCAAAAAATCAACTTGACAATTACCCGTTTGTAATATATAATTATAGGGTATAGTTTTGTTCAAATTACGAAATTATGTTTCTATTCAAATATTTAATCAATTGAGGAGGTGTCAAAAATAGAACATATTATTCCGTTAGCCTTGGGAACCGTTGAAATAATAATTATTGCCGCTGTCGGTGTCGTATGTCTTGCCGTCGGTCTTATATGCGGTAATCTTTACCGGAAAAAGGTCGCAGAGGCAACCATCGGCTCTGCCGAACAGAAGGCGAAAGATATTGTTAATGAGGCGATAAAGACCGCGGAGACAAAGCAGAAAGAGGCTTTGCTCGAAGCGAAAGAGGACATTCACAGAACCCGCACGGAAGCCGAGCGCGAGATCCGTGAGAGAAGAAATGAAGTCCAAAGGCTTGAAAAAAGGATCATGCAAAAGGAAGAGACGCTCGACAAGAGAGCCGATTCCTACGAAAAGAAAGAAAACGTCCTTGCAAACAAAATGAAGGCCGTTGAAGAAAAACAGGCGGAACTTGAAGAGCTGAAAAAAGGAGAACGCGCAGTTCTCGAAAGAATCAGCGGCATGACCGCCGAACAGGCAAAGACCGAGTTGATAGCAAACCTTGAAGTTGAGTTGAAGCACGAACAGGCGATCAAGATCCAGGAGTTCGAAAACCGAACAAAGGAAGAAGCCGAGACGAAGGCGAGAGAGATCATATCGCTTGCTATCCAAAGATGCGCCGCAGATCACGTGGCGGAAGTGACCGTTTCCGCGGTTACTCTGCCGAATGACGAGATGAAAGGCCGCATAATCGGACGTGAGGGCAGAAACATCAGGGCTCTTGAACAGTTGACAGGCGTTGATCTCATCATAGACGACACGCCTGAGACGATAACAATCTCGTGTTTCGACATGGTTCGCAGAGAGATCGCAAAGATCGCTCTTGAAAAACTGATCCAGGATGGACGTATCCATCCCGCAAGGATCGGCGACATGGTCGAAAAAGCAAGAAAAGAAGTTGAACAGACTATCAAGAAGGAAGGCGAGAACGCAACGTTTGTTACGGGCGTACACGGCGTACACCCCGAACTTATCAAGCTTCTCGGCAGACTTCATTACAGAACATCTTTCGGACAGAACGTACTTGTTCACTCGATCGAAGTTTCTCATATCGCGGGACTTATCGCCGGCGAGATCGGCGCGGATGTGACCGCGGCGAAAAGGGCGGGCTTGCTCCATGATATAGGAAAAGCGCTCGATCAGGAGAAGGAAGGTTCTCATATCAGCATCGGCGTTGAAGAGGCTCGCAGATACAAGGAGAACGAAAAGATCGTTCATGCGATCGAGGCTCACCACGGCGACGTTGAAGCGAAGAGCGTTGTTGCGGTCATCGTTCAGGCGGCAGACGCGATCTCCGCGGCGAGACCTGGCGCGAGACGCGAGGACATCGAAAGTTATATCAAGCGTCTTGAAAGACTTGAAGCGCTTGCGAACGGATTTAAGGGCGTTGAGAGAACGTACGCCATTCAGGCGGGACGCGAGATCCGCGTAATGGTCAGACCCGAAGATATTTCGGATGACGATATGACGGTGCTTGCCAGAAACATCGCGAACAAGGTCGAAGCCGAACTTGAATATCCCGGACAGATTAAAGTTCATGTTATCAGGGAAAGCCGCGCTGTGGAATACGCGAAATAACAACCGAATAAAAACGGCACTCCGGAAAGAGAGATCTTTTCGGAGTGCTTTTTATTATGTATGAATTAAAATCCGCATATGAATTAAAATCCGCGATCTTTCAGATCTGCGACAAGTCCGACATAGAACTCGGGGATATCGATGTCTCTGCGGTTGTGGCGCGACATATCTATCATATCGGCGTGAGAGATGCCTTCGGGTGACGGGGATGAGAGAACCGTCGTTTTCTCTCCCCATTTTGCGGATTCGATGCTGACAAGTCCGTCGTTCGGTCCGTCGAACTGTTTGACGAAAGCGCTCGTGAAACAAAGCGGAAAGATGTTCCGAAGCGGCTTGTTGATCTTGCTCGCCGTGCTTTGATAGAAAACTCCGGCGACATCGGGCGTCGTCTCGTTCATTTTTGCGCATTCGGACGCGCGCAGATCCTTTACTGCGGACAGAAAGTCGGGCGACGCGTCTCCGAGTTTTTTCAGTGTCGCGTTATATGTTTTCGCAAGTGAGTTTTGAAGATTTTCCGAAGCCTTTCCGAACAGCCAGTCGGCAAACTCGCACCCGCGGTGCGGCGTGTTGACAGTTGTCAGGGAAGCGACGTATCTGTCGAGACCGAGATGTGTTATCGCGTATCTGCAATCAAGCCCGCCTTTTGAATGCGCGATGATATTGACTTTTTCACAGCCTGTCTGTTCGGTTATTCTTTTTACTTTTTCCGCTATCTCCGCGGCGCTGTCGGCAATTCCGAGAGCCGATTGCTGATCGCCGTAAAAGATCGTCGCACCGTTTTTTTCAAGCTCTTTCGGAATGCGTCCCCAATAGTTCAGATACCGTGTATCGCGGAAAAAGACTCCGTGCACGAGAAGAAGTGGGTATTTTGTTTGGCAGACGGATCTTTCTTTTCGTTCGTCGTTCCGTTTCTTCCGTTCCTCCTCCGCACCGACATCAAATCTGACAAGTCCTATAATTTTGATAAGGACGAACAGGTGCGCGATTGGGATAAGCCCGCAAAGTATACCCGCGACGCGCCATTTGACGCCGATAATGTCCGAGGTCAGATATACTCTGATAATTCCGTTCCAGAAAAGGATCAGGTCGGCGACGACGATTATCGCGAGATCTGTCAGGAAAGGCGCGGTGAACCATCCGATGACAAGACTTGCGCAGATCGGAAAAGCGATACATTCTATGCAGACAAGCGCGAGAAATGATGTCAGCAGATCCGCGCCGTCCGAACTTATACGGAGTTTTTTTGAAGGTCTTTTTATAAAAGAAGGAAATATGTTGAGAAGTATGAATACTGCGGCTCCGCAGATCGGGAACAGCGCGCTTTTCGCATACAAAGCGCATGAAAAGATGCTTGCCGAAAGGAAAATGGTGAGTATTGAGACTCTGACGGCGGTGTTCTTACTCATTCGGAAACACCTTCTTTATTCATGTTTTTGAATACCACTATATGATCCTCCGTCACGATCTCTTCGACTCCGTCTTTTGTTCTGAGGAAGTCGATGACATCTTCAAACCGAGCCCAATTGCCTCCGATGCGAACGACATAATAGTCTACATCTTCGGGAACCTTTTCTTTCATCTGCTCCAAAGAGGCGATATAGTACAATTCCTCGCGTTCAGTCAGATTTCCTGCGGGGGAGTCCGTTGCCGCAACGCTTGCGTCGGCGGGAATTACGGAAAGAGCCTGAGATATCTCCCGACTGCGTTCCGCGGTCGCGTTGCCTGTTGACAGATACCCGAGATGCAAATATGAAGAGCAAGCCATGATAATTGAACTCAGCGTTGCGCAGAGAAGGAGTTTTTTTCTTTTTTCGCCCATTTCCGAATAAGCCGCGACCGCCATATAAAACAGGATTGCGGCGGAACCGAGCGTATACTGAAAAAAAATGTTATAGCCGTATGAATAGCCTGTCATAAGATTTATGAGAAGCATGGGAATGAGCAGGATAAGTCTTGCGGGCTTCTTTCCCGTAAAAGGAAGAAAGCAAAGCGGCATAAGCATTTGCAGCAGGAACATGATCTTGTCTGTCGTAAATACCTGCGCGACGGTGAAGGACGGATTTTCGAGAACTGATTTCACGAGAGTGAACAGATTTCCGTCTTTGCCGATATAATTTCCGAATCTGCTTGCCGACATTATGCCGAGCCCGTATTCCTGCATCAGGAAGGTTACGGTCCCGAAGCAGAGGAGAGAAAGTGCGAGTAAAGAGAAGTTGCGGGCAAGGCTTTTTCCGGAGACAATGTAGTATATTGCAATGACAGCCAGATATACCGCGGCATCTTCCTTTACGCACAGAAGCAGATATGCCGATATTACGGCGGGCACGGTTTTGTCATTTTCCGAAAAGAAAAAGAACCAAAGGATCAGCGGCGCTAAAAAGGCGTTTTCATGAAGACCCCATAACCCGTTTCCCGTAAAGGTCGGATAGATCGCATAGCAGAAGCAGAAAAGCAGGGACGCGATGTTCGACAGCCTGAATTTTTTGCAAAGGAACATCAGCGGGATTATTCCCGAAATTATGATAAACCCGTTCATTACAAGCAACGACTGCGATGATCGGAAAATCATATAAAACGGAAGAAGAAGATAATAAATCGGAGAAAAATGAACGTTGAAATGGCTCATAAGTTCATTTCGCTCGTATGTCGTGACCATCTGTCCCGTTTCTTTCATGTATCGGAACATTTGCGCAAACAGACCGTGATCATAGCCGTAAATGCTGTAATTATTGTATTTCAGGACAGCCGCCGCACCGATGTACGCGGTCATAAGTATAAGTATGACCCCGACGGCGATATACAGCGTTCTGTTCTTTATATTCGGTTTTATATCTTTCAGATCGGAATACGCGACGACGGCGCAAACTACAAGACAAAGCCCGACCGAGATCGGAACGGAGAGAGAATTCGAGGGTTGTTTCAGAGGAACGGTCAGACACATACATTCCGCACTGAGAACAAGAAGCAGAAAGATAAGTTTGTCCCGTTTGAGAAAACATGTCCCGACAAAGACGATACCGCCCGTGATCAACAGCGCAAAAAGCGCTTTTCCTTCGAGCAACGGAGAGTTGAGAACATTGTTATCTGTCACGAGCATTGCCGCGAACGCGCCGAAAAACCATGCGGTCAGAATACGCAGAATATACTGTCCGGGTCTCAGTTTCAGCGGATTTCCCGTTTCGATCATGTCTTTTCGGAATAATTCGTTTTTCATTGTTCATCCTTTCCCGGGCATACCCGTGCCCGGATCGGTAATTTTTTGAATAAGACCGCAACGCCTGAAGGTAGAAATGACCGAAAACGTCGCGGTCATTTTACCGTTTGCTGAAAAAGGGTTCGTGTTATTTAACCGTTTTTTCAAACGTGTCAGATGTCGTTCTTTGCATAAATATCCTGTTTATTGATTTTACAACATTTATATCTTTTTGTCAATAGCGGTATCATATTGCGACATGTTTTTCGGGTGCTCCGTGATAAAATGAGGTCGGTGATGAGATTGACTGTTTACGTCGATATTCTTATATTTGTCAATGTGGTCGTGAATACCGTTATTCTGTGGCTGACCGCGCGTATTCTGCGCCTTGACACAAAACCGTTGAGACTTATCGGCGCGGTCGTCCTGTCCGTTGTTTACGGATTTGCCGTATGCCTTCCTCAACTTGCGTTTCTTCTGAACGCGTTTGCAAAACTGCTTTCGGGGGCGCTGATAGTCTTTGTCGCATTCGGATTTGTGAATATTCGGAAGTTCATAAAAACACTCTGCGTTTTTATGGCTGTATCTGCGGCGTACATAGGATGCTTGCTCCTTCTGACGCTTCTGCCTCAAACGGGAGACTTCATATATGTTAATAACGGCGAAGTATATTTCGATCTTCCCGTGGTGTACATTCTGACGGTCACTGTCATCGTGTGCATCGTTCAGATCGTCGTCGAACGCTTTTTTACGAAACGTATGCCGAAGGAAGCGTTCTGTCGTTGTGAGATCGAATTCGGGGGAAAGAGCGTGTCCTTCAATTGCCTGACAGACACAGGCAACAGGCTTGTTGAGCATATATCGGGGCTTCCCGTCGTTGTCGTCGAAGAAAAACTCCTGCGTTCCGTTGCGGATCTGCGCGACGGGCATATACCGAACAACGGTCTGCTGTACAAAAGACTGAGGCTTATTCCGTATAAGGGAGCGGACGGCAGAACAGGAATTCTGCGCGGATTTTTACCGGATAAATTCACTGTCAACGGAGAGGAAAAGAAGGTCGTAGTTGCCTGTCGGGACACGGTGTTTGATAAAAACGGAGAGTACCGCGGAGTCAGTCCTCTTTTTTGAAAGGAGAAAAAATGGAGAGATCTTTTACCGAAAAACTCAGCGGGATACGCAAAACAATCAGTTGTCTTGCGTCCGGAAACGCTTTGCGTCAGATACTTAATGATGAGATATACTATATAAACGGCGCGGATTCACTTCCTCCGCCTCTTACCCAAGAAGATGAAGCGGCCGCGATTAAAAGACTTTCGGACGGGGACGAGTCTGCCCGTTCGGAACTGATCGAGCACAATCTGCGCCTTGTTGTTTACATCGCCCGTAAGTTCGAGAACACGGGAATAAATATCGAAGACCTGATCTCGATCGGGACGATCGGTCTGATCAAGGCAGTAAACACTTTTCGGGCGGACAGGAACATAAAACTTGCGACTTATGCTTCGCGCTGTATCGAAAACGAGATACTGATGTATCTGAGAAAAAACAGTCACTCGCACAGTGAGGTCTCGATCGAGGAGCCTCTGAACATCGATTGGGAAGGAAACGAACTTTTGCTCGGAGATGTTCTCGGCACGGAGACCGACAGCGTCAGCGGAAGTCTCGAAAACGAGATGGAGATCACTGTTTTGAAAACCGCCGTCAGCCGTCTTTCTCCGCGAGAGAGGGAGATCATGGAACTTCGCTTCGGACTTCGCGGCGGAGAGGAATACACTCAGAAACAGGTCGCCGATGTTCTCGGAATATCTCAGTCGTATATATCGAGATTGGAGAAAAAAATATTGAAAAGGCTGAAAAAAGAACTCGAACAGTATTTCTGACATATCATGTATTCTTAATGCTTTACAATGCTGATACCGGCGATTTGTGCAATCTGACAAATCGCCGGTTTTTTATGTGGTTTTTTGGTAACATCTATTGAAATAGAAAAATATTTGTATTATTATATATACAATGTGATTTGCGGTTATTACCGCGGAAAAGAGGTTACTGCATGAAAAAGATCATTGCTGTTTTTATGGCGTCGGCGCTCTTTTTTTCACTTTGCGCGTGCGCGAAAGATACAAATTCAACATCTGATAAGGGGTCGGATAATATGAACGGAACGTATTCCTCCGCCGCTTCTGCGGCAATGAAAGAAGAATACCTGAAAACAATATACACGGATTTCGGAGTGGATTTCTCCGAGAACGTAAATGTCAGGATAACGGTTGACGGTTACGGGGAAATAGAACTTGAACTCTATCCCGAAATCGCCCCGGTGACCGTCCGCAATTTCGTATATCTCGTGAAGAGCGGTTTTTACAACGGACTTACTTTTCACCGCGTTATTGACGGATTTATGATCCAGGGCGGAGACCCTGACGGCAACGGAACGGGCGGCTCGGAATACAGCATTTACGGCGAGTTCTCCGCAAACGGATTTGAAGGCAACACGCTGAATCATGAAGTGGGGGTTATCTCCATGGCGAGAAGCAATGATAATAACAGCGCAAGCAGCCAGTTCTTTATCTGTGATGCGGATGCGTCGCATCTCGACGGGCAGTACGCGGGCTTCGGAAAGGTTACGAAGGGGATAGATGTCGTTCACGCGATAGCGGATTGCGATAAACTCATCTCCTGTCCGATGTGCGGAACCGCCTTTGAGAAAGATACGGAGGCGGAAGATCCTTATGTTTGCCCCGATTGCGGATTTTCTTTCACTTCGACTGCCGTAAAGTACGGATATGATGTTGAAGCGTTCGTTTCTTCGTATATTTCCGCGCCCAAGGATAAAATCGTTATGTCAAAGGTTGAAATAATCGGATAAAACCGATCAAATATCACATTCGAAAATATTTTACGAGGTGTAACAAAATGGCTATCAAAGTTACGATCTACAACGAAAACGTTCACGAAAAACAGGAACCCGCAATCGCAAAAGTATATCCCGAGGGAATACATACCGCTCTGAAAAACGGTCTCGCCTGCGATGATTTCGAATTCCGCATCGCAACGCTCGACATGCCCGAAAACGGACTCTCCGAGGAAGTTCTGAACGACACCGATGTTCTTATCTGGTGGGGACATGTTGCTCACGGCGCGGTTCTTCCCGAAGTTGTTGACAGAGTCGTCAAGAGAGTAAACGACGGCATGGGTTTTATCGCCCTTCACTCTGCGCACCACTCTCTTCCGTTCACGAGACTGACCGGATGTCCGTGTAACCTTCAGTGGCGTGAGGCAGGGGAGAAATGCCGCGTTTGGTCTGTCAACCCGAATCACCCCATCTGCAAAGATGTTCCGAACAGTTTCCTTGTTGAGCATGAAGAGATGTACGGGGAGCCGTTTGTTATCCCCGAGCCTGACGAAACCGTTTTTATCAGCTGGTTTGAGGGCGGAAACGTCTTCCGCAGCGGCGTGACATACAAACGCGGAGCGGGTAAGATATTCTATTTCCAGAACGGACACGAGTCTTATCCGAACTATTACGATAAGAATGTTCTTCAGGTTATCAAAAACGCCGTTTATTGGGCTCATAATCCGAACAAGATCGTGATGGAGTGCTGGCAGGCAGATTCGGTTGAAAAAATTTACAGCCTCGATCAGACAAATAAGTAATCGGAGGTATTTTGATATGAAACTCGGTGTTCTTACGAATATTCTCGCCGATGTTCCTTTTGCCGATGCCGCGGAGTATTTCGCTTCTCTCGGAATACAGGCGGTCGAGATCGGTTGCGGCGGATATCCGGGAAAAGCGCACGCCGATCCCGATATTCTGCTGAACGATGACAAGGCTTTCAATGAGTTTACAGACATACTGAAAAAGAACGATCTTACGGTCTCCGCTTTCAGTTGCCACGGAAACCCCGTGCATCCGAACAAAGAAATTGCCGCTTCGTATGACGAGCAGTTCAGAAAAGCGATTTTACTGTGCGAGAAAGCCGGAGTGAATACGATAGTCGGTTTCTCCGGTTGTCCCGGAGACTGTCCCGAGTCCAAATATCCGAACTGGGTGACTTGCGCATGGCCTGAGGATTATCTCGCCGTTCGCGATTATCAGTGGAACGAGTGTCTGATCCCGTATTGGACTGAGATGGCAGCGTTTGCCCGCGATCACGGCGTTACCCGCATTGCGTTCGAGATGCATCCCGGTTTCTGCGTTTACAACCCCGAAACGCTTCTCAATCTCCGTGCGGCGGTCGGTCCCGAGATCGGAGCGAATTTCGATCCGTCGCACCTTATCTGGCAGGGAATAGAACCCGCACAGGCTATAAAAGCGCTTAAAGACTGTATGTGGCACTTCCATGCGAAGGATACGCGCATAGACAAGGCGAACACCGCTGTCAACGGCGTTCTTGATTATAAACATTACAGCGACGCCATGAACCGTTCGTGGGTGTTCAGAACGATCGGTTACGGAAGCGGAGAAGACGCTTGGCGCGAGATCGTTTCCGCTCTCCGCACGATAGATTACGATTACGTTATGTCAATCGAACACGAGGACGGGCTGATGACTCAGCGCGAGGGTCTTGAAAAAGCCGTCGCTGTTCTGAAAAAGGTCATGACCTTCCAAGGAAAGGGCGTCATGACTTGGGCGTGATCCCGTTCCGCATTTATTCATCCTTGCCGGGAAAAGTATTGGTATGCTTTTCCCGAAAAGGAGTTTGCAAAAAGAAATGAACACGTTTGAACGCATATATGAAAACGTAAAACGGATACCGCGGGGAAGGGTCGCGACATACGGAATGATAGCCGCCATGTCGGGCAATCCCCGCCTTGCCCGTGTTGTCGGGTATGCCCTGCATGTCAATCCCGAGCCGGGAGTCATTCCGTGTCACCGTGTCGTCAACCGAGAGGGGAAGACTTCTCCTGCGTTCGCTTTCGGCGGCGAGGATGTTCAGCGAAAACTGCTTGAAGAAGAAGGCGTCGTTTTTCGGGAAGACGGAACGGTCGATCTGGACGTGTATCTTATGGATCTTTAACACTTTGCTCGCAAGAGCCGAAACGGAGGCAAAATGAAAACTAAGTCCGTCGGAGCGCTTCTTCTCTGCGCTTGTATGGTTTTTTCTCTGATCGCTTTTTCCGCATGCTCGGATAAAAACGCTAATGTTAGAAATGAAAAATCCTCACGCGTCGTTATGACCGTCGTGGACAGAGAGATTTCCGCCCTTGAATTCCAGATTGTGTATTCCGCGTCCGTGCAGTCTTATATCAACAGCAATTCTACGTCGGGAGGCGTTTCTCTTGTTCCCGATACGACTCGGAGTTTCGACGAACAGATGTGTACGGTCGAGGACAGCACAGATAAGACTTGGGCGCAGTATTTTACCGACTACACAGTCAGTTACTGCAAGGAAATCTATTCTGTTTACGAGGAAGCGACAAAACTCGGCATAAAGCCGGACGACGAATATGTGTCCGATCAGCTTGATGGCTTCAAGTCAGCCGCCGCAAGCGCCGTTAAAAGCGGCGATGCCGAGAGTGAAAGCGATTATATCGTCTCCTCTTTCGGAAGCGGCGTTACGATCGACGACATCAAGTCGTATATAGAGGTCCTTTCCGTTTACAACCTCTATTATGAAAAACTTCAAGATGAGACTTCGTTCACCGATGCCGAAAAAGAGGAGTTTTATGAGGAGAACAAAGAAAATCTCGATGCCTTCACCGTTCGTCTTGCATTTTTTAACGAATACTCAAAAACCAACGGATTGAATCTTGACGGGATCGAGGGTCTCTCGTCGATGTCTCTTCTTGAAATGGCTGAATATTTCGCCGAAAATTATACATCGTCGCAACAGGATTTCGCCGACGGTTACACAAACAATTTCATGACGACCGATATGCTCGTCTCTTACGGAACCGCAGATGTGACGCTGACATACAATTTCGACGGAAGATATTTTGACGAGTACGATCCGAATTTTTACGGTTGGATAAACTCTCCCGAACGCAAAGAGGGCGATGTTTACGTCGTTGACTCCTCTTCATCGGGCGCGACATTCGTCATCTATTTTGTCGAAAAGGATACCAGAGATTACAAGGTCGTTAATATCCATGAGATGCTTATCGATTCGGACAAAGACGAGGAAGTTGCGAATAAGTGGAACGAAAGCGACAAGAGTAAGGACGCGTTTGTGTCTCTTGTCAAAGAGTACAACACAGACCCGAATGTTACCAATGACGAAGGTTATCATTCAGGCGTATTCAAAGGGTATCTGCTCTTCACGGAGATGAACGAGTGGCTTTTCAAGCAGGAGCGCAAATCTGGCGACTGGGAGGTTTTTGAAACTTCTTCCGGCACGGTTTATCTCTATTTTGATTCTTACGGTGACAGGTATCGCGATCAGCTTGTCGAGGCTTCCATGTTCAATGTCTTTTACAAAGATAAACTGAACGAACTTATTGAAAACTACGTCTCCGAGATCAAAGATACAGCCGAAATTTGGAAAGAAGTCCCCTCCGCAAACGGCTCTGCTTCGGAACAGAATTGAATTAACATAAAAAAGAGATTGTTTTCGGCAATCTCTTTTTTATATATTGTTTATTTGACATTTTTTGACAGACGTGCTATAATAAACAATATTCGGATAACTTTTTTGTATGAATGCGGTTCTGTATTTATGTATATTAGGAGGGTCTTCGGTCGCTGTGACAGAGACAACGGCCGTGCATTTGAAAATGAATTTCAGAACTTTAATGACGTCGGTCATTGCTGTCGCTTCTGTCGTTTCCTCGGTTGCGGTTCCGGTGACGCTGCGCGTCGGACAGAAAGAGAATAATGCAGCCGAAGAGATTGCTGTGCTTCTTGAAAATGACGAAAACAAGTCTTCTTTTACTGCTTATTCGAGAATTGAATCGTACTCGGTCTTTTCGGAAATAACTCTTCCTTCTGTCAGCAGACGTCCGGTACTGTATTTTGGGTCGATCATCGGCGACATCCCGACTTCGCCGGAACCGACCGTCGGAGCCGAAGCCCTGACGACTTCTTTTCAAGTCACAGGCACAACTTCACATAACAACGGGTCGACCGAGAAAACAACGCACTCGGAGCAACAGAGGACGACCGTTCCGACAACAACATCTCCGCAGATCGTTTCCGAGATCTCCGTTTTACGGCTGATAAATTCGACGCATCCGCTTCCGAGCAATTTCGTTCCGCAAACCGTGAAAATGGGCGGTGAGGAAGTCGGCAAGGTTATATATCCGTATCTGAAAGCATTGCTCGACGACGCGCTCGGCGAGGGCGTTAATATGTATATTCGTTCCGGATACAGAAGTTATGCGTCGCAGGAAGCTGTTCTGAACAGTTATATAATCCTGTATCTCAATAAAGGCTATTCATATGAGCAAGCCCGTCTGCTTGCTCTCAAATGGGCATCGTTGCCCGGATGCAGCGAGCATCAGTCAGGTCTTGCCGTCGATATAAACGCGACAGGAAACACAGATTCATCAACTGCGTATGAATGGCTTGCCGAAAATGCGTATAAGTACGGATTTATTCTTCGCTATCCCGAAGGAAAAGAAAACATAACGGGAATTGATTACGAACCGTGGCATTACCGATTTGTCGGAGTGGGGGAGGCAAAGAAAATCAAGAATTCGGGTCTTTGTCTCGAGGAATATCTCGGAGATTGATTCGTTGAGAGATTAAATATAAAAAAATGCGTAAAAAAAATTCAGTTTTACCTATTGACAAAGCCTGAATAATGTGCTATAATACTACCAACCTCGGAAGTAGGTAATTCGTCGTAAGGAGAACTGTCATGAAAAACCTCGGTTTTGCCAACACCATGACGGAGATGATGTGCATGTGGATCTGTCGCATGTGCATGACCTCTTGTGCATCGGTTTCCGATAAGTTCTCCGTCTTAAAAGCAGATCACGGAATTGTTTGATCAGAATTGCTTTTCAAATGCTTTTAATCGGGAGTCTCATCGGAGTCTTCCGATTTATTTTTATAATGGCAGGTAAAGTTTATGAAGGATTACTTTGAAAAACTCGTAAGAGCAAATTTCCGTTTCGGGCGAATGTGCCGATGTCGATTTGAAATGAACTCTTAAACCCAAAAAACAGAATATTATTAATTGTTAATATGAAAGGAAAAACAATCATGAAAAGAATAATTTCACTTATCATCATAGCCGTTCTCGCAATAACATCCGTATTCGCTCTTGCCGCCTGCGGCAACGATTCGGAAAAGATCACTATCGCCATACCTAACGATACGACAAACGAAGCACGCGCATTGCTTCTCCTTGAAGATCTGGGGATCATTAAATTGAAGGACGGCGCGGGAATCACCGCAACACCGCTTGATATTGCCGAAAACCCGCATAATATCGAATTCAAAGAAGTGGAAGCCGCCCAGCTTCCCAACGTGCTGAAAGACGTTGACTATGCCGTTATCAATTCAAACTACGCCATTGAAGCAAAACTCAACCCGACCAAAGATTCGCTCGGGATCGAAGGCTCCGCTTCCGCGTACGGCAACATTCTTGCCGTAAAGGAAGGCAATGAAAACACGGACATCATCAAAGCCTTGAAAGCGGCGCTTGAAAGCAAGCAGGTGGCGGATTTCATCGCATCAAAATATGACGGCGCCGTTGTTTCGGTCGTTGACGATCTGACCGACGGATACGACTCGTCCGTTGATTATTACGCTCTTGCCGGAAAAACCGTTTCCGTTGCGGCTTCGCCCACTCCCCACGCAGAGATATTGGCAGTTGCTAAGGATATTCTTGCAGAAAAAGATATTACCCTTGAAATTAAGGAATTTACCGACTACGTTCAGCCCAACAATGTCGTTGAAAGCGGCGAGATCGACGCTAACTATTTCCAGCACACCCCTTATCTCGAAGATTTCAATAAGGAAAACGGAACTCATATCGTCTCTGTTTCCGCCATTCATGTTGAACCACTCGGAATTTACGGAGGCAAACAGACTTCTCTGGATCCCATAAAATAATATAACTGCGAAAAACGGCTCGGCAGAGCGCAAATGTTTTGCCGAGCCGCCGTTGCGGAGGCTGAGTATGATCGAGCTGAAAAACGTATCCAAACAATTCAATACGGCGGAAGGTTCGGTGGACGCGCTGAAAAATGTTTCCGTTTCCATCCCCGACGGTGATATTTTCGGGATCATCGGCATGAGCGGTGCGGGGAAAAGTACCCTCGTGCGATGTATAAATATGCTGGAACGGCCGAGTTCCGGAAGTATCGAAATAGACGGATTGCGGCTGGAAACATTGCCGGAAAGCAAATTGAGAGAAGTCCGCCGAGAAATCACGATGATATTTCAGGGGTTTAATCTTCTGATGCAAAGAAACTGTCTGAAAAACGTCTGTTTTCCTCTGGAACTTGCGGGAAAGAGTAAAGCGGAAGCGAAAAAAAAGGCTCTTGAATTGCTTGAGATCGTAGGGCTTGGAGATAAGGCAAAGGCTTATCCCGCGCAGTTGTCGGGAGGTCAACAGCAAAGGGTCGCGATTGCCCGCGCCCTTGCTACGGAGCCCAAAGTACTGCTTTGCGACGAGGCTACGAGCGCTCTCGATCCGAACACAACGAACTCTATTCTCGAACTTATACGCAGTATAAATGAAAAACTGGGAATAACGGTTATAATAATAACTCACCAAATGAGTGTTATCGAAAGAATTTGCAAGCATGTTGCCATTTTGGACAACGGCGAGGTCATGGAGCAGGGGGAAGTATCCGAGGTTTTCTCTCATCCGAAATCATCGGCGGCGAGAAAACTTGTATTTCCCGAGGAAAACGCAGATTCGTTGGTACAGATCTCTTCCGATGAACGGCTGATCCGTGTTGTCTTTAACGGCGCGGCGGCCGCCGGATTGCCACTTGTCGCACGCATGGCAGTCGAAAAGGGTATTGAAGCCAATATTGCGTACGCTTCCACAAAAAGCATCGGAGACAGGGCGTACGGCTCAATGTTGCTCGGAATTCCGAACGATCCCGATCAGATCAGGACTGCAAAGGAATATCTGACATCTGTTCCGAATGTTGAAGTTCAGGAGGTGGCTGACAATGCTGAATGATCTTTTTTCTCCCGAAACTCTCAGCGAGGCATGGCGTATCATCGAATCGGAATTTTTGAGCGCCATCTGGGAAACCGTTTATGTAACTGTTCTCGCGACGCTGTTCTCTGTAATAATCGGACTTCCGCTAGGAGTCCTGCTCGTTGCGGGTGAAAAGAACGGCGTTCTTCCGCTTCCGTCATGGTTGCTTCGGTGTCTTAACGTGATTATCAATTTGCTTCGCTCTGTCCCGTTTTTGATACTGATGATCCTTGTTTTCCCGCTTACGCGCCTGATCGTCGGAACTGTTGTCGGAACAACTGCGTCAATCGTTCCGCTTGTGATTGCCGCGTTTCCGTTTGTTGCAAGGCTTGCGGAAAGCAGTTTGCGGGAGATCAGCCCGAACACGATAGAAATGGCGAAAAGTATGGGGGCTTCTCCTTTTCAGATCATTGTAAAGGTAATGATCCCCGAGTGCGTCCCCTCGCTTATTTCCAATGCCACGATCGCGATCACCACAATTCTCGGCTATTCGGCGATGAGCGGTATCATCGGCGGCGGAGGACTCGGGAAAATTGCCATTAACTACGGTTATTACCGTTACAAATACCTGATCATGATCGCGGCTGTCATCCTTCTCATCGTTTTGGTGCAGATATTCCAGACCGTGGGAACAAAACTCGCCGTCAAACTCGACAAGCGGATCAAAAACAGAAAATAATTTCGGAAATGAACAGTCATACCGGAGATTTATTCGGTATTTTGACCGAATTCTCGGCATAATAAGGATGTGTTGATATGATACCGACGCCGAATGAAGCGTTTGAACTTTTGAAAGAATACAATCACGGTGAATTTCATTTGAAGCACGGGAAAACCGTCGGAGGCGTTTTACGGTATTTTGCGACGGAACTCGGATACGGCGCGGATGCGGATTTCTGGGAAACGGTCGGGATCCTTCATGACCTTGATTTTGAATTGTATCCCGAAGCGCATTGCATTAAAGAACAGGAACTTTTGCGTGAACGCGGCGTTGACGAGAGCATAATCCATGCGGTCGCAAGTCACGGCTATGCGCTGACGGTCGATATAAAACCCGAACACGAGATGGAGAAGGTTTTATATGCCGTTGATGAACTGACCGGACTGATCGGCGCAGTTGCCGTCATGCGTCCCTCAAAGAGCGTAATGGATCTTGAATTGAAATCGGTCAAGAAAAAGTATAAGAATGCGGGCTTTGCCGCAGGATGTTCAAGAGAAGTCATCGAACGCGGCGCCGATATGCTCGGATGGACGGTGGATGACCTTATCGTAAGAACGATCGCGGCAATGCGCAGTTGCATCGAATTGAAACGAAGGGAGTCAAAAATGAACATAATCCATACAAAAAATGCGCCTGCCGCCGTCGGACCGTACTCACAGGCAATCGTCGCGGACAAGATCGTTTATACTTCGGGGCAAATACCGTTGGATCCGGTCTCCGGTGTGATCGAAGCGTCGGATATAGAGGCTCAGACAAAACAGGTTATTCACAATCTGTCGGCAGTATTGGAAGCGGCGGGCAGCAGCCTTGACAGAGTTATAAAAACGACCTGTTTTCTCAAAAATATTGAGGATTTTGCCGCTTTTAATGCGATATATGCAGAATATTTCAAGGGGAAGCCCGCCAGAAGTTGTGTTGAAGTGTCAAATCTGCCGAAAGGCGCTTTGGTAGAGATCGAGGCAATTGCCGAGATCTGACACGAAAGCCGTGGAGAAGACAGCACTCTCGTATCTTAACCGTATATAAAAAGAAACCGCGGATACTTTATCCGCGGTTTCTTTGACGCCGAAAACTGCAGTCCGTGGGATTTCAAATTTCTTCACGGAAAGCATTTTCGCGTTTTTTTTCGCATTTCGTCTGATACCTGTGTTGTGACGCGACGACGGTCGGTCGGATCACTTATCTTTATCCTTTTTGGAAGGTATTTTCGCCGTCAGACACATAAAAACAACGATGACCGCCGCCACGATGAATATACCCGCCATTCCTTTTCCCATGATCGGAAGAGTTTGCAAAAAAGCGTTTATGTCAAAATTCATTGTCATATCTCCTTTAACGTGCGATAAGGTTCAGTATCATTCCGCCGGCAATGACCGATGCGATCTGCCCGGAGACATTTACGCCGATCGAGTGCATGAGCAGGAAGTTTTGATTGTCTTCTTTGAGTCCCATCTGATGAACGACTCTCGCCGACATCGGGAATGCCGAAATACCTGCGGCACCTATCATGGGATTGATTTTTTTGCTTTTCGGTAAGAAGAGATTGAGGATCTTCGCAAAGATCACGCCGCCTGCCGTGTCAAAGATGAATGCAACAAGCCCAAGACCTATTATCATTAAGGTTTCAAGCGTCAGAAAGTCTTCCGCTCGCATCCTTGAAGCAATGGTGATCCCGAGAAATATGGTGACAAGATTTGCGAGAACCTTCTGCGCCGTTTCGGACAGAGAGTCGAGAACACCGCATTCGCGGATTAGATTTCCGAACATGAGGAACCCGATAAGAACAACGCTTTTCGGAGAAACAAGACCCGTTATCGCTGTTATGACGATCGGGAAAAGTATCTTTGCAAGTTTAGAGACCGACTGCGGCTTATAAGGCATTCTGATAAGGCGTTCTTTTTTCGTCGTCAGCAGTTTAATGACGGGCGGCTGGACGATAGGAACAAGCGCCATATACGAGTATGCGGCGACCATGATCGCGCCTATATATTTAGAATCGAAATACTGCGCGACAAAGATCGACGTCGGTCCGTCCGCCGCACCTATGATCGCAATCGACGCGGCATCTTTAAGATCAAATCCGAGCAGGGAGGCAAGGCTCAGCGTGAAGAATATTCCGAACTGCGCCGCCGCGCCGAAGATCATCAACTTCGGATTTGAGAGCAGAGGTCCGAAATCTATCATCGCTCCGATACCGATGAAAAGAAGCAGAGGGAACAATTCGTTTGCGATGCCCGCATTAAACAAAATGTCGAGCGCTCCGACCTCGTCTCCCTGCGTTACCGCTCCCGAAAGCGGAAGATTGACAAGTATCGCTCCGAATCCGAGCGGAAGCAAAAGCGTCGGCTCCATTTTTTTTCTTGATCGCCAAAAAAATGAGTACCGCGCCGATAACATACATGACGCACTGTTGCCATGTGACGTTCAGCACGTTTCCGAATAGTTCAGCCATATTTATCTCCTGTCGTTATAGTTTGCAAAAGAAAAAAGACCTTATCGGAATACTTGCAGGTTTAACCTTGCATACATCCGATAAAGTCTTGTCGTTTAATTCCCGAGCGGGCTTTTGAGCCGTGTATTGACGCATAGGACACGAACTTACCGTTCGCCGACTACTCCCTTTGATCTTTGGATATTGATCTTTTTACAGTATATCATATTCTTCTCAAATATCAATACTGTCTGTCTGTATTTTAAAAAAATGTTACGATTTTTCGGAATGTACAGATTTGTAAATGGGCGGCATCATCGGAAGCGATTTCTGAGAAACCGCCCGTTTTTGAATTACTGTCAGCCGAGAACCTTGCTCTTGTAGAAAGCGATTCTTTCTTCAAGATTGGGATGCTCTTGCTTCGTATTTTCCGAGAACATTGCGGCTTCGATGTTTTCGGTTGCCGCGATCTCATGTCCGATCAGCGCGTATGTCGCGTCTATCAGATGCGCAAAAGCCGGATCGTCAAGCGCCTTGCAGATGAATGACTGTCTGGGGGAGTTGATATCTTCTCCGCTGATCTCAAACAGATCGTTATCGTGGCAATACTTCATTATCCTGTCAAGCTGTTCGCGCGTGTTCCTTGTCGGCATGTATGTGACTGCGTCGAACTTCTGCTCATGGATCGTCTCAAAAAGAAGGGGAAGATAATCGTCCTCGAACTTCTGAGCCTTTTTGTCTCCCGTGACCGAAGCTCCGACATCTCCGAGATAAGCGTATGCCGAGATACCGCCGAATTTTTTCGTCATCGCGATAAAATCCGCCATTTTCGGGCATTCGTCTGTCGCCGGGATATAAAACTTTTCGACCATATCGCTTTTCAGAACGCCGAGAATGTCGTATTCGTAAAAGTCGGGGTTCTCTTTCCCCGAAAGGATCTGTCCGCGCGCTTTTTCGCTTACGGGAATTTTCAGATCGTAAACGAGGAAATCAAGGACATCCTTGCAATCGGGAAAACGGGCGGTTATTTTTTTCGCAAGCGCGAAAAGAATGTGCCTTTCCGTGACGGAGCCTCCCTCGGAATGTCTCGAAAGGGGAAGAACGTCCTTTTCGTAGTCAAGGCTGAGTCCCGCATTCTTAACGAGCTCGGTGATGTTTTTACACATCTTTTTGTTGCGCTCGTCTCTGTGCGCTCTGTACGGCGCAAGCCACGCATTGACCGCATCAATGTTCTGGTGCGGGATCCCGTGCATCGCAACGTATGCGACCGAGATCTGGTCGGGGTTATTAATTTTCTTGCCTTTCAGCGGCGTTGCGGAAGCATCGACACGGCATTCGATTCCGCATGTAACGGGCATATTCAGAATTTCGCCCGCTTCGATGAATTCCTTTGCGCCGGATGACGAGTCATGATCCATGATTCCTGCCGTTTTCAGTCCGTTTATCCATGCCATGTAAAGCGCCTTTGTCGGAGAATACGGAGAAAACGAGTAGATCGTGTGGATATGGTTATTGACATACTGCGTTTTCGGCGGAGCGGGTAAAACTCCTGCGTCATGCAGTTTTTTTATCTCGCGAAGAGCTTCGAGACGCTCTTCTTTTGTTTCCGCGTTGAGTTTTTCGATAAGTTCGGCCTTATTGTTCATTTCGGACTTCTCCTTATTTCAGCATGACCTGACCGCCGGTCACGGGAATAGCCTGGCCGATCTCGTAGGTCTGCTCTACAATGTAGAATATCGCGCGGGCAACGTCTATCGGCAGACAGCCCCTGTTCATCGGAACTTTTGCCATATAGAATTTTCTGACATCTTCAACGCAGGTCGCTCCGGGAACTTTGCCTGCGTGCAGATACTGAACGAAAAGTCCCTTTTCGGGGTCGCTCCAAAGCGGACCGTCAAGATAGTTTCCCGGGCAAACGGCGTTCACTTTGATATTGTAGGGGCAAAGTTCAAGCGCGTAGCTCTGGGTCAGTCCGATGCCGCCGAATTTGCTTCCCGCATAAGCGAAGTTTTTGTTCGAGCCTTCAAGACCGGACTTGGAGTTGACCTGAACAATGTCCATCATATAATCGGGAGCGATCCTGTGCTGTATCTTCATAATATCGCTTGCGTATTTGGTGCAAAGGAAAAATCCGGTATAGTTGACTGCGGTAACAAGCTCAAATACCTTCTGCGTCATTTCTTCGAGCGAGCCCGCCTTCGCAATTCCCGCATTTGCGACGAAAAGGTCAAGTCCGCCGTATTCGAGAACCGTCTTGTTTATCATGTTCTTTACAGACGCTTCGTCCGCAACGTTGACCGCGACGGCAATCGCTCTTCCCGAGCCGTATTCCGCGTTGATCTCATCGGCGACCGCCTGAGCCCCTTGAAGGTTCATGTCCGCAATGACCACGATCGCGCCTTCTTTGAGCATTTCTTCCGCGATGCCTTTTCCGAAGCCCTGCGCGGAGCCTGTAACGATCGAGATCTTTCCCGAAAGACGCTGTCCCGCGCCCGCGGCAAGGGAAACCTTCGCTCTGTAAGATTCTACTTCCCAATTTATTATGAAATCGACTTTATCCTGCGTCATCGGGAGTTCCCCTCCGAATGACTGCGAATACTCTGCGATCTTCAAAGCGTCCGTGAAAACGACGGTTGCCGTGTCCGCTTCTTTCTTGTTCTTGCCGCAGGCGAACATTCCGAGCCCTTCGACAAAAATGATCTTCGGCATGAATCCTTTTTCTTCCGTGAACGCATTGAACGCCGAAACAACGGCATCTTCGTCCGCGTCTGCGGGGATCCAAAGCGGGTTTGCCTTGCAATAAACTATGTGATCGGGCGTGAAACTGTTCTCAATTGCGGAGAAAGCCTCTTTCGACGCCGCAAATTTCGCAGTCTCCGCATTCGCCGTGAATTTAACGGACGCGGGCTCTCCCTTTCCGTAAAGCATACGGAGAACGGGCGCTGTGCGTACGGCTTTATCCTCATCGAAATCGACATCATCAAAGCAGGGAACGGTCGTTACCTTCGATTTAAGGGTGTTCATAACGCCCGAAACGAGGCTGTCAAGTTCCTCTTCCGTATCTGCGGCAAAAAATACGCCGTGATTTTGAAGGAAAAGAAGCGACGCCGGCTTTCCGTTCTCTTTTGTATATTTATCCATCAACTCTTTGCAGAGAAGCGCGAGAACGAAACCCGGATTTGAAGAGGGTACCCAGATCGCATCGGGGAAAAGTTTTTTCATTTCGGATTCCGCGCCCTTGGAGCAGGTAAGACCGTTTATAAGCGCGGGATGAACGTGCAGAATAAGTTTCTGCGGGAAAAGATCGTGGAGAAGCGTTTCAACGCTCGGACGCTTGTTTTCTTCTCCTTTGCAGCGGCTGTCCATCATGTCCGCAAGTACCTGCGCCTCGCGCTCGTTGACATCGGAAGAATATTTTTTTGTCCACATCGCTTCAAGCGCGGCTCTGTCCATTTTTACGAACTGATCCTCTCTGATCGTTGCAAGAGACGACCCCGAGCCCTTGATATAAAGAAATTCATCCGTCTTGAAAGAGGTGTTTCCGCCTCCGGCAAGAACGTAGTCTGCGTCAGCGCCGTAACGGTGAGACATGGAAAGAAGAGATTCCAACATACATATTGCCTTTCTCGGAATTATATCCGTCAAATATTTTTATTTTTCGTTCCGTCGGATTCGGATCCTTCGGAAATTTTTGACTTATAAAACTTTTGCACGCGCAAAGCAGTATTTGCTGACCGCCTCGGTTTGCTTGCCTGCAATGCCGAGCATTCCCCGAGCCCATCCCGGCAGAAATTCATTGTATTTGATCTCGAACACAACGGATTTTTCGGGGAAAAGGGGAGTGGCGACCTTTTTCCTGAAAAGGTCGAGATCACTCGTCGAGTATCTGACGTCGAGATCGAAAGTTACGCGAACATCTTCAAACGGCAGAACAAACGCCGCGCGGTCGTATTCGACGATGCAGGACGGTCTGTAAAGTCCTTCCGTAAGTATTGCGAAAAACCTGACGCCGTCATCGCCTTTGCTCAGCAGACAGGAAAAATCACCCGAGGAGATCTTGTATACCTCGTCTTTTGAAAGTCTGACTTTATCTTTATACTCCCAAATATCTATTTTGCGCTTCATCTCGAAATGCGCCCAGTCAAGATCGTAGCCGTAATTTCTGATGCGCATCTTTTTTCTGTCGTAAGCGCCGAGATCTTTGTCGAAATAATCTCCGTATCCGACAGAGTCAAAATAAAGACTGTTGATGAAATAAGTTCCGTCCGCGCCCGCGAACTTATCGTATTTCATATATCGCTCGCAGATATTGCGACAGCGCAGATAATCGTATCTGTTTATGAGATATTTGAACTCATGACGGAACGTTTTATCTGTTTTCGGTTTGGGGACGGGACCCGTCAGATTGTCAAGCAGTCTTGTAAGCCTGTGATCAGATCTCTTCATTGCTTGATACCAGATTTACGGAAAGAATACCGTCAAGATCCGCAATCTTTTCGACCATAACGCCGTCAGCGCCGTTGCGGAGATTGAGTTCGTATATCGCCTCGACTGTGTCGTCGGAAGTGTTTTTCATACGAAGACGGTATTTTTTGCAATAGTGATTGAGCGCTTTCGCTATAATGTCGCTGTTAAACCCGACGCTGTATTTAACGACAAGCAGATAACTTTTTGAGGAAAAACCGGTAAGATTGAACACAACAACGCATATTCCTATGAAAACGGTCGAGATAAGAGCAACCAGATAAAGCCCAGTTCCGGCGGCAAGCCCCGACGCAACGCTCCAAAAGATGAATGAAATATCGCGCGAATCTTTGACGGCGTTTCTGAAACGTATGATAGAAAGAGCTCCGACCATGCCGAGGGAAAGCGCGAGGTTGGAGTTGATGATCATCATGATGACGGCGGTAACAACGGTCGTTACAACGATCGTTCCTCCGAAATTGCGGTTAAACGTGACGCCGTTGAAGGTGAACTTGTAAATAAAGTAAATAAAAAGCGCAACGGCAAGGGAGATCAGCAGCCTGAAAATGATGTCCTGAATTTTTATTGCGGACGAGCTTTGAAGAAGCTGTGACAGAAAGCCCGATCCCTCAAGGGTTGTAAGATGTGAGAGCATTTTAACATTCCTCCGATTTTATCAGTTCCAAAGTTTTCTTCTTGGTGAGTTTATTTTTGTCTCCGAAAGGTTTTCAACGTGATCCGAAGCGATCCCCGTACCGCGAACGACGCATGAGAGCGCATCCTCGGAGGTGTAAACGTGAATACCGATCTTTGATGATAAGAGTTTGTCAAACCCGAAAAGCAGGCTTCCGCCGCCGGTCATAAGTATACCGTCGGTCGAAATATCCGCAATCAGTTCGGGCGGTGTTTTTGACAAAACGTCGTGTACGGCCTCGACGACCGTGTTTGCCGCTCCCGTAAGCGCTTGCATGACATTGTCGGAAGAGATGGTGAACTCTTTCGGAAGACCTGTCGCCATGTTTCTGCCCCTGACAGTCATCGTCAGTCTTTCGGGACGGGGAGAGACGCAGCCTATCTTGATCTTTATATCTTCGGCAGTTCTTTCTCCTATAACGCAGGAGAACTCTTTGCGGACATATTTGATTATCTCTTCGTCGAACTTGTTCCCTCCGCATTTGACGGACTCCGAAACAACGATGTCGTTAAGACAGATGACCGCGATGTCAACGGTGCCTCCGCCGATATCTATAACCATGATGCCTCGCGGACGTCCTATATCAAGACCCGCGCCGAGCGCCGCCGCCATAGGTTCTTCTATAAGCTCGATGTTCTTCGCCCCCGCATTGGTGACGGCTTGTCTGACCGCACGTTCTTCGACCTCGTTTATTCTTGACGGAACGCAAACGACCACATCCGGTGGGAATATTGAATTTCCGTTCGCTTTTCTTATGAAATATTTGAGCATCTGCTCGGTGCTGTCATAATCCGATATGATCCCGTCGCGCATCGGATGAACCGCCGCGATGTTTTTCGGCGTTCTTCCGAGCATTTCCTGCGCTTCAAATCCGACTTTGAGGATCTTCATCGTTTTTTTGTCGATCGCAACGACCGCAGGTTCGCGGAGAACGATGCCTTTTCCTCTGACATATATCAACACGGAAGATGTGCCGAGGTCTATACCCATATTTTTTCTGAACACGGTATATCCTCCTATTCTTCTATCGTAATATACGGCTTTTCGGTCAATCCCGCGCTGAAAAGAGTATATTCCTCGCTGTCTTCTTTGAGGAATGCCTCGGGACCTATGAAATCGGGCATTTTAACGCTGTCGTGCAGGGGACCGAACATGTTTCTTCTTGTCAGATAAACCGTCAGGTCAAGTTTGCCGTCTTCCCCGAGAGTATCGGTCACGTCGCAGGTGTACGGCGGAAACGCCACGGTTTCTTTCCCGACGGTACAGCACGCGATGTTTTCATCGTCGGAAAGATGAAGCACGGCTCTCTGTCCATCCTTCGGTGTCTTCGCAAAACGGAGCGAATATTTCAGCGTTCCTCCGTAGAACGGAAGCCCCTGTTCCGCAAGATTTCCGAATGAAAGACGATTTTTCGGATATATCTTCGCGTTTGTATCCGCGGAGAAGTCTCCGAGCAGATATATCGCTTCAAGATTCGATCTTTCATTGAAATCGGTTTTGAATGATATCGTGTTCGTCCCGTTTACGGTGTATGAGGTGATATCGAACCTGTTGAAGCATTTGTCAATATAGATACCTTCGATCGGTTCGCCGTCGAGCGGTTTTCCGTTGATACTGATCTCAAAGTTTTCGGGTTCTTCACAACAAAGAAGAATATGACCGTCATAACCTTCGTTTTCAAACTTGAAAACGGTTTCGACTTTTGCTTTTGTCTTGTGTTCGTTGAGTGCTGTGTACCACGGCTGATCCATCATGCCGCCTCTGACCGGAAGTCCGACCTCTTCTCTGATACAGCGGTCGATAACAAGGATCGGCTTCTGTTCGGAGAAATCTCCTCCGTCGAGGCTGAAAGACGCGTAATCGAGAACGAGAACATTCGGTTCGTCGAGAGTGATCTCCGGTTCGCCGTCCGCGGTAACTCTTTCGATCTCTTTGTATTCCGGAAGAGGCTCGGTGTCAAGCGTTTCCTCGTACGGAATAACGAGAAGTTTCAACTGCCCCTTTTCAAAGTCTGTTGTGAATTTTCCGTTCGCAGACTCGACGCTGTATATTTTCCCCGAAAGCGTGTCCCAAAGCTGTAGCGCCACATCTTTACCGAAATCAACGGTAACATCTCTGACGGCATTGTGGGGATCGGAGTTGAGAAGGAAACAGTATTTGTTATTCTCGTCTTTGTATGTCTGTATCAGTATCTTTTCCGAGGTAATAATCGTTTTGTCGTGAAGATTTATGAGATCTTCGATCGCGGTTTTTTCGCAGAGTTCGGAGAAATCTTTTGCTTCGTCCGACTCTTCCGCGTCAACAAGGATAGGTGTTATTCCCGAGAAGATGACCTCTCCGCCGTTTTCCTTGAATTTTTTCAGGGTTTCAAGAGTCGAACGTCTTATTGTCAGCATGCTCGGAACGATCACACGCCTGTAATCCGCTTTTCCGATTATAAGCTTTCCGTCTTCGACGCTTCCCAGACGGTCAAGCATTTCTTCATCCGCAAAATCAAAGTCTACATGCGCTTTGAGAAGTGTTTTATAGAGCAGATCGAAATCGTCGTCATAGGGCTTTATCTCTTCCGAAACGTTCAGCATGCCCTCAGCCCAGCCCGCGTATATCTGAACCCAAAGACTTTCAACGGGCATAATAACCGCTGTTTTGCAGACTCTGTCCGCCGTTCCCGTGATCTCTCCGATCCTCGTATAATGATCTTCAAGATACGAATACGCCTTATACCATGCAGACTGATGAAGTATGCTTGCGGGATAGTCTCTTTTTGACTCTCCCTGCATCGTGTACCACGAAAGATGGGGACAGCGAAGATTGATGCCCATGATCGCCTGCCAGTCTCCGATGTTTTTATAATCGGAAAAACGCATCTGCCATCCCGTGCATCCGTTCAGTTCGGACATAAGCATTTTTTGACCGAGCTGTCTTGCCGCGGACGAGAGTTGTTTTACTATGCAGTAACTGTTGTTGTTATTGCACAGAACATCGACGCCGGGTACGTCCATGTGCTCGTAACATCTCATGACCGAGCCGTTTGTGCTGACCTGATACGACAGCCTGTCCTCATGGAGCATGTGTCCCGTAAACAGTATTCCGTGATCTTTGCACCAATTGCGGTACGGCTTCATGAAATTCTTTATGAAAAGTTCGGTCAGAAGTTCGGTGTACTGCCATTTGACTTTTGCGTAATATTTTCCGTCTCTTCTCAAAAAGAGATCGGGAAGAAAGTCTTTCAGATCGTATCCGTAAGCCTTTTTGAAATCGTCGAAAAGACTGTCTGTATACGGCGTCAGCATCAGCGGATCTCTGTTCGGAACGGAAAAGCCTGTCATCAGAGCGCCTCTGTGAGGCTCGTCCGTAAATATGCCCTGAATGCTTTTCCCCATGCGTTTTCCGCATTTTTTTGCGTAGAGATCGTGTGTGGTTTCAATGAAATGCTCGGTAGCCTCCGCGCTCAGCGTGTCCAGATACGCGCTTTCGTTATATGTCGAGGAAGGAATCATATATTCCTGCGTGAAATATATAACATTGCGGGCGGGCAGGGAAGCGATGTCCGTGTGCTTCTCGATTTTGACGCAGTCCGTGAAATTTATTCCGTCAACATCCGCGGAAAAGGCGCAGATAATATCGTCAGACCATTCAAAGGAATCTTTTATCACGATATTGCAGCGAATATACTGCATTCTGTATTTGATCTCTTTTGTGGCTATGCCTCCCGCAGATCCGCTCGGCCATCTGTCCTCGTCGTAGAGCCATGCTTCCATATCCTCTTTTTCCGCGGCGTCCGCGCAGGCATTGATGTCGTCGAACCATTCGTCCGAAAGGTATTCGGTCGCAAGCCCCGTTCTCGAATGCATAAAATATCCTCCGAAGCCCATTTCCTTCATGACTTCGGTCTGTCTTACCAATTCATCTTTATCGAGCTTTCCGTTCCAAGCCCAAAACGGTTTTGCTCCGTATTTTTTTCTGTCTGGTCTGCCGAACATTAGAAAACCTCCTTCAGCCGATCAAGCCGGTACATTCTTATATATAATATCATATAATACAGAAATTTACAATACCCAACGCATGAATTTCTGCGATTGAATGTTTAAAATTTTTCGGAATAGGATTTCTGAGGCTTGCCGTCAGGATGTCGGATCGATCCCGACCGGTCTTCCCGACAAGAAAACACGCTTTTTGCGCAGTTCGTTTTTTTGTGTAAAATGACAACAAAAAACGAAATCAACAAAAATGTATAAATCCGATCAGCGATGAAAGGCAGAAATTTATTCATTTTTTTCGATAACTTGTTGATAGCACGGAAAAATACCTAAATATCGGCAAAAATACACTGTGGAAAACCACGCGCCGTTTTTGAATATTTTGTAACCGAATTTTGAACTCACTTAAAAGTCGCTGTTAATAACCGAAAAAAATCCCGACAAATTCAAGAATGCAAAAAAATGTATAAAAACCTTTTTAACGTTTGAAAATGAATAAACACGACACTTTAAAAAGAATATGTTGAAAACCCTGTTCAAAGTGTGAAAAAGTCGATGATTTTAAGGCAAAACCGCTTCACTCGCGACAGTTATCAACAAAAAACGGTTGTCCGAAAATCCCATAACCACGCTGTCAAGCCTTTTTAATTGATTTTGATAATTGTTCGAAATGAATAAAAGTCTAATTTCTCCGAAATGATCATTATTGACGTTTTTTGCCGCTGTCGGAAAATTGTGTTAAAAAACCTCTTGACATAAATTTTACTTGATATTATCATATTTTTTTATTGTTCACACTTGTTATCACGCAAGGCGAAAGTTGTGAGAAATGCCGAAAAAACGGCAAAGATCGCGATCCGCAAAAAAAGAGAAAAAAGTTTGTCGAAATTGACCGAGGCGTTTTCGGTTTTTTGAATTGTTGAAAGTTCGGAAAATCGCGGTTCGGGAAACGGGTGCTGCTGAGTTTTTGCGGCAAAAAAAGACACGGCGACGCAATTGCGTCGCCGTTATCGTGACGGTTTTATTTACCGGGGAAGCAGTGAACCTGTACGGTCTTCGCTCCGACGGTTATGCTGTAATCGTTTCTTGTGAGAGAAGTGTCAACATTGACCGTCAACTGCGCGTGTCCGCCCGAAACGGGAACGGACTGTCCGTTGATCGTGACTGTCGAAGTGTTCGCTCCGTATACGTGGATCGTGCGCGTAGCGTCGTTTCCCGTCTCCTTGATATAATAGATGAAACCGATATCCTCCGCGATCTTTTCAGCCAGATCGTTGCGGACGTACGCGAATACGGATGTGTCTTTGAGCCAGTTCTCCGTGCCGTTGTACATAACTGTCGTGAACATTTCGGTTACATCGTCAGCCGAAACGTTTGTTCCGAGTTCCTTGTTCAGAGCCTCGATTTTTTGCGTATAGAGCCACAGATATTCGTAATCTTCCATTCCGTCTCGGAATGCTTCAAGTCTCAAAGTCGGGACGGGAACATTTTCGTCGATTATTCCGTCGCCTTCAAGACCTATCATTATCATATAGTTGTCTCCTGCCGGGTCGGAATTGGCCGTATTGCCGGAATCGTCGCCGAGAAGATGCGCATACGGATTTATCCATTCGTTCGCATCGGTATGCGTATTATTCGTCGCCCTGTCGTGTCTTGTCGCCGAATAGCAGAAGAAGCCGTCAATATGATCTCCGAAACCGAGCCAGGTAAGCAGTCTGGGCGCTATAAGATGCGAGTCGATGTGCGTTGTTATCGCGGGGTATACAGGCCAGTTGCAGGTGTAATACCACATCTCCTGACCTCTTGCGTGCGCCGCGTCAGCATCCGCCTTTGTGATATAAGTCGGCTTTACGCACCATACGTCGGGAATGCTGAGCGTTTCCGTATCCGTCGGAAGATATGTGTCGTAGGTGATGATCGACTTCATGCCCTGACCTTCGTTGCGGACGAGTGTCGCAAGTTCGGGGATCCTCGTCGTTGTCGCCCAGTCCGGTCCTTCCTGATATACCGGTTCGTCGGCTATCATCGTGTAAAGTTTTCCCGGAATCTGACCGTTCAGATATGTAAGCATCTCTTTGAACTGAGATGTGAAGGTATATTTTCCGTCAAGATTGTATCTTCTTCCTCCTGCAATGTCGAGCATTACAGTCTGAATTACATCTGTCTGAGCATATTTGACGGCGGCTTTCGTCGCATCGAGCGTTACAAGGCTGTTCTTGTCTTCGTTCCATGAAAGATCCGCTTCTATCGTCGGAAGGTATGTTGAATTGAGCCTGTATTTTTTAAGGAATTCGTAGTACTGTTCTCTTTGACCGTCATAATCCGTCAACTGATAAAGTGCGAAAGATGTCTTGAAATGAGATTCGTCTGTCAGCGTAAAATCATATATTCTGACGCTGAGCGGGATTTCCACCGTGTCGTAATTTGTGGTAACGGTCACTTTGCCCGTATAGTCGCCCGCGACGGTTCCTTTGTCGGCTGTAAGCGTGATCCAGTAGCCCTGATTTTGTCCTTTCGCAACGGGGAAACCGTTCGGATAATGGGCTTTATCGTAAGCGATATTTATCAGCGCGTCGGGATAATAGGCGTTCGGATACCCGGTATATGTATAATAGTGAACGTCAATATACATATAGTGCTGACGGTATATTTCAAATGCGGAGGAGGGGATGACGTTTCCGTTCCCGTCCGTCAGGTCGCTGACGGTTATATCCGTGACATTGAAGGCCTTGCTCTGATTGGACAGAACAAACTGTCCGCCTTCGGATTCGTTGCTCGCAAGAGACATCGAAACTCTCTTTGTCGCGGTCGTCGCCTTGTATTCGATATCCTGATAAACTTTTGTTGTGTTGTCAACCGCAACCGCTTTAATGAACCCGTTCGCGTCCGTTATCGTAAATGTCTTGGACAAGCCCTCAACAGTCGAACCGTCGATCGTGATCCAATACGGAGTCACTTTGAATTCCGAAACAAAAAACTCGTTGGGGATCTTGCTTATTACAAACGTCATGAAGTACTTTGACTCGGAAGAAAACGCCGTGGGACTGTACGTTATGACAGACTGCCCGTTAGTTGCCGTTATACTGCTGTATACCGTACTTGTTTGCAGTTTGATTTCTTTTCCTCCGTTCAGCGTGATCTTGAAACCGACCGCACGGTAATCTTTGCCGTCAACGGTCGTTATGAAACGGAGGTTTGTGTCTTCCTTGTTCGCTGTAAGTCCCGCCTCGCACTGAACGCGTACGGAAAGCACATTTTCATCGACGAATTTTGCGTACGCTTCTCCCGAATCTAGCATATAAGGCGTTGTGCATGTCTCGTCGGTGTACCATCCCGCAAAGATTTTATCTGCTCCGAGGGGGACTTTGCCGCTCGGCTTGTAGTCGGAGACTTCATATATACCGTTGTTCGGGAGCATCTCTTTAAGCGCCGCCTTAAAATTTTTGAATCTCTGAACCTGTGCCTCGTATCTTCCCGTATCGCTGCTTCCGAATGCTTCAATGCATTGGCAGTGTGTGAGATATTCCCCGAGAGCATTGATTGCCGCAGTATACAGTTCCTGATTATAGACGGTCTGTGTCGCCGGTGTTACATACATGAAGAAGTTGCTTCTTACGGTCGTTATTTTGACCGAGGAGTCAACGGAACTGTTCCAGAGATCGTAAGCCAACTGCTTTCCTCCCGTGAACATATAAAACTGCGCACCGAAAGTTCCGTCCGCGTAAGCGGTAAGCGTTTCGCCCGTAGAAGTCTTGACGGAGTCGTAATTCGTCGTTGCGCCGTCGGCAATCTCTCCGTACAGGCTTTTTGCGCGGTCGAGCGTTTCTTTAAGTATCGCGTAGGGCGTTCCGCTTGCTCGGAGCGAATCGTATTCCGGATCGGAAGGAATGACATTGAGTGCATTCTGCCAACTTGCCCATCCGTGACCGGTTATTGCGGTCGAATCCTGAAGTGAATAGATCTTCGACGCCGCCTGAGACGACAAAGCCATCCCGAGGAAAAGCGTTACCGCAAGCGATGCCGCCAAAAAAAGAGAAATCAGTCTTTTTTGCATTAAAATGCCTCCAAAATATAATTTATTCTAATGATATTATATAATAATTGTATTCGAATGTCAAGTATTGTATATTTTTATTCGACGATGTTTTTTGTGAAAAAAGAGAAATAAACAGTCAGAAAAGCCGTCAATCCACGGATTTTTTATATACAACTCCGTATAAGATTTTTCTGATCCCGTTGAATTCTTCTTCCGAAAGTGCTCCGCCGGTCGCCATTATTCTGAGTTCAACCTCTTTCCCCGAAAGAGCCGGCTGGATATATTCGTAATCGTTCAACGTGAACCCGAGTTTTTCGTAAAATTCGACACGCTTTTTTGATACTTCATCTCTCGGCGGCTCAACTTCGAGAACATATCTCTCCGACGGGTGAGATGACATATAATCTTTCAGTATCTTGCTTCCGTAACCCATTCCGCGATGCTTTGCGCTGACCGCGAGATGTTCGACATATCGGAAGCCGTCAAGATCCCATACACTGATAAAACCGATGATATCGGTGAAATTCTCAAGAACGGTCATATCAAAGCAGGACAGGGAAAACAGCCTTTTTTGCTCCGCATAAGTTCTGAGTTCATCTTTCGGAAAAGACCGTTGCATCAGTCCGTAGACTTTGCCGAGCATTTTTTCGGACATGCTTCTGTTAAGATATTTCATCGTTCGCGTCTTCTTCCTCATATATTTCGTATAAAGGTCTTTTCGGTTTTCCCTCGTGACCTTTAACGACTGTTTAAGTTTCCATTCTTCGATTTTTGCCGTATTGCCGCCCGTCAGCACCTCGGGCACTTCCAACCCCCTGTAAACGGGAGGTCTTGTGTACTGCGGATATTCGAGAAGCCCTCCGTAGATCGACTCGTCTTCAAAGCAAACGTCGTCGGAAAGCACTCCTTTGACCATTCTCGCAACGGCGTCGGTCAGTATCATCGCGGGAAGTTCTCCTCCCGTCAAAACATAGTCTCCGACAGAGATCTCCTCATCTGCGATCAGATCTATCGCTCTCTGGTCAACGCCCTCATAGTGACCGCAGAGAATTGTCAGCGAATCGTAATTCAAAAGTTTTTTCGCTTTTGCCTGAGTCAGTTTTTTTCCTTTGGGCGACATGTACACGGTGTGCGTCGTCGGGAATTTTGCTTTTATATCGTCAAAACAGCGGCAGATCGGATCGGCTTGCATCAGCATTCCCTGACCGCCGCCGTATGCATAATCGTCGACTCTGTTGTGCTTGTCAAGAGTATATGCGCGGATATCGAAGCAGTTGACCGTGATTATGCCTTTCTTTCTCGCTCTTCCTATAATGCTCGAACCGAGAAACGCATCGACTTCGGCAGGGAAGATAGTCATTATATTGAACGTCATGATCTTTATATATCAAACAGACCCGGAAGCGGTCGTATTTTCATTATTTTCGTTTTTATGTCCGTGCTGACTATGCAATCTTTTATTGCGGGCACGAGCCTTGTTTTTCCTTCGGTATCGACGACTTCGTAAACATCGTTCGCTCCTGTTTCCAGAACGTCTCCGATCTTTCCGTAATCCTCTCCCGTATCTGCGTCAATGACGCGGATCCCTATCAGGTCTTCTATAAAATACTCCGTGTCTTCGAGGTCAAAGTCTTCTTTGTCCGCGTAAATTATCCTGTTCTTCAAAACAGCGGCATCGTCGATGTTTGTCACCGTGCAGAACTTTAACAGCACGGATCCTTTGTGTATCCGCGCTTTTTCGACTTCATACGGTTTATCTTCTATATAAAAGGTCTCTATCCCGAGCAGATCCTCCGGACTCCTTGCCCAGGAAATGACTTTCAATTCCCCGTGGATCCCGTGTGTGTTGACGATCTTGCCCGTCTGAATAAGTTCCATCTTTTCTCCTTTTGAAAAAAAAGCGCACCGCGGCTCTCATTCTGCGATGAAAGCCCGCCGTGCGCCCCTTGTTTTCATGTGCCTGTCCGCAGAGGAGCGTCTGAAAAGGCGATCTTTTTTCTGCGGGACACGCTCAGATAATATCGATGTTTATGCGCTGTCCGTCTTTGGCGGCAGCAGCCTTGACGATAGCTCTGAGAGCCTTTGCGACACGCCCCTGTTTGCCTATGACAAAGCCTTTGTCCTCATCTGCGACTTTCAGGTTGTAAACGGTCGCTCCCTCGCGGGTACCGCCGTCTTCGACGGTCACTTCGTCGGGCTTGGACACGATACTTTTTACAATGTAAAGAATAAGCTCTTCCATTCCGTCGAAATTCCTTTCCGATTAAAGAATGTTATTCTTCTTGAGAATGGCTTTTACGGTGTCGGTCGGCTGAGCGCCCTTTTTGAGCCATTCGGAAGCCTTGTCGGCATCGATGACAACGGTCGAGGGCTCGGTCATGGGATCGTAAGTGCCGATCTCCTCAATGAATCTGCCGTCTCTCGGATAACGCGAATCCGCAACAACTATACGGTAGTACGGGTTCTTGTGCGCGCCCATCCTGCGAAGTCTGATTTTTACCATTATTGTTCACTCCTCTCTCAGTGTTTCGTCTGCAATCTTATATATCATCCGTTTTTTGCGGTCGATATCTTTATTTTCTCTTTTTTTTCTTCTTGTGCATCATCGGGCTTCTTCCGCCAAAACGCTTCATCATCTCTTTCGCTTGATCGAAGCCTTTGAGCAGTTTGTTTATCTCCTCGACAGGTCTGCCGCTTCCCGCCGCAATCCTGCGTTTCCGCGATGCGTTCAGTATTTCGGGACGGCTTCTTTCCTTCATTGTCATTGAACGGATAATCGCCTCGACATGCGCGATCTGTTTTTCGTCAATGTCAACATCCTTGAGCTTTGACTGATCAACTCCTGGAAGCATCCCGAGCAGTTTGTCGATCGGTCCCATGTTCCTGACCTGTTGCATATTCTCGAGATAGTCGTTCAGGTCGAACTTGTTTTTGAGCATCTTTTCCTGAAGCTCTTCCGCCTTTTTTTCATCGAAAGCCTGTTCCGCTTTTTCGATGAGGGACAGCATATCTCCCATTCCGAGAATTCGGGATGCCATTCTGTCGGGGTGGAACGGTTCGAGGTCTCCCGCTTTTTCGCCTGTACCGATGAATTTTATCGGCTTGCCCGTAACGTGCTTGACCGAAAGGGCGGCGCCGCCTCTTGTGTCTCCGTCGGTCTTCGTGAGGATGACGCCCGTTATATCAAGCGCTTCGTCAAAACTTTTCGCAACCGTGACTGCGTCCTGACCCGTCATCGCATCGACGGTGAGCAAAATCTCGTTCGGCTCGACAGCCGCTTTGATATTTTTCAGCTCGTCCATGAGAACTTCGTCGATGTGCAGACGACCTGCGGTGTCAAGGAAAACGATGTCGTTTCCGTGATCTTTTGCGTGGGAAACGGCGCGTTTCGCTATCTGAACGGGATCTGTTCCTTCGGGCTGTGTGAAAACGGGGATCCCGAGTTTATCGCCGAGAACCTGCAATTGCAGGATCGCGGCAGGTCGGTAAATGTCACACGCGACGAGTAACGGACGTTTGCCGAGATTTTTGAAGTAGAGGGCGAGTTTTGAACAGTGAGTCGTTTTTCCTGCGCCCTGAAGACCGCAAAGCATGATAACGGTCGGCGGCTTGGAGGCAAACTTGACCTTATCGTTTTTGGATCCCATGAACTCCGTGAGTTCGGCGTTTACTATTTTAATGACCTGCTGTGCGGGGGTGAGGCTTTCGAGAACTTCCGTTCCCGTTGCCTTTTCCGTGACCGCCGCGATGAAATCTTTGACGACCATGTAGTTGACATCTGCGGCAAGCAACGCAAGTTTGATCTCGCGCATGACCTTTTTGACGTCGTCTTCGGTCAGTTTTCCTTTTGAACGCAGGTTTTTGAATATGCTTCCGAGTTTTTCGGACAGGCTTTCAAATGCCATTTGACTCCTCCGTCATAAGCGGTTGTTCCGCAATCTCGAAAAGACGTTTTTTTGCACTGTCGGAAATATTTTCTTCTTTGATTATCGTTTCGAGGCGTTCTTTAAGACGCTCCGTTTTTGCAACGAAGCCGAGTTTTTGCTCATATCCGAACAGCGTCCTTATCCCTTGCCAAAGGTTTTCGCGAACGCCCTGTCTCGAAATCTTCCGCAATTCGGAAATCTCCGAAAGCGAAAGGTCATCCTGAAAATACAGTTCAAGAGTGTTCCGCTGTTTATCTGTCAGAAGAGGTCCGTAGCAGTCAAGCATCAGGATTATTCGGAAACGCTCTTTTTCCGACGAAATATCTATATCGGGCATCGTCTTCACATTCCCTGTAAATGTTTTTACCTTTACAGCGATATGATACCATATATTTTTCTCCGTGTCAATAAGAAATCCGCGATTTTACATTTATTTAACACATTTCGCCGCCTTCGACATAGAATGATACTGAACATAAATTTTTATGTCAAACGATATTTTTGGAGGTTGAATTTATGGCAGAAAGAAATGCCGATTGCGCGAGAAGGGATCTGCGCGAGAGCGTGTGCATAAACGTTGACAGGGTCTACGACTGCTGCAAGGACAGAGATTGCATAACCGATGCCCGCGTTTATGTTTCCGAATCGTCGCAGCAGATCATCGACCGTGCCGTGAACGTAAAAGCCATGACCGCAGAGGTTCTCTGGACTTACATCGATGTGGAAGCGCTTCCTTTCAACAGAGGTTTTTATACCGTTGATATCAAGATATTCTTCCGCATCGGACTCGATGTCTTTGCAAACGTAGGAAGACCTCAGAGAATTTACGGACTCGCAACCTTTGATAAGCGCGTGATCCTGTACGGAAGCGAAGGAAATGTCAAAACATACTCGTCGTCCTTCGTCCCGTCCGCGCCTGATACGGATCTTGCGGCGAAAACCAACGCGCCCAAAGCGACCGTCGAGCTGGTTGAGCCGATCGCTCTTTCCGCGAAAGTCGTGGACAGTTGCACGCGCTGCGGATGCGGCGAGACAGATCTCTCGTCCGTTCCTTCATGCATCTGCGGATGTTTTGAAGAATGTCTCTGCGACAATTCCTCGGGAAACCGCGTTTACGTTTCTCTCGGACTGTTCTCGATCGTTCGCCTGATGCGCGAAGTTCAGATCCTCGTTCCTTCCTACGATTTCTGCATTCCCGAAAAAGAGTGCCGGGGACCGAGTGAGGAAGATCCGTGCAGTCTGTTCTACAAGATGGATTTCCCCGTAGACGAGTTTTTCCCGCCGAGAATAACCGATGCGGGCGAGGGCTGTGAATGTTCCACACCCGCAGGTGTAGCCGAGATCCGAGCGGAGAACGAGCGGAAGAATATGACACGCCGCTGCGAATGCCGACAATAGCATTGTGAAAAACCGTATCTCAACGCAGACTTCGGGTCGCGGGACGCTCCTCCCCGCGGCTCGTATTTTTTGCCGTACCGTCGGGCTTGCGGAAGAATTCGGGCAGATACAAACATATCCCGTCGCCCGATTTATTTTTTTATCCTTACGGTTCAACATTCTTTTCCTTCCGAAACATGTATAATGCTTTCGGAAGGATGTGCTTTTTATGAAAACAAGAACAAGGGACAGGCTCCCGTTTTCCGTGAAGACCGTGCCCGCTTTTCTTATGAGATCTGCGGTTCGGTTCATTGTCGGTTTCGTTTTCGCGAACGCTGTCGTTTCGGATTCGTTTGCGCCGTTCGGAATAGCTGCCGCAGTCAACGGAGACATTTTTACGCTCGCGGGTTGCGTTGTCGGTCATTTCTTTGCGGGTCGCGACATAACGCGTTCCGTCGTCGCCGTATGCGTTGCGTTCGTTGCAAAACGTCTGCTGAGCCCCGTTGTTTCCGTCAGGGGCGGAGTTCTGAGCGTCATGTGCTCTCTTTGGGCAATGATCGTTTCCGGCGCGGTCGGGCTGTTTACTTCTCATCACGATCTGCGCGAAAACATATTTTTCGTAATCGGAGGACTGCTCGGCAGTATCGCTTCCTATTATGTTTGCTGTGCGTTCGAAACTGTCGAAGGAAAAAGCTCGGTCAATCGGAGCGTAGGTTTTTTCAGTTGTGTTCTGACGTGGTCGGTGTTCTGTGTCGGTATGCTGGGAATGGGCGAGGCAACAAGTTATGCGGCGGTCATTCTGACCGTTGCGCTGTTATGCAGATTGCTCCGCAGAGGCGGCGTCTTTTTCACTTCGACGGCGGCAATGGTCGTCGCTTTGATACTCTGTCTGCACGATCCGGAAGAACTGTGGCTTGCCGGTGTGATCGTCGTCGGGACGATCGCAGGGAGTATTCTCCGAAACGTCAGCGATTTCGCCGTTATTCTCGGATTTGCGCTCGCAAACGTTCTTGTTTACATATATTCGGGAGGCGGATACGATCTCATACGGATGCTTATCTGTGTTGTCTCGGCCGGCGTTCTTTCATGGCTGATCCCTCAGAAGACGGAGGACAGATTTGTCGCGCTTCTTATTCCGAAGCGGTCTTCGGAAAAAAAGACACCGGTTTTCCGTCCGCGAAAATACAAAGCCGTTGACGCCGTCGGAAAGCGGATACGAACCGGAGCGGATGACGAGGCGATAGAACGGATATGCTCAAAATGCAAAAAACGTATTCTTTGCTGGGTGAAAAATTATGACGACACCGTTCGCAACATGAATATGCTCAGAGCCAATCGCGTCGATCCCGAAACGGCGATAGATCCCGATTTTGAGCGGGTATGCCCGAACGTGGATATTTTTCTCCGAAATCTGCGTGAAGACGGAAAAACCGTAAAGAACGGAATATATCTGGACACCGTGCGCGTATACCGAAGCAAGAACGGACAGACGGAATGCGGAGACACAAACTGCGGATTTGATTGCGGCGAAAACAAATATGCTCTCTGCATCGTTGACGGAATGGGGTCGGGGAAAACCGCCGCGGAGCAGAGCCGCCGTGTATCCGCCGCAGTAAAAACAATGATAAGCCGCGGAGTTCCGAAAAACGATATTATGGATATGGTAAACAACGCGCTGTATAACGGCAGAGAAGACTCGGTGCTTTCTTTTGATCTTATGATCGTCGATCTTGACACGGCGCAGTGCGAGATGTTGAAAGCCGATGCCTGTCCGACTTTTGTCTGCCGGGACGGGAGCGTTTATTGCGTCGGAAGAAGATCGCTTCCTCTCGGAGCAGACGAGACCCCCGATGCTTTCGCGTCGACTTGCATTCTTTGCGACGGAGATGTTCTCGTTATGGTGTCCGACGGTTTTGCGGGCGAAGGTGAGGATTTCTGCATAGGTATTCTGCAAAAGTGCGTTGCGGAGAAGCATGATCCTCTCGGATTTGCCGCCGCGCTGATCGATACAGCCGTAAATTCGGGACTTGCGGACGGCGACGACCTGACCGTTATAGTTTCAAAAGTCAGGGCAAAAAAGAATCCGTCTTCCGAAGAGAACGGCGCTGACGGTAAAACAAAAAACTGACTAAAACTCATGTGAACGGCGTATTTGAAAACGCCGTTCGTCTTTTATGTGCAAAAATGAAGAAAAGAGGAAAAAAAATCAAATTATTCGGGTGAAAAGCGCGATGTGGGATAAAACGTCTTGACAAACGGTGCGGTTAAATGTATAATTGTATACAAATGTACCTGAATTGTCGGATATTGTCTTTGTCCGCCGTTCAAATGCTTATCAGGGAGGAAAAACAATGCTTGAAATATCGGGAAAGACAAACCTGCTTGAGCAGAAGAGTTATAAATACTCTCTTCAGGATGTTTCGGATCCTAACCTTTACAGGGATATTTATCCTTATGAATCCGTTCCGAAGATCGCGTTCAACCACCGCCGCGTTCCCATGGGCATGCCGGAGGAGATATGGATAACGGATACGTCTCTCAGAGACGGACAGCAGTCGGTCGAGCCTTATACCGTTGACCAGATCGTCAAACTTTATCAATTGATGTCAAAACTCGGAGGACCTTACGGCATAATCCGTCAGACCGAGTTTTTCATATACAGCAAGAAAGACCGTGAAGCCGTTGAAAAATGTATGGAACTCGGTCTTCGGTTTCCCGAAATAACAACGTGGATCCGCGCAACGAAAGAGGACTTCAAACTTGTGCGCGATATGGGGATAAGAGAAACGGGAATACTCGTCAGCTGTTCGGACTACCATATTTTCAAGAAAATGAAGATGACACGCAAGCAGTGCATGGATTACTATCTCGCCACGGTCGCGGAAGCGTTTGAGGCGGGTGTTATGCCCCGCTGTCATCTTGAAGACATAACCCGCGCCGATTTTTACGGCTTTGTTGTTCCGTTTGTGAACGAACTGATGAAGATGAGCCGCGATGCAGGGATCCCCGTCAGAATAAGAGCCTGCGACACCATGGGTTACGGCGTGCCTTATCCGGAAGTCGCGCTTCCGCGTTCCGTTCCCGGTATCGTATACGGCTTGCAGCATTATTCGGATGTAAAATCGGATATGCTCGAATGGCACGGACACAACGATTTCTACAAGGCTGTCGCGAACGCTTCCACCGCGTGGCTTTACGGCGCGTGCGCTGTCAACTGCTCGCTTTTGGGAATAGGTGAAAGAACCGGAAATATACCGCTTGAAGCCATGGTCATGGAATATGCGTCCCTGCGAGGTTCGCTTGACGGAATGGATACTTCCGCCATAACCGAGATCGCGGAGTTCTTTGAGAAGGATATCGGTTACAGGATACCTCCGATGACGCCTTTTGTCGGGGAGAATTTCAATGTCACGAGAGCGGGCATTCACGCCGACGGTATTCTGAAGGATGAGGAGATATACAATATATTCGACACGGAAAAGATACTTAACCGTCCCGCCGCCGTCGTCGTTTCAAAGACCTCTGGGCTTGCGGGAATAGCATATTGGATAAATTCTCATTACAGACTTTCCGGCGACAGAAAAGTCGATAAGCGCGACCCCGTTGTTCAGAAGATGAAGGAATGGGTAGATAAAGAATATGAGGACGGCAGATCGACGACTCTGTCCAACAAAGAACTTGAAGCGAAATTCAATGAATTCGGCGGCTTGAAGGAGGGCGAGAAAAAATGATGAACGAGCATAAGACGGTCTCGATCGCCGATCAGATATTCGAACAGCTCGAAAAAGAGATCCTTACGGGTGAATACGAACGCGGAGAAGTCCTGACCGAAGCCAAACTTTCCGAAAAACTCGGCGTCAGCAGAACGCCGATAAGAGAGGCTCTTCGCCGCCTCGCGCAGGAGCATATAATCGTTGAGACCACACGCGGAGCGAGCGTTATCGGAATCAACAAAGAAGATATGCGCGATATGTACGACATACGCATGAGACTTGAAGGTTTCGCGGCTTACAAGGCGGCGCAGAACCGCACCGACGAGGATGTGGAGAAACTCAGAAAAATACTTGAACTTCAAGAGTTTTATACTCAGAAGCACGACGCGGACAACATCAAAAATTTCGATACGGATTTTCACGCGGAGATGTATCTCTGCACCAAGAGTCAAAATCTGTATTTTACGCTTGAACCTTTGCACAAGAAGGGGATAAAGTACAGAAAAGCGTCGGTTGTCAGAACAAATAACGCGGAGCAGTCTTATGAAGAACACAAGGCGATCTTCGAAGCGATAGCGGCAGGCGATCCCGAAGCAGCGGAAGCCGCGGCACTGACGCATATAAAGAACGCGAGAGACCGTTTGTTCAAAGAGGAGGATAATCAGAATGGGATTGACGATAGCACAGAAAATAATTAAAGAACATCTTGTTTCGGGTGATATGACGGTCGGGAGCGAAGTTGCCCTCCGAATTGATCAGACCCTGACGCAGGACGCGACGGGAACAATGGCTTATCTTGAATTTGAGTCCATGGGCATTCCGAGGGTGAGAACCGAAAAATCCGTCGCTTATATTGACCATAATACTCTGCAATCGGGGTTTGAAAACGCGGACGATCACAGATATATTCAGAGCGTTGCAAAAAAACACGGGCTGTACTTTTCGAGACCGGGCAACGGAATATGTCACCAAGTCCATCTTGAACGTTTCGGAAAACCCGGAAAGACTCTTATCGGCTCCGACAGCCACACTCCGACGGGCGGCGGAATAGGTATGCTCGCTTTCGGCGCGGGAGGACTTGACGTTGCCGTCGCCATGGGCGGAGGCGCATACTACATCACGATGCCGAAAATGTATAAAGTCGAACTCAGCGGTAAACTTCACGATTTTGTTACCGCGAAAGACGTAAGTCTCGAGATACTTCGCATTCTTTCCGTTAAAGGCGGCGTCGGCGCGATCATAGAATGGGGCGGCGAAGGTATAAAGACTTTGTCCGTTCCCGAAAGAGCGACGATAACGAATATGGGCACGGAACTCGGCGCAACAACGTCGATCTTCCCGTCCGATGAGATTACGAAAGCGTTTCTTGAAGCCGAGGGGAGAGGTGAAGACTGGATACCTCTCGCTTCCGATCCCGACGCGGAATACGACAGGGTGATAAAGATCGATCTTTCCGAACTGAAACCGCTTATCGCGTGTCCGCACTCGCCCGACAACGTTGTCACCGTCGAGAGCCTGAAAGGTACGAAGGTCGATCAGGTATGTATCGGCTCATGTACCAACTCTTCTCTTTTGGATATGCTTAAAGTCGCGGCGCTTCTTAAAGGAAATGTGATCGATCCTTCCGTCAGTCTTTCGATTTCTCCGGGATCGAAACAGGTTCTGGCGATGCTTGCCGATTGCGGCGCGCTGACGGATATTATTTCCTCGGGCGCGAGACTTCTCGAATGCGCGTGCGGTCCCTGTATCGGCATGGGCTTTTCTCCGAACAGCGCCGGCGTCAGCCTGAGAACATTCAACAGAAACTTTGAGGGCAGGAGCGGAACGAAGGACGGAAAAGTATATCTTGTTTCTCCCGAGACCGCAGTCGCCGCGGCGTTGACAGGGGAGATAACAGATCCCCGTCTGCTCGGGAAAATGCCCGAGATCAAAATGCCCGATGCGTTCAGGCTCGATGACTCGGCGATAATTCCTCCCGCTGACGAAGAGACCGCAAAGACCCTTGAAGTCCTCAGAGGTCCGAACATCAAAAAGTTCCCCGACACCTTCCCGCAGGAAAACGATCTGACAGCGCCTCTGATACTGAAAGTCGGAGACAATATTACGACCGACCATATCATGCCCGCGGGTGCGAAAATACTTCCTTACCGTTCGAATATCCCGCATCTGTCTCAGTTCTGCTTCGCGGTCTGCGACGAGACTTTTCCCGAAAGAGCGAAAGCGGCGGGCAGATCCGTTATCGTGGGCGGTTCAAATTACGGTCAGGGTTCGAGCCGTGAACACGCGGCGCTCGTTCCTCTCTATCTGGGCGTGCGCGCGGTCGTTGCAAAGAGTTTTGCACGCATACATGTGGCAAATCTGATAAATGTCGGAATTCTTCCCCTGACATTCAAAAACCCCGACGATTATGACAAACTCAGCATGAACGATGTTCTGACCTTCTCGGATGTCCATTCGGGCATGGATAAGGGAGTTATCGTGATGAAAGACGAGACGACGGGAGAGAGTTTTGACCTTTGCTGCTCGTTCACGGAAAGACAGAAAGACATTCTCAAAGCGGGCGGTCTGCTCGCATATACAAAGGAGCAGGGAAAATGACGGAAGATCAGATCAAGTCGGCTGTTGAGCATTATGAAACGCTTTTGCGCAAACAACTCGCAAGAGTGGACGAAATGGAAAAGGGAGCAAGTCCCGTCGATCTTGCAAATAAAGAAAAACTGGTTATCGGCGTTATCGGAGGAGACGGCATCGGTCCGATAATAGTCGAGCAGGCGAAACGCGTTCTCGATATTCTTCTCAAAGACGAGATCGCCTCGGGCAGAGTCGAGATCAGACAGATCGAAGGACTGACTATCGAAAACAGGCTCAGCCTCGGTCAGTCCGTTCCCGCAGATACTCTTGCGGAGATCAAAAAGTGCGATGTCCTTCTCAAAGGTCCCACAACGACGCCGAAAGGCGGCACGATGGAAAGCGCGAACGTAACTTTGCGCCGTGAACTCGATCTTTACGCAAATGTGCGTCCCGTTTCCGTGCCCGAACTCGGAATAGACTGGACTTTCTACCGTGAGAATACCGAGGGCGAATATGTTCTCGGAAGCAGCGGTATCGAAATTCCCGGCAAATTTGCCATGGATTTCAAGGTCACGACCGATCTCGGAACGCGCCGCATTGCCCGCGCCGCGTTTGAGTTCGCCCGCCGTGAGGGGAAAGATAACGTCGCCATCGTAACAAAGGCGAACATCATGAAAAAAACAGACGGCAATTTCTCGCGTATCTGCCGCGAAGTCGCCGCAGATTATCCCGAAATCGAGGTCGAGGACTGGTATATCGACATAATGGCGGCGAACCTTGTCAACGAAAGCATACGTTCAAAGTTCAAGGTGTTTGTCCTTCCCAATCTTTACGGCGATATAATCACGGATGAGGCGGCTCAGATACAGGGCGGCGTAGGAACGGCGGGAAGCGCGAATATGGGAGACAGATATTCCATGTTTGAAGCCATTCACGGCTCCGCTCCGCGTATGATCGAAGAAGGAATAGGGGATTATGCCAACCCGTCATCGATCTTCAAGGCGGCGGAGATGATGCTTTCGCATTGCGGTCTGTCCGCGCAGGCAAAACGCCTTTCCGACGCGCTGACCGTGTGCAACGAAACGGAAAAGCGTGTCGTTGTTACGGGAGACCGTAACGGCGCGACTTGCAGGGAATTTGCCGATTACGTTATCGAAAAACTCTGACACATATTTATGTGTAAATAAAGTTCCCGTCGGAAACCGCTGTTTCCGACGGGAATAAATTTTTCTGTTCATTTGCCGAGGATATGTATCAGTCTTCCTTCTCCGGTTTATATTCTTCTTTGATTTCCTCGGCTTCGGTTTCATCTGTTTTTTCTTCCGTTCCGAGTGTTTCATCCGCTGTCTTTTCTTCTTTTTGCTTAACGGTCACGGGCGCGGGTTTTTTCCCTTCGGCGATGTCCTCAAGAGCCGCCGCCATCTGTTTTTCAAATCTGCGCGGGCGTATCATAAAGCATATTATCCCGAAAACAAGAAGAACGAATGCGACAAGACTGTATACGGGATAATCTTTCAGCAATGCAAGTGTGAAAAATCCTGTTATCGCCATATATATGAACCAGAACACCTTGTCGGACGTCGGTTTTGTGTGTATATACTCGACGCAACAGTTTCCGTTTTCGTCTTCGGAATATGTTCCTTTGATAACCGAATCCGAGCGTTCGGCGTTTTTAAGAACGATTATTCCGTCATTTGCTTTGCCGTAAAATGCATTTTCGGGTGTCGCTTTCTTTCCGACGTTTTCGGAAAAACGGAGTTCGAATTCTTCTGAGGAAACGGTCGTTTTAAGTGTCATTGTTCAACATCTCCTAAATCTTATTGAAAGTTTCTTTTATCGAATAAACGGGGATAAGTTCCACTCCCGTCCGTATATGCGAAAGTTTGTTGCGCGCGGGAACGATACAGCGCCTGTAACCGAGTTTTTCGGCTTCGGAGATGCGTTTTTCAATTCCCGAAACCGCCCGTATCTCTCCCGCAAGTCCGATTTCACCAATGAGCGCCGTATCGTCGGGAATTATAAAGTCTTTGAGCGCGGACGCGACGGAGCATGCAACGGCAAGGTCTGCTGCTGGCTCGTCAAGGCGAAGACCTCCGATAACGTTGCAATAGACGTCGCTTGTCCCGAAAAACATTCCGCAGCGTTTTTCAAGCACGGCGATAAGAAGATTGAGACGGCTGTAATCGAAGCCTGTCGAAACTCTTCTCGGCGAGGGAAACGGCGTCGGGGCGACGAGCGCCTGAACTTCCGCGCATATAGGTCTCGAACCTTCGAGGACGCACGTCGTTGCAATTCCCGATACATTTGTCGGTTTTCCCTGTAAAAATATCGTCGAAGGGTTTTTGACCTCGGTCAGACCCTCATCTGTCATTTCAAAAACTCCGACTTCGTTCGTCGATCCGTATCTGTTTTTTACGGCGCGGAGTATTCGGCAGTCGAGCGTTCTTTCTCCCTCGAAATAGAGAACAGCGTCGACCATGTGTTCCATGACTTTCGGACCTGCGATGGACCCTTCTTTGTTGACATGACCGACAATGAAAACGGGAATACCGTTGTCTTTTGCAAGGTGCATCAGCAGATTTGTGCATTCTCTTACCTGCGGAACGGAACCCGGAGACGACTGCATATCGTCTCGGGACATTGTCTGAATAGAATCTACGATGACAAGCCCGGGCTTCTCCGCAAGAACCGTTGAACACACCGTTCCTATATCCGTTTCGGCGAGAATCGACACGTTGTCCGTCGTAACTCCGAGGCGGTCTGCGCGAAGTTTGATCTGTCCGGGCGATTCTTCTCCCGCGACATACAAGATGTTTTCTTTGATATTCGCGCACATTTGAAGCAGAATGGTCGATTTGCCTATTCCCGGTTCTCCGCTGACAAGAACGACGGAGCCGCTGACTATTCCTCCTCCGAGAACCCTGTTCAGTTCGGAGATCCCCGTACTCGTTCTTTCTTCGGTCTCTTTGCCGATCTGCGAGAGAGGAAGGCTTTTTGAGGGAGCCTTTGACTTTTGCTCCGTCTGTTTTTTTGTTTCGGTCGGTTCGGCGATCTCTTCGGTCAAGGTGTTCCATGCGCCGCAATTCCGACACTGACCCGACCATTTCGCCGATTCACAGCCGCATTCGGAACAGATATAGACAGTCTTTGTTTTTGCCATAGCCTCGCGCTCCTTCTTTTCTTGAAACAATTATAACACAGTCCGTTTCGGATTTCAAGACCGCTTGACATTTTTATACAATTGTGATAGAATATTTTCGCAATAAAAGGCTTCGGAAGTAGGAAAATTTACCGTGGAAAAGGGAGAAATATTATGTATTATATAGGCGTTGATCTCGGCGGAACCAATATCGCCGTCGGCATCGTTGATAAAGAGGGAAACATTCTTTCGGAAAAGTCCGTCAAGACGCTCTCCGACCGTCCTTTCGATCAGATAGTTGCCGACATGGCGGCTTGTATAAAAGATCTTCTTTCGGAAAACGGATTGACCGAAAACGATCTCGTCTCGATAGGAATAGGATGCCCGGGCAATCTTGACACCGAAAACGGCAGACTTGTTTATGCCAACAATTTCAAACACGGAGTGGACGTTCCTCTTCGCAATCTTGTGCAGAAATATATCGACAAGCCCGTTTACCTCGGAAACGATGCAAACGTAGCCGCTCTCGGAGAAACGATCGCGGGCGCGGCAAAGGGTGTTAAAAACGCCGTTATGATAACGCTCGGAACGGGTGTCGGGGGCGGCATAATCATTGACGGCAAGATCTATGAGGGACAGCATTCCGCAGGCGCGGAAATGGGGCATGTCTGCATTGTCAAAGACGGGGAGCATTGCTCATGCGGCAGAAACGGCTGTTGGGAGGCTTACGCATCCGTGACCGCTCTCGTGCGTCAGACAAAAGAGGCGATGAGGGCTCATCCCGAGTCAAAAATGAACGATACGCCTATTGAAGAAGTTAACGGGAGAACCGCGTTTGACGCAATGCGCGCGGGTGATCCCGCTGCAAAAAAAGTATGCGATACATATATTGAGTATATTGCGGAAGGGCTTGTTGACATCGTCAACGTTTTCCGCCCCGAAACGCTTATAATCGGCGGCGGTATATGCAAAGAGGGCGACACGCTTCTCGTTCCGATCCGCAAATTTATAAATAAGTATGCTTACGGCGGATCTCTTAATCCCGAACAGCGTGTTGAGATCGCAAAACTCGGAAACGCCGCGGGCATTATCGGCGCGGCTCTGATCCGTGCGTAGACAATGCGCTCTGTAATTCTCGGAAAAAACGACGGGGGACAGCGTCTGGACAAATATATGTCCAAGGCGTTCCCCACAATGTCTCAGGCGATGATATACAAGTACCTTCGGAAGAAGTGCGTTCGTGTCAACGGCATCCATGCCTCGGCTCAGACCGTTCTTCACGAGGGCGATGAACTGCGCTTTTTTATAAGCGACGAGTATTTTGAAAAGAGAGAGAATAATACGGACTTTTCCCGAATACGCGTTGCGTTCGGTACGGTTTACGAGGATGAAAACATTCTTGTCGTCGACAAACCCGCGGGACTGATATGTCAGCCCGATTCGGAAGAGACGTTCAACACTTTGTCAAATCACGTCATCGCGTATCTTATGCAAAAAGGGGAGTATTCACCTTCGGAGGAGAATACATTTGTTCCCGCGCTCTGCAACCGCATTGACAAGAACACGCAAGGACTTGTCATCGCCGCTAAAAATGCCGAGGCTCTGCGGATCATGAACGAAAAGATAAAGCACAGGGAGATTTCAAAATATTACAAGTGCCTTGTATTCGGCAAACCCGAACCGAACCGCGCGGTCGTTTCCGCATATCTGAAAAAAGATTCTTTGACGAACACCGTAACAGTTGTTGGAAATCTTCCGAAGAACGCGGAGGGCTTCAAGAACATTAAGACTTCCTATGAGGTTCTTGCTTCCGACGGAAAGGTCAGCCTGCTTCGCGTCGGACTTCTGACGGGAAGAACGCATCAGATCAGAGCGCATATGGCTTTTCTCGGTCATCCTCTTCTCGGCGACACAAAATACGGAACCGCGGATGCAAACAGAGGCTTTCCGTTCAGATATCAGGCGCTCAGTTCCTGCGAACTGACATTTGACTTTCCGACTTCCGCAGGCAAACTGACATATTTGCGCGGAAAAACGTTGAAAACAAAGGCTTTTTTCGATGATTGGGAAATTGTACAAAATCTGAAACCTTAGCGGCTCAAAATTTGTATAATTGCATAATTTGGAGCAGAATACAGAGCAATTAAGAGAAAAACAGAGTAATTCGGAGAAAAATCAAAGCCACAAACGAAATTTTACGGATAGCGTCGAATTTTACATAAAAATCCCTTGACAATTAGATTTTTTGTGCTATTATATTATTGTATTTCGAAGACCCCTTCGCGATACAATAATTTTTTTTATCCTGAAGGGAGATAGACAGATGTCTGAAAACATCATTCAACTTGAAAATATTTCGGTTGCTTTTGATGGGGAAAAGGTGCTCGATAATCTCAGTCTTACGATTAAAGACAAAGAATTCGTGACACTTCTCGGACCCAGCGGTTGCGGAAAGACGACAACGCTGCGTATAATCGCGGGATTTATTGAACCGGACAGCGGAAACGTGTATTTTGACGGGAAACGCATAAACGATATACCGCCGTATAAACGTCAGGTGAACACCGTTTTCCAGCGATACGCCTTGTTCCCGCATCTGAATGTGTTTGAAAATATCGCTTTCGGACTTCGGTTGAAAAAGATGCCGGACGCCGAGATCAGACAAAAAGTGTTTGAAATGCTCGAACTTGTAAACCTTAAAGGCTACGCTTCCAGAAAAGTCGGAAACCTTTCGGGCGGACAGCAGCAGCGCGTTGCGATCGCGCGCGCACTCGTGAACAATCCCCGCGTTTTGCTTCTTGACGAACCTCTTGCGGCTCTTGATCTTAAACTCCGCAAAGATATGCAGAACGAACTGAAACGTATCCAGCAGCAGTCAAATATTACATTCGTATACGTTACCCACGATCAGGAAGAGGCTCTTTCAATGTCCGACACGGTAGTTGTCATGGATGAGGGCGTTATCCAGCAGATCGGAACACCGACAGACATATATAACGAACCCGCAAACGCGTTTGTCGCTGATTTCATCGGCGAGAGCAATATCCTCGACGGTGTGATGCTTGAAGATTACAGTGTCATTGTCGCGGGGCATAAATATACCTGCGCGGATAAGGGTTTTGAGAAAAACGAACCCGTCGACGTCGTAATCCGTCCCGAGGACATAAAGATCGTTTCTCCTGACATGAGCCATCTTTCGGGAACGGTCACGAACGTCGTTTTCAAAGGCGTTCATTATGAAATTATAGTTGATATTAAAAACTTCAAGTGGCTTATACAGACGACCGAGTTCCACGGTGTGGGCGAAAAGATCGGTATCGAACTCGCGCCCGACCTGATCCATGTCATGAAAAAGTCCGAATACTCGGGATCCTTCGGCGATTACAGCTCGTACAGCGAAGAGTACGATGAACTCAGCGAGATCGTTGACGAGGAAGAAGCCGCCGAGGAGATCGAACGCGAACAGGCTGCGGAGGATTTGTGATGAAAAACAAACTCGTTGCTCTTCCTTATATTGTATGGATGTTCCTTTTCATTATCGCGCCGCTGATAATCGTCGTTTTTTACGCCTTTTCGGACGGCAACGGCGGTTTTACTCTTTCAAATATCGTCAGTCTTAAAGAGTATCTGCCCACATTCCTGTCTTCGATATGGATGGGTGCGCTTGCCGCGATAATATGCTTGCTTATAGGATATCCGACCGCGTATTTTATCTCAAAGTCGGGTGAAAGAACTCAGAAGATCCTCATCATGTTCGTCATGCTTCCGATGTTTATGAGTTTCCTTCTGCGCACTATCGCGCTCGTGTCTCTCATGTCGAATAACGGGCTTATAAACAGTTTTATCGACATGATCGGGCTTGAAAAACTGTCTCTTATCCGCAATACGCCCGCAGTAGTCGTCGGCATGGTATATATTTATCTGCCGTATATGATAATGCCGCTTTACAACTCGCTTTCAAAAACAGATAAAAGCATTCTCGAAGCGGCGGAGGATCTGGGAGCGAACAAGTTTCAGCGTTTTCGCCGCATAGTGTTCCCGCTTTCGCTTCCCGGAGTCATTTCCGGCGTGACGATGGTCTTTGTTCCCGCGGTCAGCACATTCTATATCTCCAAAAAACTCGGCGGAATTTCCGACGTCATGATCGGCGATATTATCGAACAGCAGTTCAAACAGGCGTACAATCCGTATCTCGGAGCGGCGATGGCTCTCGGACTTCTGATACTGATCTCTGTCTGCATGGCGATCATGCATAAATTCTCGGGCGACGATGAGGAGGAGATAGTACTGTGAAAGTTTTCGGAAAAATATATACTGCCATTATATTTATCTTGCTGTATGCGCCGATATTCGTTCTTATCGCGCTCTCTTTCAACGCATCGAAAAGCACCGTTTCTTTCGACGGTTTTACGTTTCAGTGGTACAGGGAACTGTTCACAAGTTCGAATTTGATGGGGCTTTTGCTGAACACGCTGATACTTGCCGTGACTTCTTCCGTCGCCGCGACCGTTCTCGGAACGACTGCCGCGATCGGTATCTGCAAGATGAAAAAACGCACTCGCCGTCTCGTTATGTCCGTAACGAATATCCCGATGTCCAATCCCGAGATCGTAACGGGCGTTTCGCTCGCGCTGTTGTTCGTTTTTGTCGGAACAATGCTGAAAATCGATGATGTTCTCGGCTTTTGGACTTTGTTCATCGCTCACGTCACATTCAATCTTCCTTACGTTATTCTTTCCGTGATGCCGAAACTTCGCGGAATGGACAAAACGATGATAGACGCGGCTCTCGATCTCGGCTGTACGCCGTCTCAGGCATTCAGAAAGATCACTCTGCCCGAGATCCTGCCGGGCGTCATTTCGGGATTTGTCATGGCGTTCACGCTGTCTCTCGACGACTTTGTTATCAGTTATTTCGTTTCCGGGTCAACGTTTACGACGCTTCCCGTCGAAATATACAACTATACGAAAAAGCCGATGTCGCCGACGATATACGCGCTGTTCACATTGATGTTCCTGATAATACTGATTCTGCTGATCGTTATGAACGTCGCAGATATTCGCCGCGACAAGAAAAAAGCGGCGTTATACGGGAGGGTGTAAAATTGAAAAAAACAATATCGTTTATATTTGTTCTGTGCGTGCTTCTTTCCGTGTTTTCTCTTGTCACTCCCGCCGCACAAAGAACTGTTACGGTTTATAACTGGGGGCAGTATATCGGCAACGGGGAGGACGATACGATCGATGTTATCGCCGAATTTGAGGCAAAAACGGGGATCAAGGTCAATTATATAACCTATGACAGTAACGAAACGCTTTGGACAAAACTCGAAATGGGCGGTTCGAATTACGATGTGATCATACCTTCCGATTATATGGTTGGAAGGATGATCGCGAACGATATGCTCGAAAAGATAAATTTCGACAATGTCCCGAACTATAAGAACATTCCCGAAGCTTACAGAGGGCTTGATTACGACCCCACGGACGAGTATTCCGTTCCGTACACGTTCGGAACCGTCGGAATAATCTATAATACCGAATTTGTAACGGAAGAGATCACAAGTTGGGAATCTCTCTGGAATCCTGCGTATGAAGGCTATGTTCTGATGTTCGACAATGCCCGTGACGCTTTCGGCATAGCGGAACTTCGTCTCGGTTATGATCTGAATACGGAAGAGCCTTCGGAATTTGACGAGTGCTACAAACTTCTGCTTCAGCAAAAGCCCGTCCTTCAAGGGTATGTAATGGATCAGATCTTCGATCTTCTCGAGAGCGGAGAAGCGTGGATCGCTCCGTATTATGCCGGTGACTATATGACGATGGCTGAATCAAATCCCAATCTGGAGTTCTGTTTCCCCGAGGAAGGTTTCAACTATTTCGTGGACGCGATGTGCATTCCGAAGGGCGCAAAGAACAAGACCGAGGCGGAAGAGTTCATCAATTTCATGTGTGATCCCGAGATCGCCGGCAGGAACGCCGACGCGATAGGCTACGCCACGCCGGTTGACGGCGCGAAAGAGTATATGGATGAAACATGGGCGAACAGCCCGGTCGTTTATCCTTCCGCGGAAGTCCTCGAAAACGGGCGGACATTCAATTCTCTCTCAAATGAAGCGAACCAATACATGGATAAACTTTGGACTGATCTGAAAGTTATGGAAGGCAGCAGTTCCGAGACGGATTCCGACGGTGCGTCAAGCGATAAATATGATTATATGCGGCTTGTTTTCGCGGTCGGCGGCGCGGCTGTCGGTGCGCTTGTAACATGGTTTTTCCTTCGGAGAGAATACAAAAAGCGTCTTTATGACGACAGTTCTCTTCGCAAAGGAAAATAGTTCGTACACAGTTGTTTTGTATAACGTATAATTTGAAAAGGCGATGAAGAAAGATCTTCATCGCCTTTTCGCACGGTTAAAAAAATTAAGAAGGCGGCATTTGCCGCCTTCAACAATGAGATTATTTGAAAAATCTGAATTTTCCGACGATCGGGAGTTCTTTCGCTCTGCCTTTTGCGGCGTTGACTATTCCGAGGATCGTTATAACGAGAAGGAATATCCAAACGAGTCCGAATAATACGACAAGAACGCTGTACGCTATACTTCTGCCGTATCCGCCGAGGGTGATCTGCATCGGGAATATTACCCCGAAAAATTCGATGAGAAGCGAATAGAAAATGCCGTATACGAATTCAAGAACAAAGAGTACAAGTCCCTGATTTGCATGGTATCTTGCGAATTTGGAATTCGGCGTCGCTATAAGCGGAACAAAGAAAAGGGGACCGAAATACGAAAGAACGGATATCGCTTTATGATCTTTGATATCCTCCTTGTCGTACTGCGAAGTCGTATCCGTCGGGGCGGATACTCTTGCCGCGCCTGTCGAATAATTCGGGTTTGCCTGTGCTTCGGAGACCGTGCCGTCTGCGGGCGCTCCGCACGCGGGACAGAATCTTTCGGAATCCTCAAGTTTCCCGCCGCATTTTGTGCAAAACTTCATTTTTGTTTTCCTCCTGCAACCCGCATTTGCGGGCTATTTTTTCCTGAATTGTATCAGGACTTATTTGCATACATTATATAATAATTTAAAAACAATGTCAATAGGAACAGTCGAATTTTGTCGGGAATATCGCAAGAATGATTTCTGATATTGCAATCGTCCGATTTTATCGATTATTCGGAAAAGCAAAAAACATCGGGTATCGTATCTTTTCCGAATGTACGGATCGCCATGCGATACATCGCTTTTGCGTGAATTCCGTCATGCCATATAAAACGGCGGAGAACTTTTCTCAGCAACCGGTATTCGCCGAAACCTCCCTCAAAAACGGTGTTTGTCAGAAAATCGGGGCTCGTTTCCGTTATGTTCCCAAACGCATTCGATTTTCATCGTCATTTCTCTCCATATTTTGTTTTTGCGGACTAAAAAGCCAAAAGGCGTGCAGTCCCCGAAAGATCAACCCCGTAACAGACAGTCTGCCACGAAATGTTTGACCGCTCTCATAACATTTGCGGCTTTCGTATGCAAAAAAATCACCGAGAAATTGTTTCTCGGCGATTTTTTTGAAAAGATTTGGTGACCCATCGGAGATTCGAACTCCGGACACCATGATTAAAAGTCATGTGCTCTACCACCTGAGCTAATGAGTCGTGTTATTTTTGACCGCTCGTATATTATAGCAAAACAAAAGGGGTTTGTCAATAGTTTATCCGATAAAAAATGTGATATAATTTCTATTTTTCAATTATTTCAAATTTTGCCTGTCAAAAATCCCTCCGCGACTGGTGAAGCTTCTTCCTGCGGGGGTTTCGGTATTCATGGGCATTTATTCTTGACGAAAACCCGACGTTGTGGTATAATTTGAAAGAGAAACGGCAATGGGGGAATTTGTATGTTTCATATACTCGTCGTCGATGACGACAAAAACACGCGCAAACTGATCGAAGCGGTGCTTGAAAAAGAGCACTATACCGTTTCGACGGCTGAAAACGGAAAAGACGCTTTGAGTAAACTTGACGGCGAACATATAGATCTGATAATTCTTGACGTTATGATGCCCGAGATGGACGGCTATGAATTGACAAAGACCTTGCGTGACGCCGAAAACGACATACCTATTTTAATGGTTTCCGCAAAACAGCTCCCCACGGACAAGCACAGGGGATTTATAGTCGGAACGGACGATTACATAACAAAACCGATAGATGAAGACGAAATGCTTTTGCGCATTAAAGCGCTTTTACGCCGCGCAAAGATCGTCAACGAACGCAGGATCGTTATCGGCGAAGTTGTTCTTGATTACGACGCGCTGACCGTCAGCGGACACGGAACGGTGCAGGAACTTCCTCAGAAAGAGTTTTTGTTGCTTTACAAACTGCTTTCATACCCGGGAAAGATATTTACGAGAATTCAGTTGATGGACGAGATCTGGGGCATGGAGTCGGACAGCGGCTGGGAGACCGTGACGGTTCATATCGGTCGGCTTCGCAAGCGGTTTGAAGGTTGGGACGAATTCAGCATCGAATCCGTTCGCGGACTCGGTTACAAAGCGGTGAAAAACGTATGAAAGATTATCTTAAAAAAGGTCAGTTGAATATAAAACTGAAAGAGCGTTCCCCTCGCTTTTCGCTGACCGTTCTGTTTGCGGGCGCGTCGTTTGCGATTCTCCTTGCGGCGCTTATCATTGTCGGCGCGGCGGCTTTGATCCTGGTCAACACAGGCGTTATCAGCATAGGCGAAGGCGGGCTTCTCAATGTCAATCAGTTGATAGGATTGATGGTGCTCGTTATAATCGTTTTCGGTATCGCGTTTTCGTTCATATTCGGACGGTTATTCATGAAACCGATAAATACCATAATTAACATGATGAACAGACTCGCGCGGGGCGAATACCGCTCGCGCATAGCGTTTAACGGCGCGCTTGCGAAAAACCAGACTGTCTGCGAGATGACGAACAGCATAAATAAAATGGCAGAGGAACTCGAAAACACGGAAATGCTCCGTTCCGATTTCATCAACAATTTTTCGCATGAATTCAAAACGCCGATCGTTTCGATCGCGGGGTTCGCAAAACTCTTGAAAACAGACGATATTTCTCCCGAACAGAGAAGAGAGTATCTCGACATAATTGAAGAAGAATCACGGCGGCTTGCGGAGATGGCGACGAATGTTCTGAATCTGACAAGGGTCGAAAATCAAACGATTTTGACCGACGTATCGACATTTAACCTTTCCGAGCAGATAAGAATGTGTGTACTTATATTGGAAAACAAATGGTCGGAAAAGAAACTTGATCTGCAACTCGGGTTTGACGAATATTTCGTCACGGGAAGCGAAGAACTTCTTCGTCAGGTATGGCTCAACCTGCTTGACAATGCGATAAAATTCACGCCGTTCGGCGGCACGGTAAGCGTTCGTATCGGACGCGAGAAAGACAGAATTATCATCAGAGTAAGAAATACCGGAAGCACGGTAGAGGAGAAGGACAGAGAGAGGATCTTCCGAAAATTCTATCAGTGCGATACGTCTCATTCGACGCAGGGAAACGGCGTCGGGCTTGCGGTGGTCAAGCGTATCGTCGATCTTCATTCGGGAAGCGTCCGTGTCGATTCGGAAAACGATCTGACTGAATTTACCGTGGTCTTGCCGCAACCGAAACTTGAAAAATAAACCGAATAATATTTTTGCAGCCGTCCCGCGTAAAAGCGGGGCGGTGTTTTTTCTGTTTCGTTTTAGTTTAGATTTCTGTGATAATATACCAATGTAAATGTCGAATAATGTCGAATTCGATCGGAGGTTAAAATGAAAAAAGTAAAGATCATTACAGACTCATGCTCGGATCTGACCGGAGAGTTGTTGGAAAAATACGGTATCGATTACGCGAAGATGAACACCGTTCTCGACGGGAATGAGACTCCCGCTTCTCTCACATGGACGCCCGAAGATGTTCATTCTTTTTATGAGATCATGCGCGCGGGAAAGCGCATAACCACAACGCAGGTGCCGGTTGAAGAATTCAACCGAATTTTTACGAAATATCTTGATGAAGGATCGGACATTGTCTATATTGCCTGTTCGTCAAAACAGTCGGGCTCCGTCAATACCGCTCGCGTTGTTGCCGAAAAACTTATTAAAACTTATCCCGAAAGAAAAATATTTTGCGTAGATTCCCTTAACGCTTCAATGGGAGAAGGCGTTCTCGCGATCGAAGCCGCAAAACTCGCCGCACAGGAAATGACGGCGGAGGAGATCGCGGAGAAGATAAACGGAATGAGAAAAACCGTCAATGAATTCTGCACGGTTCATTCTCTTGACGCGCTTCGCCGCGCGGGAAGAGTAAAGGCGTCGGCGGCGTTTTTCGGAAATCTTATGGGCGTCAAACCCATCATCATCGCGGACGCGATCGGCGCTCAGTCTGCGTTCAAAAAGGTTAAGGGCAGACAAAATTCCATTAAAGAGATCGTGGCACTTCTCAAAGACGCTGTTGTTGATCCTGAGACACAGACGGTTTATATCGCGCACGCGGACTGCTCCGCCGAGGAAGTCGAGCAGATCAGAAATCTCGTCGCTTCGGAGATCCCCTGCAAAGATATCTGTATCGGGTATATCGGTCCCATTATCGGTGCTTCAATAGGACCCGACGCGATTGCGATCTTCGGTTTCGGAAAAGAAGTTACATATAAGTTGGGAGACTGAATATGGAAACGAGGACGATTGACGCGCTTCTTTATAAAAAAATGATCGTCGCGGGCGCGGCAAATCTGAAAAACCATGTTTCGGAAATAAATGACCTGAATGTGTTTCCGATCCCCGACGGGGATACCGGAGACAATATGCTTATGACGGTTCTCGGAGGAGCCGAAACGGAAGAAGAGCAGACGCTCGGTCAGACTTCAAGGAGGATCGCCGACGGAATGCTTTTGTCCGCAAGAGGTAATTCCGGTGTTATTCTGTCTCAGTTTTTTGACGGCATAGCCGAAGGCCTTGACGGACTTGACTGTGCCGACAGCCTCCGCTTTTCCGAAGCGATAAGCGAGGGCGTCAGACACGCCTACGCCGCAGTTACCGAGCCGACGGAAGGAACTATACTTACCGTTGCGCGGGAGGCTGCCGAATTCGCGGGCGAGGGAAACGCCGAGACGGGGGAGAAATATCTCGACGATTTTTTGAGTGAGGCAAAATCATCTTTGTTGCGCACCCCGGAAAAACTGGAAGTGCTGAAAAAAGCGGGCGTCGTCGATTCCGGCGGCGCGGGTCTTGTCTGCATCGTGGAAGGAATGCGAAAGGCGCTTGACGGCGAGACCGAGTATGATCTCGGTGAGGTTGTAAAGACGGGTGCGGAAAAACTCGATCTCAGCAAGTTCGATGAAAACAGCGTTCTTGAATACGGTTACTGCACCGAGCTCCTGCTCCGTTTGCAGAACGCGAAGACCGACGTCAACGGTTTTCAGGTGTCGGTCATAACCGATTATCTCCAAAGCGTCGGAAACTCCGTGGTTGCATTCAAAACGGGAAGTATCGTGAAGATCCATGTGCATACCGAGACTCCCGACAAGGTTCTCGGCTTTTGCCGTAACTTCGGAGAGTTTTTGACCGTCAAGATCGAAAATATGTCGTTGCAGCACAACAACTCGGAGATCTACGGTAAAACGGAAAAGCCGAAAGAACAAAAAAAATACGGCGTTGTGACGGTTGCCTGCGGTAACGGAATAAAGCAGATGATGCTCGATCTCGGCGCGGATGAGGTCATTGACGGCGGGCAGAGTATGAATCCGTCCGCGAAAGACTTCATTGACGCATTCGGGAGAGTGAACGCCGACACGATATTCGTTTTTCCGAACAACGGGAATGTTGTCCTCGCGGCTAAACAGGCGGCGAAGATGTATTCGGGCGCGGATATACGGGTCCTTGATAGTAAAACTCTCGGAGAGGGGCACGCCGCTCTGACAATGCTGAACACTGAAATTGACGATCCGGACGAGATCGTGAGCGAACTGCAAGACGCAATGAAAAATGTAACGACCGCGGCTGTTTCAACCTGTTCCCGTGATACGACAAGCGATGATCTTGCGCTTTATAAGGGCGAATATATCGGATTTATCGGAGACCGTATCCTTTCCGCAGACAACGACCGTTCCGATACTGCAAAACGTCTTGTTGACGGTATAGATTTTGCCGACCGTGAGATATGCATAATTATATGCGGCAATGACGCGGACGCCGAGACAACGGAAGAGATAAGGCGCTATGTTTGTTCAAAGCATCCGATGTGCGAGGTGTATGTCGTTGACGGCGGTCAGGAGATCTATCATTACATATTTATCGTCGAATGAAAAGAAGGATCGAAAATGAAAATTTTCTGCTTCATTGTCTCCGCGGTCTTCGCATATTGCGTTTCGGGGCTGAATCCCGCAATCATAATGTCGAAAGCCATATATAAAAAGGATATTCGCGAATACGGGAGCGGAAACCCCGGATTTACGAATTTTAAACGCGTATTCGGAAACAAATACGCATGGTTCGTTTTCGCTCTCGACATTCTGAAAGGCGCCGTTATTTCCGTCTCTGCGGGGCTTCTGTTCCGTCAATATGTCGGATCGTGGCAGTTCGGTGTGGCTTACTCCGGAATTTTTGCATTACTCGGACACGCATTTCCCGTATTCTACGGTTTCAAGGGCGGAAAAGGATTCCTTGTCTGCCTTTCCACCTTATGGTTTATCGATTGGCGTGCCGGTGCGATTGCCGCAGTTGTTCTGACTGTTCTGCTTTTAACGGTCAAATATATGTCGCTGTCTTCGATGTCAGCTCTCATCGTCGGAGCGGTCTTCGTTGCCGTTTTCGGCGCAGGTTGGGCGGTCTGCCTTATGTATGCGGTCTGCGTTCTGTTCGTGGTCATCCGTCACAGAGAAAATATAATCAGGCTTATCAGAGGAACCGAATCGAAATTCAGTTTCGGAAAGAAATAGGAAAAAGGCACAGACAAACCGAAAGCCCTCCGTTTATCGGAGGGCTTTCGTCTTTCGGGCGCATCAGTGCGTCATTTTTTCCTGTTTAACTTTCTTGTCGATAACATGACGGGAAGCAAGTTCTTTTTGAATATCTTCAAGAGAAATTCCCGCTTCGACCATGAGAACCATAACGTGATATGCAAGATCTGCGATCTCGTATACGGTTTCTTTTTTGTCTTCCGCTTTCGCCGCTATTATAACTTCCGTTGATTCCTCGCCGACTTTTTTCAGGATCTTGTCAAGTCCCTTTTCAAAAAGATATGTCGTATAAGATCCTTCTTTTTTGTCTGTTTTTCTGCCTCTTATGAGTTCCATAAGCCCTTCGTACGAAAATTCCGAAAGTTCGGGGCTTTCCCAAACAGTGTTCGTAAAGCATGAATCTGTTCCCGTGTGGCATGCGGGACCGTCTTTTTCGACAAGAACGACCAGAGCATCTGCGTCGCAATCGGCGGTTATCGAAACGATATGCTGATAATTTCCGCTTGTTTCGCCTTTGAGCCAAAGTTCGTTCCTTGATCTGCTCCAAAAACAGGTAAGCCCCGTTTCAATCGATCTTTTCAGACTTTCTTCGTTCATGTAAGCAAGCGTCAGAACTTTTTTTGTTATCGCGTCTTTAACTATTGCGGGAATGAGCCCGTTTTCGTCGAATTTCAGATCTTTTATTTCCATTCTTACAACCTCACGCTGATATTTCTGTTTTTTAATTCTTTTTTCAGTTCGGGTATTCCGATCTCCCCGAAGTGGAAGACGGACGCCGCAAGTCCTGCGTCAACACCCGGAATGCTTTTGAAAAGCGTTACAAAATCCTCGATTTTGCCCGCTCCGCCCGACGCGATTATCGGAACGCTGACGGCGTTTGAAACCGCTTCCAGCATTTCAAGATCAAATCCGTTTTTCACTCCGTCCGTGTCGATCGAGTTGACAACAATCTCTCCCGCGCCCTCACCGACGCATCGGCGTATCCATTCGATCGCTTCCATTCCCGTGTTTTCACGCCCGCCTTTTGCGAACACACGGAAAATCCCGTCAACTCTTTTTATGTCGGCGGAAAGAACGACGCACTGATCCCCGTATTTTTTCGCCGCGCGGGAAACGAGCGACGGGTCTTTTATCGCGCCTGAGTTGACGCTGACTTTATCCGCTCCGCATTTCAGGACGCGGTCAAAATCTTCAAGTGTGTTGATCCCGCCCCCGACCGTCAACGGGATAAAGACCGTGGACGCTACTTCGCGAAGCACATCCGTAAACAGTCTTCGTCCTTCCGCTGACGCCGTAATATCGTAAAACACAAGTTCATCCGCGCCGCAGTCGCTGTAAAACGCGGCGAGTTCGACAGGGGAGGAAACATCTCTGAGTCCTTCAAAATTCGTCCCTTTAACGACGCGCCCGTTCCGCACGTCGAGGCACGGAATAATCCTTTTTGTTATCATTCTGCGTTCTCCGTTTTCCGTGACACGGCAACGGCTTCTTTCAAGTCGATCGCTCCCGTATAATATGCTTTTCCGATTATGGCTCCGTAAAGTCCGAGTTTTGCAAGCGCGCGGATATCGTCCATGCCCGAAACTCCACCCGACGCAACTATCTGTAAACTGCTGCTTTTTGACAGTTTCGCGTACAGTTCTCTGTTCGTCCCTTTCATTGCTCCGTCTCGTGAAATATCCGTGCAGATAAGCGTTTTAACACCTTTTTCCGCCATTTTTTCGCAAAACTCGTCAAGAGTGCGTTCGGAAGTTTCCGTCCAGCCTTTTATGGCGACTTTCCCGTCTTTGATATCTACTCCGACCGCGACTTTTTCGCCGAAAGAGTCCAACGCGTCACCGAGAAATCTTTCGTCAGTGACGGCAGCCGTACCGAGAATTATACGGTTGACACCCGCCGAAAAATATCTTTTTGCAGTTTCCATGCTTCGTATTCCGCCGCCTATTTCAGTGAAAAGCGGCGTTTCTTTCGCGATTTTTTCGACAGTTGTCAAATTCGGCGTCGTTCCGCTTTTCGCACCTTCGAGATCAACAAGGTGAAGATGCGTTGCCCCGCAGGAAATAAAATCCTCCGCAACGGAGAGCGGGTCGTTTGAATAAACGGTCATCTTATCGTAATCGCCTTTAAGCAATCTTACGGCTGACCCTTCGTAAAGGTCTATTGCAGGAAAAATTATCATTCGGCACCGTCCCATTCACAAAAACCTTTTAATATCGCAAGCCCGACTTTTCCGCTCTTTTCGGGGTGAAACTGACATCCGCAGACATTTGAGTTTGCAACCGCAGCCGTTACCTGCTTTCCGTATTCCGTCGTCGCGATAAGATCGTTTTCGCAGTCGGAAGCGAAAAACGAATGTACGAAATATACAAAATCGCCGTTATTGATATATTTGAAAATCGGATGTTTGCCGTGCTTGAATTCGAGCGAATTCCAACCTATCTGCGGGATTTTCAGGTCTTTCGGCACATATCCTTCAAGAGGCTTCACACAGCCTTTGATCAGTCCGAGACCTTTGTGTTCTCCGTATTCAAAACTCTTTTCAAACAAGAGCTGCATACCGAGGCAGATCCCGAGCAGGGGAGTTCCGCTTTTCGCTTTTTCGCACACGAGCGCGTCCAGCCCTCCGCTGCGGAGTTTATTCGCGGCGTCGGCAAAAGCCCCGACGCCGGGAAGTATCAGTTTGTCCGCTTTTTTGACCGTTTCCGCGTCTCCGCTGACCGTCACGCTTTCTCCGATCGCGGAAAAAGAACTTTGAAGAGAAAAAAGATTGCCGACGCCGTAATCAACAATAACGGTCATTTACAGGACTCCTTTTGTTGACGGAACGGTATCTTTCTTCTTCTCGTCGATCTTCGTCGCGTCCGAGAGGCTCCGCGCAACCGATTTGAAAGCGCCCTCAATGATGTGGTGTGAGTTTTCGCCGCCGAGTTGTCTGATATGAAGTGTCAGACGCGCGTTTGAAGCGAAGGCGACGAAAAATTCTTTAACGAGTTCCGTGTCAAAATCTCCGACTTTTTCCGTCGGTATATCAAGTCCGAAAACGAGCATTCCGCGACCTGAAATATCAACGGCGGAAAGAATGAGCGCCTCGTCCATCGGCACGATCCTGTCCCCGTATCTGGCTATCCCTTTCTTGTCTGCGATCGCTTCGCAAAAAGCCTGTCCGAGACATATACCGATGTCTTCGACGGTGTGGTGATAATCGACCTGTGTATCGCCGACGCACCTGATGTTAAGGTCGTATCCCGAATGTGCCGCGAAAAGCGTGAGCATGTGGTCGAGGAATCCGCATCCCGTCGAGATTTCGGATTTTCCGTTTCCGTCAAGGTCAAGAATCAGCGAAATATCGGTTTCCGCCGTTTTTCTCGTAATTTTTCCGATTCTCATATTTCCGTTCCTTTCAGTATTTCGTCGATCGCGTTGATAAGTGCGCCGTTCTGTTCTTCCGTTCCGACCGTGATCCTGTTGTAATCTTCGATCTCGGGAAGTGAAAAGTGTCTGATAAGTATTCCTTTTTCTTTAAGCCTTAAATACAGATCTTTTCCGCCGATCTTCGGGCTTGATGCAAACAGGAAATTTGCCTTTGAATCCGTGACGGTGAATCCGAGATCGCGAAGTCTTGATGCGGTCTCTTCTCTGTTTTTGATTATCTTACGGCAGTTTTCTTTATAATACGCGTCGTCTTTCAGTGCCGCACTACCCGCCGCCGCAGTCATTCGGTTGACGTTATACGGATTTGTGGAATATTTGATCGTATTCATGTCCGCGATCAGTTCTTCCGACCCGATACCGAAGCCGAGCCTTGCTCCCGCAAGCGAATAAGACTTTGAAAATGTTCGTGTTATCAGCAGATTTTTGTATTTAACCGTCAGCGGAAGCGCTGTCGTTCCTCCGAAATCGATGTACGCCTCGTCTATGACCACGACATTGTCGGGATTGGATGCCGCGATCCTTTCGATATCATCCGTTGAAAGCAAAAGCCCCGTGGGTGCGTTCGGATTTGCGATAACGATATTCATCCCGATGTTCTCATAATCGGACGGATCGACGGAAAAATCGCTTTTAATCTTTATCTGCCTGAACGGAATACCGTTCAACTGCGCGAAAACGGGGTAAAAACCGTAGGTAAGCGAAGGGAATGCAAACGGATGATCTTTGTCACCGAAAGCGGTAAAAGCAAAATTGAGTATCTCGTCCGATCCGTTCGTCATCAGTATGTTTTTTGTTCCGACTCCGAAAAATTCGGCGGCTGTCGAAACGAGATCTCTGCATTCCGGATCGGAATAGAGTTGCAATCTCTTTGCTTCCTCTTCGACCGCTTTCAGAACACCGTCGGACGGGGGATACGGCGACTCGTTTGTGTTAAGTTTTATATATTGGGCGTCTTTCGGCTGTTCGCCCGGCGTATAGGCTTCAAGCTCGGAAAAGCGTTTGCTGAAAAAACGGCTCATTCCGTTTCCTCCAATCTGATCGTTGCGCTTCTTCCGTGACCCGTAAGTCCTTCTTCTCTCGCAAATCTGTCAACCGAAAGCGCGACACTTTCGAACGCTTCCTTCGGGTAATAGATAAATTGCGATCGTTTGACAAAATCATCGACGGAAAGCGGACTTGAAAACTTTGCTGTTCCGCTTGTCGGAAGCGTATGGTTGGGACCCGCGAAATAATCTCCGAGCGCTTCGGGACAAAATCTTCCCAAAAAGACGGAGCCCGCGTTTTTGACTTTCTCAAGCATGTCAAACGGTTCATCCACGCACAGTTCGAGATGCTCGGGTGCAATTTCATTTGAGATCTCGATCACCTTGTCAAAATCTTCGGCAACGATTATCTTGCCGTTATTTTCTATAGATGCTCTCGCGATCTCTTCGCGTTCAAGAAGCGGCAGTTGACGCTCGATCTCGTCGCGCACTTTTTCGGCAAGTTCAGCGCTGTCGGTCACGAGAACCGCGCTTGCAAACCTGTCGTGTTCAGCCTGCGAAAGCATATCCGCGGCGACATTTCCGGCGTTTGATTTTCCGTCGGCAATGACAAGGATCTCGCTCGGTCCCGCGATCATATCTATCGAGACCTGACCGAAGACCTGCTTTTTTGCCTCGGCGACATACGCGTTACCGGGTCCGACTATCTTATAAACGCGCGGGACGCTGTCGGTTCCGTATGCGAGTGCCGCGATCGCCTGCGCTCCGCCGATCTTGAAAACTTTTGTGATCCCGGCGATCTTTGCCGCCGCGAGGATCGGCGCGGAAATTTTTCCTTCTTTGTTCGGCGGCGTCACCATGACGATCTCCGAACATCCGGCGAGTTTCGCGGGGATAGCGTCCATAAGCACGGTCGAAGGATATGCCGCAGTTCCTCCCGGAACGTAAAGCCCCACTTTTTCTATCGGAATGATCCTCTGCCCGAGAATTTCTCCGCGTTCTCCTTTGATCGTAAAACCGTTTCTTACCTGTTCGCCGTGAAATCTTTTTATGTTCTCCGCGGCATCGCGAAGGATCTTGAGAAATTCCGCGTCAACACTTCGCTGTGCTTCGTCAAATTCTTCATCGGACACTTCAAGAGAAGTCAGTTTGGCATTGTCGAATTTTTCGGAGTACTCATAAAGCGCCGTGTCTCCGCGCTTTCTTACGTCCGCAATGATCTCGGAAACGGTTTTTTCGGTCGAAGCGGCTTTTGTAGTTCGGTCAAATATACTGCCGTTATCGACCTCTCCGTATTTGAATATTTTTATCATTTAATGCCTCTTTCGGTCATTTTTCGTCAACGATTTTTTTCAGACTGTCGGCGATTTTAAGTATTTGTTCGTTTTTGAATTGAAAAGACGATCTGTTCGCTATCAGGCGCGCGCTCACGGGCATTACCGTTTCAAACGGTTCGAGATCGTTTTCGAGAAGCGTTTTTCCCGTTTCGACAATATCTACGATCACATCCGAAAGATCGAGCAGGGGAGCAAGTTCGATTGAGCCGTTCAATTTGATAATGTCGATGTCTCGGCTCTTTTTTCGATAGAACTCACGCGCCGTATTCGGAAATTTCGTTGCCACACGCAGTGTTTTTTCCGTGTTATCACGAAATCCTTTTTTACCTGCGACCGCAAGCCTGCATTTGCCGACTTCGAGATCGAGAAGTTCGTATATCTCCGGTTTGTATTCTTCAAGAATGTCTTTTCCCGCGACGCCGATGTCTGCCGCGCCCCGTTCAACATATATTGCAACGTCGGAAGGTTTGACCCAGAAATAGCATACACCCGTTGCTTCGTTTTCAAAAATGAGTTTTCGTGTGTCTTCAAGAACTTCGGGGCAGGAGTAGCCCGCCTTATCAAACATTCCGTACACCTTTTCGCCGAGTCTGCCTTTCGGAAGGGCGATCAGTATTTTTTCCTTCATATCGCGTTCCTCCTACCTTGAAAGATCGACCGTTTCACGGAAACGAAGCATTTCGGGAACGGTCTTTCGGACAGACACGCTTTTTCCCGCTTTTGTCAGTTCCTCGGTTTTTGCGATAATGTCTTCGGTTTTTGTTCCGTCGTCGTAAAGAACGAGTACGTCGAAGTCGTATTCCCTGTTTTTTTCGAGGCGTTCGAGCGCTTCGGGATAAACGGCGAATCCGATCGCTTTTTCCGATCTTCCCATCTTTTTCATGAGCATATCGTACTGACCGCCGCTTAAAACGGGTGTCGGTATACCGCGAACGTAACCTCGGAAAATAAGCCCGTTGTAATATGCCATATCGCCCGTAAGCGAAAAATCAGCCCGTATTTTGACGGGAGATGTTTTTTCACACGCGGAGACGACAGTTTCAAATTCTTTCAAAGCGGAGATTATCTGCCCGTCGGACGTCATGCTCATGAGTCCCGAAACAACGCTTTTCGGCTCGCCGTACGCTTTCGTCAAAGAGGTTATGAAGCGCGTTTTTCCCTCGCTTATGCCGCATTTTTCACACAGGAATCGGAGTTCGTGTTCGTTCTTTTCTTCAAGTCTTTTCATTATATCGCGGCGCGCATGTCCGAGTTGATCTTCTCCTTCGAGCAGCGCGCTTATAACGCCGAGATGCGAGACGCTGAGCACGCTTTCTTCCGAAATTATGCCGAGACTCTTCGTCGCAAGTCCGATGACTTCGCAAAGATTGTAAACCCCGAGATCGCCGAAGCATTCCAGACCCGTTTGCATGATCTCTTTGTAATGATGCGTCCGTTCGGATATGCGGTATACGTTTTCGTTGTAGTATAATCTTTTGACTCCGTTGAGCACGTCCGCGGAATTTTTAACGATCGAAAGGGTAACGTCGGGTTTCAGCGCCATAAGTTTTCCGTCCGTGTCCGTGAATGTGATGACCCCGTCGGAAATCAGAAATTCCTTGTTCTGCCCGTAGAGATCGTATTCCTCGAATTTATTCATTTTGAAGCACGAATAGCCGTAAAGCCCGTACAGGTCTCTGAGTTTCAGAACCGCTTTTTCGTCATTTTTCAGAACGTTCTCGTTTATGTTCATGTTTTTTCTCCGTATGCTTTATCGCTTTAACACTTTATCTTGGTGTAGTATACCATTTCGCTCGTCTTTTGTCAATGACTATTTTGTAACAAAAGAGGTTCAAAGATGAAAACCGAAGATTTTTCTGCACGGAAACGGACGTGTCAGTCAGCGAGCGACGGGAACAAACGCAGCGCGTTCGCTCTCAGAATTTTTTCTTTGTCGGCATCGCTTATCGGCGAATATTCGATCCTTCCTCGCTGAAAACCGACGGCATATGTATCGGATCCGTAAAGAACGCGTTCCGAAAGTCCCTGTTCGCAGGCGGCTTCAACGATATAGTTGAACATACTTGCGCTTCCCGACGTGTCGAGATATACGTTTCCGCGTTTTGACTCTCTGACCGCTCTGAGAAAATCGTCATCCGCCATGTGTGCTATGTCAAGCGTCATATTCTCGTATTTGTCGGTGTATTTCAGATATAGGTACGGAGCGAACTCAGGGTGTATCTGTACGACCGCGTTCATTTCATCCGCAAAAGAAAACAACTGTTCTCCGTATTCTTCCGTTGAATATCCGTGCAGCGGCGGATGAAGTTTTATACCCAGACATTTGCGCGTATGAAGCATTCTTTTCGCCTGCTTGAATGTTTCTTCCGTTCGGGGATCTATAACGACCCATTGATAAAGCGAAGGGATCTGTTCGCAAAGATCGTACATGTACTCGTTTTCTTCAACGACAGCTTTCGGATCGAGAACGGATGCGAAGGTCGAGCATATCGTTTTTTCGACATTCGCCGCCTCGTTCATTTTCAGCACGAAATCGAGATCACAGCGGTATAATTCGTTTTCCCCGCTGTCCGACGGGTGACCGTGATTGAAATGCGAATGAAAATCTATGGCTTTAATGTTTTTTACATTCATTTTGCAACGCCTCCGATCTTTTCTCCGAACAGAACGATCGCGTTGTCTCGCAGTATCCTGATCTTCGATGTCTCCGGTATAAAAGCGTATTCGACGCGTCCGCGTATAAACGCGGGAGCGGTTATCCCGTCCGTTCCGAAAAGAATATGATCGTCCCCGCACATATTGACGAGCCGTTCAAGAATTAGGTCGTCAACCTGTGCTCCTCCCGCAAGATCGATGTAAAGGTTTCCTTTTTTTGAGTCGCGCAAGGCTTCGGCGTATCCTTTTCTCCTGTTTGCTCCGAGGATTATTTTGGCGTTCGGGTATTCGTCCGCAATGTCCGTCGCGAATGATGCCTCGCATTCAAGTTGCATCTGGACAACTGTTCCGATCTCGGAAGCAAAACCGAAGATCTCTTTTTTGTAATCCCTCGGATCGTATGAGTGCGAGATCGGCAGGATCTTCAGACCGATCGCGCGCGGGTCGTTAAGTGTTTTTTCCAACGCGCAAAAGTCGATTCTTTTTCTCGGATCGACCGTTATCCACGCAAAAAGATCATCTCTTTCTCTTGCGACTTTGAGCGTTTCCTCATTTGCAATATCGCAATCCTGACCGTTTTCCGCAACCTCGTAGGTCGTGACAAAGGATACCGCTATATTTGCCGCGGCATTCATTTTCAGAAGATGATCAAGGCTTCTGTTCCTTGACGGCGTCTCAATTCCGCTTCCGTGAACCGAAAAATGCGAGTGAACATCGACGGCTTTTATTTCGGATAAATCCATAATAACCCTCCTTGTCGGATCGCTGTCGCAATTATAGCATATTTTCTCGGAAAATGGAAGAGTATAGCAAGAAAAAAACATTGACACATGGGAAAAATTAAAAAAAATTATTCTTTAAGCCAATTGTCTTTACTTTTTTTAACATTTATGTTATAATAACTTAAAATGACTTAACGGAGCAATATATGAAAAAACTCACCCTGCTGTTTTTGATAATCGCCGCGGTTTTTTCCTTTTCCGCCTGCGGAACGGAGAATGCCTCGAAAACCGATAAAGATAAAATAGATATAATTGCAACTCTTTTCCCTCAATATGATTTTGCAAGAGCGATCACGGGCGATAAAGCGAATGTGAAGATGCTTCTTTCTCCGGGGACCGAGAGCCATGATTACGATCCGACGCCCTCCGCCGTTCTTGAGATCTCCGAGGCTGATATTTTCATTTACACGGGCGACAGCATGGAAACATGGGCTGCTGAAATGCTGAAAAACATCAATACAGAAAAAGTCCGCGTGCTTGACTGCACGCAGGGAATAGAATTCAGGCGTTCGGACGATGAGCATGATCATGAGATCGACCCTCATGTGTGGACAAGTCCCGTCAACGCCGGGATCATGGTGAAAAACATTCTCGATGCGGTCTGTGCCGTCGATCCGGAAAATACCGAATATTACAGATCAAATGCGGATAATTACCTGAAACAATTGGAAGAACTTGATGCTGAATTCCGCACGATCGTTGCGGAAGGAAAGCGCAAAGAGATCGTTTTCGGAAGCCGTTTTGCCCTTAAATACTTCGCCGAGGAATACGGACTTTCGTATACCGCCGCGATCGCGTCGTGCGAATCCGAGGATGAGCCGTCGGTCAGCGTCATGAATTCGATCATCGAAAAGGTGAAGACCGAAAAAATACCCGTTGTTTATTATGAGGAACTGACCGAACCGCGGATAGCGCAAAAGATCGCGGAGGCGACCGGGTGCGAGATACGGCAGTTCCATTCGTGCCATAATCTCAGCAAGGACGAGTTCGACCGCGGAGTTTCGTACATTGACCTTATGAAAGAAAATGCAAAAGTTTTGAAGGAGGGGCTTTCCTGATGAGTGCCGTTTCTGTCAGCGACGTTACTCTTTCATATGACAATCTGACGGTTGCGGAACATGTTTCTTTTGACGTTGAATTCGGTGATTATGTTTGCATAGTCGGTGAAAACGGAACGGGGAAAAGCACACTTTTGAAGACCATCGTCGGCATACACCAACCGAAAAGCGGACATATTCTTTTCGATTGCGATATAAGAAACGGAGATATCGGCTATCTGCCTCAGCAGACGGTCGTCCGCGACGATTTTCCCGCATCGGTCGGCGAGATCGTTCTTTCCGGTTGTCTCGGGCTTCTCGGAAAGCGTCCGTTTTTCGGTGCGGAAGAACGCAGAATCGCAGACAAAAACATGGATCTGCTCGGGATCTCCGATCTGAAAAAAACATCTTTCCGCGAACTGTCGGGAGGACAGCGTCAGCGCGTTCTTTTGGCAAAAGCTCTTTGCTGTGCGAGAAAGATACTCGTTCTCGACGAACCCGTGACGGGGCTCGATCCTCTTGTGACCGCCGATATGTATTCCATTCTTCGCCTTATAAACGGCGAAGGCGTTACGATCATTATGGTGTCTCATGAGATAGGGGAAGCGGTCAAACAGGCGTCGAAAATATTGCATCTCAAACACGGAGTTGAGTTCTACGGAAAAACCGAGGATTATCTGAAAAGCTCCGTCGGAAAACTGTTCACGGGAGGCGGGAGCGATGCTTGATTATGTATTTTCCGTATTCACAAATCCCGTTTTTATCCCGGCGATAGTCGTCGGCTGTCTTGTGTCCCTTTGTTCCGCGCTTCTCGGTGTAAGTCTTGTGCTCAAAAGATATTCGATGATAGGAGACGGACTTTCTCACGTCGGTTTCGGCGCTATGAGCGTTGCCGCCGTACTTAATCTCGCGCCGCTGTGGGTCGCCGTTCCCGTTATGATACTGACCGCATTTTTGTTGCTTCGGTTGAGCGAGAACAGCAAACTGAAAGGGGACAGCGTGATCGCTCTCATATCTTCGAGCGCGGTTGCGGTCGGGCTTATCGCCGCGCACGTTTCGGGAACAAACAGAGATGTTGACAGTTATCTTTTCGGCTCGATCGTTGCGGTCGGAAAAAACGACATGTATGTCAGCATCGCGCTCAGCGTTGTGGTTCTCGTTATTTATCTGATATTTTTTAACAGAATATTCGCAGTTACATTTGACGAGAGTTCCGCACGCGCAAACGGTGTGAATTCCGGCGCTTACAATATACTCATCGCGCTTTTGTCGGCAGTCACGATAGTTGTCGGGATGAGACTTATGGGAACTTTGCTTATTTCCGGGCTGATAGTATTTCCCGCCGTCTCGTCGATGCGCGTTTTCAAGAGTTATAAAGGCGTGGTTGTCAGCGCCGCCGTAATATCCGTTCTCTGTTTCCTTGCAGGGTTTGTCCTCGCGTGCTTCGATCTGCCGACGGGTGCAAGCATTGTTATTGCAGACCTTGCGGTGTTCCTTGTTTTTTCCGCTGTCGGATTTTTGCGTAAAAAGGTTGGAAAGCGATGAAAGACGAAAATGATCGGATAATCCTGCATTGCGACTGCAACTGTTTTTTCGCGTCTGTCGAAATGACATTCGATCCGCGTTTGAAAAATGTTCCGATGGCGGTCGGCGGAGATGAAACAAAACGTCACGGTATAATCCTCGCAAAAAACGAACTCGCGAAAAAATTCAATATAAAAACGGGCGAAACTCTCTGGCAGGCGCGCAGAAAATGTCCCGAACTGATAATAGTTCCGCCGAGGCACGAAGTTTATTCGGAATTTTCAAAACGCGTCAATGAGATATATTACCGTTACACCGACGCCGTTGAGCCGTTCGGAATTGACGAATCATGGCTGGATGTGACCCATTCCGCACATCTTTGGGGCGGAGGCAAGGCCGTTGCCGATGAAATAAGGCGAACGGTCCGCGAGGAGATAGGCATAACCGTTTCCGTCGGGGTCTCTTTCAACAAAATATTCGCAAAACTCGGAAGCGACTATAAAAAGCCGGACGCGACGACCGTTATTTCCCGGGAAAACTATAAAAAGATCGTTTTTCCTCTTCCGGTCGGGGATCTTTTGTATGTCGGGAGGGCGTCGCTTCGCGTTCTCCACGATATGGGAGTATCGACTATCGGCGATCTTGCGGCTTCCGACAGACATTATCTGTGCGAAAAACTCGGCAAGAACGGCGGACAGCTTTATGATTTTGCGAACGGTCTCGACACGTCTCCCGTCCGTGACGGAGGCGAACGGGAACCCGTTAAGTCTGTCGGAAACGGAATGACTTTCAGCCGAGATCTTGTCGGACTTGACGATATACTTTTCGGAGTTACGAAACTGACCGATTCGGTTTGTTCCAGAATGCGGCGTCACGGCGTCAAGTGCCGAACCGTTCAGGTGACGCTGCGCGCGCCCGATTTCCGCTCGTTCGTCCGACAGCAACCGTTGGAGAAAGCGTCGAATATTGCGGCGGACATCATTCCCGTTGCGATGGAGCTGATAAAACGCAATTGGATCCTGACAAATCCTATCAGGATGATAACCGTGACCGCGACAAATCTTGTCCCCGCCGACGAACCGGAGCAAAGCTGTCTCTTTGAGAGTGAAAACGATTCTTTTGAAAAAAAGAAGAGAAAACTCGCAAAGACAATGGACGAGCTTCGCGGCCGCTTCGGACAAGGCTCGATAACGTTCGGAAGAACCGTGAAAAACGAGTTGGAGGGCGACGAAGAAACTGAGGATGAGAAGTAACGGTCGGTTACTGTTTTTTTTGATATAAGTAAATAATATTACGGAGGAATACGTTATGGAAATTTTGAAACGTGCTGATGTTCCGCAGGAATTTACCTGGGATCTGACTCCCGTTTTTGCGAACGATGACGCTTGGTTTGCCGAATATGAGGCTTTGAAGGCATATCCCGGAAAGATTTCGGAATATCGCGGAACGCTCGGAAAGGGCGCAGAAGAACTGCTTGCTTTCCTTCGTTTTGAGGATGAGATCACCGTTCGTCTCACCGCGCTTTACGGATATGCGTCCTGTAAAGGAGACGAGGACACCGGTAACAGTTTTTATCAGGATATGCGCGGCAAAGCGATGGGCGTTTATGTCGCGATCGCCGGAGCGCTTTCGTTTGCGACTCCCGAGATCATGGCTATCGATGAGAGCGTTCTTGACGGGTTCTATAAGTCCGAACCGAAACTTGAGACTTACAGAAGAAGCATATATCAGATCAGAAGACGCTCCGCCCATATTCTCTCCGACGAGGGCGAAAAACTTCTTGCGTCCGCAGGAGAAATGGCAGATGCCCCCGACAGGATACGCAGTACGTTCAGCGACGCCGATCTTACCTTTGACGATGTTACGGACGGTAACGGCGTATCGCATCCGCTGACAGACGGAACGCTCGTTCCTCTGCTTGAAAGCACGGATGTAAAACTCAGAGAAAACACGTTCAAAACATACTATAAGCGTCTGGGAGAGTTCAAGAACACGGTTGCGGCAACGCTTGACGCGCAGTTCAAACAACTTCGCTTTTTCGCTTCCGCGCGAAAATATCCGTCTACGATCGAAGCGTCTCTTGACGTGACGGAAGTTCCCGTAAGCGTATATATGAATCTCATCGACGCCGTTCACGCAAATCTTGACAAGATGTATAAGTATGTTTCTCTCCGCAAAAAGTTGCTCGGTGTTGATGAACTTCACATGTACGACGTATATACGCCGATCGTTTCCGACGCGGCGGTCGAGATCGATTTCGAGCAGGCGAAAAAGACAGTCCTCGAAGCGCTTTCCGTCCTCGGCGAGGATTATATCGCGATGTTGAAAGAGGGCTTTGCCAATCGCTGGATCGATGTATATGAAAATGTCGGGAAACGCAGCGGGGCGTATTCGAGCGGGTTCGGAAGACCGCATCCTTATGTTCTGCTGAACCACAAAAACAATCTCGACAGCCAGTTCACACTCGCTCACGAGATGGGGCATGCGCTCCACAGCTATCTCAGCACGAAAAATCAGCCCGTCAACACCGCGGATTATGTTATTTTTGTCGCCGAAGTCGCTTCCACCTGCAATGAAGTTCTTTTGATGAATTATCTTCTGAAAAACACTTCGGACAAAAAGGAAAAAGCCTATCTGATAAATCATTTCCTCGATCAGTTCAAAGGAACGATATACAGACAGACAATGTTCGCCGAGTTTGAACTCGAAATGGGCAGAATGTCCGAAAACGGCGAAACTCTTACGGCTGATGCGCTATGTCAGAAATATTATGAGTTGAACAAACTCTATTTCGGTCCCGATATGGTTTCCGACGGGGAGATCGCGCTTGAATGGGCGCGTATACCGCACTTCTTCTACAATTATTATGTTTTCCAGTATGCCACCGGTTTTTCCGCGGCGGTTGCGATCGCCAACAGAATACTTGAAAAGGGCGCGCCCGCAGTTGCGGATTATAAGCGTTTTCTTTCCGGCGGATGCAGTACGGACCCCATTTCTTTGTTAAAGATCGCAGGCGTCGATATGAGCAGTCCCGAACCGATCAACGAGGCGCTTAATCTTTTCGGATCGCTTATTGACGAACTTGAATCTCTTATGTAAACCATCGAAAATATTTATTCGCCCGACGGATTTCCCGTCGGGCGATGACTTTTTCATAATGTTTTCGGTTTCATCGGGAAAGGCGGCTCGTTTGTGTCCGCAGGCGTGCTTTCAATGTAATGTTTTGCCTGTGTTGTGAACAGTTCCGCATATTTTCCTCCGAGCCGCATCAACTGTTCGTGATTACCTTCCTCGACGATGCGTCCGTTTTCGAGAACAATAATTTTTGATGCGATAGTCGCGCTTGACAGTCTGTGAGAAACGAATATCGTTCCTTTTCCTTGTCTGAGACCGTCGAATTGAGAGAATATTTCCTGTTCCGCCATCGGGTCAAGCGAAGCGGTGGGCTCGTCGAGGATGACAAAGTCAGAATCTCTCAAAAATGCTCTTGCCACGGCTATTTTCTGCCATTGACCGACAGAAAGTTCAAGACCCGACTGCTCGAATACTCTCATGAGGGGCGTATCGTAACCGTTCGGGAGCCTGTTGATAAACTCGTCCGCGTTGCTTTTTTCCGCCGCGTCGTGTATCAGTTCGTCATCCGATCTTCTGTTCAGATCGCCGAATCCAATGTTTTCTTTGACCGAAAAGGCATATTTCCCGAAGTCCTGGAATATCATTCCGTACATTGAATACAGATCCTTGACATCATATTCTCTGATGTCGTGTCCGTCGAGATATATCACTCCTTCGGTCGGATCGTACAGCCTTGTCAAAAGTTTCAGGAGAGTTGTTTTTCCCGCGCCGTTCAAGCCTACGAGAACGACGGTTTCGCCTGTTGAAACGGTCAGATTTATGTTTTGCAGAACCCTTTTGTCAGTGGCGGGGTAGGAGAATGAAACGTTTTTGAACTCGATCGTATGCGGTTCATGGTGTCTGATCTTCCTCGGAGACGGAAGCGACGGAACGATAGTCGGTTCAACGTTCATGAAGGTTATCAGATTGTCGATATAAAGAGTTCCTTCATAAATGCTTCCCGTTGTCGTGATGAGCGAAGCGACGCTGTTGGAGATCGAAAACAGAGCATTTGTATAAAGTGAATAGTCGCCGATCGTCAGCAATCCCGAATAAACGAGGTACGCTATCCTTAAAAAGATAAATCCGTTCAGCGCCGATTGCGCCGCCGCTATCGAGATGCCCCAAACGCCCTCCTGAACGATCAGTTTTTTCATGCCTTTGAAATATGTTTTGAATGTGCCGGAGTATTTATCGATAAACGTGTCTCCGAGGTCAAACAGTTTGACCTCTTTGACAAGATCCTTGTCCGTCAGCAACTGTGAATAATAATTCAACTGTCTGCGCTCTTTTGAATGAAAACGCATATAACGGAACATCTTTTTTCTGTACTTGTATGTGATTATCGCTGACGGGATCGTCATTATGATAACCGCGATCGGCGCCCAGAACATCGTCCCCGAAAGAACGGTGATAAAACTTATAAGCGTTATCAGTGTGCTGACAATGCTGAACGCCGCTTCGATGACCTGCAACGGTCTGCTTCCGGCTTCCTGCGTCGCGTTTTCAAGCTGGGAATAGAATTCGGGCAGATCGAACTTTGCAAGATCGATCGTCTTTGCCTTCTTCATTATTTTGATCTTGATACTGTAAACGAACAGTTCGTTTGACAGCCTTGTTATCATTCTGTTGACAGAACTGATGACAAGCACAAAAAGTTGAAAAACTATTTGAAGTATCAGCAACCCGCCGAGTTGCCAGAACTCTCCGAGAGTACCCTCAACGGCACGCTGAAGCCCGTCCATGAGCCATTTTGTTATATATGCTCCGATTATAGACTGGACGCCGTTGAAAACGGCGGTAAATGCCAAGAGGATTATGATGATAGGCTGAGACTTGTATACAAGAGTAAAGATGTAGAAAAGTCTGCGAAAAGTGTCTTTGACCGATTTTCCGATAAATGAAACCTTGTTTTTGAAGCCTTTCGGCATCTTCGGTCCTTCCGCATTCGAATGGATCGGCGGAGGCCCTCCCTGGGGTCCGAACATAATTATACCTCTTATTTTATAATCTTACAATAATTATATGTTTGTTCGTTCCGGATGTCAATAGACTTTTCTTAAGCGACAAAAGAAATTTCCTCTTTTTCCGTTTTTTTCATATCGGAAAAAGTTCATCGAACACAGCGAAAAAGCGGTCGTGAGCGTTTTTGCCGGCGCGGCGGAGATGAAGAGACTTATTCATCTCGCAAAAGCCGTAATGTTCATGGATATTCCCGGAAACGGGATAATGATGGCTATTCCCGTCAAAAGCGTCGGAGGCGCGAAAACGCTTGCGTTTCTGACGGCAGGAAAGGACTCGGAAGGAGGCGTTCCCGATATGAAATTCGAACATGAACTGATCGTTGTTGTATTAAACGAAGGCTATGCCGACGTTGTCATGGATGCGGCTCGTGCCGCAGGTGCGAACGGAGGTACCGTTCTGCACGCAAAAGGAACCGGAAATAAAGATGCCGTTCGTTTTTTCGGCGTCTCTCTCGCCGAGGAAAAGGATATGATATATATAGTTTCTCCGGCAACGAAAAAAGCAAAGATAATGAACGCCGTCAGCGGTGCTACGGGAACCGATACCGACGCGGGCGCGTTCTGCTTTTCGCTTCCTATTTCCGAGGTCGCAGGTCTGAGAAAATTCGATATGGAAAAAGAATAAATTTCGGTTAACCGAATATCGGAGGATCTTTTGCGAGAAGCTTTCCGTGTTCGCGAAGGTATTCTCTCCGTATGTGGCAGGGTTCTCCGAACTCATTCAGCTCAAGTATGAGTTTTTTTGCCGTACTCGGCAATCCTTCGACTTCGATGTAGAGAAAAAACTCGCCGCCGTCTTCATATATTTCTTTTCGGATTATGCTTTCCGAAAAAGACGCGAAAACTTTTCTGCTGTCGAGAAGATCGTCGATCGTTTCAAAGCGCATGATCTGGAACATGCACTCGTATCCGTCGTCAAGGCTTTTCGGTATCTTTGAAATAAATATGGTTATGTTTCCTTTCGAGCCGTTTCTGGCTTCGACAAGAATCCGTGAATTTCTTGAATCAAAGCCGATCTCGCTCTGCGCCTCGCTGATGATCTGTTCGCATAAGCGCCGGGTATTTGCGTCTTCATAATCCATGGTTTCGTATGTTATTCCGTATTTTTCCTGATCTTCCGCATCGACAGTAACCTTGATCTTCGATTCGCTTATCTGCTCTATATACATGATGTCGCCCTCCGTCACCGTTCATATTATCATTATATAAAAAATTTCGGATAGTGACAATGGATAAATAAATGCACGGTTGACAATTTATTCCGAATATGATAAAATATATAAAATACGGGCAAGGTTTGCCCGACAAGCAAATGTTTCTCACCGGAGGTGCTTTTTGAAGTGAAAATAACCGTTGTCGGCTGCGGCAGATGGGGTTCCTGTATTGCATGGTATCTTGATAAAAACGGACATGATGTGAGCGTTTTCGGAGAAGAATACGCGCCGTCTTTTATAGAATTCAGGGAAAAACGGACAAACGGCGTTGTTTCGTTTCCGGAAAGTATAAAACTGACCGTGAATCTCGATGAAGCGTTGAACGGCGCGGAAACGGTCGTCATATCCATTCCGTCGCAAAATCTCCGCTCATTTATGCAGACTGCGAGCGGACACAATCTTTCCGACAAAACCTTTGTTCTCTGCATGAAGGGTATAGAAGTCGAAACGGGAAAACTCCTTCACGAGGTCGTCGAAGAGTATTTGCCCGAGTCCGCGTCGCTTGCCGTGTGGGTCGGTCCGGGGCACGTTCAGGAATTTGTCGCGGGACATCCGAACTGCATGGTTATCGACAGTTTCGACCGTTCGGTCACGGATAAGCTCATTTCCGAATTTTCGAGCGACCTGATACGGTTTTATTACGGAACGGACCTGATCGGAACGGAGATCGGCTCCGCCGTAAAAAATGTTATCGGTATCGCCGCGGGAATACTTGACGGGTTGAAGCGTTCCTCCCTGAAGGGCGCGCTCATGTCCCGCAGTACCTTTGAGGTCGCGCGGCTGATGAAGGCGATGGGCGCAAATCCGTTTTCGTCATTCGGTCTCTGTCATCTCGGCGATTTTGAAGCCACCGTCTTTTCCGAATATTCACATAACAGACAGTTCGGAGAATCGCTTGTCACGGGCGCTGAAACGCACGGGCTTGCGGAAGGGTACTATACGGTTGTTGCCGTCAAAAAACTTGCCGAGAAATATAATGTCGATATGCCTATATGCGAGGCGGTATATGACGTTATTTACGGCGGAGCGGATGTTCACAGCGCAATTTCGCAACTGTTCTCCCGAAGTCAGAAAGAAGAATTCAATATCTGATATTGTCTTTCCTCCCTCCGCTCTGCGAATGCTCTGCGGCAGGGAGGAGAAACGGTTTACAGTAACAAAAAATTTGCAATTTACCTCTTGCATTTCAACGGAAACTGTGATATTATATATAGGCTGAATTGAAATACTGTTTAATATGCGCTTGTAGCTCAGCTGGATAGAGTGACTGGCTACGAACCAGTAGGTCGGGGGTTCGAGTCCCTTCAAGCGCGCCAGAAAAGAAACACCTTTTGTCTACCGACAAAAGGTGTTTCTTTTCAACGAAATAAATCCCTTCCGGGATTTGTGAAATTCGCTTCGCAAGTGAAATACGCCTGCGGCGTGTGAAATGCGCAGTAGCGCGTGAGGGATTTATTTCATTTCACTTTCCGCGCAAGCGGAAAATTTCACAATGACCGCAGGTCATTATTTCACATCCGAAGGATATTTCACTTCACAATCCGTCTATTCTGCTGTATAATCCAATACGAAAGGCGGTGCTTGCATGTCCGAATCGAAGCTACGGGAACTTTCTACTGATTTCGCAGTCAGAATTATTAAGCTATGCGAAGCAATCAAGGGTCATTTTTCGCTGGTGAACCAATTGGAGCGTTCCGCGACTTCTATTGGTGCAAATATTCGGGAAGCCAACTATGCCCACGGCAAACCCGATTTTATTGCAAAACTGCAAATCGCGTTGAAAGAATGTTACGAAACGGAATATTGGTTGGAACTGTTTGTGAAGTCAGATATTCTGAACAGAGAAACTGCTGCCGAATTGTATAATCAATGCGGCACGGTTCGCCGTATTTTGATTGCCTCCATAAATACCGCAAAGGGGAATAAATCATGAATATCACAATTGAAGCTTTGCAAGCGTACTTATCTGACCGCTACGGCGGCTGGGCAAATGAACAAGGTCTGTTCATGAAGCTGGTAGAAGAACTCGGTGCGGTTGCGGAAGTCTTGAACAAACGGGCAGGTAGAAAGTCTTCTGACGAAAGCGATCTTCAGGAGGAACTGGGTACAGAACTGGCAGATATGCTCCATTATATCGTTGCGATCGCGTCAATCAATGAAATCGACTTGAATGAAATTGTCATTCAAAAGGACAGAGCAGCTTCCTTAAAGTACCATCACGAAACCAATTTGGAAACTTTCATGTTGAACCGACAGCGGTAAATAGTGAATTCTTGGTGTACTTTTTATGGTTTTTACCTCGTTATACGCACCGTTTGGTCGCTCTTTCGCAGAAAAGAAACAACCTTTGTCTACCGGACAAAGGTTGTTTCTTTTCAACTAAATCCGTCCTATCGGACGGGATAAATCCCGCTTTCGTGGGATGAAATCACTTCGTGATGAAATCCGACTGCGTCGGGAGATAGGGACGGATTTAATTTCATCTGCAAAGCAGATTTCATCCGAGCATCGCTCGGATTTCATCGCGCTTGCGCGATTTCATTGAAAATCATTGAAATCTGTGATATAATGTATCCAAAGAGGAGCTCAGTTTTTCGGTCAGAAAAATATTACAGGAAAGTGAAGATCGGGCGCAGAACGGGTCCCGACGCTGAAAAGTAACCGTTATTTCGGAAAAAACTGATTGACAAAGCGTTTGTGATATAGTAAAATATGCTGAAAGTAATTAACCCTCGGCAAAAGTATTCGGAGATACCCATGAAAACTACTGTCAAAAAACTGCTGTCCGTTCTGCTTGTATTTGTGATTATCGCAGGAACTGCCGTCTTTTCATCGGCGGCGATAACTTATACGGCGGAAAGACCTTTCAGAACATTTTACTATAAGATCCCGAGCGGAATAACCGATGCCAAGGATTCCGATATGCGTCAACTTGCGGGGATCTACGGCGTTTCAAAAGACCTCGGTTACATTCACGGCGCTTCCGACGTTGCCGCCAACTGTACGCTGACGGCTTCAAACTGGAACGGCATAGGGATCGAACTTATGACTGACGCCGAGACTTCGACGCTCGGCAAAGAGTACTGTTCTTTTGTCCCTCTCTATGTTTTCCTTGACGGCCGCACATATAAAGCGGGCGAGGGGGCAAGCGCGTTTATACAGAACGAAGAGAATACAGTCACCGTTTCGGGCAACACGTTTACCGTCAATTCTTATGTCGGAACGGCATCGACAGGGTTTTTCGAGTCTGCCGGCGGGACAGCGCCTCTTTTTGATATTCAAAACGGAACGGTCAATTTCAAAAATCTTGTTATAACCCACGCATACGGCGGCGTTCCCGTAAATGTCGGGGTGGCTGCCGAAAGCATAACTTTCGACAATGTCAGCGTTAATTCTGTCGGCGCGAATACCTTTGTGAATGCGGCGTCTCTGCCCGAGATAGCGGGAGGAATATTTACCGCGACGGGCGCGGTTGCGGCTGACGGTCTTTATAACTGCGGATCGGTAGCCGTTATAAGCGGCGGCGAGTTTTACGGAACGCGTTCGGGACTTCACATCGCGGCGGGTAAAAGCGTCGGAACCGTTTCGGGCGGCGTTTTCGGAATTTCTTCCGATTCGGAATATCCCGATCCGAAAGGCGGTTTTTACAACGAGGGAACCGTCGGATCGATCGTCGGAGGAACTTTCTTCGGATATAAAAACGAGGGAACCGTGACCGACGGTATTTCGGGTGGAGTTTTTGATTTCACATCGACTTCGCTGAGCGATTATTCCGACATTAAAAACGATATTGCTCCGGGGGCTGTCGCACGCATCGACTCCGAAGACGGCAACGGGAAATTTACCGTGATCGCCAATTCCGGACTGACTTCCGGAAAATATCTGTCGGTTCCTTCCTGCGCGGTCGGTTACGGCTATATAACGTCTTCTTTCGGCGATCATACCGCGTATACGGTCGTTAAGGCGACAAAGCCTGTCGAATCGATCGATATATCCGAAACGTCGATTACCGTTGATCTGGAAGCGGAAACGGTTTATCTTTCGGCAAAATTCAATCCCGAGGGATCGTCGAGCGTGTTGACATGGACCTCTTCTTCTCCGTCCGTCGCGACGGTTTCGGACGGAAAGGTGACTCTGTTGCATTGGGGCACGACGACCGTAACCGTGACTACGGAGAACGGGAAGAGCGCGTCATGCACCGTCACCGTTACTGATGTTGTAAACGGTTATTATTACATGACGGACGTTCCGACATTTACGCCTGTCAAAGACGGATGTATCTTCGCCGGATGGTATAAGGTCAATGAATCTGACGGAGACGTTGACGAAACAGCGTTCAGATCCGCTCACAGCGGCGATATATCCGATTTTTATCCTCAGCCGTACTATCGCGGCGAATCTCTTTCCGACGGTGTATTCTTGTACGCGCGGTTCGCAGACTCCGGCATACTCGGCGTTAAGGCTCAGGTACGGGAAGGCGTGAAAGAGAGTTCGGACTTTGCGGACATTCGTTTCATTTCGACCGCGGACTGTGTCATGTATGCCGCCGTCGGCTTTGAATTGACTTTCGGGGACACGGCCGCGGAAGTTTTCTCGACGAGCGTTTATCCGACGCTGTCGGGAGGGGAAAAAACATATGAGCCGAGCATGATATGTTCCGAGTCGCAGTTTTTCTCAACATATCTGCTGAATAATATTCCGAACAGATATTTTTCGTCCGGGATCACGGCGCGTGCCTTTGTTGTTAATTTCGACGGCTCAAAAAGTTACGGCGAACCGTTCACGAAAAGGGTTTCGGACGCCTTTATTAATACCGTGTCAATAGCATCTGAACCTGACAGAACCGCGTACTTTATAGGAGAGTCGCTCGAACTGAGCGGCGCCAAGATACGCGTAGACGGAACGGGCGATATCGTAGATGTCACCTTCGATATGGTTTCGGGATTTTCCTCTTCAACCGTCGGCGAAAAAACAGTAACGATCAATTATAAAGGAATGGAGACTTATTTTACAGTGTCAGTTATCGAGAAAACAAAAGAATTCAGCGTTAACGGTACCTTCAATTCGCACATGGTGCTTCAACGCAACGCAAAAACGCCCGTGTTCGGGCTCGGATCGGACGGGGATGTCATCACGGTATCGTTTAACGGACAAACCAAAAAGGGAACCGTAGAAAACGGAAAATGGAAGATCGAGTTCGATCCCATGGAAGCGAACGCGCAGTCTCAGACGCTTGTAATATCCTCGTCGGCGGAAGAACAAACCGTAACGTTTACCGATATTCTCGTCGGTGACGTATGGCTTTGTTCGGGTCAGTCCAATATGTTTTTACGCGTAGGAGATCTTCACCCGTATGCGTATAACAACGATCCATACGGAGACGACGGTATAATCGAAGATCAGTACATTGTGAAAAAGTATTATACCGAGTTTCATGAGAACGCGAACAACCCGCTCGTCCGCTCCTGCTGGCAGTGGCCGGGACATGAGAATGTCAAGTCCGAGCATACATCTCCGACTCCCTACGACGACATACTCGCCCGTATGGATTGGGTCGTATGCGATAACAGCGATCCCGATCTTCTTGATTGCCAGAGTGCTTATGCAGTCAGCTTCGCGCTGAACATTCAGGAGCAGATAGGCGTTCCCGTCGGCGTCGTTTGCAGTTCTCAGGGCGGATCGACCATCAAAGAATGGATCCCGATCGACGGTTCGTCAACTTCGGGCTTCGAATACTATATGGACGGTTCGAATTATAAAGGAAACTATTACAATTCGATGATAGCGCCGATGATGCCATTTGCTTTCAAGGGTATTCTGTGGTGGCAGGGAGAGTCGGACGCTCTCAAATACAGTTATCCCGCGTTCAGCACATTCGATATATACGAAGAGAATGACAGATACGGTGAATATCTTGCAAAACTTGTCAGCACCTATCGAAACGGTTTCACTTCCTGCGTGGACGGTTCCATGCCGTTCATTCAGTCGGGAATTGTATACTGCAATATTTTCGGAATAGCCGACCTTAAAGAGGCGTGGGCAAGATTCAGAGACCGTCAGGTATCAGGCAAATATACAGAAGGTATTTCCGAGGCGTACTCGGCAAATCTTTGGAAATACTGGGTATTGGGTCAGGCTGACAACGTGCATTCACCGAGAAAATGGGAGAGCGGTAAGGCTGCCGCAAAGATCGCGCTCACAAACGTATACGGTCAGTGATCTGAATTGCAACGAATAAGTTCGGGAAGATGTTTTCTTTCCGTTGAATAAATATCAGCAGGGGGAATTGTTTATGGATATCAAGGAAATCCTTTCAAAGGTCGATCACACTATCCTTGCGCCCGACGCGACGTGGGAACAGGTGAAACAGGTCTGTGACGACGCAATCAGGTATCAGACCGCTTCTGTATGTATCTCGCCGAAATTCGTTAAGCAGGCGAAAGAGTATGTCGGCGACAGGATGAAGGTTTGCACCGTTATTTCTTTTCCGAAAGGAGACGATCCTCTCGAAGCGAAGATAAAAGAGGCGGATCAGGCTATCAAAGACGGCGCAGACGAACTCGATATGGTCATCAACGTCGGGCTTCTTAAAGAGAAGAAGTACGATGAGGTCGAGAATGAGATCAATGAGATCGAAGCCGTTTGCCGCGGAAAACTCCTTAAAGTAATAATCGAAACATGCCTTCTGACAGATGAAGAGAAGATCAAGATGTGTCAGATCGTTTCCGACACAAAGGCCGCGTATATCAAGACTTCGACCGGTTTTTCAACGGGAGGTGCTACGCCCGAAGACGTGAAACTCATGGTAGAAAATGTCGGTCCGTATACAAAAGTTAAAGCCTCAGGCGGTATAAAAACTCTCGAAGATGCGGAAATGTATATCAAACTCGGCGCTTCACGTCTCGGAACATCGAAAGTCGTTCAGATCGTGAAACAGCGCGAGGCTGAGGCGAAGAAAAAATGAAAAGAGTGTTTCTGATCGTTCTTGACAGCGTAGGCGCGGGATACCTTCCGGATGCCGCATCCTTCGGTGACGAAGGAGCGAACACTCTCAAAACCGTGTCGCAGTCCCGCTTTTTTGAGGCGGACACCATGCGCTCTCTCGGACTCGGAAATATTGACGGGCTGGATTTTCTCGTTCCGACCGAAAATCCTCTCGGCGCGTACGGAAAACTTGCGGAATTATCTGCCGGAAAAGATACGACGATAGGTCATTGGGAGATCGCCGGTGTTATTTCCGAAAAACCGCTTCCGACATATCCGAACGGTTTTCCCGAAAGTGTTATTTCGGAATTTTCCGAACAAACCGGCAGGGGAGTTCTGTGCAATAAGCCGTATTCCGGAACGGAAGTCATAAAGGATTACGGGGAAGAACATCTGAAAACGGGATCGCTGATAGTCTATACGTCAGCGGACAGCGTTTTTCAGATTGCGGCACACGAAGAAATCGTTCCTCCCGAAAAACTTTATGAGTATTGCCGCATTGCGCGAAATATCTTGAAGGGCGAACACGGCGTGGGGCGCGTTATCGCGCGTCCGTTCATCGGGTCTCCCGGGGCATTCGTCCGAACATCCAACCGCCACGATTTTTCGATCGATCCTCCCGCTCCGACATTGCTCGATGCGGTGTCGTTATCAGGAAAAGATGTTATCGCCGTCGGAAAAATATCCGATATTTTCAATAAAAAGGGTATCACGGAAGGACTTTTTACTCACGGTAACGCGGAAGGCATGGAAACGACGCTTAAACTCGGAGATCGGGATTTTGACGGGCTTTGCTTTGTTAATCTTGTCGATTTCGATATGCTTTACGGACACAGAAACGATATCGACGGATATGCGAAAGCGCTGACCGCTTTCGACAGATGGCTTCCGTCTTTTCTTCCGAAACTCGGAGACGACGATCTTCTGTTCATTACCGCCGATCACGGTTGCGATCCCGGTTATCCGACGACAGATCATACTCGGGAATACGTTCCTCTTCTTGTTTTCGGAAAAAGGGTCGTTCCGACCGATCTCGGCGTGGGGCGGACATATTCTGCGATTGCGGCAACGATCTCGGAGTATCTCGGCGTTGGTTTTGAGACGATCGGACAGAGTTTCCTCGGAAAAATATTAAAGTAATCGGTTATTTGCGTACCGCGGGTCGCACGGATTTGTTCTGAGGGCTTCCCGCGGTGTTTTTTTTCGCTGAAAACCGAAAAAAATGTAAAATGCGGAGTTTTTTTTCTTTGAACTGTTGCAAAATAAAAATAATTATGCTATAATAACCAAGTCCGTAAGTTTGCGGATAAATTAAAACACACATTCTGTGTTCTTTCGGGAAGGTGCGGCGTGAGTTCGCCGTCCCCGTAAGGCAGAATGGAGGAAAAAACCTCAGGAGGAAAAGTATCATGGCAGTAGTTTCTATGAAACAGTTGCTCGAAGCGGGTGTTCATTTCGGACACCAGACCAGAAGATGGAATCCCAAAATGGCGGAATACATCTTCACCGAAAGAAACGGTATCTACATTATCGACCTTCAGAAGACCGTTAAAAAGGTTGAAGAGGCGTATATGTTCATCCGTGACGTCGCCGAAGCAGGTGACAGCGTTCTTTTTGTCGGAACGAAAAAACAGGCTCAGGAGTCGATCAAGGAAGAGGCCGAAAGAGTCGGCATGTATTATGTCAATTCCCGTTGGCTCGGCGGTATGCTGACAAACTTCGCAACGATCAAGACCCGTATCGAGCGTCTTGCTCAGCTTCGCAAAATGGAAGAAGACGGAACCTTCAACCTTCTTCCGAAGAAAGAAGTCGTTAAACTTAATCTTGAAATCGAAAAACTTGAAAAATACCTCGGCGGTATCAAAGAAATGAAGAAACTCCCCGGCGCGCTCTTCATCGTTGACCCGAGAAAAGAGAGAAACGCCGTTGCTGAGGCGAGAAAACTTCATATTCCCATCGTTGCCATCGTTGATACCAACTGTGACCCCGATGAGATCGACTATGTAATCCCCGGAAACGATGACGCTATCCGTGCCGTTAAACTCATTGCCGGAATTATGGCAAACGCAATTCTCGAAGGCAAGCAGGGCGAACAGTTCGACGCTCCCGAAAAGGAAGACGCCGAAGCGGCAGCCGAATAATTCAAGGAGGACATAATATTATGGCAGTTACTATTTCCGCCAAGCAGGTCAACGAACTCAGACAGAGAACCGGCGTAGGCCTGATGAAATGTAAAGAAGCGCTTGTTAAGACCGAAGGCGATATGGAAGCGGCAGTAACCCTTCTCCGTGAGCAGGGACTTGCGGCTGCGGATAAAAAAGCAAACAGAATCGCGGCTGAGGGCGCGATCGCTATATACAACGGTGAAGACGTTACCGCTATGGTAGAAGTCAACTCCGAGACCGACTTCGTTGCGAAGAACGAGAAGTTCACGACTTTTGCCAATACCATTGCCGAAGTTGCCGCCAAAGAAAATCCCGCAGATATCGATGCTCTTATGGCTTGCGCGTATCCCGGATTTGACGGAACGATCGAAGACAAGAGAAAAGAAATGATCCTTGTCATCGGCGAAAACATGAACGTCAGAAGATTTGTCAGAATTGAAGGCAACTGCGCTTCGTATATTCACGACCACGGCAAGATCGGCGTTGTTGTTAAGTTTGATAAAGAGTTCGACTCCGATTGCGGCAAAAAGGTCGCGATGCAGGTCGCTTCCATGAGCCCGAGATTTGTTGACAGAACTCAGGTTCCCGCAGAAGAAATCGAGCATGAAACGGAGATCGTTATCGCTCAGATCAAGAACGATCCGAAGAATGCCAACAAACCCGAAAATATCATCAGAGACAAAATGGTTCCCGGAAAACTCGAAAAGTTCTTTGGTGAAGCGTGTCTTGTAGATCAGGAGTTCTTCATTGACGACAGCGTTACTGTCGGCAAGTTCATTGCTTCCAAGTGCGATGCGAAAGTCGTTGACTTCGTTCGTTACGAGAGAGGCGAGGGCATGCAGAAGAGAGAAGATGACTTCGCCGCAGAAGTTGCGAAGATGACTTCCAAGTAATACACGTATTAACAAGGACAATGAAGTCCCATGTCGGAAACGGCGTGGGACTTTTTTACTAAGGAAAAACAAATGTTGAAATATCAAATGCCGATAATCGACACACATACACACATATATCCCGAAAAAATCGCGGAGAAAGCGACTTCCGCGGTCGGAGTATTCTATGATTATCCGATGAAAAGCATCGGAACCGTTGAGACGTTAAAACGCCATATGAACGCCGCGGGAGTCGGAATGTCGTTTATTCTCAGCGTTGCGACCGTTCCGAAGCAGGTCAGGGGCATAAATGATTTTCTTATATCGACCGTCAAAGAAAATCCGGGTATATTCGTACCGTTCGGCACGGTACATCTCGATATGGAGAACATCGTTGACGAACTTGAATACATCCGAAACAATAAGATTTTCGGGCTGAAGTTCCATCCCGATTTTCAAAAATTCGCAGTTGACGATCCGAGAATGGACGTGGTGTATGAGTATGCACAAGAATACAGGCTCCCGATCGTTTTTCATGCGGGAGATAAAAGATACCATTATTCAAATCCCGTTCTTCTTAAAAAAGTTATCGACCGCTTCCCGAACCTGATAGCGGTTGCGGCGCACTTCGGAGGATACAGTGAGTGGGAGGACGTGTGCGAATATCTTTGCGGAACAAACTATTATTTTGACACATCGAGCACTCTCGGAATGATGACGGATTATTCGCTTCCGGAAAAAATCATTTCCAAGCATGACGAAAACAAAATCCTTTTTGCTTCCGATTTCCCGATGTGGACGCCCGAATTTGAGTTGTCAAACATCGAAAAACTCGGACTTTCGTCGGGACTTCTCGAGAAAATACTTCATAAAAACGCAGAAGAACTCATCGCTCGCGCCAAATAGTCATTTTTCGCGTCTAAAAGCAGACATTTTTTTCAGATAATGAGTGGTAGAATATTTTTAAGATATTCTGCCGCTTATTTTTTTTGCTTTCGGAGATAAAAGTATGGGAAGAAAAAATCTGGTGACTCAAATAATACTCGTCCTTGTCATAGTCGGGCTTTACGTTCTGAGCGGGTTTCTGTGTTCTGACAGTACCGAACCCGACAAAACTCGCGGAGAAAGACCTGTTCAGCAATCGACCGAGAAAAATATTCCTTCCGCACAGCCGTCTGCCGGCGCGGCAAAAGAAGAACCTCTCGAATATGTTTTTTCACGTCTTGATGCGCAGATCGTCGATCCCGACAGGACATGCCCGCGCGACAGATACTCGTTGCCGCGTCCGAATGTCGGACGGTCGGATGAGTTTTCGGAACTTGTCGCCCCCGTCACGCAAAAACAGGAGTGGAAAGATTTCGACGATGCGGTGTTTGTCGGAGACTCCGTCACTCTCGGATTGCAGAAGTATGTATCGCAGAAAAGGCAAACGGAGCCCGATTATCTCGGAAAGGCGCGTTTTATCAGTGTCGGCAGTTACGGCGCGGCGACGGCAGTCGCTCCTGCAGGAGAAAACAGCATACACAGATACTTTAACGGCGTACGGACGCAGCCTCAGGAGATCTGCGCCGCATACGGAGCGAAGACGGTGTATATTTGTTTGGGCTTGAATGACGTCGGACAGTTTTCGGCGGACGAGTATATCGCAAATTACAAAACTCTCGTTGAAAATTTCAGAAGAGAAATCCCCGATTTGAAAATTGCGATCCAATCTGTGACTCCGATAACGTTGTACGGAGAAAAACAGGTTCTGTACAACGCAAAGATAGATGAATACAATGAACGTCTAGCGAAGTTTGCGAAAGAAGAGAATTGTGTGTTTCTCGACATCGCGGATGTGTTGAAGGACGAGGCGGGCTATCTTGCGGAATCGCTTTCAAGCGACGATTACTGTCACTTGACAACGGAGGCATACGAGCGCTGGATCGATTATCTGCTTTATCATGGGGTGAATTGAAATGAAAAAAGTTCTTTTATTGATTTTTTGCTCATTATTGCTTTGCGGCTGTGCGGGCAAACAGAAAAATGTCAGCCTGTCGGCAATGAGCAATGACGTCGTATCTTTGTCGGCAGGTCTCGTGCAGGTGCCTCTCAGTGAGATCCCGTCATATTTCGCGCTGTCTGAGGCGGATTTTGAGGGTTGCATCGTTTTTGTCAGTCTTTCGGGCGAGCGGGCGGACGAGATCGCCGTGTTTAAGGCATACGATGAACAGGGACTTGAAAATATCGTTGCCGCTGTCAACGCGAGACTTCGGGAACTGCGGTCTTCTTTCAGGGATTATGTTCCGTCGGAATTCGCAAAACTTGAAAAAACCGTGATCCGCACCGACGGTTTGTATTGTTATTACTCCGTCAGCGACGACGATGATGTAAAACGGCTTATATCACGATATTTTTCTTGACAAATGCTCCGTTTTGTTGTATTATAAAGTGGTAGAAACGGAGGAATAACCATGTACAATAGAACGGATTATATCAGACCATTCAGACAGGGAAATACGGTTCTCAACGAGACCGCGCTTGTTGTTGAGTACCACGGAATAACGGATAAGGACGGCAATATAACGCTAACGCTCCTTTACGATATTGAAAAAATCATTTCGGTCACGGATTTCGGCGGCAAAAAAATCTATTCGGAGAATAAGGATTGGTTCGTAAAAGACGGAAAACTTATCATTCCGAAAAATTCGTCTATACCGAGAGTTCCGTGGGAGGTATACAACCCTCAGGAAAAGCCGAACGACGGACTGAACGGTCGTTTCTCGGAGGGCGGTTATATTTTGTTTACCGAGGGAACGTATATTGTAGACAGGCAGATCGCGGTTACATACGAACACAAGGTAAACGAGAATGTGTACAAGCCTCTCATCCTGAAAAACAAATTGCCGAAACTCGCAAGAAAACTGAGAGAGAAAAAACCTTTGACGGTAGCGTTTTGGGGCGACAGCATAACAGTCGGCTGCAACTGTTCCGGGATTCTCGGCGTTGAACCTATGATGCCTTCATGGCCTGAGATGGTCAGCGCAACGCTTCGCGAAGATTACGGATGCGAAGTCACCGCCGTCAACAAAGCTGTCGGAGGAACCCGTGTCGAATGGGGACTTTCGGAGTTTGACAGCGCATGGAAAGATGTTCCGTCGGTCGATCTTTTTATCGTCGCTTTCGGAGGAAATAACGGTACGGAAACCTCCGCCGATGTGTTCGCCGAGACGATTGAGGCGATTTCAGATAAGATAACGGCGAAATACCCCGACTGCGAGATAATAGCCGTCTCCGTTTGTCAGGGAAATCAGTATGTGCAGGATGTCAAGTGTCATCATGATCGGCTGAAAAAACTTTACGAACTTGCCGAAAGAAAAGGAAGTGTGCTGACCGTCGTTCCGATAACGGCTCTCCATGCCGAAACTCTTGAACGCAAAAAGTATTGGGATATGACAGCCAATAACATAAATCATCCGAACGACATGCTGATAAGAATGTACGCGCAGACTTTTGCCGAAGTTATTGCCGCCGCGGAATAAAAATCTGCGGAAAGGAGATACTGTTCTCATAAAACGAACATGGAGAACGGGAATAATGATAAAGGGCAGCAAGAAAAGCGTTTATGTTATAAAAAACACCGGCAGCAAACTGTTTGAGGAAGCGATCTTTATCGTTAAAAAAGATGCGCCGCCCGTTTCGGAACATTCGCTCAGACAGGAAGCGGAAAAGGTCATAGTCGAAAAAACATCGTATTATATAAAAAAGGCTCTCAGGAAAAAATGATCCCGAAAGCCGTGAAGACAAAAAATACAGAGGTGTAAAAATGATAAAGCACATCGTGATGTGGAAATTCAAACAGGGGAAAGAGAGCGAAATGCGCAGATTTCTCGATGCGCTCGAAAATCTTCGCGGACAGATAGACGTTATACGTTCTTTGGAAACAGGCGTGAATATTCTCGGAAATGACAACTGTGACGCAGTTCTGATCGCCACATTCGATTCCGTTGAAGACCTTGAAAAATACAAAAACGATCCCCGACACATCGCCGCATCTTCGCTTTGCCGTGAAATCAGAGAAGCGCGGTATGCCGTGGACTTTAACGTATAACAGCCAACGCGGCTTCTGCGCCGTTTGAGTGAAAATGAAAAACGGGAACTTTTACGGTTCCCGTTTTAATACTTTCTATGCAATTATATCGGAAACATCTTTCAGCCCGTGTTCCTTTGTGATTACGACGACCTCATCTCCGATTTCTATCGTATCGTTGCCTCCGGGAATAACGGTCTTGTTGTCTCTGATAACGGCTCCGACAAGCAGGTCTTTTTTGAGGGACAGATCTTTTAACGGCTTTCCCAAGAAATCAGCCTGTCGGTTGACTTTGAACGCGATCGCTTCCGCTTTTCCGTCTGCGAGTTTATACAGTGTTTCCACGCCGCTCCCGAGCGCATTTTCCTTTGATCTGACAAATTGAAGTATTCTGTCAGCGGTTATCATTTTAGGCATTATTATACTGTCAATTCCCGAGTCTTTGAGTATTCCCGAATAACTCGGCTGATCGGTCGCCGCAATGATCTTTCCGCATCCGAGCGTCTTTGCGTGCATCGCCATGATGACGTTTTCCTCGTCCGTTTCGGTCAGGGAAATGAAAGCGTCCGCGCTTCCGACGTCGGCGTTTTTCAGAACTTCCTTGTCGGTCGGATCGGCGTTGATTATATTTAATCCGTCGTATGACGCACGCAGTTTTTCGACAAGTTTTGAACTCCTTTCTATAACCGTTATCGAAAGTTTGAGGTCTCGGAGCGTTTTTATAAGATAATGAGGAATTCTTCCTCCGCCTGCGATTGTTATCGCTTTGATTGCCTTTTTCTTCGCGCCGAATAGTTCAAAAAAAGAAGCGATGCTTTGCGTGTCGGCGGAAAGCGCTATGCGGTCTCCCGCTTGCAGTCGGGTCGCTCCCGTCGGTATCAGAACGCGGTTTTCGCGTTCGACAAAGCATACGAGAACGCGGATCTTGTATTTGTCGTAGATCTCAAACAGGGGAGTATCGATCAATGCGCTTTCGGCAGGGATCGTATATTCGACCATTTCAAGCAGACCGTTTGAGAAACTTTCGACCTTTGCCGCGGAAGGAAATCTGATTATACCCGCGATCTCTTTCGCCGCCGAATCGTCGGGGTTTATTGAAAATGTCAGCCCGAACTCATTGTGCATAAAAACGATCTGTGAAGAGTATTCGGGGTTGCGAAGTCTTGCAACCGTATATTTTGCGCCGAGTTTTTTGCCGATAACGCATGAAATGACGTTCAGTTCGTCGTGCGGAGATGCCGCGATCAGCACATCCGCGTTTTCTATGCCCGCCTCTTTCAGTATTTCGATGCAGGCGCCGTTACCTTTTATGATCCTGTAAGGCAGTTTTTCTTCGAGAAGCGGGTTTACAACCTCGCTCCTGTTTTCTATGACCGTGACGTCGTTATTATCCTGAGCAAGATTCTCCGCTATGGCTGAGCCGACCTTGCCGTGACCTATGATCAGAACTTTCATCGCTGACTCCCGTTAAATGCCGAAAATTTTATTTTTTCCGTGTAGACTGCGGATATTTTATCAGTACCGATATTATAGCACTTTACAGACAGAATGTCAAACAAAATATCCGTTTCGGAGACGTTTTCGGAATGTTTTCAAAAAAGTCTCAAAATCGCGGAAGAGCGACCGATGTTTCTCGGTCGCTCATGTATACCGCTATGTAGTTTACAGATATTTTTGGATCTTCGGCGTTGCAAGGGAAATATCCATGCTGACCGTGATAAAAATATCGATACCGTTTGCTATCGATTCAAGCTCGTCAAGAAATGTCTCAAGCTCTTTTATATCGTCTGAACGGCAGATCTTGGTAACGGAGTCAACGAATATCTCGGTTATATCATAGTTGGAAGCCCTGAGACCTCCGATAAATCCGAAGAACATATCATAGTCGTTGATCCCGTACTCGTCAGTGCTTATAAGTCTTACTCGAGGATCGATCTCGTATCTGAGTTTATCGTCTCTTTCAAGGCAAATAACGCTTCCTTCCGCCGTCTTTGCAACGGAATTGACAGTTTCGATGAGTTCTTTTGTTTTGCCTGTACCTTTAAGACCCATTACAAGTTTGATCATGTCGATGCACTCCTTTTCGGATGATATTTTATGTACCCGTATGCCCCGATCCGTCAGGGAAATATTGCGAGGCAACTGCTGTTTCCTCTGTAATTATTATAACATAGCAGGTCTTTTATTTCAATACATCGGTGACAATTTATTGAAGTTTGTTAAAACTGTATAACAGCCTTGCCGTATTTATAGCAAGTTTTCCAATTCGGCTTTTTTGTCTTCGTAGCCCGGTTTCCCGAGAAGCGCAAACATATTGCTCTTATACATCTGAACTCCGGGTTGGTCAAACGGATTGACTCCGAGAACGTATGCGGATATGCCGCACGCTTTTTCATAGAAATAGATGAGTTGACCCATGGTGAATTCGTTCATCTCATCCAATTCAATCACAACGCTCGGAACGCCGCCCTGAGCATGAGCGAGAACCGTTCCCTGGAACGCTTTTTCGTTGACGAACTGCATATTCTTGCCCGCAACGAAATTAAGACCGTCGGCATTGGATTCTTCAAAGGGGATCTCCTGATCCTGCTTTGCGTTTCTGACCCAAATGACGGATTCGTACATATTGCGAAGTCCCTGCTGAACATACTGTCCGAGCGAATGCAGGTCGGTCGAGAATATCATCGACGCGGGGAAAAGACCTTTTCCGTCTTTGCCTTCGCTCTCGCCGAAAAGTTGCTTGATCCATTCGCCGAAGCACCACATATACGGCTCGTAAGCGACGGTGATCTCCGTTGTTCTGCTCTTTCTGAGCATTATGTTTCTGATCGCGGCGAATTTATAGCAGTCATTTTTCTCAATATCGGGAACGGCGTATGCGGCGTGCGCGTCTGCGGCGCCCTGCATGAGTTTGTCTATATCGATGCCCGCGCATGCGATCGGAAGCAGTCCGACAGCCGTCAGAACGGAATATCTGCCGCCTACGTCATCGGGAACCACAAATGTCTCATAGCCTTCCTCTGTTGCGAGTTCTTTAAGCGTTCCTTTCGCTTTGTCCGTCGTCGCGTATATTCTGCCTTTTGCGCCTTCCTTGCCGTATTTCTTTTCAAGCATCTCTTTGAGGACGCGGAACGCAATCGCGGGCTCGGTCGTGGTTCCGGATTTGGAGATCACGTTTACGCTGAAATCCTTTCCTTCGCAAAGAGACAGAACTTCACGGAAATATGTGGATGAGATACTGTTTCCGAGGAAATATATCTCGGGAGTGTCTTTTTTCAGGTTGTTGTAAAGAGGACTTTTTACCGCTTCGATAACGGCTCTTGCTCCGAGATAGGAACCGCCGATGCCGACAACAAGAAGAACATCGGAGTCGGAAATGATCTTACTTGCGCACTTCTTGATCCGAGCGAACTCTTCCTTATCGTAATTCAGCGGAAGATCCACCCAGCCGGTGAAGTCCGATCCGAGACCGGTTTTATTGGTAAGAAGTTCGTGCGCGGCTTTAACCTGCGGCGCGATCGCCTTGAACTCGTTATCTCCGACGAAGCCGTTGAGATAAGAGGCGTTGAGTTTGATGGACATAATGTATACTCCTTTTGAATTTGGTTATTCTATCGAAAAATCCGACGCGTCGAAATCGGGAGAGAACTCCGCGCTTTTCGGCGTTCTTTTGAGCGGATCATAGACAAATTTTTTGCAACCGAACCGTCTTTTGATGTATCCGTATTTTTCGCATACAACGCCGTTTTCGTCGCAAAGAAGAGTTCCTTTTGCGCAATATTCGCAATCGGGCTCGATACCTTTTCCGAAAATCTTCATCGTCATTGTCCTCTCTGTCTGATTCCGCATACTTACTGTTATAAGTTTACCATAGTTGTTAAGAATTTTCAACCTTCAATACGAAAAAAATATCGAAATAATTTCGGAACGTTTCTCTTATTTATCTGTTCCTCGTATCCGCCTCGGCTTTTTATCTCATACCGTAAGGCTTATAGCAAAATTTTTGAGAAACATTTGCGGCTGATATTTACAAACAAGAAAAAATGTATTATAATAAACATAAATATAATTATTTACGGCACGGAGGAAATATTTTGGCAGGGAAAAACAGATTTCTCTCCGAGGAAGAAACGGAAAAACAAAAGGAATACGCAGAGCGTGTGCGGCGCATATCTGCCGAGTTTGAACAGTCGCACGGACGGAAACCGAGATTTTTTTCCGCGACATACGGATGTCAGCAGAACGAGAACGATACCGAACGTCTTGACGGAATGCTTCTTCAGATGGGGTATGAGTGTTCGAATGACAAAGACGGCGCAGATCTTATTCTTTTCAATACCTGTGCGGTCAGAGAACACGCAGAGACAAAGGTCTTCGGCAACGTGGGAGCACTTGTGAAGAATAAGCGCGAAAATCCCGAAATGAAAATATGCCTCTGCGGATGTATGGTCACTCAACCGCATATTGCGGACCTTATAAAGACAAAATACAGACATGTGGATATTGTTTTCGGAACGCACGCCCTTTACCGCTTCCCCGAAAACCTGTTTAAGGCGCTGACGGGCGGAAAACGTGTTTTTGACGTGACCGAAGAGGACGGACGGATCGCCGAAGGCCTTCCCGTGAACCGCAGAGACAAGGTCAAAGCGTGGGTTTCAATAATGTCGGGATGCAATAATTTTTGCTCATATTGCATCGTGCCGTATGTACGCGGCAGAGAAAGAAGCCGTCTTCCCGAAAAAGTTCTCGAAGAGGTTCGGGGACTTGTCGCGGACGGATATAAGGAGATCACTCTGCTCGGGCAAAATGTAAACTCGTATTGCAAAGATCTTGATATCGGATACGATTTTGCCGATCTGTTGCGAGACATTAACGCTATTCCCGGAGATTTTACCGTCAAATTCATGACTTCTCATCCGAAGGACGCGACGGAAAAACTGATAGATACGATCGCCGAATGCGATAAGATCTGCAAGCATCTGCATTTGCCCGTTCAAAGCGGAAGCGACGATATTCTTAAAAAGATGAACCGCCGTTATACGGTCGAGAAGTATGTCTCGCTGATCGGGTACGCAAAACAGAAAATACCGAATGTGGCGATTACGAGCGATATTATCGTGGGTTTTCCGGGCGAAACGGAGGAAGATTTTCAAAAAACACTCGATCTTGTGAGAAAAGTGGAGTATAACGGACTGTTTACGTTCATTTTTTCACCCCGCAAGGGAACTCCTGCCGCAGAGATGAAGGAGCAGATACCTCAGGAAGTTAAAAAAGAAAGGTTCAACCGTCTTCTCGAATTGCAGAATGCGATCAGCACTGCGAAAAACTCCGAATTTGTCGGAAAAGTGTTCGAGGCAACGGTCGACGGTTTCGCGGAAAACTCGGAAACGGCTATGCTCGCACGGACATCAAACAATACGATCGTGAAGTTTGAAACAAACGGCAAATCGTTTGCAGAGGGAGACAGGGTGACGCTGAAAGGCGTCAGATGTGCGAACTGGGCGGTATATGCCGATATCGCGGACTGAAAATAATAAACCAGAATCATACAAAACAGAGGAGTGTTATTTATGGCAGACGCCAGAGAACTTGCAAGACAACTCGGGGAGGCAGTTGTTGCGTCGGAAACATACGTCGCTTTTCAGGCGGCGCAGACGGAATATGACAACGACGCCGAACTTCAACAGCTTATTCAGGAATTCAATCTTCAGAAAATGAATGTAATGCAGGAGATGCAGAAGGGCGACGAAAAAGATGCGGACAAGCTCAAAACGCATCAGGACAAAATGAGAGAAGTTTACGGAAAGATCATGGCAGATCCGGTCATGGACAGATATATGACCGCGAAAGAGGCTGCCGATTCGTTCGTCAACGAAATATACGGCATTCTCAATTACGCGATAACCGGGGAAGAACCCGGCGGGTGCACGGGATCGTGCGAAACGTGCGGCGGCTGTCACTGAGTCGCCGTTAAAGGAGAAAAGAGATGGCAAAAGCACCGCAGATGTCTCCGATGATGCAGCAATATGTTCAGATGAAAGAACAGTACAAGGATTATATTCTGATGTACCGTCTCGGAGATTTCTATGAAATGTTTTTCGATGACGCGATCATTGCGAGCAAAGAACTCGATATTGTTCTGACGGGCAGAGACTGCGGCATGGACGAGCGTGCGCCGATGTGCGGAATTCCGTACCACAGCGTGGACGGGTATATTGCCCGTCTCGTCCAGCACGGCTATAAGGTGTCGGTTTGCGAACAGGTGAAAGATCCCGTCACGAATGACGTCACGCACCGCGAGGTCGTGCGTATGATAACACCCGGAACCGTAACCGACCCCGATATGCTTGATGAAAGCAAAAACAATTATATCGTGGGGGCATTTGCCGAACGCGGAAAAATCTGTCTTTGCTTTGTGGATATATCGACGGGGGATATGTTCCTGTCCGGTCCGTACAAGATTACCGATCCTACGGTTATCAACGAACTCGGAAAATATTCTCCTCGGGAGATATATGCGTCGAAAGAGGCGAGCGGCGCGGATCTCATAAAAGAGTACCTGACCGCTTCCGCCGGCTGTATGCTTACTCTCGGCGAAAAGTGCGAAACCGCGAAAGAACTTCTCGAAAAACAGATGGGCGCGGATGTCAATTCGCTCGGCCTGTCGGATAACGCGCTCGCGGTCGATACCGCAGGGTCGCTTTTGAAATATCTTTTCGACACTCAGCTTTGTTCACTCGATCACATTAAAAAACTGACTTTGACGGGCGAAGCTTCGTATATGCAGATAGATCTTTCGACTTGGCGCAATCTCGAGATCGTTGAGACAATGCGTTTCAAGGAAAAGAAAGGCTCTCTTCTCGGCGTCCTTGACAAGACGCAGACCGCGATGGGCGCGCGTCTTTTGCGTAATTTTCTTGAAAAGCCTCTTACTGATGTTGACCGCATACGGGCAAGGCAGTGCGCGGTGCGTGATTTTTTCGAAAATAATATCGAGCGTTCCGAAATCCGCGATCTGCTGTCGGGCATACGCGACATCGACAGGCTTCTGACAAAAGTCGTTTACGGATCGGTCAATCCGAAGGACATCAAAAATCTTTCGGCGTCATTTTCGTCCCTTCCGCGCATATTCGAGATCCTGCGCGGCGGAAAATTCGGCTCGGCGTATATGAAAGATCTTCTGCACGGCGCAGACGAACTTTCCGATATAACCGAGCATATAAACGCCGCGGTCAAGGATGAGCCGCCGATCGCGATGAAAGACGGCGGAATTATCCGTGAAGGCTATGACAGGGAAGTCGATGAACTCAGAATTCTTTTGACCGACGCAAAACGCATCATGGCAAATCTCGAGGCATCGGAAAAAGAAAAAACGGGTATCAAGACTCTGAAAGTCGGTTACAATAAAGTTTTCGGATACTATATCGAAGTCCCGAACGGAAGCAAGGATCTTGTCCCCGACACATACATAAGAAAACAGACGCTTGTCGGCGGAGAGCGCTTTATAACGCCCGAGCTGAAAGAAATCGAAGAAAAACTTCTCACCGCCCACGATGATCTCGTCGATCTCGAATATAAACTGTTTACCGAACTCGTGAGCGGAGTCAAGGAGTGCATAGACCGCATAAAAGCGTCTTCCCGCGCCGTTGCGCACATTGATGTTCTGACAACGCTTGCGGAAGTTGCCGTCAAAAACGGATATACATGTCCTGCCGTCAATAATGATAATGTCATTGACATAAAGGACGGCAGACATCCCGTCGTTGAGAAAATGCTTCGCAACGAGGTGTTTGTTCCGAACGACACTTTACTTAATTCCGACGATTGCCGCATGGCGATCATTACGGGACCGAATATGGCGGGAAAATCCACATATATGCGCTCCGTTGCTCTGATAACGCTTCTTGCTCAGATAGGCTCTTTCGTTCCCGCGTCGAGCGCGACGATCGGTGTTGCCGACAAAATATTCACTCGCGTCGGAGCCGCCGACGATCTCGCATCCGGGCAGTCCACTTTTATGGTGGAAATGAACGAAGTCGCGTATATACTCAAAAACGCAACAAAAAAAAGCCTTTTGATCTTTGATGAGATAGGACGCGGAACTTCGACATACGACGGAATGAGCATAGCACGCGCCGTTCTTGAGCATGTCGCGGAAAAGATAAAAGCAAAATCACTTTTCGCAACGCATTATCACGAACTTGTCGCTCTCGAGAACACAATCGAAGGCGTGAAAAATTTCAATGTCGCGGCCAAGAAACGCGGCAACACGATAACTTTCCTCAGAAAGATCGTTCCCGGGGGAACGGATGACAGCTACGGTATCGACGTCGCGCGTCTTGCCGGCGTGCCCGACGCGGTCATTGAACGCGCGCAGGAAGTTTTGAAAGAGATCGAATCGGAACAGCCGAAAATTGTCATAGAACGGGAAAACCGTTCCGAAGAAACCGATCTTTTCAGTTCCGCGGCGTCGGACGAGATAATCGAACGCCTGAAAAAACTCGATCCGACCGTTTTAACTCCGATCGAAGCCATGAACGAACTTTATTCTCTTGTACAAAAAGCGAAAAATGAGGATTGAATATCCGGAGACATCAGATGAAAATACATGTTCTTGACAGTTCCGTCGCCAACCTTATCGCCGCGGGAGAGGTCGTCGAAAGACCTGCTTCCGTGGTCAAAGAGCTTGTCGAAAACTCGGTCGATGCGGGTGCGACAAAAATATCCGTCGAAATTCTCGACGGCGGGATCGGGATGATAAAAGTCACCGATAACGGGTGCGGAATGTCGGAAGAAGACGCCCGCGTGGCGTTCAAAAAACACGCAACGAGCAAGATCTCTTCCAAGGAGGATCTGTATAACATCGGGACACTCGGCTTCCGGGGCGAGGCTCTTGCGGCTATCAGCGCCGTTTCAAAGGTCGAACTGACAACGAAGACGAGCGATTCCGTCAGCGGCGTTCGTCTTTCTTTGGAAGCGGGCGATCTCTGCGGAGACGTCGTTTCTTCGGAAGAGGTCGGATGTCCCGTCGGATCGACTTTCCGCGTCCGAGACCTTTTTTACAATGTTCCCGCAAGAAAAAAATTCCTGAAAAACGAGGCGGCGGAAGCGGGCGCCGTCACATCCCTCGTTCAAAAACTGGCGCTTTCGCATCCCGATATATCTTTCCGCTTGACAGTCGGAGGAAAAGAGTCGCTGTTCACTTCGGGCAACGGAAAACTCGAAGATGCGATCTTCTCTGTTTTCGGCAGATCGCTGACGCAGAACCTTATGCCTGTCGGAATTAAAAATGAGGATTTCAAACTCAGCGGTTTTATCGGGACTCCGCTTTTCTCGAAGGCTAACAGGAATATGCAACTTTTTTATGTGAACGGACGTATAATCCGTTCAAAGTTGTTGCAGACCTGTCTTGAAAACGCATACAGAAATTCAATGCTTATCGGCAGATACCCCGTATGTTTTCTGTTCCTGCAAGTCGATAATTCAAGCATAGATATAAACGTCCATCCTTCAAAATCGGAGATCAAATTCGGTGACGAAAAGAAGGTTTCGGCTTTCATGAACGACGCTTTGCGGACGGCTCTTTCTTTCGACAGCGCGGTCAAGCATATTGAAGTCAAGCCTTCAGCCAAAGATGTTTTCAAACTTCCGTTTGAGAAATCTCAGCCGCCGGTTACACAGCCTCCGATAAAAGGAAAAACGGTTGAAAGCGTGAAGAATTACGGAGACTGGAAAGTCATCACAGATGTTCCCGTTCCCGAAACGCCTGAAAAAGAGGAGAGTAAAAACGAACCGTCGGAGTTTGAAAAACTGAAGGCAATGCTTCTCAGACAAGCATCCGAATCGGAAAAGGCTCCCGAATGTTTAAGGGACGACACGGCGATCGTTATGCCCGATTTCGGAAAAGTCTCCGAAAAAGAAGCGAAGCAGTCGATCCTTTCACAAATTTCTCCTGAAATCAAACGACCCTCATCGGAAGAAAGAAAAGTTGCGAACGAGCAGAATGTTCCGCAACCCGTTACGGAAAAACAGGTAAGTGAAGCGCAAACAACACTCGTTCCCGAAACGGTTGAATTCCGCATTGTCGGAGAAGTTTTCGATTCGTTTATTGTCGTTGAAAAGGGCGACGATGTGCTTTTCGTTGATAAGCATGCGCTTCATGAGCGTATAAATTTTGAAAAACTGAAAAAAGGTACGGCCGGTTCTCAGTACCTTCTCAGCCCACTCGTTATCGATCTCGGAGCGGCGGAGAACCTTATCGTGACCGAAAACACGGAGGAACTGAAAAAGGCCGGATTTGATGTCGAGGACTTCGGCGGCAGCGTCGTCGTGCGTATGATACCGCAAATACTCGAAATTTCCGATGTCGAATATGTGCTTTCGAAATTTGCCGACCTTTTTGAAAATACCGGACTCGGAAAAAACGATCTTCTTGACGAGTTCTTTTATGACTGCGCGTGCAAAGCGTCCGTGAAAGCGGGAATGCATATGTCTTCGTTTGAGGCGGAAAAACTGATAACCTATTATTTTGAACATGAGAATGAACTGAAATACTGTCCGCACGGCAGACCGATAACATTCGCGCTGTCGAAAACATCGATCGAAAAACAGTTCAAAAGGATCGTCTGATGGATAACAGAGTGATAGTTGTCGTCGGTCCTACCGCAAGCGGAAAAACAAGGCTTGCCGTAGAGATCGCGAAAAAATACGGCGGCGAAATCGTTTCCGCAGATTCGATGCAGATATATAAATATATGGATATAGGAACGGCAAAGCCGACAGAGGATGAGATGCAGGGCATCCCTCATCATCTGATAAGCATCGTCGAGCCGACCGATACCTTTACCTTGCAGGATTATCTGCTTCGGGCAAAACAGACGGTAAACGATATACTTGCGCGGGGAAAAGTGCCCGTAATGGCAGGCGGAACCGGGCTTTATGTTACGTCGTTTATCGAAAATATCTGTCTTTCGGACGCTTCATCGGACACGGAATACAGGGAATATCTTGCCGAGCGCGTACGCAGGGAAGGGAGCGAAAAACTTCTTTCGGAACTCGCGGAGATAGATCCGCAGACCGCGGAGAAGTTGCATCCGAACAACGTCAAACGAATCATTCGTGCGCTTGAAATTTATCATACATCGGGAATAACGGTCACGGAACAGAATAATATGTCAAAAACCACTCCGTCGCCGTACAGATTTCTTACGATCGGACTTCAGTATTCCGACAGAAGCGTGCTTTTCGGAAGGATCGACCGACGTGTTGACGAAATGTTCGACGCGGGTCTTGAAGAAGAAGTCGGATCGCTTATCGGGAGCGGAAAACTGACGCGTGAATGCAATGCTTTTCAGGCGATAGGGTACAGACAGTTTGCCCCGTATTTTGACGGGTGTGTCGGCATCGAAGAGGTTCGTGAAAACATAAAACGGGAAAGCCGCAGATATGCAAAAAGACAGTTAACATGGCTCAGACGCGACAAGAATATCAAATGGTACGAGGCTGATAATTCGGATTTTGAAAGTTTTTTTAACAATTTATCGGAATGTATAGAAGATTTCTTATATATATGATATAATTCATCTGATTTATCGGACGGAATAAACGGTCAATCGGAACGGAGCGGTTATGGAGAAAAACGTGTTCAGAGGAATACTCATTCTGATCATCGCGGTGTTATGCTGTTATTTTCTTTTCGGAATCGTTCCTTCTTTTCTGTTTGATGACGATTACAGCGTTGAGTCCGTCGAGGAATGCGTTTACAATGACATAACGCCTTTTGAGGGGATCGCGCTGAGAACGGAAACCGTTCTGACGGCAGGAAGCAATTATTCCATGATGATTCACGAAGTTGCGGACGGCGAGCGCGTCGGGGTAGGCACTGCTGTCGCCATGATAAGCGACACGCCTTTTACCGAGGAAGACGAACACCGTTTGCTTTACCTGAACCGCTGTATACGCATACTTACCGAAACCGTCAGCAGTGTGGTCACGTCGGATGCCGCATCTTTGGAAAATGACAGCCGTGAGGCTCTTTACGATTACCTTGACGCGTGTTCCTCTTCCGATATGCAGAAGTTGCTTTCCTCGGAGGAAACGCTTCAGATTGCGTTTAACAAAAAAGCGGTCAATTTTGACGGCGATGCGGTTTATTCCGAGAAGTTGAACGATTATTTGAATGAGAGATCCTCGATAATTGAGAAATATACTTCCGTCGAAAAAAACGTTTATTCAACTGTCGCGGGGTATTTTTACAGCGGCTTTGACGGCTTTGAGTCGCTTTTGTCTGCAGACGCTTCGGGAATGACCGTGTCACAACTTGACGGCATTCTCGCTTCGGAAGGAGAAACGTGTCCGTCCGATTATGTCGGAAAAGTTCAAACCACACCGTATTGGGTCTATGCCGGAAAGTTGAAGACCGAAGAGGCTTCGGGTTTGAAAGAGGGCTCGACGGCACGTCTTGAATTCAGATTTTCGGACGGTTCCAAAAAAACGCTGTCAACAAGTGTTCTTTCTGTATCCGCCGAGGAAAACGGTTATGTTTGCGTTTGTTTCAGATGCGGTGTGATGACAGATAAGGAACTTTCGCTTCGCAGAGAGAACTGTAAACTTATAAATTCAACTTATTCCGGGCTGAAGGTCAGCAATAACGCTCTGCGTGTCGTTGACGGGGAAGACGGGGTATATGTCCTTATCGGACAAAAGGTAGTTTTCAAACCTGTTGAAATTCTGTTTTCAACGGAGAGTTTTTCGATAGTAAAAGCAAAGAGCGACTATAATTCGAGACGGCTTACCGTGAACGATGAAGTCATTTGCGGCGGGAAAGATATGTTTGACGGGAAGATAGTAAATGCGAAATAAGATTTTATGCAATAAATCCGAGATCGAACAGCGTATCGGCGAGGCGAAGGCAAGAGGCGGTTTTTCTCACGATGTCAGGATTGTGGCTGTTACAAAGTACCGGACGATAGAGGACACGAACGCCGCGATTGAAGTCGGACTGACGGATATCGGAGAAAACTATGTCCAGCAGCTCAAAGAAAAAGATCCGTTGCTCCTTCCGTGCAGAAGACATTTTATCGGCCATCTGCAAACGAATAAAGTCAAGGCGTTGCTTTCAATGAAAGACCTTGAAATGATCCAATCTGTCGATTCCGTTCATCTTGCGGGAGAGATCGATAAATATTCCGAAAAACTCGGAAGAACGACGCAGATACTGTTGCAGGTCAACATTGGGGACGAGTCCCAAAAGTTCGGAGTGGATCCTGCCGATACGGTTGCTTTGGTCAGAGATGTTTCGTGCTTCGGTCATCTGAAGATCAAAGGTCTTATGGCGACAATGCCGATAGAAAAGGATATAAAATTATACAAAGAGTTCAAAGACCTTTTCGAGAAGGTCAAGTCTCTTAATATTCCGGGTACGGATATGCAATATCTGTCGATGGGGATGTCGAATGATTTTGAAGAAGCAGTCGAGTGCGGTTCAAACATGGTCAGGATCGGCACGGCGCTTTTTAAATAAAATTTGTTTTCGGAAAGGAAGATTTTATTATGGCAAATATCAAACAGATCCTCGGTTTCGGCTCCGACAATGACGATTATGAAGAGGACGATGTTGAGTACGAGGAAAACGAGCCCGAAGAAAAATCTGCCGCAAAGCGCTCTTCAAAGAGCTCCCGCAATACGCCTTCCGCGAATTCCGGAAGAAGACCGAATTTTATACTCTGCAAACCTGATGATAAAAGCGCGATGCAGACTGTCGCGGACGATGTGATCTCCGGTAAATCGGTTATACTTAATCTCGAAAACATTCAGAAGGATACAAAACGCATCGTTGATTTTCTCTACGGCGTTGTTTATGCGCTGGACGGCTCTGTCAGAAAAGTTGCGGAGCATACATATCTTATCGCTCCCGGCGGAGTTGACATAACCGGAGAAATGGAAAACGAAATTGAGGAATCCGTCTTTTGACGGACGCTGAAATTTTTGTGCGGAGGATCGCCGATCACGCCGAAGCCGCAGCGCGTAAATCGGTCGATTACACGGGCTTTCTCTCGGAAGAAGAACAGATCGAGTGTGCGGCTGTTCTGAAAAAACTCGGGGCTCGGTTCTCTTTCTTCGGCGGCATTGAAAACGCCGAACGGAAAGTGTGTGCCGTGTATACCGAATTTTTCTCGGAGGAGTGGCTGTCGTTTCCGATCTCGCTGGTCGAGATAACCTTGAATGACAGATCCGCCGAGGTACGTCATCCCGACTGTCTCGGAAGCCTTCTCGGGCTTGGATTGAAAAGAAGCGTTATCGGAGATATAGTTTTTCATAACGGAAAGATATATGTCGCGGCTGAAGAAAAAATTGCGGAGCATATATGTTCTCAGCTTGACCGTATCGGAAAATATGCTTGCAGCGCAAAAGTCGCGGATCCGTCCGTTATTGTCAGCAACGAACGGCGATTTGAGACTGTCGGACTGATAATAAGTTCCAACAGGCTTGATTGTTACGTTTCGGCTATCGCCGGAATATCGCGCGAATGTGCCGCATCCGAGATAAAAGCGGGAAATATCCGCTTGAACGGCGCGCAGGTGTACGAAGCGACAAAACGCCTTTCACTCGGAGACCGGCTGTCCGTTCGCGGATCGGGGAAATATATTGTTGACTCCGACCCGAACGAATGTCCGAAAACGCACAAAAACAGGTTAAGGATCAATTTGAAAAAATATGAACGTTCCAATTGACGGAGGTATAATATGTTAAGCGTTAGAGATATCGAGACAAAAACTTTTGCAAGAAGTAAAACGGGGTATAAAGAAGAGGAAGTCGAAGCATTCCTCGACGAAATCATCGTGGACTATACCTCGCTTATCGAAGAAAAGGAAAATCTCGGCAAAAAAGTCATAGCACTCAGCGAAAAACTTGAAACGATCAGAGACGAGCAAGAAGCCCGTATGCAGTCGCTTCTCAGTACGCAGAAGAGTTACGACGAGGTTATGCGCACCGCAAAAATTAATGCGGAGTCGATGCTCAACGATGCAAAAAAGAAAGCGGAAGAAATTCTGAAAGCCGCAAAAGAGCAGGCTGATCAGACAGTTTCCGAGGCTTCATCAAAAGGCGCGGAGATCGAAGGCGAGACCGAAGCAAAGAAAGCAGAGTACAATGCTCTTGCGGATGAGATAGAGACTCTGAAAAAGACTGTTCTCGCTCTTTGCAACAAGTTCAGCACCGATATTGAGACTCTTCCCGAACTTGCGAAAAAAGAGTTGGCGGCTGTTACCGTTCCTGCCAACGAAACCGAAAGCAAGCCTGCCGAAGAGAAGATACCTGAAATTTCTTTGACCGATATTGTCCGCGAGGCGGCGCCCGAGACCGACGATTCCGTAATGTCAGGAGAGACGAAAGTTATCCCCGTTATCAAGGAAACACGCGTCGCGGATGTTCCTCGCGATGTTACGAGAGAAAAGATAAACCGTGCTTTGGAGATCGCCGAGGAAGAAGACGAGGACATGGTCAGCAACGACGATGATTCCGATTATGAAAAGGAATTCTTCTCTCGCAGACACGGAAACCGCGACGAAGACGGCAGAGCCGCAAAAATAAGAAACCTCTTCAATTCCGATAAAGACGATGACGACGATGAGGATTACGATGAAGAGGACGAATTCGACGACGAATACGAAGAAGAGCCGAAAAAGAAAAAGCGTTCGTTCTTCGGGTTTGGAAAGAAAAAGAAGAGCCGTGACGACGACGATGATGATTTCGACGACGATTACGACGATTTTGACGATGATGACGACGATTACTACGACGAAGATTGATCAGGAGTGTTTCTGCAATGGATTATAATCAGACGCTGAATTTGCCGAAGACCGATTTCCCGATGAGAGCGGGACTTCCGCAGCGCGAGCCGGCTTTTCTCGAAGAGTGGCAGACTCAGAAAGTTTATGAAAAACTTCAGGAGAAAAACGCGGGAAGACCGCAGTATGTTCTTCATGACGGACCTCCGTTCTCGAACGGTAACATCCACATGGGAACCGCGATGAATAAGATCCTGAAAGATTTTATCATCCGTTATAAGTCGATCAGCGGCTTTCAGGCGCCTTACATTCCCGGTTGGGATAACCACGGAATGCCCATCGAAAGCGCAATTATAAAGAAGAACAAACTGAACAGAAAAGAGATGTCTATCCCCGAGTTCAGAAACGCCTGCCATAAGTTTGCGGACGATTTTGTTCATATTCAGATGGAACAGTTCAAGCGTCTCGGCGTTCTCGGCGATTGGGAGCATCCCTACACGACCATGGATCCCGCATTTGAGTCCGTGGAAGTGAAAGTGTTCGGCGAGATGTATAAAAAAGGGTACATCTACAAGGGGCTCAAACCCGTTTATTGGTGCCCTGTGGACGAGACCGCTCTCGCAGAGGCGGAGATAGAGTATTCAGACGATCCTTGTACTTCCATCTACGTTAAATTCGCCGTTAAAGACGATAAAGGCAAACTTTCCGCTTACGGCGATCTTTCCGGGATGTTTTTCGTGATATGGACGACAACGACGTGGACTCTCCCCGGAAACAGAGCCATTGCGGTTAATCCCTCCGAAAAATATGTTCTTGCGAAAGCGGGAGCCGAAATATATATCGTTGCCGACGCGCTGTTGGAAAAGACGATGTCCGTCGGAGGAATTTCGGATTATGAGGTCGTTGCCGAGTTTATCGGGTCCGACTTTGAATATATGACGGCGTATCATCCGTTCCTTGACATAGACAGCCTTCTTGTAACTGCCGATTATGTCACCATGGACAGCGGTACGGGTTGCGTTCACACAGCCCCGAGTTTCGGCGCCGACGACTATCAGACAGGCAGAAGATACAATCTCGATATGACCGTCCCCGTTGACGACAGAGGCTATCAGACAGCCGATGCCGGAAAATATGCGGGACTGAGATATGACGAATCAAACAAAGTCATACTCGCCGATCTGAAAGAGAGCGGAGCGCTGTTTGCGTCCGAAGACATAGTTCATCAGTACCCACACTGTTGGAGATGTAAAAATCCGATTATTTTCAGGGCGACACCGCAATGGTTCTGCTCCGTAGACGCATTTAAGGACAAGACCGTTGAGGCTGTCAAGAATGTTGAATGGATCCCCGCGTGGGGCGAGGAAAGAATAACGCAAATGGTTCTCGACCGAGCGGACTGGTGTATTTCCAGACAGCGCCATTGGGGACTTCCGATACCTGTTTTCTATTGCGAAGAATGCGGAAAACCCGTATGCACGGATGAAACGATAGAAAAGATCTCCGCGCTTTTCAGAGAAAAGGGCTCGAACGCTTGGTATGAGATGTCTCCTGCCGAAATCCTCGGCGATTTCAAATGTCCGCATTGCGGCGGAACGCATTTCACGCGTGAAAACGACACTCTCGACGGCTGGTTCGACAGCGGTTCGACGCATTTTGTCGTTCTCCGCGAAAATCCGGGCAATGTATGGCCGGAAATGAAGTGGCCTGCGGATTGTTATCTCGAAGGCGCGGATCAGTACAGGGGCTGGTTCCAGTCTTCTCTGCTGACGGCGGTCGGAGTTCTCAACGATTCCGCACCTTACAGGACGGTCCTGACTCACGGCTGGGTCGTTGACGGGCAAGGAAGAGCGATGCATAAATCTCTCGGAAACAGCATTGCTCCCGAAGAGGTCATAAAGAAATACGGTGCCGATCTGCTCCGTCTTTGGGTCGCTTCTTCCGATTATCACGCCGACGTTCGCGTTTCGGACGATATTTTCAAACAGCTTTCTCAGGCATATTTGAAGATCAGAAACACCGCAAGATATATGCTCGGAAATCTGAACGGATTTGATCCCGACAACCTCGTTTCGGCTTCCGAAATGAACGAACTTGACAAGTGGGCGGTTTCACGCCTGAACGAACTTATACTCAAAGTTCGGGACGCATACGAAAACTACGCATATCACATCGTATATCACGCTATACGCAATTTCTGCGTTGTTGATATGTCGAACTTCTACCTTGATGTTGTCAAGGACATTCTTTATTGCGACAGTCCGAACGGAAAAGACAGAAGAAGCGCGCAGACGGCAATGTTCCTGATACTCGATTCTCTTGTGAAGATGCTTTCTCCCATCCTTGCATTTACTTCCGATGAGATATGGAAAGCCATGCCTCACAGGAGCACGGACAATGTTGAGAATGTTATTTTCAACGATCTTAACGAGCCGTTTGACGAATACGCTCTTTCGGCGGAAAAGATCGCTGATTTTGACAGACTTTCCGAGATCAGAGACAGCGTAAACCTCGCGCTCGAAGCCGCAAGAAACGATAAACTTATAGGAAAACCGCTTGAAGCAAAAGTTATTATTGCGGCAAAAGCCGACGATCTTGCTTTGCTGAATAAGTATTCAGATATTCTTAAAACAGTTTTCATCGTTTCCGGAGTCGATGTCATCGAAGGGGATGAACTCTCCGTAAAAGTTGATAAAGCGGACGGCGAGAAGTGCGAGAGATGCTGGACATTCAGCGAATCCGTCGGTCACGATCACGATCATCCGACGCTTTGCGCGAGATGTTCCGCCGTTGTCAAAGGTCTGCAATGAAAAAATTTGTTTCAAAACTCCCGTATGCCGCAATATTTGCTTTCGGAATAATTCTTGATTTTATCGTCAAGCATATTGTCAGAACAAATATGCGGCAGGGAGAAAACATTCCGCTTATCGACGGGGTCTTTCATATTACCTACACCGAGAATACCGGTGCGGCATTCAGCATGCTGTCCGGAAAAACCGTGCTTTTGTCCGTTGTTACGGTCGTTGTTGTCGCATTGCTGCTGTATTTGCTGTTTGCGGACAAAATACGCGGAAAACTTGCCTGCATTCTCGTCGCGCTTATCGCGTCAGGCGGTACAGGAAACCTGATCGACAGGATCTTCCGCGGTTCGGTGACGGATATGTTTGATTTCAGGCTTATAAATTTTGCTATTTTCAATGTCGCGGATATATTCGTGACATGCGGCGCAATACTCTTTATCATCATTTTCTTTGTCAGCAAGGGAGAAGTTTTACAATGGAACTCATCGCGCGAAAAGAAGATGAAGGACAAAGATTAGATAAGTTTATTTCCTCTTCGGATCCGTCTTTGACGCGTTCCGCTGCCGTGCTTCTTATAGAAAACGGCGCGGTGACGGTCGGCGGTAAGGCGGAAGGGAAGAATTACCGTATCAGGACAGGCGATGTTATCGCTTATACGTTGCCTGATCCGAAACCTCTTGATGTCGCCGCGCAGGATATTCCTCTTGATGTGGTGTTTGAAGATGAATACCTTCTTGTTGTCAACAAGCCACAGGGAATGGTCGTTCACCCTGCCGCGGGAAACAGCGACGGAACGCTCGTAAACGCGCTGTTGAACCATTGCGGTGACAGTCTTTCGGGAATTAACGGAGTTATACGTCCCGGAATCGTTCACCGTATAGATAAGGACACTTCGGGGCTTCTTATCGTCGCAAAAACGAATGAGGCGCACCTCGGGCTTGCCGAGCAGATAAAAGAGCATTCGTTTCTTCGCGTCTACAACGGGATCTGTCGCGGACATTTCAAATCATCGGAGGGAACCGTTTCACTGCCGATCGGCAGAGATCCGAAAGACCGCAAAAAAATGGCGGTAACTCCGAAAAATTCAAAACCTGCGGTAACGCATTACCGCGTCATTTCCGAATTCGGTGATTATTCCTTTGTTGAATTCCGTCTCGAAACGGGCAGAACGCATCAGATACGTGTTCACATGGCGAAGATCGGGCATTCTATTGTCGGAGATCCGCTTTACAGCCCGCGAAATACGGCGAAAAATGAGTTGAACGGGCAGTATCTGCATGCGAAACAGATAGGTTTTGTTCATCCGATAACGGGCGAACGGTTGTTTTTCGATTCTGAGTTGCCCGAAAGATTTTCGGAATTTATCCGCAAAAACGGCGGAGAATGTGTATCATGAAGAAGATTATTTCCGTGCTTATAGTATTATCCGTTTTTGCGGGGCTTTTCTGCTCTGCATGTTCTTCGGGTACGTCCGAAGAAGACGGGGAATATCTTTACGGTCCCGAAAATTTCTTTGGTGATGCGGTTCATTCTTTGATTCCCGACAGCGTTTATACTTATTTATTCTCCGACGGGTCCGCAGGATTGAGCGGAACTCTTTCGTTCTCCGATATGTATTTCACGGATGTTGAAACCGGAGAAAAATATTCGTACCCGAGAGTTCTGGATGCAGACTTTATTTCGGCTAAAAATTCGAATGGGATAAGAGCGTCGGGATCGTTTACGGTCGGATCGAAAAGCACGGCCTTTTCTTTTGAAAGTAACAGCGCAAATTCAAAAATATATGCGGACAGCCTTCTTTCGGAGGCGTTGACCGTTGATTTGTACGATCTTACGGGGATAGGTCATCTCGCAGATGTAAAAGACGGGCTCGCTTCGTTATATAAAAGAATATCGGATGAGATATCCGAGGGTCTGTCAGACGCAGTTTCCGTAACCGAGAGTTTTGAACTGAGCGAGGACGAAAACGACAAAAAAGTTATCAAGACCGTTTTTTCATTCGGTCAGGATGCTTCGGAACGTATTGCGAACAACCTTCTTTCGCTTGCTTATTCATCGGAAAATTCTCTCGGTGAGTTATTCGGACGGTACTTTTTTGATCTTTACGGCATTGATTCCGAGAATTTCGTCCGTTGCGGCGAAAACCTTAAAAATTCCGTTTCCGCCGCAGAGGATTTTACCGTCATTGTAGAGAAGTATACCTACAAGGATCGTCTTGTCCGAACGGTTATATCGACTCAATCGTCCGACACATCTTTGTGCAGAAAGCTGACATATTCCTGCACGGCGACCGATAAAGCGTCCCTGACATACGAGAATCAGTCTGTCGGTATGCCGCTTTTTTCGATTGATCTGTCAGACGGTATGTATACCGTTGACTTAAACGGAACATATTCTTTCTCTTTCAAAGCGCAGACGCCTTCGGATAAGATGAAGACGGAGATTTCCGTGCTCACGCCGTTTTTTGAAGAGGAGTTTTTTATCTGCTCTGAGTATTCCGTCGCCGCAGACGGTTTTTCCGTCAGCGTTGATGTATACGACGAAAACGGCACTTTCGGCGGTAAAATATCTTTGAACGCCGATGTCACGGACAAAATTCCCGAGATAACGGTCAATACACCGGATCGCGGGCTTGTCCTTGAAAACTCCGAAAGGGGAGCGAGTGCTTACGATAAACTTGCGTCTTTTCTTATATCGGAATTCAGCGGTTTCGGGAAGCTGATACCGTCCGACATATCGGTTTCATCCGATCTCGGAACGGAGTGCGCGGCAACTGTCGGCGACGATAATTATTCGCTTTCGGCGTATTTGTATTTTTTACAGCAAAGCCGCGATACCTGCGAGAATATTGCGCTAAACATTCTTGAAGACGGACAAACGGATACGTCCGACTTTTGGCTGATCGAACTTCCGAACGGAAAAACGCTTGAAGAATACGCATATTCTCTTGCTGAGGAAAGCTATATTTCTTCGTATTATATCATAAAGTATTTTAATGAAAACGGGTTGTCGCTTTCTCTTTCCGATTATATTTCGGTGAAAAATTCGGTCGATTCGCTCGGAAAAGACAAAATTGAAGAATTTTGTTCGCGTCTCGGGTGTTCAGAATCCGCGCTGAGGTATTTGTATTCCGTATCTTATATGCAGTCAAAGGTCTTCTCCGACATTTACGGGGAAGCGGGCAAGACACCTGTGACATACAGTGATGTCAAATCTGCTTTTGATTTATCCTATGCGGGAATACGTTTTGTTACGGTTTTCAATTTTGATCCCGAAGACGGCTCTGAACTTGACGACGAAACCGTTGACGAAATCAGAAAACGCGCGAAAGAGTGCTATAAAAAGGTTACGACCGGAGAGATCACGATGGATGACGCGATACGCGAATACAGCGACGCGTATAAGTACATCCCCGATCAAAATGAGCGTGACACATCCGAATATTTTCTCGGAACGACGGTCGGAACTGACGGAGAATCAAGCGCGTTCACATTCCCCGCCTCGATGACGGAGGGCTTATTTGACCTGAAAATCGGAGAATACGGCTATTTTGAAGATCCCGAGAGCGGATTTTGGATCTGTGAGAGAACCGATATAAGCGACAGCCTTGTCGGATATTATGAGCAGATACTTTCCGATCTGATTTCAACTCTGCAAATTCAGGCTCTTTCCGATTGGCGTTCGTCGCAGAGTTATACAATGAATGAAAGTGCCGTTTCAAAATATGATATACGGACTTTCCCGTCGGTTTTTCTTTTGAACGCTGACGAATATGATGAATAAAAAAACAGGGGAGACCCCGTTTCCCCTTATATAACTGCCCTTAGCTCATTTGGATAGAGTGTCAGACTCCGACTCTGAAGGTGGTGGGTTCGAATCCCATAGGGCAGGCCAAAAAGTAACGGCATCCGAAAAGGATGCCGTTACTTTTTGCCTTCCTCGGGATAACGAACCCGTTTTTGCGGAGCAAAAATCGAGTGAAGTCTGTTATCTTAAAATTTTACTTGACAAAAGCAAAATTATATGTTATATTATACACGTAGTCTAACATGAAGATTTCCGCACAGTGTATGCGGGATTCCGGGTGAAAGATGCACTGATGAAATATTTGTTTTAATTTGTATATTTCTGACCGCATCGGACCCCCGGTGCGGTATTTTTTTGTATTAAGGAGAATGAAAAATGGACACTCGTATTGCAGTTATGGGCATTATCGTGGAAAATCTGGAGTCGGTTGAAGCGCTCAACTCTCTTTTACATGAATACGGACGATATATTATCGGACGTATGGGGCTTCCGTATAAGGAGAAAAATATCAACATCGTCTCAATCGCGATCGACGCACCGCAGGACACTATCTCGGCACTTTCCGGAAAAATCGGAAAACTTGACGGCGTAGGCGTTAAAACAGCTTACTCAAATGTGATCACTCATAATGAATGAACTGTACCGACTGATTGACCTGCTCGCGCATAAACACAGCCTGTCCCGTGAGGAATACGAAAGCCTGTTGGATGGACTCACTCCGGATCTGGCGAAGTATGCGGCGAGTAAGGCATTGGAAGCGCGTCATGCCGTTTACGGGCACACAGTATATGTTCGCGGGCTGATTGAAATCAGCAACATCTGCAAAAACGACTGTCTTTATTGCGGCATCCGTCGCAGTAATCACGGCTGTTCGAGATATAGGTTAAGTGAGGCGGAGATCCTATCCTGCTGTGAAGAGGGCTACGCGCTGGGATTTCGTACATTTGTTATGCAGGGAGGAGAGGATCCTTTCTTTAACGATGAACTGCTTTGCGGGCTGATTCGCAAAATCAAAAAAGCCTATCCCGACTGCGCGGTGACCCTATCATTGGGCGAACGAAGCCGTGAAAGTTACGAGGCGCTGTTTGACGCGGGGGCAGACCGCTATCTGCTTCGGCATGAAACTGCCGATCCGGATCTGTACCGCAAATTGCACCCCGACGCTATGTCTTTTGAGAATAGGATCGGGTGTCTGAAAATACTCAAAGAAATCGGCTATCAAACCGGATGCGGCTTTATGGTGGGCGCTCCGTATCAGACCAACCGCTCGCTTTCGGCTGATTTAAAATTTGTTGAGCAGTTCCGACCCGCTATGTGCGGCATCGGCCCGTTTATTCCTCACGCGGCTACACCGTTCGCCGCTTTTCCGTCGGGGGCACTTCAAACTACGCTGTTCCTGCTGTCGCTTTTGCGGCTGATAGATCCCGGACTTTTACTTCCCGCCACCACCGCGCTCGGTACGATCGATCCGACGGGACGTGAGCAAGGAATTTTGGCAGGCGCCAATGTTGTTATGCCAAATCTCTCTCCCGTATCGGTGCGCAAAAAATATGAACTGTATAACAATAAAATCTGTACCGGAGAGGAATCCGCACAGTGTAAAAGTTGCTTGAACCGACGTATGGAATCCATCGGTTACCGCATTGTTACCGACCGAGGAGACCGAAAGCCTTTTCAAATTTAGTTTAATTGCAGATAAACCTTTCGAAAAAATGAAAGAAGGAATAATAAATGTACAGGTATGACCCGAAATCCTTAAAAGCGGAGGAATTCATAAATGACGCAGAAATCCTCGAAACCATTCGCTATGCGGAAGATCACAAGCGAAACATTCCGTTGATCGACAGTTTGCTTGAAAAAGCGCGGCCGGTAAAAACCGAAAACGGCGTACACTGCGCCGGACTTACCCATCGCGAAGCCTCTGTTCTGTTGGCTTGCGATATTCCCGAAAAGGTGGCAGAAATGTACCGTCTTGCCGAGGAGATAAAGCAGGCATTTTACGGAAACCGTATTGTTATGTTTGCTCCGTTGTACCTTTCCAACTATTGCGTTAACGGCTGTGTTTACTGTCCTTATCATTACAAAAACAAGCATATCGCCCGCAAGAAACTGACGCAGGATGAGGTGCGCCGCGAGGTCATTGCGTTGCAGGACATGGGTCATAAGCGCCTCGCGATCGAAGCCGGTGAAGATCCGATCAATAACCCCATTGAGTATATATTGGAATGTATTAAAACCATTTACGGGGTTCAGCATAAAAACGGCGCGATTCGCAGAGTGAACGTCAACATCGCCGCCACTACGGTGGAAAACTACCGAAAGTTGAAGGAAGCCGGCATCGGCACATATATTCTCTTCCAGGAAACCTATCATAAGGAAAGTTATCTGGAATTGCACCCCACCGGGCCTAAGCACGATTATGCCTATCACACCGAGGCTATGGATCGCGCTATGGAGGGGGGAATAGATGATGTGGGTCTCGGCGTACTGTTCGGATTGGAGCGCTATCAGTATGAATTTGCAGGACTTTTAATGCACGCCGAGCATCTGGAGGCGGTACACGGAGTCGGTCCGCATACTATCAGCGTTCCGCGTGTAAAGCGCGCAGACGATATTGATCCCGATGTGTTTGACAACGGAATTCCGAATGAAATTTTTGAAAAAATAATCGCCTGCATACGAATCGCCGTTCCGTATACCGGAATGATTATTTCCACAAGAGAGAGTGAAGAGGTTCGCGCTAAGGCGTTGGGACTCGGAATTTCACAGATCAGCGGCGCTTCACGCACCTCGGTAGGCGGATATACCGAGGAGGAACGCCCGCACGATTCTGAACAGTTTGATGTTTCCGATCAAAGAACTCTGGACGAGGTCGTGAATTGGCTGATGAAACTGGGGTATATTCCTTCCTTCTGCACCGCCTGCTACCGAGAGGGAAGAACGGGCGACCGTTTTATGAGCCTTTGCAAAAACGGACAGATCTTGAACTGCTGTCATCCCAATGCGCTGATGACGCTCAGCGAATACCTTGCAGATTATGCCGGCGAGGATACCAAAAAGGTAGGGTATGATTTGATCGAGCGTGAACTTGCAAAAATTCCGGGAGAAAAGGTTCGCAAGATCGCCGCCGAAAATATTGAACAGATCAAGAACTCCAACCGCAGAGACTTCCGTTTCTGACGAACGCGCGAGCGAACATTTCCGCGAAATGCATTTTGGGAGGAATTATTATGAGTCTTAACGCCACGGTTTCCGCCGAGCGCGTACATATCGGCTTTTTCGGTCTGCGCAACGCAGGAAAATCCAGTCTTGTCAACGCAGTAACGGGACAGCGGCTTTCGGTTGTGTCCGAGGTAAAGGGAACCACAACAGACCCTGTCAAAAAAGCGATGGAACTGCTTCCCATGGGTCCGGTTGTTATAATTGACACGCCCGGGATCGACGATGAGGGTGAATTGGGGGAGCAGCGGGTAGCCCGCGCACAGCAGGTTTTGCGCCAAGCAGATATTGCCATATTGGTTGTTGACGCGCAAAAGGGATTACAGCCGACAGACCGAAAACTGACTGAACTTTTTACCGAGCGCAAACTGCCGTATCTGATCGTTTTCAATAAGTCAGATCTACTGCCGCAGCTGCCGCAGGAAACCGCAAATGAAATATATGTCAGCGCCGAGACGGGTGACGGTATCCACGCCTTAAAAGAAAAAATTGCCGCATTGGCAAAATCTGCCGAAAGCGACAGAAAAATCGTTGCCGATCTGGTATCTTCGGGCGATACCGCGGTGCTTGTGGTTCCCATTGATTCCTCTGCGCCTAAGGGCAGACTTATTCTGCCTCAACAGCAAACCATTCGCGAACTTTTAGAAGTCGGTGCGTTTTCGTTGGTCGTTCGTGAAAGCGAACTGAGCGCGGCGCTGTCGGCACTCAAAACACCTCCACGTATGGTTATTACCGATTCGCAGGCGTTCGGCTTCGTCAGCAAGATCGTTCCCGAATCGATAGAACTTACCTCATTTTCGATTCTTTTTGCGCGCTATAAAGGAGATCTTGCTGCCGTTGTCGGCGGCGCCGCCAGGCTTGATCGTTTGCGGGACGGCGATAAGGTTCTGATTTCGGAAGGCTGCACGCATCACCGCCAATGTCAGGATATCGGAACTGTCAAACTGCCCGGTTGGATCAACGGCTATACGGGAAAAACGCTTTCCTATTCATTTACATCCGGCACAGAATTTCCGGACGACGTGTCACAATATGCGCTGGTGGTTCATTGCGGCGGATGTATGCTCAATGAACGGGAGATGAAATCGCGGATGGAACGCTGTACAGAGCAGGGCGTTCCCGTCACGAATTACGGCATTGCCATTGCACAGATGCACGGTATCTTGAAGCGCTCTTTGACACCGTTTCCCGAAGTGCTCAACTTGCTGGAACAATAATAAATCATTACAACCGTTTTACCCTTGTAAAACCGACATAGGTGCTTCGAACAGATCTTCACTCTGATTCGGCTTGACGGCTTCATGGCAAGGAGTGAGTTGTCAACAGAAGTGCAGCGTTTTTAAGAGAGATTTTCAATTCTGAGTTCCGAGAATCGCGGGCAGAAATATAATTCAAGCATTTGCGGAGTACGGCGTTAATTACGCCGGATTCCGCAAAAGTGATCAAAATGAGTCTTTTTTTTGCAATTGTGTCGCGCGTGACAGTATAATTCACCGTTATAATAACGAAAGGCTTTCCTTTTCAGGAAAGCCTTTCAAATTTTAATTTGCAATTATTTCTTGATCAGAATTTTGAATCTCTCCATTGCTTCTGTTGTATTCTCATGATTTGAGAACGACGTCAAACGGAAAAAGCCCTCGCCGTTTTCTCCGAATCCCGCTCCGGGAGTCCCGACAACGCCCGCATCGGTCAGAAGACGGTCGAAGAAAGTCCATGAATCCATACCGTCAGGACATTTCATCCATATATACGGAGAGTTTTTGCCTCCGAAATAGGTAATTCCGAGTTCGTCGAAGGCGGATGTTATGATTCGGGCATTCTCTCTGTAATAGTTTATGTTTTCGATAATCTGCTTTTGACCTTCATCGGAAAAGACCGCTTCCGCCGCTCTCTGAACGATATATGAAACGCCGTTGAATTTCGTTGTCTGTCTGCGAAGCCAGAACTTGTTGAGGCTGTGACCTCCGAATATCAGTTCTTCGGGAACGACCGTGTAGCCGCAACGTGTACCTGTAAATCCGGCGGTTTTCGAAAGGGAACAGAATTCGATCGCGCATTCTTTCGCACCGTCGATCTCATAAATACTGCGCGGAAGTTCTTTGTCCGCAACAAACGCTTCGTATGCCGCGTCAAAAAGAATTACCGAACCGTGTTTCTTTGCAAAATCGACCCATTTTGTCAGTCCCTCGCGATCGTAAACCGCGCCTGTCGGATTGTTGGGTGAACATATATAGATAATATCAGCGTCGGTCTTGTCATCCGGAAGCGGAAGAAAACCGTTTTTCTCGTTAGCATCGGCAAAAACTATCTTTCGTCCGTCCATTACGTTGGTATCGACATAGACAGGGTAGACAGGGTCGGGGATAAGAACCGTGTTATCCTTTGAAAAAATATCAAGTATATTTCCGAGATCGCTTTTCGCACCGTCGGAGATAAATATCGAGTCGGGGGAAAGGCTTACACCGCGCTTTGCGTAGTATTCGCGGATTTTTTCTTTAATAAAATCATATCCCTGCTCGGGGCCGTAACCGCGGAATGTCTCCGCTTTTCCCATTTCTTCGGAAGCCTGTTTCATAGCGCTGACAACGGCGTCGCAAAGAGGAAGTGTGACGTCTCCTATGCCCATGCGTATCAGTTTCTTTTCGGGATGTTCTTTTGAAAAAGCGCTGACACGGTGTGCAATCTCCGAAAACAGATAGCTTTCTTTCAGTTTTGCGTAATTCTCATTAATTTTCAACATTGCTTTTCCACCTCATACTCTGACCGTGCCTTCAAACGATATCTCGGCGCCGCCGGTCATATAAACCGTTCCGTCTTTGCAATAACGTATCGACAGTTCGCCTCCGACAAGCTGAACGGTTACCGGTTCCTCGTAATTGCAATAGCCGTTCAATACTGCGGCCACAACCGCCGCGCACGAGCCCGTTCCGCAGGCAAGCGTCTCACCGCTTCCGCGCTCCCAAACGCGCATTTTCAACGTTTTTGAATCGATCACTTTGATAAATTCCGTGTTGACACGTTCGGGAAAAACGGGGTCAAATTCAAATTTGGGTCCGATCGTCGGAAGGTCGAGATCTTTCGGATCGTCTCCGAAAATTATGCAATGCGGATTGCCCATGGAAACGCAGGTCACGCGATATTTGCCGCCCGCGACATCGATCTCTTTTCCGACAACGCGTTCGCCGTCGATCGAAACGGGAATTTTGCTCGGGGAAAGTTCAGCCTTTCCCATATTGACCTCGGCTTTCGTCATTTTGCCGTCGCTGACGGTCAGACGGAGCGTTTTTATTCCGCTGAGTGTTTCGACGGTTACGGTCGTTTTTCCTGTTTTTTTGATGTCGTACATATACTTGCCGACACAACGAATGGCGTTTCCGCACATCTTTCCTTCACTGCCGTCAATGTTGAACATACGCATTTTTACATCAGCAATATCGGAAGGGCAGATCAGAACTATTCCGTCGCCGCCTATCCCGAAATGCCTGTCTGAAAGTTTTATCGCAAGTTTCTCGGGCTCGGAAATGCACTGATCGAAGCAATCAAAATAAATGTAATCGTTCCCGCATCCCTGCATTTTTACAAAATGCAGTAAACCGCTTTCATTTCGGTCTTGACTCATTTTCTTTACTCCTTTACAAAAAACTCTGCCGTCGGCTTCGGAAACGCCTCCAAAACGCTCCCGAAGCCGATTTTCATTATTTATTCGTTTTCCGAATCTCCGGGATAGGTGAGAGGCATTCTGCGCTTGTGCTCGCTTGCGTTATGGTATCGGTCTATGATCTTTCTGTCCTTGTCGGATGCTTCTCCCGTGAAAAGAAATCTGTCGATCGCCGCGTATGTAACACCCATCTCGTCCTCGTCCGTCTGCCCTTCAAAAAGAGCGGCGGAAGGCGCTTTTTCGATGACGCATCTCGGCGCGCCGAGATATTCGAGAAATTCGTAGATCTCCGTAACGGTCAGATCGGCTATCGGGTTTATATCATAGGCGCCGTCGCCCCATTTTGTGAAATATCCCATATAGCCTTCGCTTCTGTTTCCCGTGCCGGCAACGAGCCTGCCTTCGCTTGCCGCGATCGCATAAAGCGTTATCATGCGAAGACGGGGAGCGATATTCGAGCTCGCCGTGTCGGTTATTTTTGTTACTTTCGAGTAAACGGAAAGCGCGAGCGTTTTCAGGTCGGTCAGATCGACGGTACGGGTCTCAATCCCGAATTTTTCGGCTACTTCCGCGCCGTCTTTCGCGTCTGCGGTGAAATTGCGCTTTGAAGCGCAGGGCATAATTATACCGACTGTATTATCGCAAGCCGCCTTGCAAAGAATACCTACAAGCGCGGAGTCTTTGCCTCCGCTGTTTCCGTAAACTATGCCCGATGCTCCGCTTTTTCCGAGCGCGTTTCTTATAAACGCAACTCTCATTTCAAACTCTTCTTTATAATTCCTCACGTTCTTTCGCCTCTTTATGAAAAATCTTATCTTTCGATATATTCGTCTCTGCCCGCGCCGACGGAAACATATTTGATCGGACAGCCGATGGCTTTCTCGATCATTTCAACATATTTCTGCGCGTTTTCGGGAAGATCTTCAAATTTGCGGCATTTTGAAATGTCGGCGTTCCATCCGTCGAAATACTCATAAACGGGCTTAGCCTTCGCGAGAGCGTCGCCTACGGGGAAATTGTCAACTTCTTTGCCGTCGATCTCATATTTTACGCATACGGGGATCTTGTCCAGATATGAAAGAACATCGAGCTTCGTCAGCGCGATCTCGGTTGCTCCCTGCATCATCGCTCCGTAACGGGACGCAACGACGTCGAAACCGCCGACACGTCTCGGTCTGCCCGTAGCCGCTCCGTACTCTCCGCCCGCTTCACGAAGCGCATCTCCCTCTTTTCCGAAAAGTTCGCAGGTGAAAGGTCCTTCTCCGACACAGCTGGAATACGCTTTCATTATTCCGATGACTTCATCGAGTTTCTGTGCGGGTATGCCTGCGCCGATAGGAGCGTAAGCCGCGATCGTCGATGACGAAGAGGTGTAAGGATAAATTCCGAAATCAATATCTCTCAACGCGCCGAGCTGAGCCTCGAACATAACTGATTTTCCCGCTTTTATCGCTTCGGTCAGATATGTCGTCGTGTCTTTGATATAATCGGCAAACGGGAAACCGTATTTTTCAAGCCATGCATACATTTCATCTGCCGAAACGGGTTCGTGACCGTAACCCTTTTCAACGGTCAGGTTTTTCCATTCAACGAGGTCGTTCAGGTGTTCTCTGAGTGTTTCGGGGTGAAGCAGATCTCCCATTCTAACGGTCTTTTTCATGTATTTATCCGCATAAACGGGCGCTATACCGCGTCTTGTCGACCCGAATTTTTTGTCTGCAAGTCTTTCTTCCTCAAGAATGTCCATCATTTTGTGATAAGGCATGCAGATAGTGGCTCTGTCGCTGATGACAAGATGCTCGGGCGTAATATCTATGCCTTTTTCTTTGAGCGTGCCGATCTCTTTTGTCAGATGTTCTATGTCAATGACCATTCCGGGACCCATAACGTTGACGGTTTCATCTCTGAGTATTCCGGATGGGAGGAGGTTAAGGATAAACTTACCTCTTTCGTTCACGACGGTATGTCCGGCGTTATTGCCTCCCTGATAGCGCGCGACGATGTCGTATCTTGCGCTGAGCAGATCGACCATTCTGCCTTTTCCTTCGTCTCCCCAGTTGGTACCGACAATTGCTGTTAACATATCAAAACACTCCTTATACATTTATCTCGGCGTTGAGTCCGAGAAGATCTTTGTTTTCTTCAATAACAGGTCTTGCGTATTTTTCAATAAATTCTTCAGTCTGACGCGGAGCGCAGCCGATGAATTTGCGGAAATCGAGAATATCTTTCAAACTCTTCTCCGTCAGTCCGAATCTTTCGTCTTTCAGAAGCATATCGAGCAGATCGTTATCCCTGCCTTCAAGTTTAACATGGGCTGCGGCAATCTGCGAATACTGTCTGATCGCCTCATGAAGATCCTGTCTGTCTCCTCCGCGGCTGACAGCATCCATAAGAATGTTCTCACTCGCTATAAACGGAAGTTCTTCATTCAGATGTTTTTCCATTACCTTCGGATAGACCGTTCCTCCGCTGATAACATTGATCAGAAGCGTCAGGATCGCGTCTGTCGCCAAAAATGCTTCGGGTATCGAAATTCTGCGGTTGGCAGAGTCGTCAAGCGTTCTTTCAAGCCATTGTGTTGAGGAAATATCAGCGGGGTTCTTCGCGTCGTTTATGACATATCTTGCCAAAGAAACGATCCTTTCACAACGCATGGGGTTTCTTTTATATGCCATTGCGGAAGATCCGATCTGATTTGTCTCAAAGGGCTCGTCGAACTCTTTCATGTGGGAGAGCAAACGGAGATCAGTCGCTGTTTTGCACGCGCTTTGCGCTATTGCGGCGAGAACGTTCAGAACAAAAGAATCGACTTTTCTCGAATATGTCTGACCCGAAACGGGCATACAAGCTTCAAACCCCATCTTATCGGCGATCAGTTTTTCAAGTTCAAACACCTTGCCCTCATCGCCGCCGAACAGTTCAAGAAAACTTGCCCCTGTTCCGGTAGTGCCTTTGCACCCGAGAAGACGGAGATGAGAAGCCTCGAAATCAAGCCTGTCGAGATCCATGAGCAGATCCTGCAACCACAGCGTCGCGCGTTTTCCGACCGTTGTCGGCTGAGCCGCCTGAAAATGAGTGTATGCGAGTGTCGGAACATCTTTATGTTTTTCCGCAAACTCGGTCAGCGCCGCTATCGCGTTGACAAGCAGTTTCTTGATCTGAGACAATCCTTCTTTCATTTGGATAATGTCTGTGTTGTCCCCGACGAAACAACTTGTCGCTCCCAGATGGATTATCGGCTTTGCCTTCGGGCAAAGTTCAGCGTACGTATGCAGATGCGCCATAACATCGTGGCGAAGTTTCTTTTCGTATACGGCTTCAAGTTCATAGTCGATATCGTCCGTATGCGCCTTCATTTCAGCGATCTGCTCGTCCGTTATCGCAAGTCCGAGTTCCTTTTCGCTTTCGGCAAGAGCGCACCAGAGTTTTCTCCATGTTGAGAATTTGAAGTCCGGGGAAAAGATATACTGCATTTTTTCCGAAGCATATCTGCTGCAAAGGGGGCTTTCATATCTGTTTTTCATTTTTATTTCTCCTCATGTTGCTTCAACGCCGCTCCGACAAGACCGAGGAAGAGGGGGTGCGCGCGGTTCGGACGGCTCTTGAATTCGGGATGATACTGAACACCTATATAAAAATCGTTTTCGGGTATCTCAACCGTTTCAACGATATAATCGTCGGGGGACGTTCCGCTTATGCAAAGCCCCGCGTCGGACAGAAGGTCTCTGAAATCGTTGTTAAACTCATATCTGTGACGGTGGCGTTCGGATATCTCAGTTTTTCCGTAACAACGGTACATCTGTGTGTCCTTGTGTATCTTGCACGGGTATGCTCCGAGACGGAGAGTTCCTCCCTTTGCGACTGTTTCGCTCTGGTCGGGGAGAAAATCGATAACCTTGTGCGCCGAATCCGGGGCAAACTCACCGGAATCCGCATCGGCGAGATTTGCGACATAGCGGGCGAAGGCAATAACAGCGACCTGCATTCCGAGACATATACCGAGATAAGGAATGTTTTTGACTCTGCAATAATTCGCGGTGACGATCTTGCCTTCGATACCTCTGTTTCCGAAGCCTCCGGGAACGATGATTCCGTCAACGTCGGAAAGGATCTCGTCGATATTGTCTTCGCTGACGGTCTCGGAATCGATCCATTTGATTTTAATATGCGTTCCGTGAACGTATCCCGCGTGGCGCAATGCCTCGGCGACCGAGAGATAAGCGTCGTGGAGCTGAACGTATTTCCCGACAAGTCCGATCGTGACCGTTTTTGGTCTGTTTCGGATGTTTTCAAGCATCTTGTTCCAATCTTCGAGATCGATATCGGGTGCATATATTCCGAGTTCTCTGCAAACGAGCGACGAAAAATGCTGTTTTTCAAGCATTATCGGAGCCTCGTAAAGCACAGGAAGCGTTCTGTTTTCGATGACGCAGTCGGGCTTGACATTGCAGAACATCGAGATTTTTTTAAAAATGGATTCTTCGAGCGGCTCGTCGCAGCGAAGAATGATTATATCGGGTTTGACGCCCATGCCTTGAAGTTCTTTGACAGAGTGCTGTGTCGGCTTCGATTTATGCTCGTCCGAGCCCCGAAGGAAAGGAACGAGAGTCACATGAATGAACAGACTGTTTTCTTTTCCGACTTCAAGGGAAATCTGTCTGACGGCTTCGATGAACGGTTGGCTTTCGATGTCTCCTATCGTGCCGCCGATCTCGGTTATAACAATATCCGCGTCGGTCTTCTTCGCTACGGAATATACAAAATTCTTAATTTCGTTCGTTATGTGCGGAATGACCTGGACCGTCGAACCGAGGTATTCGCCCTTTCTTTCTTTGTTGAGAACGTTCCAATATACTTTTCCGGTTGTAAGGTTCGAGAATTTATTAAGATCCTCGTCGATGAAGCGTTCGTAATGTCCGAGGTCAAGATCTGTTTCCGCTCCGTCTTCGGTGACATAAACTTCTCCGTGCTGATACGGGCTCATCGTTCCGGGATCGACGTTGATGTACGGATCGAGTTTCTGTGCGGCGACTTTGAGTCCACGCGCTTTGAGCAGTCGCCCGAGAGACGCGGCAGTGATCCCTTTGCCGAGTCCCGAAACGACTCCGCCGGTGACAAAAATGTACTTTGTCTGTTTCATATATATTCTCCTTTGCGCGTCAAACGGCGTGAGTTCCGATACGCGCTGATTATTTGCTTTTTCTTCGGATATTCCGCTTCCTTTTTTGCAGAATGAATAAAAAAGAGCGGTCAACCGAGACGGGGAGACCTATGCCTCCTCGTCGGGTCGAACGCCATTGTCCGTTTTATCAATTGTCGTAAGTCCTGATGATGTTTTCCGCGACTTCTTTTCTTGAAAGTCTTGTGTCCATCGCTTGTTTTTCAATGTAGTAATGCGCATCCTTTTCCGTCATTTTCAGGTTTTCTATCAATAGCCATTTTGCTCTGTTTACCGCTCGGATATCCTCCATTTTTTCCTGAAGGGTACGGTTTTTCTTTTCCATTTTTCCGAGTTTTGCGCTCATTGCCGCCAAAAGCTTGATCGCTCCGTATATCGTTTGTCTCGATCCCGGCTTTGCAACGGTCAAAATTCCGTCATTTTCGACCTTATAACATATCTGATCGAAATAATCGCTTTTGACAAGCAATAATATGCCCGCCGTGCCGTGCGACAGGTCGAGCGCAAGTTCGGTTCCGAACTCATCGGAAAGGGGGGCGTTGATTATAACAATATCGACGGGATCCGAAACGAGGATCCTTTTCGCTTCTCCCGCGGTCGATGCTTTAAGAATAGGAAAGAAGTCTTCTGACGGTAACAGTTCGACAATATGCTGATACACCGCATCGTTTGCTGACACAACAAGAACGCGCCGCAAAGGTCTTCCGTTCATCATACGAAAATACCCCCGTCAAAGACTGAGAAAGTCTGTGACGTTCGCGCCGAGTATGTTTTGAATGAAATCGCTGTTTCGCGCGATCTCTTTCGCCTCTGCGAGAGTGGAAGGGAGCGTTTCAAGTTTGTCTGTCAGGTTTTTGTCCGCTTTGTATAGATTTACGTTTACCGCTTCCGGTATCTGCATGTTCTTTTCAATGCCGTCAAGTCCTGCTCTGATAAGAAGCGCATAGGCAAGATACGGATTGACTGTCGGGTCAGGTGAGCGTAACTCTATTCTTTTGTATTCTCCCTTTGCCGCCGGAACACGTATGAGCTGAGATCTGTTTTCGGGAGACCACGTCACGTATTTCGGCGCTTTCTTTTCGCCGAGTCTCTTGTAAGATTCCTCGGTCGGGTTGAGAAACGCGGTCATTTCTTTTATATGAGCGAGTATTCCCGCCATGAATTCGTTTGTTCTGTCTGCGCCGTCGTTGCATTTGAGTGATATATTGACATGAAGCCCGTTTCCGCTCTCGCCTTTGAGCGGCTTCGGGGAAAAGTCGGCGAACAGCCCGTTTCTTTGCGCGGCGGCTTTGACGACCGTGAGAAAATTCATTGCGTCGTCCGCGGCTGTCATCGCATCGCTGTAACGGAAATCTATCTCATTTTGTCCGGGACCTTCTTCGTGGTGTGAACTTTCGGGCGTGATCCCCATATCAAGAAGCGTCATGCAGATTTCTCTGCGAACATTTTCGCCTTTGTCTTCCGGCGCAACATCCATATATCCTGCGCGGTCGAACGGTTCGGTCGTGGGATAGCCCTTTTCGTCGGTGTTGAACAGGTAAAACTCAAATTCCGCACCGATGCGCACGGTCACGCCTTTCGCAGACGCCGCATCGATCGCTCTTTTCAAAATAAGGCGCGAATCGGCTTCAAAAGGTGTCCCGTCCGGATGTCTGACATCGCAGAACATACGGATGACCTTTCCGTGAGAGGTGCGCCACGGGAGAACGTTCATCGTTGAAGGAATGGGGAAAAGCATAAGATCCGATTTCCCCTCGTCTCCGAAACCTCGGATCGCAGACGCATCAAATGAAATCCCGTCGGAAAAAGCCCTTTCGAGTTCGTTCGGCAGAATCGAGATATTTTTTTGTCTTCCGGCAACATCGCAAAAAGCGAGCCTTATGAATTTAACATCCTCCTGGCTGACAAAGTCGAAAACTTCATTGGCGGTGCAGATCATAACGGGTCTCCCTTCATATTTAATATTGCGGCACGAAAAAAATCAACAAAAACAGGACGTTTACCGAAGCGAGACTTGTCTCTTGTCGGCAAACATCCTTGTTTACAAATGTATTATACTGATAAAAGATATTGTTGTCAACCGTTTTCAATAAAAAAACAGAAAAAGTTTCAAAAAAGGGTGATGAAATGCAATTCACAGCACAAACAGTATTGTATTCTCAGGCGGAGAGCGTTTTCGCTTCGGAACTCTCGGATTACCGATCACAACATATCAAACGGTTATTTGGTCCAGCAGTTTATTTTTCTATTAAGCTGTTATATATGTAGATTAACCGACAGCGGAGATGTTTGCCGATATGATTCATACTTATTCGGCAAACATCGCTGTTTTTTGTATGATTTAACGGTAAAAATGAAGAATGTCAACAGTTTTTGATAAAAGACAGAAAAAGTTTGAAAAAGGGTATTGACAAATCGCGCGAGCGGTGGTAAAATACAAAACATAAAGCGACAAGGAAGCCGCAGACAAGACAGGACTTGTCTGCGGCTATCGTTTTTTTTGAAGACTTTTTACGACAAGGGCGTCGTGCCGGACTTCTCCGAAATTACCCTTGCCGTTTTTCGTATTTATATAAAAAGGAGTTTTATTATGGGCAAAGTGACTGAAATCTTCGGATCGATGGTGTTTGACGACGACACTATGGAAGCACGTCTTCCCAAAGACACTTACAAAGCGTTGCAGAGAACCATCAAAATCGGAAAACACCTTGACCTCAGCCTTGCAAACGTTGTTGCAAACGCGATGAAGGATTGGGCAATCGAAAAAGGCGCGACGCATTACACACACTGGTTCCAGCCGATGACGGGTATCACGGCTGAAAAGCACGACAGTTTTATTTCTCCTAAGTCGGGGAAAGTTATTATGGAGTTTTCGGGCAAAGAACTTATTCAGGGCGAGCCCGACGCTTCTTCTTTCCCGTCCGGAGGTCTCAGAGCGACGTTTGAAGCGAGAGGCTACACCGCTTGGGACGCGACTTCTTACGCCTTCATAAAAGACGGCGTTCTTTGCATTCCGACTGTTTTCTGCTCCTACGGAGGCGAAGCCCTCGACCAGAAAACAGCGCTGCTCCGTTCAATGGAAGCGATCAACAGACAGGCTCTCAGAGTTCTTAAACTGTTCGGCAATACGACCGTTCAGACAGTTAAGACCACAGTTGGTCCCGAGCAGGAATACTTCCTTATAGACAAGTCGTTGTACGATAAGAGAAAAGATCTTATTTATACAGGCAGAACGCTTTTCGGTGCGCGCGCTCCGAAAGGACAGGAACTTGACGATCACTATTTCGGAACGATCAAACCGCGTGTTGCGGCTTATATGAAAGATCTGAACGAAGAACTTTGGAAACTCGGGGTTCTTGCGAAAACAGAGCATAACGAAGTCGCCCCCGCGCAGCATGAGATGGCGCCGATCTTTACGACGACCAATATTGCGGCGGATCATAACCAGCTGACAATGGAACTCATGCAGAAAGTCGCGAAAAAACACGATCTTGTTTGCCTCCTTGCGGAAAAGCCTTTCGCAGGGGTAAACGGAAGCGGTAAGCATAACAACTGGTCGATTTCCACCGATACGGGAATAAACCTTCTCGAACCGGGCGAAACACCTTACGAAAACGCTCAGTTCCTTCTGTTCCTTTGCGCGGTCATCAAAGCGGTCGATGAGTATCAGGATCTTCTGAGGATTTCCGTTGCGTCTGCCGGAAACGATCACCGTCTCGGAGCGAACGAAGCGCCTCCGGCGATCGTTTCGATGTTCCTCGGTTCGGATCTTTCGGAGATACTCGAAGCGATCGAGAGCGACTCGAAATACGACGCAAAGCAAAAAGAACTTATGAGGATCGGAGTTCATACTCTTCCGAAGTTCCCACGCGACACGACCGACAGAAACAGAACGAGCCCGTTCGCCTTCACAGGCAACAAATTCGAGTTCCGTATGCTCGGTTCCGCGGCTTCCATCTCCTGCGCGAATACCGTTCTGAACACTTCCGTTGCGGAAGAACTGAAACAGTTCGCAGATGTACTTGAAGGGGCTGAAAACTTCGAAGAAACGCTTCACGATCTTATCAGAAAGACCATAAAAGAACATAAACGAATTATCTTCAACGGCGACGGCTATGACGACTCATGGGTAAGGGAAGCGGAAAAACGCGGACTTTACAACTTGAAGACCACTCCCGATGCGCTCGCTCACATGCTCGACAAGAAAAACGTCGATCTGTTCGTTTCTCACAAGGTTCTCACCGAGACCGAGCTGAAAGCTCGCCATGAAGTGCGTCTTGAAAACTATTGCAAGGTTATCAACATTGAGGCTCTCACCATGCTTGACATGGTTCACAAAGATATATTGCCCGCGATGAGTTCTTATTCCGCGGAACTTGCCGATTCTGCGCTCAAAAAGCTTTCTCTTTCCGTTGACGTAGATTGCTCCTACGAAAGAGAAAACGCGAAGACTCTTTGCGCTCTTCTCGGCGCGGCGCACAGAGCGACAAAGAAGCTTGAAAAGGATCTTCTCGATTCAAAATCCGTCGACGGGCTCGAAGAACTTGCAGAGTTCTACAAGACGACGGTTCTTGACGATATGCGTATGCTTCGCGTATCCGTTGACGAAATGGAAATGATCGCGTCCGCCGAAAAGTGGCCGTATCCTTCCTACGGGGAGCTTCTGTTCGGAGTCAGATAATAATAATTTCAATATATCACAGGAGAATGTTCAGATGACGAATCGAGAGAAAGTACTCGTTCTGGACTTCGGAGGACAGTATAATCAGCTTATTGCCCGAAGAGTCCGTGAATGCAATGTTTATTGCGAAGTTAAGCCATATAAGATGACGCTCGACGATATTCGCGCGTTCGACCCGATCGGAATTATCTTCACGGGCGGACCGAACAGCGTTTACGAAGAGTCGTCGCCGAAGGTTGATCCGGGAGTATTTTCACTCGGCGTCCCCATTCTCGGCATTTGTTACGGTTGTCAGCTCATAGCTCACACGCTCGGCGGAAAGGTCTCCGCCGCGGCAAGTGATTCCGCTCGCGAATACGGCAAGACCGATACGTTCTTTGATACGGAATGCAGATTGTTTAAGGGGCTTCCCGAAAAGAGCGTGTCATGGATGAGTCACGGCGACTATATGTCCGATCTTCCGTCAACGTTCAAGCTCGTCGCACACAGCGACGCGTGTCCGAATGTGGCGATCGCGGATGAGGAAAAAGGTTTTTACGGCGTTCAGTTCCACCCGGAAGTCAACCATACGCAGTACGGTTTTCAGATGATAAAGAACTTCCTGTACGAAGTTTGTCATGCGTCCGGAAACTGGACTATGGGGGATTTCTGCAAATCGACCGTTGCCGCTCTCAGAGATGAGATCGGGGAGGACGGCAGAGTGCTTCTCGCTCTTTCGGGAGGAGTCGATTCCTCCGTTCTTGCGGCTTTGCTCGGTCAGGCGATAGGTAAAAGGCTTACCTGTGTCTTTGTCGATCACGGTCTGATGAGAAAGAACGAGGGAGACGAAATAGAAGCCGCGTTCAAGAAGTGGGACATTAACTTTGTCCGCGTTGATGCGGAAAACAGGTTCCTCGAAAAACTCGCAGGCGTTACCGATCCGCAGACGAAGAGACACATTATAGGAGCGGAGTTCGGTTATGTTTTCCGCGATGAGGCTGACCGTTTCGGTATAACGAACCGCGATTTCCTTGCTCAGGGAACGATCTACCCCGATGTGATCGAGTCCGGAGAGGGAGACGCAGAGGTTATCAAGAGCCACCACAACAGGCTCCTTCCCGCAGAGGTCGTCGCAAGATTCAAGGGTGTTCTTGAACCGCTCAGTCTTCTTTTTAAGGATGAAGTACGCGCTCTCGGAAGGGAACTCGGACTTGCGGAAAGCGTTGTCATGCGTCAGCCGTTCCCCGGTCCGGGACTGGCAATACGTATTATCGGAGACGTGACGAAAGCAAAGGCAGATCTTCTTCGCGAAGCCGATTTCATTATGCGCGACGAGATTGCAAAGAGCGGGGAAGACAAGAATATAAATCAGTATTTTGCGGTTCTTACGGATCTTCATTCGGTAGGCGTTATGGGTGACGGAAGAACTTACGATAATGTACTTGCGCTCCGCGCGGTCACGACCAATGACTTTATGACCGCCGAATGGGCGCGTATCCCGTATGAATTGCTCGACAGGATCTCGACCAGGATCGTCAACGAGGTAAAGGGGATAAACAGAATAGTTTACGATATAACATCAAAGCCTCCCGCTACGGTTGAGTGGGAATGATTTTTCCGAGTAAATGCAAGGATCATATCCGTTGCTGTGACTCGAAATTTTCACAGCGGCTTTGAACGGATGTCCGGAAAACCGGATGCCGCAATAAAGGCAACGACGGAGAAAAGTAACGCGGAAAAGCGAGTCGCGAGCGAGTATGGGACGGTGAGAGCCATACGGCAAGCCCCGCGCGAAGAACCCTCCCGAGCCGCAATCCGAACCCCGTTCGGCGGGTCAGTAGGTGCGCCGTGATCACGCGTTAAGTGAATAGGTTTGTCAGAACCGAAAAGAGTGATCTTCGCAAGAAGGTAAATTAGGTGGTATCGCGGGCAGCACAGCTCGTCCTAAAAACTTTAACGTGCAAATCGGAGGACGAATATGTGTTCTATAATGGGTTACTGCGGCACTGTTATGAAAATCGAAGATTTTAAGGCGGGATTTGACAAGACCGTCTCCAGAGGCCCCGATATGTCCCGTATCATTGATACGGGCAAGGGGCTTTTGGGCTTTCACAGACTTGCTATCATGGGTCTTGACGAAAGCGGGATGCAACCGTTTTCGTTTGACGGCAATTACGTTGTCTGCAACGGTGAACTTTACGGGTTCAGAAAACTTAAGACGGAACTTGAAGAGAAAGGCTATTCTTTCAAGAGCGATTCGGACTGCGAGCTTCTTCTCCCTCTTTACAAAGAATACGGAACAGATATGTTCGGTATGCTCGACGCCGAATTTGCGCTGATAATTTACGATGCGAAAAAGGATGAATATATCGCGGCGCGCGATCCTTTCGGGATCAGACCCCTGTTCTACGGCTATGCCGATGACGGTAATATTGTTTTCGCAAGCGAGGCGAAAAACCTCGTCGAACTTTGTAAAAAGGTTATCCCGTTTCCTCCGGGACATTATTTTGCCGACGGAAAATTCGTTTGTTACAGGGACATCGGAAAAGTCGAAAAGATCTGTCACGACGACGTTGAGACGGCATGTAAAAAAATTCATGAAAAACTTGTTGCGGGCATTGAAAAAAGACTTGATGCCGATGCTCCCGTCGGATTTCTTCTTTCGGGAGGACTTGATTCATCTCTCGTTTGCTCCGTCGCCGCAAAGCTTTCCGATAAGCCGATAAAGACATTCGCTATCGGAATGAGTACGGATGCGATAGACCTGAAATACGCCAGAGAGGTCGCCGACTTCATCGGCTCGGAACATACCGAGGTCATAATGACGGAAGAAGATGTTATCAGATCTCTTCCCGAAGTTATTGCAATGCTCGGAACGTACGATATAACTACCGTCAGAGCGTCGATGGGAATGTATCTTGTCTGCAAGTATATTCACGAAAACACGGACATCCGCGTCTTGCTCACAGGTGAGATCTCCGACGAACTTTTCGGATATAAATACACGGATTTCGCGCCGTCCGCAGAGGAATTTCAGAAAGAAGCTCAAAAAAGAGTACGCGAACTTTATATGTATGACGTGCTTCGCGCCGACAGATGCATATCAGTCAATTCGCTTGAAGCGAGAGTCCCGTTCGGTGATCTCGATTTTGCCTTTTATGTCATGAGTCTCGATCCCGAGATCAAACTCAACCGTTACGGAAAAGGCAAATATCTTCTCCGTCATGCATTTGAAGGCGACTGGCTGCCGGAAGACATACTGATGCGCGAAAAAGCCGCTTTCAGCGATGCGGTCGGACATTCTATGGTCGACGATCTCAAAGCATACGCGGAGAAAAAGTACTCCGACGAAGAATTTGAAAGCAAAATAAAAGAATATACTTACGCCGTACCGTTCACAAAGGAATCGCTCCTGTACAGAGAGATTTTCGAGCAATACTATCCGGGACAGGCGGAAATGATAAAGGACTTCTGGATGCCGAACAAAAACTGGGAAGGTTGCAACGTCAACGATCCTTCCGCGCGCGTTCTTTCCAACTACGGAGCCAGCGGTCAATAAAGAAAGGAACCCCCCACAGTATGAATGAAAATATTCGGAAAACGCTTTATAACGAGGCTTTTGAACACGATGCGTGCGGAATAGGCGCGGTTGTCAGCATCGACGGGATCGCTTCTCATTCGATCGTGGACGACGCTCTTTCGATCGTCGAAAAACTCGAACACCGCGCGGGTAAGGATGCAACGGGCGAAACGGGTGACGGTGTCGGTATCCTTGTGCAGATATCCCACGGTTTCTTCAAACGCCTTGTTCCCGCTCTCGGCGATGAGCGCGATTACGGAATAGGAATGTTCTTTTTCCCTCAGGATTCTCTCAAACGCCGCCAGGCGCAGAAAATGTTTGAAGTCATCTGCGCGAAGGAAGGCGCGGAGTTTATTTCATGGAGAGAAGTGCCGACAGTCAGCGAGATTCTCGGACAGAGAGCGAAAAACTCGATGCCGCATATAATGCAGGGATTTGTAAGAAGACCGAAAGATATCGGCAAAGGGCTTGATTTTGACCGAAAACTCTTTGTTATCCGCCGCGTGTTCGAGCAAAGTAACGAAGATACCTATGTATGCTCGCTTTCGTCGAGAACGATCGTTTACAAAGGTATGTTCCTTGTCGGACAGCTCCGCAGATTTTATGAAGACCTTCAAGATGAGAATTACGAGAGCGCGATCGCCATGGTTCACTCGCGTTTTTCGACCAACACCACTCCGAGTTGGGAAAGAGCTCACCCGAACAGACTTATCCTTCATAACGGCGAGATAAACACCATCCGCGGTAACGCCGACAGAATGCTTGCGCGCGAAGAGACGATGCAGTCTCCCGTTCTTCACGAGGATATGGATAAGGTCCTTCCCGTCATCAATTCCTCCGGCTCGGATTCCGCAATGCTCGACAATACGCTCGAATTTCTCATGATGAACGGAATCCCGCTTCCGCTTGCGGTCATGATAACGATCCCCGAACCGTGGAAGAACGATCCGAATATGAGCCGCAAAAAGCGCGACCTTTACAGATATTACGCAACGATGATGGAGCCGTGGGACGGCCCCGCCGCTATCCTGTTTTCGGACGGCGATATTGTCGGCGCGGTTCTTGACAGAAACGGGCTTCGTCCGTCGAGGTATTATATAACTTCCGACAGAAAACTTATTCTTTCTTCCGAGGTCGGAGTTCTCGACATTCCCGCCGAAAAAATTATCTGCAAATCCCGTCTTCAGCCGGGAAAAATGCTTCTTGTCGATACGGTGAGGAAAAAAATCATCTCCGACAAAGAATGCAAAGAGTATTACGCCTCAAAACAGCCGTACGGCGAATGGCTCGATATGCATCTTGTCAATCTGTCGGAACTTTCCATCCCCAACAAGAAGGTTCCCGTATATTCCGAGGATGAAAGAAACCGTCTTTACAAAGTCTTCGGTTACACTTACGAAGATCTGAACGAAGAGATTCTTCCGATGGCAAAAAACGGGATCGAAGCAACCGCATCAATGGGCTGCGACGTTCCTCTTGCCGTGCTTTCGGAAAAACATCAGCTTCTTTTCAATTATTTTAAGCAGGTTTTTGCACAGGTAACGAATCCGCCGATCGACGCGCTCCGTGAGGAGATCGTGACCGATACGACCGTCTATGTCGGCTCGGACGGCAATCTGCTTGACGAAAAACCGGATAACTGCTGTGTTCTGAAGATCAACAATCCGATACTGACGTCGGTCGATCTGATGAAGATACGCAATATGAAAAAGCCCGGATTCAACGTCGCAACCGTTTCTCTTCTTTATTACGTCAACACTTCGCTTGAAAAGGCAGTTGACAGACTTTTCGTCGAATGCGACAAGGCGTATAAAAAGGGCGCGAACATCATTATTCTTTCCGACAGAGGGATTGACGAGAACCACGTTGCGATCCCGTCCTTGCTTGCGGTCTCCGCCGTTGAGCAATATATGGTCAGAACGAAAAAGAGAACCGCCGTTTCCGTTATCCTCGAAAGCGCGGAGCCTCGTTCCGTTCATCATTTCGCGACATTGCTCGGTTACGGTGCGCGCGCGATCAACCCGTATCTTGCTCAGGAAAGTATAGGAGCGCTTATCGACGCGGGAAGACTTGACAAGGACTATCACACGGCTGTTGACGATTACAACGACGCCATCCTTCACGGTATTGTCAAGATCGCGTCAAAGATGGGCGTTTCGACTTTGCAGTCTTATCAGTCCGCTCAGTTGTTTGAAGCTGTCGGTATATGCAAAGATGTTATTGATAAGTATTTTACAAATACGATCAGTCCCGTTGAAGGGATCGGTCTGAAAGAGATCAGCGAAGGTGTTGAATTCAGACATGATCTTGCGTTTGATCCTCTCGGCAGAGGCGTTGACGAAACGCTTGAAAGCATCGGGTTGCATAAACTGCGCTCCGGTAAAAACGCCGAAGACCACATGTATTCTCCGAAAACGATCGTTTCTCTCAGAGATGCGACACGAACGGGTTCGTATGAGAAATTCAAGGAGTACTCGGCACTCGTTGACGATGAGAGAAAGCCGCACACGCTGAGAGGACTTCTTGAATTTGTCTGGGATGAAAACGGGGGAATACCTCTTTCCGAAGTCGAGCCCGCGAGCGAGATCGTAAAACGCTTTAAGACGGGTGCGATGTCTTACGGTTCCATATCCGAAGAGGCGCACACCTGCATGGCGATCGCAATGAACACCCTCGGCGGCAAGTCAAACTCCGGAGAAGGTGGCGAAGATCCCGCGAGGTTCGGAACTGACAGAAACAGCGCGATCAAGCAGGTTGCGTCCGGCCGTTTCGGCGTGACGAGCGAATATCTTTGCAGTGCAAAAGAGATCCAGATAAAAATGGCGCAGGGCGCAAAGCCCGGCGAAGGGGGACACTTACCCGGGAAAAAAGTTTATCCGTGGATCGCAAAAACACGTTTTTCGACGCCCGGAGTTTCTTTGATCTCACCTCCGCCGCACCATGATATATATTCGATCGAAGATCTTGCACAACTAATTTTCGATCTTAAAAACGCGAACAGAGACGCGCGTATTTCCGTAAAACTTGTTTCCGAGGAAGGCGTAGGAACGATCGCCTCCGGCGTTGCGAAAGCCGGAGCGGAAGTCGTTCTCATCTCCGGTTATGACGGCGGTACGGGCGCCGCTCCGAAAAGTTCCATACACAACGCGGGTCTGCCGTGGGAACTCGGACTCGCCGAAGCGCATCAGACGCTTGTCAGAAACGGTCTCCGTTCACGCGTCCGCCTCGAAACGGACGGGAAACTGATGAGCGGAAGAGACGTTGCGATAGCATGTCTTCTCGGCGCAGAAGAGTTCGGATTTGCAACTGCGCCTCTTGTAACGATGGGCTGTGTGATGATGCGTGTCTGCAACCTTGATACCTGTCCCGTCGGTATAGCGACGCAAAACCCCGAGCTCAGAAGCAGATTCAGCGGAAAACCCGAATATGTGATGAACTTTATGCTGTTTATCGCGGAAGAACTGCGCGAGATAATGGCAAAACTCGGTGTCCGTACAGTTGATGAACTTGTGGGACACACGGAAAAACTTCGCATGAGGGAAAAGAGGGTCACGCACAGAGCGGACACGATCGATCTTTCCGCGATCCTCGGTCAACCGTCCGCAATACACTTCAAAAATTCCGATAAATTTGATTTTGAACTTGAAAAAACCCTTGACGAAAGCGTTCTCATTCCTGCGTTTGAGCCGTTTTTCGCCAAAAAGAAGTCTCATTCGGAGAATGTGACTGTTTCAAGCACGAACAGAACGTTCGGCACCATACTCGGTTCCGTAATAACGAAGAAATTCGGAAATTCGCTTGATGACGACACGTATACCGTCAACTGTTGCGGCGGAGGCGGTCAGTCTTTCGGCGCGTTTATTCCGAAAGGGTTGACGATCGATCTGACGGGTGACGCGAACGATTATTTCGGCAAAGGACTGTCCGGCGGAAAACTCGTTGTAAAGCCCGAAAAAGGCTCTGCGTTCGACGCGAAAGACAATATAATTATCGGAAATGTAGCGCTTTACGGCGCGACCGACGGCGAGGCGTTTATCAACGGTATTGCCGGAGAGCGTTTCTGCGTTCGCAACTCGGGCGCGGTGGCTGTCTGCGAAGGATGCGGCGATCACGGCTGTGAATACATGACCGGAGGCAGAGCCGTTATTCTCGGCAAGACAGGCAAAAACTTTGCCGCCGGTATGAGCGGCGGTATCGCATACGTCTTCGATGACTCGCATGATCTTTATATGAAGATAAACAAAGAAATGGTTCATATGAGCGAAGTTACCGAAAAACGCGATGTTACGGAACTGAAAGCGCTTATCTCCGAGCATGTCCGCAGAACAGGCTCGCCGTTCGGCAAAACCATCATGGACGATTTTGACGGATATCTTCCGAAATTCAAAAAAATCATTCCGAAGGACTATGAGCGCATGCTCAACGCCGTCGAAGAACTTGAAGAAAAGGGCGTTTCCCGCGAAGAAGCGACCATGCAGGCGTTTTACGCTCTGCAAAGATCATAACGGAGGTGAGATAAATGGGAAAACCAACCGGTTTTTTGGAGTTCGACAGACTCGGCAACAGTTCTGTCGATCCGAAAGAAAGAATAAAGAATTTTTCCGAATTTCATCCGCCTCTTGTAAAGGCTGAAAGACAGAAACAGGCCGCGCGCTGTATGAACTGCGGCGTGCCGTTCTGTCAGTCGGGCGAAAACTTCGGCGGAATGTTCAGCGGATGTCCTCTCCACAATCTGATCCCCGAGTGGAACGATGAAATATATAAAGACCATTGGGATGAAGCGCTTTCAAGGCTTCTGAAAACAAACAATTTCCCCGAATTCACGGGCAGGGTGTGTCCCGCGCTCTGCGAGGCGGCTTGCACCTGCGGAATGAACGGAGATTCGGTCACGGTTCACGATAACGAACTCTCTATAATCGAAGAGGGCTTTGCGACGGGAATGATGAAGCCCCGTATACCGAAACAGCGGAGCGGAAAGCGCGTTGCGGTTATCGGATCGGGACCGTCGGGACTTGCCGTCGCGGATCAACTCAATAAGCGCGGGCACTCAGTTGTCGTTTACGAAAGAGACGCTCGTCCGGGCGGGCTTCTTATGTACGGCATCCCGAATATGAAACTTGATAAATCCGTCGTTCGCAGACGTGTCGAACTTATGGAAAAAGAGGGCGTTGTTTTCACTTGCGGTGTCAACGTCGGAAAAGAGATAAGCGCCGACGAGATCATGCGCGAATTTGACGCTGTTGTCCTCTGTTGCGGCTCAAAGACCCCGCGCGACCTGAAAGTCCCCGGAAGAGACGCAAAAGGCGTTCATTTTGCGGTCGATTATCTTTCGGCGGCGACCTCAACGGTCATCGGAGACGTTGACGGATTTGAGATAGACGCGAAGGGAAAACACGTTGTTATTGTCGGCGGCGGCGATACGGGCAACGACTGTGTCGGGACATCTGTAAGACAAGGATGCAAGTCGGTTACACAACTTGAAATGATGCCGAAAATGCCCGATAAAAGAGCCGAAAACAATCCGTGGCCGCAATGGCCGAGAGTCTGCAAGACCGATTACGGTCAGGAAGAGGCGATCGCCGTTTTCGGACACGATCCGAGAATATACTGCACGACGGTTAAAGAAATCGTTAAAGATGACAACGGTGCGGTCCGTGCGATCCGTACAGTCGGTTTGACGTCCGTGTTTGATGAAAAAGCGGGCAGGAACGTTATGGTAGAAGTTGACAACTCGGAAAAAGAACTTCCGTGTGATCTTCTTCTGATTGCCGCAGGCTTTGTCGGATGCGAAAGTTACGTTGCCGAGGCATTCGGCGTTCAGCGCGACGGAAGAGGAAATGTTATTTCATCCGTCGGTAAGCACGGCACCGATGTTCCGAAAGTGTATGTTGCCGGAGATGCGCGCAGAGGTCAGTCACTTGTCGTTTGGGCTATTTCCGAAGGCAGAAGTTGCGCCGAAGAAGTCGATGCGTTTTTAATCTGATTATGTGCTGATAAATCAATTATCCCGAGCGAAAACCGCTCTGGATATGTTTTTGCGGAATGCAACAAAGTTGTCACAGTAATTCTGTAAGAAACACTGTGGACATTCTTTCATCCATCCATAGGGTGGATTTAGTTGAAAAAAAATGACTTCACATAAGTGAAGTCTTTTTTTCTGTGTGTAAATACCTATTTTGATACAATTTGCGTACACCCCATAAAAAGTGCGTACACTTTATCAAAAATGCGTACCGTTAAACTTACCGATAAATTGGAATTTGTAGTTATCTATACTCATTTGGAATTTCGATATGAAATGTCTCACACAATAACTTCACATCATGTGCATCATTTTCATCAAACTCGTATCCCAGATGGAACATTACTTGACTATATGGTTCAATACAGGAAACCTCTATTTCCTCAATTCTTCCTTTACCCGAAAAAGTTTCTACCGGAAAACAATCCCCATCATAAAGAATTTCACCTTCGTCCGTATATTCAAAACAATGCAAATCAATAATTCTGTTTTTCAAATCTTCCCATACAGTATGGTTCAATGTTGTATATTCCATCTTAATCTCATAAAAGCCATTAGCTTTCATTATTTCTATAAAGTTCTGATAATCGTTCTTTTCTACAAAAATGTCAATATCATTATGGGCTCTTGACTGATATCCAAGAAGAGCATCTACACCCCAGCCACCATCAAGAAAGACTTTAATCTCCGCATCTATTGCAAATTGAAGAATCTGTTTTACATCTGTTATATTGACCATCTTATCATCTCCGCAAATTCTTATTTATCGTTCAGTTTATTATAGCATAAAAATCGCATTTTTTCAATACATTCGCCTACCGTATAACGAAAAAACTTTCGTTCCGTAGCAATATCTATCGTTCCGTTGATAGACATTTCGTTCCGTAGTTGTTTGTTGTAAAGAAAAAGAACCCTGCAAAAGTGCGGTTAAGCACTCCTACAAGGCTCTAATGTTTACTTACAGAAAGGAAAGAACTCCCTTTATGCAAAGAAAAAAAAGGTCTAATACGATTGTATCAAACCTTTGCTTTTCTTATGGCGGAGAGAAGGGGATTCGAACCCCTGATAGGGTTACCCCTATACATGATTTCCAATCATGCGCCTTCGACCAACTCGGCCATCTCTCCGTGGCTGATTGCTCAACGCTTGATTATTATACACTATTTCGCTTTCAATTGCAAGAGGTTTTTGTGAAAAAAAAGTGTATTTTTGCAAAATACGCTCTTTCACGATCGCTATTGATTTTTTATCTGAAATATGATATAATTACCAAAAACAGTTAAAGGAAAATCGTTATGACTTACAGCGAAATTGTTTTTACGGTTGATTCAAAAGATAAGGAGATCGCTTCCGATATAGTCGGAATGCTGAACTGCGGCGGAATATATATAGAAGATTATACCGATCTTGAAGACGATCCGACGGTCAAACAGGTCGGCATAGTGGATGAAGCGCTTTTGGAAAAGGATAAAACAAAGGTCTTGCTTCACGTTTATGCGGATGAGCATACTTCCGTCGAAGACTGCATCGCGTTTGTTTCCGATAGGTTTTCTTCCGAGAATATCACATACGAAGTTGAAATCAAACATGTTGACGAAGAAGATTACGCCAACTCATGGAAGCAGTATTACAAGCCGATAAAAATAGGCAACAGGGTCGTTATCGTTCCCGAGTGGGAGCCGTACGAAAAAGCCGACGGTGAAATAACCGTTACATTAAATCCCGGAATGGCATTCGGAACGGGAACTCACGAAACAACTTCAATGTGTATAGAAGCGCTTCAGGATATAGTCTTTGAAGGAGACGAAGTCCTTGATATCGGCTGCGGGAGCGGTATCCTTTCCGTTACCGCGCTTCTCTGCGGAGCAAATCGTGCCGACGCGACGGATATCGACCGTAACGCCGTAAATGTCGCTTATGAAAACGCGGAACTTAACGGCGTCAAAGACAGACTTCACGCGACGGAAGACAATATTCTTTCATCCGAGAGCCCGATAAGAACAGCGGGGAAAAAGTATAATGTTGTAATCGCAAACATCGTCGCCGACGTGATCATTGAGATCAGCGGCTTTGTTAAGACGCTTATCAAACCGTACGGATGCTTTGTTGCTTCGGGAATCATATCCGAACGCCTCGACGACGTCGTGAAGGCAATGAACGACAACGGGCTTTGCGTCGCAGCCATTCATGAAAAGCGCGGCTGGAACTGTATAATTGCAAATCCCGATACCGAAGACAGCGTCTGACATTATCGTTGTATGCAGATAAAGCCTTTCTGTTATAAAACGAAAACAGTCCCGTATCTTGCGATGCGGGATTTTTGTTATATGTCCGATATCCGTAAAATTACAGGGGATATACTGCACGGAACGGTTTTATTGAATAAAAAAATACACCTCGGTCGATACTCGGTATGAGGTGATGAAATGAAAAGTTTTAAGACGGTTTTTGTTGTTATGCTGATAATGTCGGTTTCTCTGTTGCCGCTGTCCGCATACGCGGAAAAAAACGAAGATGAGGAAATCAAAAAAGCGGCTCAGGGTTTTTTCAGGCTTCACATAAGAGCAAATTCCGACACGGAAAGAGATCAGGAACTGAAACTGAAAGTCCGCGACGACATACTCTCGTTTACAACAGAGTTGCTTTCCGACTCGGAGAGTAAGGAAATGTCCGTTTCTCTGATAAAAGAAAATCTTACGGAACTGAAAAAAATCGCCGAGAAACGCATCTCGGACGAAGGCTTTGATTATGATGTGACAGTTTCGGTCAGAAAAGAGTATTTTGAACGGAGAGAGTATGACGGCTTCTTTCTTCCCGCGGGAGAGTACGATTCTCTCATTATCGAGATAGGGGAAGGAACGGGACATAACTGGTGGTGTGTGCTTTATCCGTGCGTTTGTCTGAGCGGATCTGCAACGGGAGTACGGACGGATATAGGAAAAGTTCCCGAAAGGCTCAGAACGGCAAAGGAACCCGTAAACGGCACCGTAAAGTTCCGATGCTGGCTGTTTGACGTTTTTTCATCGATATTCGGATAAATCCACGGTTTTGATCTCCGCTTCCGCGACGCGGTCGGTAATTGTCAAGATCGCATACGTTCCGTTTCTGCCGATCGACCCGGGATTGACCATCAAAATTCCGTTTTCCGTTCTGTTGACGGCGCAATGCGTATGCCCGAAAAGGACAATGTCGCATCGGTTTGCTTTCGCATCGTTTATAAGACGCTCCGAGGTCGTTTTGACAGAATGCAAGTGACCGTGACAGAGCATTATCCTGTGCCCGTAATCTTCGAGAAATACCTTCGGGGGATCTTCACGGAAAAATACATCGTTATTGCCGCAGACGGCGCAGACGGTTTTATGAAAGAACGTCCGCCTCAGGTGCTCAACATCTTCGGCAACATCGCCGAGGTGAAGAACCGCATCGCAGGAAACGGAACGAATTACCGCGTCCATCGGCGCGGTATTTCTGTGTGAATCCGAAAAAATAAGATATTTCAAAACTCCGCCTCCTCATATCGTTTTCAAGTTGTAATTATACATCTTTTTCAGTGTATTGTCAAGTTTTTTCGGCGAATGCATATCTTGTAATAGAATAAACTTCTCGGAGGTCATATGAACAGATACGATGACGCATTCGGACAGGTCGAAAAAAAACTGAATCAAACGCTCGGAGCGGATAAAACCGAAAGATTGAGATCGCTTCTTTCCGATCAGAAAAAAGTCGATCAGATAACGTCAAAAATGAATCAAAAACAGAAGAGTATGCTTGAATATGTCCTGCAAAACCCCGACGCTTTGCAGGCGCTTATCTCGTCGCCTCAAGCGGCGGAATTTCTTAAAAAGATCGCGGAGGGAAATTTCAATGGATAACGATTTTATGTCAAAAATAGCCTCAATACTTTCAGATCCGCAGTCGGCGGACGCAATAAAGCATATAGCGCAGTCCGTCGGGGCGGCAGATCAACAGACACAACATGATTTTGATCCTCCCGACTTTGACGGATCGCCCGAGTCACGTCTGCCCGATATACCACAGGCATTTTTTAAGCCCGCCGCCGCGCAGAATAAAAACGTTGCTCTTCTGAACGCGATAGCCCCTTATCTGCGCAGTGAACGCGCCGCAAAAATGGAATCCGCGATAAAAGCGATCCAGGTCCTCGGTATTATATCGGCAATTAAATAAATAACGGAGGCGATACAGTTGGAGTGCATGAAGCCTCGATTTTATTCGGTAAGAGGTCCGGAAATCCCGTCCGCGTACAGCGGAAGTGCCTTCCCTGCGCAACCGCCTTGCGCACCTCCGGAGAAAAAAGGAATTTCAACACTTTTTCAAAATCTTCAAACCGACGATCTTCTTCTCATCAGCCTGATTATCCTTCTTCTCGGAGAGGGAGGAGAGGATAATTACATAATCGTTATAATACTTGCAGTGCTGCTGTTCAACTGAATATTTTTGCCCGCGATGGTTTCGCGGGCATTCTTTTGTTCGGAAAAACCGAGTATTTTTCGGCGCGAATTGTAATATAAATATAAAAATTGCAGTAAAAGACTTGCATAATTCACAAAATTAGTGTAGAATGTAAAATGATAATTTATGTAAACATTTCTGAAATAATAAAATTATTACGGAGGTAGAGTTTATGCTTTTGTTCGAGAAAGAAAAAGGAAAAGTCGTTATTGATGACGCCGTTATCGCTCAGATAGTTGCAAACGCCGCGAACGAGTGTTTCGGTGTCGCAGGCATGGCGGCAAAAAATCTCGGCGAGGAGTTCCTCGGGTTTTTTAAGCGCGACAGTAAGGACAGGGGAGTCAGAATCTCCTGCTCGGATAATAAACTCAATATCGAAATGCACATCGTCGTAACATACGGGATCAATATTCCCGCTATCTGCGACAGTATTATTCATAAAGTCGTTTACACCGTTGAGCAGGCGCTCGATATAAAGGTCGATGATATAAAAGTTTTCGTCGATGCAGTAATCAATAAGTAATCAGCCGAGGTAAGAAATATGATAAACGGAAGCGTTTACCGCAGCATGATCGTTTCTGCGGCAAATAATATCGCAAACCTTCAAGATGAAATAAATAAACTCAATGTTTTTCCCGTTCCCGACGGAGATACGGGAACAAATATGAGCCTGACCATGCAGGCGGGCAAGAATGCCGTTGAACATTTCAGCGGAAATCTTACAGACTGCGCCGAAAAAGTTTCTTCCGCGCTGCTTCGCGGCGGAAGGGGAAATTCAGGTGTTATCCTGTCTCTGTTTTTCAGGGGAGTGACAAAAGAACTCAAAGGTTTGGAAGAAGCATCGCCTTCGGATTTCGCAAAAGCTTTCCGAGGCGGTGTGGAATCCGCTTACAAGGCTGTCCGCAAGCCGACGGAAGGAACGGTTCTGACCGTTATGCGCCTTTGCGCCGACAGAGCAGAGCAGTTGGCTTCTTCGGGGATCGGAGATGCGGAGTTCTTCGCCGAAATGCTTGCAAGCGCAAAAGACACTCTTGCCAAAACTCCCGATATGCTTCCCACACTCAAACAGGCTAATGTTGTGGACGCGGGCGGTAAAGGCTTCTGCGTGCTTCTTGAAGGTATGCTCGCCGTACTTGACGGGAAAGGCGTGATTGAGGCTCAGTCCGGATCCGGTGCTGAGACCGAGCAAGCGGATTTCGCTTCTTTTAATACCGAAGATATAAAATTCGCATACTGCACGGAATGTATCGTCAACAAAGACCCGAAGAAGCATAGGACCGAAAAAGAGATCGACGCGTTCCGCGAGTTCATCATGAACTGCGGAGACAGCGGAGTTTTTATCGACGATGACGATTTCATTAAATTTCATATACACACCAACGATCCCGGAAAAGTTCTTTCAAAGTGTCTGAAATACGGCGTTCTCGCGAAAGTCAAAGTCGAAAACATGAAGGAACAGCACACGCAGCTCTCAACGGGAGAAAGCGTTGAAAACGCCGAAGAAAATTCTGCTCCCGTATCAGCCGCGCCCGAGAAGAAGTACGGTTTCGTTTGCGTTGCGGCAGGTGACGGAATCAAGGCTGTTTTCGAGGATCTCGGAGCAGATAAGATCGTCAGCGGCGGGCAGACGATGAATCCGAGCACGGAAGATATTATCGAGGCGGTTTGCGCAACTCCGAGCGAAGTCGTGTTCGTTCTTCCGAACAATAAAAACATCTATATGTCCGCAAAACAGGCGGAAGAGATCGTGACCGACAAAAAAGTTGTCGTTCTTCACACCGTTTCAATCCCGCAGGGCATAAGCGCAATGCTTGCGTTCGATCCCGATATTGATGTCGAAGAAAATGAGAATGCAATGGTCGAGGCGAAAAGAAAGGTCATATCCGAAAGCGTTACTTTCGCCGCGCGCGATTCCGTTTTCGACGGTCATGAGATAAAAGAAGGTCAGAGACTCGGACTTGTAAACGGCAAAGTCACTTATATCGAAAACTCGGACGACGAATGCATCGAAAAACTGAGCGAAGATATTAAAGGGTCTGATTACGTTACCGTATTTTACGGCGAAGGAATTGACGAGGAACAGGCTGAAAAGACCGCGGATATAATCCGGGGCAAATTGTCGGAAGACGCCGAAGTGGTTGTTATCAACGGCGGTCAACCTGTCTACTATTATATGATTTCAGCCGAATAAAGGAGAAAGATGTCGGAAAAACAATATGCAAAAGTCGGAGGTCAGGCGGTCATTGAGGGTATAATGATGCGTTCTCCGAAAAAAGATGTGCTCGCCGTCAGAGATCAGAGCGGCAACATTGTCGTTGAACCGATGGCATACAAGAGCATAAAAGGGAAGTGCAAGTTCTTCAAACTTCCTTTTGTCAGAGGCGTTGTCGGCTTTGTTGACAGCCTTATCGTCGGTTACAAGTCCCTTATGCGTTCCGCAGAATTTTTTGCGGATGAGGACGACTGCAAAAACAAAGAAACCGACGCAAAAACTGATGAACCGTCGGTTTCGGCTCACGACGAAACAAACACTTCCGCGGAAGATTCACAATCCAAACAGACAGGATCGGAAAGTACGGAAAAGAAAAAAGACGCGGGAACATCGGTCATGCTTTTCTTTTCCGCGCTTATCGGAGTGGCGCTTGCCGTCGCTATCTTTATTTTCCTTCCCGCGTGGATTGCGGAGGGTATACAATGGCTCATACGCGCTGTCGGCGGAAATGCGGCGTGGGCTTATCCGGTTTGGCTTTATTCAATAATCAAGGGCGTTCTGCGTATAATTATTATGCTCGTTTACATATCGCTTGTTTCTTTTATGAAGGATATCAAACGGCTGTTTCAGTATCACGGCGCGGAACATAAAACGATCTTTTGCCTGGAAAACAGAAAAGAGCTGACCGTTGAAAACGTCAGAGGTTTTTGCAGACTTCATCCCCGTTGCGGAACAAGTTTTCTTCTTATCGTTTTCTTTACGAGCATAGTTTTCTCTATATTGATTTCCGCGATACCCGTATTTGCGAATATGATCTCGGGGAATATCGCGAGCAGAATGCTTTATACCGCAATAAGCATACTTTTCATTCCCATAATTGCGGGGCTCAGTTATGAGTTACAGCAGTACACGGGAAGACACGACAATCTTTTCACGAAGATCGTCAGCGCTCCCGGGCTTGCATTCCAGAAGATAACGACGAAGGAACCGAGCGACGATCAGATCGAAGTTGCGATCGCCGCTATCAAAGCGTCTCTGACAGACGACGAAGGAAACTTTGATCCCTCGGCGGCATATAAGAAATGACGGAAGTTTATTCGGGACTTCTTTCGGCAATGCGCGGGAAGATCCGTGAAAACGCAGAGGGCGAACTGCTCGAAATGATCTCTTTTTTTTCGGGAAAGTCGATCGAAGACATAAGAAAGATCAGGCTTTCGGCGAAGTTTGACCCCGATCTCTGGAATGAGGTTCTGACTGACGAAATCGCCGAAAAAGTTCTCCGAGCCGTGAAAAAAAGATGCGACGGTGTACCTGTTCAGTATCTGACGAACAGAGCGTTTTTCTTCGGTCGCGAGTTTTATGTTGACGAACGTGTTCTGATCCCGAGATTTGACACGGAGACGCTCGTTGAGGTCGCTTTACCGCTCGCGGACGAAAGTTCGGAAGTTCTTGATCTGTGTTGCGGAAGCGGCTGTATAGGGCTTTCTCTTGCTCTCGAAAAAAATTGCTCGGTGACGCTTGCGGATGTGTCCGAAGACGCTCTTGACGTCTGTCGGATCAACGCCGAAAAAACAGGAGCAAAGAACGTTTCGTTTATAAAACATGACGTTTTTTCCGACGAAATTCGGGGACTTTTCGATGTGATCGTCTGCAACCCGCCTTATATCAGCACGGACGAGATGAAAACTCTTGACAGGGAAGTGCTTTGTGAACCGAGACTTGCACTTGAAGCCGAGGACGGATACCCGTTCTACCGTCTGATACCGAAAAAGTACTTTGACGCGTTGAAAAACGGCGGATATTTAATATTTGAAGTCGGAAAAGGTCAATCGTACACCGTTTCCGAATTTTGTCGAATTGCGGGATTTGAAACGCCGCGCATATACAATGATCTGAATAATATCGAGCGGGTGGTTTGCGCCCGCAAATATTGGAGATGAATTTGTGAAAGTATTGGTAATTTTCGGCGGAAAATCAACCGAACACGAAGTTTCATGTGTTTCGGCGGCTTCCGTGTTGAATAATATCGAAGGTCACGACGTGACGAAGTTCGGCATAACGAAAGAAGGCAAATGGTATTACACCGAAGCCGATACTTCGTCAATTGCCGACGGAAGTTGGGAAAACGACGATTCCAATATGGAAGTTTTTGCGGATTTCAATTCACGTTCGTTCGCGTGGGATGAGGGAAGTGTCTCTCCCGACGTGATCTTTCCCGTTTTACACGGAAAAAACGGTGAAGACGGAACGATACAGGGGCTTTTTGAACTGATGGATATCCCCTATGTCGGGTGTCGGGTTTTCGGGTCTTCCGTATGTATGGATAAGGCGTACACGAAGATTGTTTTTGAACACGCGGGTATAAAACAGGTTCCGTGGGTGACGGTTGAGTCTTTTGATTATAAAAAAGACCCCGAAAAAGTAAAAGACCGCGTCGAAAAATGCTTGAATTATCCTGTTTTTGTAAAGCCGTCGAACGCGGGCTCGTCGGTCGGAATTTCAAAATGCAAATCACGGGAGTCCCTTGAAAAAGCGTTTGACTGCGCTTTTGCGGTCGATCGCAGAGTTGTTGTTGAACAGGGGATTGAGCATCCGCAGGAAATTGAGGTTGCCGTTCTCGGAAACGAAGAGCCCGTTGCGTCGTGTACGGGCAGGATCATTCCCGCGAATGATTTTTACGATTACGAAGCAAAATATTCAAACAGCGAGTCAAAACTTCTGATCCCGTCGGGATCGGAGAATGAAGAGTATATCAGAAGCGAGGCTGTCAGGGCATACAAGGCTTGCGACTGCAAGGGGCTTTCAAGAGTGGATTTTCTTGTTTCGGACAGCGGAGAGATATATTTGAACGAGATCAATACGATACCCGGCTTTACTTCGATCAGTATGTATCCGAAACTTTTCGATGCGAGCGGGATCCCGTATCCGGAACTGATCGATCGCCTTTTGAGACTTGCTGTTGAGTTCTCGGAGAAACAATGAAAGAAGTTACATTGAATATTCGTTCGATGCAAAACGGAAAAGAAACATCGAACATATATACCGTCGCGTCGATGAAAAAGTGCCGCGAATCATACGATTTTGTTTTTGACAGTCCCGACGAAAAGACTTTTGACGCAAAAAAACTCCGTCTTTCGCTCTTTCGCGACGGATTGAGCCTTTGCGCGGACGGAACGTCAAAACTCGCCGATATGGTTCTTGAAAAAGGTAAAAAACATTACTGTTATTTCCCGGGAAATAACGGAGAGGAAAACATCGCCGTCGGGATCGATACATATCGCGTTACGTCGGATATGACGGACGAAGGCGGTAATTTTGAAGTCGAATACTATATGGATCATAACTGCTCGAACACGAGCAGAAATATAATGCAGGTAAGCGTTAAGCCGAACGTATAAGAGGTTGGAAATGGATTTTTTTAAGCAGGTAAAAGAAAAGATAACAACGAACGTCGGGGTTGCGATAAAAAAGGCGCAGGACGACGGAGTTCTGCCGCAGGCGGAAAAATACGCTTTTACGGTCGAGATACCGAAAGACGCCTCTTTCGGTGATTTTGCGACCAATGCCGCGATGCTCGGTGCAAGAGTTTTCAGAAAAGCGCCGCAGCAGATCGCGCAGAATATAGTCGAAAGACTTCCCTCCGATCCGTGGTTTTCGGATGTTTCCGTCGCGGGGGCCTTTATAAATTTCAGGCTCAGCCCCGAGTTCTCGAAAGCCGTTGTTAACGGGATCTTGTCGGAAGGGGAGAATTACGGAAAAAGCGATTTCGGCGAGGGCAAAAAAGTGCTTGTCGAGTTCGTTTCGGCAAACCCGACAGGACCCATGCATATCGGAAACGCAAGAGGCGGCGCGAACGGCGACTGCCTTGCTTCCATTCTCAATTTTGCCGGCTACAAGGCCGACAGAGAGTTTTATGTCAACGATTCGGGAAATCAGATCGAGAAATTCGGTCTGAGTCTTTCTTTGCGCTATCTGCAACTTTATAAAGACGGTATCGAAATGCCCGAAGATTCATACCACGGGGAAGACATCGTCGATCATGCAAAGGCTTTTGCCGAGGTATACGGAGACAAATATGTCAATGCGGACGACGATGAGCGCAAGAAAGCGCTTGTGGAATTTGCGTTGCCTAAAAATATCGAAGCCCTCGAACGCGACCTGAAAAAATACAGGATTGTTTACGACCGTTGGTTCAGAGAAAGCGAACTTTACGAAAACGGACAGGCGCAGAAGGTCGTTGAAATGCTTACAAATTCCGGTTATACTTACGAACGTGAGGGCGCCGTGTGGTTCAAAGCGACCGAATTCGGCTGTGAGAAGGATTTTGTTCTTGTGCGCTCAAACGGACTTTTTACTTATGTCGTGCCCGACATAGCGTATCACTATAACAAACTTGTCACTCGCGGCTATGACAGAGCGATAGACGTTCTCGGTGCGGATCATCACGGATATGTCCCGAGACTCAAAGGTGCGCTCACCGCGCTCGGTGTCGACGCGGACAAGCTCGACGCGGTTATTATCCAGATGGTTCGTCTTATCAAGGACGGAGAAGTGACGAAACAAAGCAAACGTTCGGGGAAAGCTATAACGCTTGTAACACTTCTTGACGAAGTTCCGATAGATGCGGCTCGTTTCTTCTTCAATATGCGCGAGCCGAACTCGCATTTTGATTTCGATCTTGATCTTGCGGTGTCTCAGACAAATCAGAACCCCGTATATTACGTTCAGTACGCTCATGCGAGAATTTGCAGCATTCTTTCGGGGCTGAAAGACGAAAATGTTCCCGTTGACCGCGATTGTTGCGGGGAACTTTCCGAGCCTCAGGAAAAGGCGCTTGTAAAACAACTCGCGCTGTTTACGGGCGAAGTTGTCAAAGCCGCTCAGTCATACGACATTTCGATCATGACGAAGTACGCCGTTGATCTTGCGTCATTGTTCCACAGTTTCTATAACGGCTGTCGCGTAAAATGTGACGACAAAGATCGGATGTTTGCAAGAATTGCTCTCATCAGAGCGGTGAAACAGACGCTTGAAAACGTTCTCGGAATTATTAAAGTCACAGCGCCGGAGCATATGTGATGTACGAACGGAAATTCATGCTCAGAGCCCTGAAATGCGCACAGAAAGCATACGAGATCGACGATGTTCCCGTCGGGTGCGTCATCGTTCACGAAGGTAAGGTCATCGCGTCGGGTTACAACAGGCGCGAAAACGACAAAAACGCGCTGAAACACGCCGAAATAACAGCGATCAACAGGGCTTGCCGAAAACTCGGCGGGTGGAGGCTCATAGACTGCGATATGTATGTGACCCTTGAACCCTGCACGATGTGCGGAGGCGCAATCATGAACTCCCGCATAAAAAACGTCTACGTCGGACTGCGTGACCCGAAATCGGGGGCTTTCGGAAGCGTTTGCGACCTTTCCGCAATGGGGCTTAACCATAAAGTGAATGTTGAATTCGGTTACGAAGAAGAAAGATGCTATGAACTTCTTCACGGATATTTTCAGAAACTGCGGGAAATACGCAAGAAGAAAAAAGAGAAGTAAAATGTCGGTAAAAATGATTTATTTACCGTTTTGCTCTTGACTTTATATATTTGATTTGTTATAATTTATATATATTTATACGGAGGTAAAATTCCATGTTGAACAAAGCTGTAAGACTGTACGGCAAGAACGACCTCAGACTCGACGAATTCGAGTTGCCCGAGATCAAGGACGACGAGATACTCGCCAAGGTCGTATCCGACAGTATTTGCATGTCTTCCCATAAAGCGGCTATGCAGGGTTCGGATCATAAGCGCGTTCCGAACAATATAGCCGAAGAACCCATAATCATCGGTCACGAATTCTGCGGCGAAATCGTCAAAGTCGGCGCGAAGTGGCAGGACAAGTTCAAGGCAGGCGAGAAGTTTTCCATCCAGCCCGCAATGAACCTTCCCGAAGATCCCTATGCCGCGCCCGGATATTCATTCAGATATATCGGCGGCGATTCGCAGTATATAGTTATCCCTTCCTGCGTCATGGAGAGCAATTGTCTTCTTGACTACGCGGGCGAAGCGTTCTTCTATGGTTCTCTTGCGGAGCCGATGAGCTGTATCGTCGGCGGCTATCACGCAAACTATCACACGACACAGGGCTCTTATGTTCACTCTATGGGCATCGTCGAGGGCGGCTCTCTCGCTCTTCTTGCAAGCGCGGGCCCGATGGGTATGGGCGCTATCGACTATGCGATCCATTGCGACAGAAAGCCGTCTCTTCTCGTTGTTACCGACATTGACACCGCGAGACTTGACAGAGCTGCATCCATTTTCACGGTTGAAGACGCCGCGAAGAACGGCGTAAAACTGCTTTATGTCAACACCGCGGAAAAAGAAGATCCCGTCGCTTATCTGAAAAGCCTTACTCCGGACGGAAAAGGTTTCAATGACGTATTTGCTTTCGCTCCCGTTAAGGCTGTTGTCGAGCAGGCGGACGCGATCCTTGCAAAAGACGGATGTCTGAACTTCTTTGCAGGTCCCACAAGAACCGATTTCGCGGCTATGTTCAACTTCTATAACGTTCATTACAGTTCTACCCACGTTGTCGGCACAAGCGGCGGCAATACGGACGATATGAAAGAGTCTCTTAAACTCATGGAGACAGGCAAGATCAACCCCGCGGCAATGATCACTCACATCGGCGGACTTAACGCCGTTGTCGAAACGACGATCAACCTCGACAAGATCCCCGGCGGTAAGAAACTCATTTACACGCATAAGGATATTCCTCTGACCGCTATCGCCGATTTCAAGAAAGTCGGAGAAAGCGACCCGTTCTTCGCGGAACTCGCGAAGATCATCGACGCACACAACGGACTTTGGTGCGCAGAGGCTGAAAAATACCTTCTCGCAAACGCAAAAGAAATATGATTTTAACGGTATAGGGGAGCGGAGACGGTCCTCTATACCGCTTTTAATAAAAAATAATTAAATTCAATAAGGAAGTGATTTTATGGCAACACCTGTTATTATGCCGAGACAGGGACAGTCTGTTGAAAGCTGTATCATTACGAAATGGCATAAACACAAGGGCGATGCCGTAGCGGTCGGAGATATCCTGTTTTCTTACGAAACGGATAAAGCCGCCTTCGACGAGGAGTCTACGGTCGCCGGAACTCTGCTCGAAACGTTCTTCGAAGAGGGAGACGATGTTGAGTGTCTGCTGAACGTGTGCGTTATCGGAAACGAGGGCGAAGACGTTTCTCAGTTCAGACCTCAGGGTGCCGTTCAGGAAGCTGCCGCCGCGCCCGCCGCGGAGGAAAAGAAAGAGGAAGAGGCTCCCGCAGCCGCCGCAGAACCCGCCGCGAAGGAAACCGCCGCGGAAGGTTTTGTCAAGATTTCTCCGAGAGCCAAGGCTCTTGCTCAGAGACAGTCTCTCGATTACAGATATGCCGTTCCGACAGGTCCGGACGGAAGAATCATTGAAAGAGACGTCAGAGCTCTTGCCGAAAGCGGTATAGGTGCAACTCCCGCCGCGATGAACGGTTATCTCGGTCTTGATTCGAAGATCGAAGGAACCGGTATCGGCGGCAAAGTCCGCGTTGCAGACCTCAACGCGCCTGTCGCTGCCGCTCCCGCTCAGGCTGCCGCTCCCGCAGTTTCCGATGTTCCCGAGACTTACGAAGAAAAACTCCCGAATATCAGAAAAGTCATCGCGAAGTCCATGCACAAGTCCCTTTCCGAAATGGCTCAGCTCACTCTCAACACGTCGTTCGACGCGACCGAGATCTCCGCTTTCAGAGCCAAAGTCAAGGAAAACAAGGACGCGCTCGGATTTGCGAATATCACTCTCAACGACATTATCCTTTTTGCCGTTGCGAAGACGCTTCCCGAATTCCGCGAGTTGAACGCGCATTTCTATGACGACAAGATGGTTTACTTCAACCATGTCAACCTCGGAATTGCCGTTGACACTCCGAGAGGACTTATGGTTCCGACCGTATTCCACGCGGAGACACTCTCGCTGAATGATCTTTCAAAAGCCGCGAAAGCCGTTATAACCGACGCGCAGAACGGTTCCATCAACCCCGATCTTCTGACGGGCGGATCGTTCACCGTTACCAATCTCGGCGCAATGGGAATTGAATCCTTCACTCCCGTTATCAACCCGCCGCAGACGGGAATTCTCGGCGTTGACACGATCACGACGAAGGTCAAGGTCGTAAACGGTCAGCTCGTTCCTTACAAGGCAATGGGTCTTTCCCTTACATTCGACCACAGAGCGCTTGACGGCGCGCCCGCCGCGAAATTCCTTCAGGCTCTTTGCAAGAACCTTGAAAACTTCTCGCTTCTTCTTGCGAAATAGGAGGAATGAAAAATGGTTTATGATCTTATCGTTCTCGGAGGCGGTCCCGCAGGTTATCTTGCGGCTGAACGCGCAGGACATGCCGGTCTTGTTACTGCCGTTATCGAGAAAAGAGCGCTCGGCGGCGTTTGCCTCAACGAAGGCTGTATTCCGTCGAAATCCCTGCTTTACTGCGCGAAAGCGCTTGAATATGCGAAACACGGCGAGGCTTACGGCGTAAAAGCGGAAAATGTCGCATACGACCATAAGTTTGTCGTTGAAAGAAAAGACAAAGTTGTCAAACAGCTCGTTGCCGGAATAGGCGCGACGATGAAGGCGAACAAAGTCACCGTCATCGAAGGCGTCGGCAAGATCGCGGGAAGAGATCCCGAGGGTTATGCGGTCGAGGTCAACGGTGAAAGACTTGTTACAAAGAGACTTCTCATCGCGACCGGTTCCGCGCCCGTCGTTCCGCCGATACCCGGCGTCAAAGAGGGCGTTGAAAAGGGATTTGTTCTGACAAACAGAGAAATTCTGAGCCTTGACACTGTTCCCGAAAAACTTGTCATCATCGGCGGTGGCGTTATCGGTCTTGAAATGGCGTCCTATTACAACAGCGTCGGAAGCAAAGTCACCGTTATCGAAATGCTTGACAAGATCGCGGGTCCGACCGACAAAGACATCTCGAATGTTCTTCTGAAAAATTATAAGAAGAAGGGTATCGAGTTCTGTCTCGGATGCAGAGTTACCGAAGTGACCGCGGACTCCGTCAAGTACGAAAAAGACGGAAAGACCGAGTCTGTTCCCGCGGATAAAGTTCTTCTTTCGATCGGAAGAAGAGCGGTCAGCGCGGACATCGGACTTGAAACGATCGGCGTCGAAACCGAAAGAGGCGCGATCAAGGTTGACAGATACAGCAGAACGAACGTTCCGAACGTATACGCCGCAGGTGACGTCAACGGAAAGATGATGCTGGCTCACGTTGCTTACAGAGAATCCGAAGTTGCAATCAACAACATGCTCGGCAAAAAGGATGTTATGAGATACGAGGCGGTTCCGTCCGTTATCTATACGACGCCCGAAGTCGGCTGTGTCGGAGAGACAGAGGAAAGTTGCAAGCAGAAGGGTATTGACTACGAAGTCGTTAACCTGACGATGAAGTATTCCGGCAGATATGTCGCCGAGACCGAAGGCGGTATCAACGACGGTATCTGCAAGATGATAATGGACAAGAAGTATCACAATATCATCGGCGTTCACATGATCGGCAATTACGCGTCCGAGATAATCTACGGCGCGGTATTCATGATCGAGAGCGAAATGAGAGTTGAAGAACTCCGCCAGATGATCTTCCCGCATCCCACCGTATGCGAGATACTTCGCGAAGGTCTTTTCCAATTTAAAGTGTAATGAAAGAAAGGGGACTATAAATCATGCCTAAGTGTCAATTCGTCGATCCCAACGAAGCGAGAAAACCCGGCAAACTCTCTTTTACGGACATCGACCTCAACCAGTACAACAAAACTATCGCAGAGGAAAAGAAGAACTTCTCGACCGAAGATTTCATGCGTATCTATCACGATATGGCTGTTATCCGCGAATTCGAGACGATGCTTTATTCCATAAAGACGAAGTCCGAGTACAACGGAATCGAGTACAACAACCCCGGTCCGGCGCACCTTTCCATGGGGCAGGAAGCGTCTGCCGTAGGTCAGGCGTACCTTCTCGGTGTTGACGACTACATCTTCGGTTCTCACAGAAGCCACGGCGAGATCCTTGCAAAAGGTATGTCCGCGATCAACAAACTTTCCGACAGCGATCTTTACGACTACATGAAGAACTTCATGGGCGGCCGTATCCTTAAGATCGTTGAAAAGGATCAGAAGTCCACGAAAGAACTTGCTATCGACTTCCTCGTTTACGGCGCTCTTGCAGAGATATTTGCGAGAGAGACCGGTTTCCACAAGGGACTCGGCGGCTCGATGCACACCTTCTTCCTTCCGTTCGGAATTTATCCGAACAACGCTATCGTCGGCGGTTCGGCAACGATCGCGGCAGGCGCGGCGCTCTTCAAGAAGGTCAACAAGAAGAACGGCATCTGCATCTCCAACATCGGTGACGGCTCCATGGGACGCGGTCCTGTCTGGGAAGCAATGATGTTCTCCTCTATGGATCAGTTCACAAAACTTTGGGACGAAGCGTATCAGGGCGGACTTCCCGTTATCTTCAACTTCTTCAACAACTTCTACGGCATGGGCGGTCAGACCAGCGGCGAAACGATGCCCTGGGGCGGTCTGCTTGTCAGAGCCGGCGCCGGCATCAACCCCGATCAGATGCACGCAGAGCGTATTGACGGTTACAATCCTCTTGCCGTTATCGACGCGATGAGAAGAAAGATCGCTCTTATCAAAGAGAACAAGGGTCCCGTACTTCTCGATACCGTTACTTACAGATACACCGGTCACTCTCCCTCCGACTCCGGTTCTTACAGAACTCCGGAAGAAGTCAAGGCTTGGGAAGAGCAGGATGTTCTCAAGTGCTACAGCGACAAGCTTGTTAAAGCGAAAGTCGCAAAGAGAGACGCCTTCACCGCGATCGACGGCGAAGTTAAGGATCTCATCACGAAGATCACGAGAATGGCTGTTGACGAGAGCATCTCTCCGAGAATGGACCTCTTCGCCGTTCCCGATCAGATCGAAAAGATCATGCTTTCCAACGAGCACGTTGAAAAGTTCGACGACAGAGAGCCCGAAGTCAGCATGGCGCTTGCGGATAACCCGCGCGTTCAGGCTATCGCAAGAAAAGAGCGCTTCGCGTTCGACAAGGACGGCAAGCCCGTTTCCAAGAACAAGGTATTCCAGGTTCGTGACGCTCTGTTTGAAGCGATCATCGACAGATTCTATAAAGACCCGACGCTCATCACTTACGGTGAAGATGTTCGTGACTGGGGCGGAGCTTACGCCGTTTACAGAGGACTTACCGAAGCCCTTCCGTATAACAGACTGTTCAACTCTCCGATCTCCGAGTCTGCGATCGTCGGTACCGCCGTTGGATATGCAATGGCAGGCGGCAGAGCCGTTATCGAGCTGATGTACTGCGACTTCGTAGGCTGCGCAGGAGACGAGATCTTCAACCAGCTTGCAAAATGGCAGTCCATGTCCGCGGGACTTCTCAGAATGCCCGTTGTTCTCCGCGTTTCCGTCGGCTCCAAGTACGGCGCTCAGCACTCTCAGGACTGGACCGCGCTCATCGCGCACATCCCCGGCTTGAAGGCTGTATTCCCCGTAACTCCTTACGATGCAAGAGGTCTTATGGCTTCCGCTCTTGCGGGAACCGACCCCGTTGTATTCTTCGAGAGCCAGAGAGTTTACGACTTCGGCGAGAGATTCCACGAGGGCGGCGTTCCGACCGAGTATTACGAAATTCCCATCGGCGAGCCGGACATCAAGAGACAGGGTACGGATATAACGATCCTTACTGTCGGCGCAACTCTTTACAAAGCGCTTGACGCCGCAAAGATTCTTCAGGAGCAGTACAACATCTCCGCGGAAGTTATCGACGCGCGTTCGATCGTTCCGTTCAACTACGATCTTGTTCTTGAATCCGTCAAGAAGACCGGCAGGATCCTGCTTGCTTCCGACGCGGTTGAGAGAAACTCTGTTCTCAAAGAGATGGCTTGCAACATTCAGGAACTTGCGTTCGATTACCTCGACGCTCCCGTTACGGTTGTCGGTTCCAGAAACTGGATCACGCCCGCTCACGAGCTCGAAACGCACTTCTTCCCGCAGGCTGACTGGATCATCGACGCGATCCACGAGCGTATTCTTCCGCTTCCCGGTTATACCGCAAAGCACAACTTCACGGATAACGAGAAACTCAGAAGAGCAAGACTCGGTGTCTGATTTCAAAAAGCGAGAGAACCTGCCGAAAATTGCATAAATTGCGAATTTTCAGGGTTTGTTGCCGAATATTTCGAAACGTAAATTTTACATGAGAAAAGAAACAACGGAGTCTCCGAAACGGGGCTCCGTTGCTTGTCTTTATCGGCTGAAGACGATTTCTATTGACAAAACAGAAAAAAACTGCTATACTGAACCCGAAACAAACATAATCAGTATATCTTTCTGAAATAGGGAAAAATGAAAAAAGTTAAATGCGATTTTTGCGGGAACTCGATGTCCGTCAAACCCGGGCAATCGACTTTTTGCAGGAAATGTAACACCGATTACAGTGCCGAACAGATCGGGCAGATGCTATTGAAAACCGAATTGTCGGGCGACTTTTTCGAAGATGAACCGCCTCTCGACAAAAGCATACAGCGGCGAATCATGCTTAACTATCTCGGAAAGCGAAAACGTGACTTGGAGTGGAAAAGAAAAAGAAGATTTATGTTAACTAATTTGATCGGAATTACTATGTTGTCCGGCTATTATTTTGCTATTAAAATTTATCTGTTCGGCGTGACACCGTGGACAATTATATTCGGAATTATTATGTGGGTATTGTGTTCCTTAACTTCGGGTGTAGCGTATGAATGGTGGCTGAAAAATTTTAACGACAGACCGTTAAAAAGGCCGGAGGACGGTGTTTTTTTCTTCCGCTCCACAAATTTGAAATTTCACGAAGCGCAGATGAACCTTACAACCGATTACGCATATTTCAACAAAGGAGAATACTTTATCCGTTGCGCACATTGCAGTAAAAAATTCCCGATAAAAAAAGAAGCATCCGTCTTTGTCTGCCCAAATTGCCATAAATATACGGAACTTTGATTTGTTACATTCATTTTAACGGAAATATACCGCATTTCCATGAAACGGCTTTTTGAATGATATTCCGAATATTAAAACAGAGGAAATCATTGAAATTTTGAACTGCTCCAAATTGTACGGACAACACAAAAACAGCCTTAATGGCAGAAGATATTAAATTTTAAGCAACGAACTGACATCGCTTTTCGAGTGGTGTCAGTTTTGTTTTTAGTTGAATACGTTCATTGTTGTAAAAGTGAATGTATTGCTCTATGAGGAGGCGCGCCTCCTCATAGGTTTTAAGTTTTGTGCGATAGATGCACTCTGTTTTGAGAATGGAAAAGAAATTTTCAGCCATAGCGTTGTCATAAGGATTTCCCCTACTTGACATTGACGGCGTAATGTGGTATGATTTTGTTAGGCTGGGAGGCTGTTTTTTTCAATTGTCCGTTTTTAACGGACTTGTGCACTTGAAACATACCGCTTTTTTGTATAATAGTTTTAGAAGTTATTTTCGGAAGGGCGTTAAGCGGATTGACATTCAAACCCCATGGCAATTTGCGATGATCAACTTTTTGTCATATTCCGAAAAACAATTATGAAGAACATCGTTGCGGGAGGTACCGGGAAATGAAGAAGCGTTTTATTGCGGCGGTTCTATGTGTGGCTGTTATAATCGGAAGCACATTGACCGGCTGTATGGTGTCGACAAAAGAGGAAGAGGAAAACAAAGTGGATAAATCTCTGCTGTACGGAATGGATGAGCCTATCAGTGAAGGCGAAATAAACGGAACATGGGAAAGTTCTCAGGTCAACGGTTTCAGCATTGAGACTACAACAAAATTGGCGGGAGCTTTGGGCTGTAAATCTTTTCGGTTTCGGTTACCGGCAGGTTTTATTATTGCGCCCGATCAATACAGCGAGAGCGGATATGCGTATTTAAAGAAGGCTATTGCAGGATTTCATGCAGAGGGCGTTACAAATCTGATCGGAAATGCCATGATTTTTCCGCAGTACACATCTTTTCGCCCGGACACCGACAAGAGTGTGCCTCGACCGACTGACGATTCATACGGTGAATGGCTCGAGGCTGTTTCCGATATGTGGGAAGCAATCGCAACTCTGTTCCCGGAGATAACCAAATGGGAGGTCGGAAATGAATTTAATTCGGATGTATTTTTCCATCCCAACGGGTACATCGGAGTAGACGGAACCCTCGCCGAGGGAAGCGGCGGTTTTACCGACGAAGAGCAAGCTATTGTCGTGACCGATTATATGTACTATGCCTCAAAGGGACTTAAAAAGGGAAATCCGGATGCAAAATGTGTAATGCCCGGCATTGCACCCATCGGGTTGTCATTTCGTGTCGTTAAGTATTTTTTAGAAGATGTTTATACATATATAGAATCGGGAAATGCACCGTACGGCAAAGAAAAATCCACAGATCCGGACGATTATTTTGATTATCTCGGATGGCATCCGTATACATCGGTGGTTAATAAAATTTGGCTGAATGAAAACAATAATATCTATAAGGTAGCCATTGCTCACGACGATGAGGGAAAGCCTGTCATATTTACGGAGTTCGGTTTTACGGACAGAGGAGACGATAATCAGCAAACAGCTCAATGCAGGTATTTGGAAAAGGCTTTTGAATATATGTTAAATGATATGCCGTATGTGGAAACATGCTGTGAATTCAGAATGTATACCTGTTCCTATGCGGAACTGTGGGGCGGTGTTGGAGAGGTATATTTCGGATGTATATCGGAGAAAACAGACGAAACAGGATTTTCTCCTCGCAAAAAAGCATATACGATCCAGAAAATATACGGCGGAACCGGTGATTTGACGAAATATGAATAGAGCCTCTGCAAAAAATGAAGACTGATTGATCCGAATGGATGTATATGATTATAAACGGTATATGATCAAATGAATAAAGCGAAGGCGACACCGAAAGGCGTCGCCTTCGTGCTTTTTTTGCGTCAAAATATGTTTCACCCCGCAAGAAAAATCTTCTGATATTATTGACAGAATTAGAAATATTTGATATAAAATATACTTGCGACACAAACAAATACCCAATTTTCCTCAATGTTCAATGTGGAAAGATTAATAGATATTGAAATAGATTTTTTGATACTGAATTAATGTATTATCTACGGCGGCACTTTCGGTGTCGCCGTCATACTTTTGTATGAAAAATGGCTTCGGTTCGCAAGTGAAATATTCCGAGACAAAGGCTCTTTTGACAGAGGATTATGCCGGTTTTAACAAAGAAGGCATTATATTCGCTGCGCGAATTGCAACAAGGCTGTTCCGATAACGAATGATACGTATGAAATAAAATGTCCGTATTATCAAAAGATAAATGTGACGTGATTTTACAGTTTTTACGGTCAAAAATTACCGAAATACAGCGCGCCCGAGGTATCT
>CABKLX010000003.1 GCA_902373415.1 uncultured Eubacteriales bacterium | reverse complement strand
GTCATCCAGCCCCGCCGTCCAAACAGCCGCCTGGACAAGGTGCGCCATATGTTTCAGAAGATAATGTAACGTCTTGCGCAATGCAAGCGTTCATTGCTGGCTATTGCGAAATATCATTGATAAAATCAGTATCAGAGAGGAGAAACTATTTTGAACCAGGAACAGACGAATATTACAACAGGAAAGCAAATACGTCATCTGCGAACACAATTGGGAATGACACAGGAAGAACTAGCCGGGGAATTGAATGTTACCCGGCAGGCACTATCGAATTGGGAGAGAGATGTTAATGAACCCGATTTAAATATGTTGAAAAAAATTTGCTTTCTTTTTGGAGTCAACATGGACGATTTTGCGAAGGAGGTAATAACAAAGATGGAAACATATGAAAAAAAGGAGAAACGACAATTTAATAAGTACGATATGGCAATTGGACTTTTTTATGGTGTTGGTATATTTCTTGGCATTGGTATTTTCTTTGTTGGCGGTTTTATGACAATGTCAGGTGCAGGGTGGGGAGCATCACTATTTGGCGGTGGCTGTTTTTCTCTTGTATTTGGCTTGATATGCCATGCAGTTATTACATTGAGAAGAAATGACAAATGATGACATATCCTGCTTTCTATACTTTTCGGTAATACCGAGTAAAAAAAGCCGCTGCTTTTGGCTTTCCAATAGCGGCGGCTTAATGCAAGCGGCGACGAAAAGATTTCTCGAAATGCCCGAACTGAAAACAGAAACAGAATTTATTATTTATAAAGCGATAAAGGATCGCAGACCGTAAAAAAGTCTGCGATCCTTGTTCTTTCGGTTTTCCGAATTACTTTCTTTTTGAAAGAACGTCTTTCTCGTATTTTTCGATCTCTTCAAACCATGCGAGGTCGGAAGCAACTCCGCACTCCTCGCAGAACTGAGCCCAGACCGCGCCGAACGGAAGCGTCTTCATCTCTTCCTGCATAACCATGAGTTTTGTAAACTCCGCTTTATCCTGAAGTTCTCTGAACGTTTCGTTCGGTGTGCAAAGAGCGGAGAGAAGCGCCTTTTTCCAACTGCGAACGCCGACGACCCAAGCCGCGATACGGTTTATGCTCGCGTCAAAATAGTCAAGAGCCATATAAACCCTGTCGAGCGCATCGTTGCGAACGATCTCCTTCGCCATTTCCTTCGTCTCGTCGTCGAGAAGCAGAACGTGGTCGGAATCCCAGCGGATACCTCTCGTTATATGGAGCGCGATCTCGGGATAGAAGCAAAGAAGCGCGGGGATCTTGTCGGAAACGACCTCGGTCGGATGATAGTGGCCGTTATCCATGAGGGGAAGGCATCCTTCGTGCGTAGCGGCAAACGAGAGCGTGAATTCCGCGCTGCCGGCGGTGAAACTCTCAACACCTATGCCGAAGACTTTCGACTCAACGCAGGGCTTGACGAGGTTTTTGTCAAACGGCTCCGAAAGGATCTCTTCGATGGACTGCTTATATCTGAGACGGGGACCCATGCGGTCGGCGGGAACATCTTTGAAGCCGTCTCCCGTCCATATGTTCATAACGCAGGGGACGCCCGTTTCTTCCGCGAAATACTGCGAAATTCTGATGCATGCCTTGCCGTGCTCTATCCAGAATTTGCGAACATCTTCATCGGGGCTGGACAGCGTCAGCCCGTTTTTGACCATCGGGTGAGAGAAGAAAGTCGGGTTGAAATCGATGCCCATATTTCTTTCTTTCGCAAACTCGACCCATTTTTTGAAATGCTTCGGCTCGATCTTGTCTCTGTCAACAAATCCGTCCTCAAAGATCGCATAGCACGCGTGAACATTCAATTTCATTTTTCCGGGGCAAAGAGAAATCGCCTTGTCCATATCGGAAAGAAGTTCTTCGGGATTTCTCGCTTTTCCGGGATAGTTTCCGGTTGTCTGTATACCTCCGGTCAAAGGTCCGTCGTGATCGAATCCGACAACATCGTCACCCTGCCAGCAATGAAGAGACAGCGGAACGTTTTTAAGTTTTTCGATCGCGGCATCGGTATCGACTCCGAAAGCCGCATAAGCCGCTTTCGCTGCTTCGTAACTTTTGTTCATATCTGAATTACCTCTTTCATAAAGGATTTTTTAATATTTTCTGCAAAACGGCGCATATTAAAACCGAGAAGATGAAAAGGAGGCTCAAAGCCATGTTTTGTTCTCATAAAAAGACCGATATTCTGATAGGTATGATAGCCGGAATCGCGGTCGGCGCTCTTGCGGCGACCTGCACCTGTTTCGGCACGGACCGCAAAAAAATGAAAAAGCTCAAAAGCGGAGCGACCCGCGCGTTCAAGCAACTGACGAACAAGTTCGGCAGCTTTATGTAACCGAAAAGACCGCTTCCGTCACATCCGGAGAGAAACCTCTTCTCTTCATATTTTTAATCATATCAAAATAAGCATCAAAAGTCAAGTCCATTCACAAAAAAACTTGACTTTTTGCTTTATAGATGCTATAATATAAGCCGATAACGAATTTTACGGATAAAGGAGATACTTCGAATGGCTCAGAAATTCATTACATATAAACAGCGTCCTCTCGTCAGGATGGGCAATCTGATCTTTTACGGAGATCAGAATGAAAAGTGTTACGTTATGATGTCGATCATCGACACGCAGAACAAGGACGACCTTATGCTCTCGGGGAAAGTCGAAGTTCAGCTCCTGCTGACCGACAAGAGCGTTCCGCCCGCCGAGGCACTTGTCAAGAAGGCCGAAAAACAGGGACTTTACGCCGCATTCGATCTCGCGAGCGTCTGGCTCGACATTGCAAACAAGTGATTTTCGGAGAAAACAGCAAAAGTATAAGCGACCGCAATGCGGTCGCTTTTTTCATGTTGAGTTACGCTGTCGGAGGCAACCGTACGGACAGATTGAACGCGGCTCCTTCGGTCTCCCGTATGCGTGCAAATATAAAACGCGTATCTTTTCCCGTTTCGGCAAGTGTTCTTCGACCGCCGTATCAGTATGCGAGTTTTTCTTCCGTCCAGTCCTTGACTTTTTCGTAATAGTCGGCGCAGAGTTTTTTCGCGCCCGCGAGGTCGTGCTCGCGGCAGTTTCCGCACTCGCGCGGTTCGGTGCCGGGGATCTTGCCCTCATAATCGGCAATGAACCTGACCGTTTCGAGGATCAGGCAGATCGCTTCGGCATGGGAAAGCCCGCTTGTCAGAAGATAAAAACCCGTGCGGCAGCCCATAGGACCGAAATAGATGATATTTTCGCCGTACTTTCCGTTGCGGGCGTGCACGGCGAAAAGATGCTCGACCGTGTGCATCGCGGCGTTTTCCATATACACGTTTTCGGGATTGTTCGGAACGATGAATCGCAGGTCGTAGGTCACCACGTCGCGGTCTTTTCTCGAAAGATATATTCCCTCTTTCAGTTTCGTATGATCGACTTCAAAGCTGGCAATGGTCTTCATTTTCATTCTCCTTTGAACATATCGTAAACATCGCGACGGAGCAGTCCGAATTTTTTCGCGACCGCCGCGCTCGCCGCGGATTTGGTCATTCCTTCGGAAACGGCGTCCGCAAACGCCTTCCGTATATCTTCCTCGGAGATCTCCGCGTCATTTTTTTCGGGCGCGCCCTCAATCACGAGAACGAACTCTCCGCGAGGCTCGTTTTCTTTATAATATGCGACGGCGTCGCTCAGCGTCGTCAGAAGAACTTCCTCGTATTTTTTCGAGATCTCGCGGACAAGAGAGATTTTTCTGTCACCGAGGACGAGAAGAATATCGTCGAGAGTTCCGCGAAGTTTGTGCGGGGCTTCGTATATAACGATCGTTCTTTTTTCATCAACAAGCGAATTCAGATGCTTCATGCGGGAATTGTAAGCCGTGCTCAGAAAGCCCTCAAAACAAAATCTTTTCGTGCCTATCCCGCTCATCGCGAGCGCGGTCACGACTGCGCACGGACCGGGGATCGCGCTGACGCGCAGACCGTTTTCGTGACACTGGCGGACAAGAACCTCGCCGGGATCGGAAACTGCGGGCATTCCCGCATCCGAAACGAGAGCGCAGGTCTGACCCTGCAAAAGTTTTTCGACTATCTCCCCGCCGCGTTTTGAGACATTATGCTCATGATAACTGACAAGAGGTTTTTTTATGCCGAAATATTTCAGGAGGATCCCGCTGTTGCGCGTGTCTTCCGCCGCGACGAAGTCAACGCTTTTCAACACCTCGACCGCGCGCGGTGAAAGGTCGGAAAGATTTCCGATCGGAGTTGCGACGACATAAAGCGAAACATCTCTTTTTTCCATATCATTCAGCCTTTTTATATATTTTTTTTATGAACGGTGAATAGTCTCCGTTTTCATCATGTATGACGACGGTTCTGACATCAAGCCCCGGCATCGCGCCTTTTTTCCCTTCGACAAGAACGATATAAGGCGGCTTTTCCTCTTTTGAAGAGACCGTCCAAAGCCGTTTGGGCTCAATCCCCGCCGCAGTCATGGCGGAGAACAGTTCAGAAAGTCTTGATGCCGGAAAAACGGCGCAAAACCTCCCGCCGCCGCGAAGCAGATGCTTTGCGGCAGAACATACGGTCTCTATCGAACAGAATTTTTCGGAGCGGGCAAACTCTTTTCTCCCCGCCGCAGTCGCTCCCGAATTTTCGGCAAAATACGGAGGGTTTGCGGTCACGAGATCGAATTTTCCGTAAGGAAGGAGCCTTGCGACGTCGGAAACATCGGCGTTCAAAACCTTTATCCTGTCGCTCAAACCGTTTATGCCGACGCTTTTTTCGCAAAGTTCGGCGGTTTTTCCGTCGATCTCGACGCAAAGAAAATCGGCGCGGCTGTCAATGCTCATCAGCAAGGGTATTATGCCCGTCCCGCTGCAAAGATCGCATGAATGCGAAACTTTTCTCATGCCCGCAAAATACGAGAGAAGAACGCTGTCCGTTCCGTAGGCAAAGGCCTGTGTGTCGCGGTAGATTTTCAGACCGCCGACATGAAGATCGTCAAGTACAGTCATAACTCAAAATCAAAAAAAATCGGCGACACCGGAAAAGATGTCGCCGATCGTTCGTAATGCTTATTCAGCAGAGGGAGCGCCTACGGGGCAAGCATCAGCGCAAGCACCGCAGTCGATGCACTTATCGGCGTCGATAACGAATTTGCCGTCGCCCTCGGAGATAGCCTCAACAGGGCAACCGTCAGCGCAAGCGCCGCAGGAAATGCACTCGTCGGAAATTTTGTATGCCATAACGGATATCCTCCTTATATTTTTTCTATATAATATCATCTTTCGACAGATTATGCAATACATTTTCTGAAAAATTCATATTTTTCATACTTAACGGAAGAAAACGGAGAAACAGTCTTTTTTAACCGGGATCTCAGTCCGCTTCAAGATCTCTGATCTGTTCGGCGGACAGTTCCTCCGCATCGTCCTCCTGCTTCTGAGCCTTTCCGCCGCGAATGATCTTCACTTCGGACGCGGGATACGATTTTATTTCGACATTATCCTTTTCAAAACGAACCTTGACGGTTTCGTTCAGAACGCTGACCTCGCAGGCAATGCCGACGCCGTCGGGGGTCGAAACGGTATATCCGATGCGGGGCATCGTTTTATACGCGTCCTCGTAAACGTTTTCCTCGTAACTCAGACAGCAGATCAGTTTTCCGCAAGCGCCCGTTATCTTTGTCGGGTTCGTTGAGATCCCCTGTTCCTTCGCCATGCGGACGGAGACGGGAACGAACTCGCTCAAAAACCGCTTGCAGCAGCAAACTCTTCCGCAGGTTCCGAGAGCGCCGAGCGCCTTTGTCTCATCGCGCGCGCCGATCTGACGAAGTTCGATCCTCGTTTTGAAAACGCTCGCGAGATCTTTGACGAGTTCGCGGAAGTCCACTCTTCCTTCCGCAACGAAAGAAAAGATGATCTTGCTGTTATCAAATGTGTATTCAACATCGACGAGTGTCATGCCGAGTTTGTGCTTCGCGATCTTTTCTTCGCAGATCTTGAGCGCGGCTTTTTCCTTTTCTCGGTTTTTGGCGTCTTTTGCAATATCCTCGGGAGTTGCCGCGCGCAGAACGGGGCTGAGGGGAAGGAAACAATCCTTCTCATCCGCCATTCTGTTCGGAAGCACGACCGTTCCGATCTCGACGCCGCGCGCGGTCTCGACGATGACGCGCGTTCCCTCGTCAAAAGTCATTCCCTTCGGATCGAAGTAATAGATCTTGCTGACTTTTTTGAAGCGTACACCAACTATTTCTACCATATTTACCTCTGTTTTATCTTATTTCTCTGCACCGTTTGACGGTATATACCGACCAAAGATTCAGATTGACGTTTATATTGCTGTTTTCGGCGGTCGTCGCGACCGCGCCGCAGAGAAGCGAAAGTTTTTCCGTTCCGAGAGCGGCAAGCGCCTTTTCAGTCTCGGAAAGCCCGTCGGGTAAGCCGGCAACGGCATAACCGAAGCATCTCTTTATATATTTTTCGAGCGCGGAGACGAACTCGGTGAATTTCTGTCTTGCGTCTTTTCCCGCAAACGTGAGCAGTTCGGTCATTCCGAGCCACTCTCCGCGAACGAAGGCTTCCGCAAAGCGTTCGCACCGCTCAAAAAGTTCGTCGTCGCGTTTTTTATAAAGTTCCAGCGCCGCGCCGATATATCCGCCGGAAAGCATGACCGCGCGACGAAGCGCCGTCGGGTCGGGATCTCCGAGTTTTTCGAGCAGAGCCTTTTCGAGGACGGTGTCTTCGACCGGACGCATGGAAAGAACGGCACATCGGCTGAGAACCGTCGGAAGAAATGCGTCGGAAGACTTCGCCGTCAGGATGAAGGTCACGAATTCGGGAGGCTCTTCGAGCGTTTTCAGAAGCGTGTTCTGTTTTTGTTCGTTCAGCAGATCCGCGCCGTCGATGATATAGACTTTATGCGAGCCGTCCGCGGGATACATCTCGACGTCGTCAAGGCTTTCCCTCAGCTCTTTGACGGGGAGGCGGGGATCTATACTCAGAAGATCGAGGTGCATTCCCGCCTCGACTTTTTTGCAGGCAAGGCATTTTCCGCAGGGCTTTTTATCGCCGTCGGACGTGCAAAGGCGCGAAGCAGCGACCAGATGCGCGAGCGTATGTTTGCCGCTCCCGTCGGGCCCTTCAATAAGAAAGGAACTGAAATTTCCCGAACCGTTCAACACTTTTTTTATATGCTCATTTCCGTAAAGGGCGGAAAGATCGATCACTGTCGGGCTCCTTTCTCCGTGCCGATTTTATTACACGTTTATATTATTGATTTTCTTCATCCGTAACGGAAACATCGGACGGATCTTGTTTTTTGTCCGCCGCGCTCTCGGCTGTCCGTTCCGAGGAAGTTTCAGCGTCGGACGGAGCGTCCGCATCATCGGTTTTCTCTTTGATATTTTTCCGATTTCTTCCGTAAGACACGGCAAGCATCGCGGCGCAAACGAGGAACAGAACGCCGAAAACCGTTCCGAGAACGAAAAACAGCGTGTTGCGGGTGTCTTTTGACAGCGACCCGTCATTTCCAGACGGCGGTTCCTTGACCTCTACCGCAAGATTGGAAAGTACGTTTCCTTCCGCATCGACCGCGCTGACGACAGCCGTGCCGACGGAGATGAAAGTCGCCGTTCCGTCCGACGAAACCGTCACGACATTCTCATCGGACGATTTCCAGAAGACCTCGGCGGAAGCGGGTTCGACCGCATAGTTGATCGCAAGGCTTTTTCCGACATAGATTCCCGAATCGCTGAGAAAGCCGAGAACAGTCAGTTTTTCGACAGGAAGCGCCACTTTTGACAGGTCGAGAACGCCCCATTTCCCGTTCGACTTCACCCATGCGCGACTGCCGCAGACGGGCGTTGTCTTTTCGTATATGAAGTCCGTCAGTTCTTTTCCGTTTCTGTCGATATAGCCCCACTTGCCGTCTCTGCAAACGGGAATGAAACCTTCGCTTATAAGATAGACCGCGGCTTCATCGTGAAGATGATTGGGAACTTTTGTGTCGGAATACACGAAATCGGTCAGCATTTTTCCCGTCTCGTCGATATATGCCCATTTTCCGTCTTTTTTGATCGCGGCGAGACCGTTTTCAAAGCCGACCGCGCCTTCGAGCGTTCCGTCGAAGAAGACTTCGCCGTCGGAAGTTCTGTATCCGAAAATGCCGCTGTACGCTGTCTTCGAGGGATCATATCCGCCGTTTTTTCTGTCCGTATAAAGCGTGACTTTTTCAAACGTCAGCGCGCCGTCGGTCGGAGCGTTTTTCGCCGTCGTCTTGTCCCCGACGGAAACGATCAGTATTTTTTCGTCGAAATAAGCATAAAAACCGTAATAATCGGGGTGCGCGGTCGCTTCCGATTCGGACTCAACGGTATATCCGTCGGAAAGGATCAGCGCTTTTTTTCTTTCGGCATCGGTAAACACCGCGCCGCACGAACAGCGGAAAAAATCGTCGTATTTCGCTTCCGCCAAGACCTCGCCTTTGCTGTTGACAAGCCCCTTTTTCCCGTTCTCGGAAAAGACATACGTGTCGTTCTCGAAATATTCGACATCGTCGTATGACAGCGTCGGTTCGATCGCCCACGACGTACGTGACGCGGCGCGGACGGAGAAAATTTCCGACGATATTCCGAAAAAAATACCCGCGCAAAGTAAAAGACAAAAAATTCGTTTCATAGGAAAACCTCTAAGAGAACAGCCGCAGGATCGGACCTGACGTAAAGAAGCCGAGAAGAAAAGCCGCGATCCCTATCAAAACATAAATCACGGTTTTCAGACGAATACGGCGATCTTTCTTAACCGAGTAACGGTTTTTCTGTCGGAAGATCATCTTTTTTCCCTTTCAAAATAAGGTGGCGCGGACATTTTTCCGCACAGGCTCCGCAACCTGTGCAGAGCGAATAATCTATGACCGCAAGGTTGTTCTCGACCTTTATCGCCGACGAGGGGCAGGTCTTTTCGCAAATGCGGCAGCCTATACAGCCTTTCTCGCAATATTTACGCGTGATCGCGCCCTTTTCGGTGTTTGAACAGCAGACGAAGACCTCGCTGACAAACGGAACAAGACGGATTATGTGCTGAGGACAAACGGAGACACAGACGCCGCAACCCTTGCACGCTTCGGGGATGACCTTCGCCATTCCGTTTTCAAGTTTGATGGCGCCGAAGGGACACTCCTGAACGCATTCGCCGAGCCCGATACATCCGAACGGGCACTCCTTCGAGCCTTTTCCGAGACGGGTGACGGACGAGCAGTTCATCATTCCCTTATATTTGTACTTATATTTCGCAACGCCTTCGCAACCCGAACACATGATCTCGGCGCGCATTCTTTCGCCCGCGGCGGCAGAAGTTCCCATTATCGCAGATAGGCTGTCGGCGACTTCCGCGCCTCCCGGCACGCACTTGTTCGTGGGAATTCCCTCTTCGACAACCGCGGCGGCGTAAGCGGCGCAACCCGCAAAGCCGCAGGCTCCGCAATTGGCGCCGGGAAGGCTTGCGAGGACTTTTTCCTCGCGCTCATCTTTTTTAACGGCGAAGATCTTGCCCGCAATGCCGAGAAGCGCGCCCAGAACGAACGCGATCGCGGCGAGGATAAGCACGGTCTTCGCGATGACCCAGAACCATTCCATATTCATTCCTCCTTAAAACGGCAGAGTAAAGCCGGAAAAGCCCATGAAAGCGATCGAGAGAAGTCCCGACGCTATCAGCGCGATAGGAAAGCCGCGGAAGGGTTCCGGTATGTCGCAGTACTCTATCCTCTCACGGACAAGCGACAGCAGAACGATCGCCAGCAGGAAGCCGACGCCCGCCATAAAGCCGTATACGACGGAGAACAGGAAATTGTATTCGTTCGTGATATTCAGAAGCGCAACGCCGAGAACGGCGCAGTTGGTCGTTATCAGCGGCAGATAAATGCCGAGCGCGGAATAAAGCGCGGGAAGGGATTTCTGCAAAAACATCTCAATAAACTGAACCAGCGACGCGATGACAATTATAAACGCGATCGTTTTCAGATATTCAAGTTCGGCAGGGACGAGAATGAATCTGTACACGACGTAAGTCAGAGCGGACGCGAGCGTCATCGTGAATATGACGGCAAGTCCCATTCCGACCGCGGTGTTCGTCTTTTTTGAAACGCCGAGGAAAGGGCATATTCCGAGAAATTTGGAGAAGATGAAATTCTCGATCAGTATCGCGTTCAGACTGAGCGCGACGAGAGCGGCAAAAGTCTGCATTATTTATCCTCTCCCTTCTTTTTCTTTTTTGACAATATAAACTGCACGAGAGCGATAAGCCCTCCGAGAACAAGAAATCCGCCCGCGGGAGAAACGATCAGCGTCGAGGGAGAAAACCACGACGGCATGACGTCTTTTCCGAAGAACGAGCCGTTTCCGAGCATTTCGCGGATAACGCACATGCAGACCTGGGCGAGCATGAAGCCTATCCCCGAGAAAAAGCCGTCGGCGACGGAGGGAAGAGGTTTGTTTTTCGAAGCGAAACTTTCGGCTCTCGCAAGGATTATGCAGTTAACGACTATCAGAGGAATGAAAACTCCGAGAGACGCGGACAGCGACGGCATATAAGCCTGCATGACAAGGTCGATGACCGTCACAAATCCGGCGATTATAACGACGTAAGACGCGATCCTGACCTTTTCGGGAATGAATTTTCGCAGAACCGAAATGAACAGGTTCGAGAACATCAGAACAAAGGTGACGCAAAGTCCCATTCCCAAACCGTTGAAAACGGTCGTCGTTATCGCCAGGGTCGAACACATTCCGAGAAGTTGGACGAAAACGGGGTTATTGTAAAGTATGCCGTCGAGGGCGATCTTTTTGTAATCGGTCTTTTGCTTTTTCATTATTCAACGCCCTCTCCTTCCGTTATTGCTTCAACACACGCGACTGCGGCGCGGATGCCGTCTTTGACGCCGCGTGATGTTCTCGTTGCGCCCGAAACGCCGTCGATCCCGGAAACGCCGTCCGTCGGACTGTCGGCGAAAGCGGAAAGATAGCTCTCGTCCGTCACCTTCGAGCCGATACCCGAAGTTTCCGAACTTGAAACGCATTTGATTCCGAGAACGGTCTTTCCGTCAGCGGAAATGCCGACGATCAGTCCGATTCCGTCGGAAGAATAACCTTTTCCGGTCACTTCGACGCACCAGCCCGCGAGAGCCCCATCCTTTGTTCCGCGCCAGACAGCCACGGAACTTTTGTCAAAATGCGTTATATCGCCGTAATCGATATCGAGAGAAGATATGTCGTATGATTCAAATTCCGCGCCTTCGATCAGCGCGCCGCAGGCCTCGTTTCGGGACTTTTCGTTATTTTCGGCGATCCTGTCCTTTGTCACGGCGTTGACCGTCGCGAGCATAAGAACGACGGCGGCGACGATAACGGTCAGCCTCAGAGCGAGATTGAGTATAGTTTTCACATCTTTACTTTTCATTTGCGGCAGCCTCCTTTTTTCCGTATCTGCGAGGCTTCGCAATTCTGTCGAGAACAAACGCGAAGACGTTCATTATAAGGATCGAATAACTGACCCCTTCGTTCATACCGCCGAAATAGCGGAGCGCAACGGTCAGAAGTCCGCACCCGATGCCGAAGATGAGCCGCCCGCCTTTTGTCGCGGGACTCGTGCTGTAATCGGTCGCCATAAAGAACGCGCCGAGGAAAAGTCCTCCGCTGAGGATCTCGGCAAGCATGAAATCAAAATCAAAGAAGACCGCCTCTCCGCCCTTCATGTGGAAAAGGAAGGTCAGAACCGCGACCGTTCCGATATAAGCGACGGGGATATGCCATGTTATAACGCGGCGGACAAGAAGATATATGCCTCCGAGAAGGAGCGCCGCACAGCAGATCTCTCCGATACATCCGCCCTTAAATCCGAAAAACATATCCGAAAAAGTCTCGGACGGCAGAAGTCCTTCTTTCAGAGAGGAAAGCGGCGTCGCGGAAGTCACGCCGTCGAAAGTATCCGACGCGGAAAACAGCGGTTCGGAGAATGCCGAAACGGTCTTTGCGGCGGGGAAAGCGACCCAGACGGACATCAGGCCCGGCCACGAGGTGAGACACGCCGCTCTGGCGGACAGCGCGGGGTTCACAAAGTTTTTTCCGAGACCGCCAAACAGCATTTTTGCGACGACTATCGCAAAGAACGCGCCGAAAACGGCAAGCCAGTAAGGCGCAACGATCGGAAGATTGAACGCAAAAAGAATGCCCGTCACGATACAGGAAAGATCGGACACCGTGTTCTTTTTCTTTCTTATTCTGTTGAAAAGCGTCTCGAAAAGGACGCAGGAAAGGACGCTGACAAGAACGAGCGTCAGCGCGCGCAGTCCGAAGAAAACAACGGCGACAACGAGCGCGGGAACAAGCGCGATTATGACGTCGAGCATGACGGAGCGCGTCGAGGTCTTTGCGCGGTAGTGCGGGGAGGAACTGACGATGAAAAGATCTTCCATTTACTTCTTGTCCTCCTTTGTTTGAACGGCTTTTTTCGCTCTGTCCGCGGCTTGCAGTTTGCCTTTGGCGAGCCTGATCGATTGGACGAGCTGAATTTTCGCGGGACAGCCGTAAGCGCAGCTTCCGCATTCAATGCAGTCCCCGACGTTGAGTTTTCGGCATTGCTCAAACTCTTCCTTCTCGGAGTACATATGGATATAAAGCGGCATCAGGTGCATCGGGCACACGGACGCACACTTTCCGCAGCGGATGCAGACGGGATCGTCAACGAAACTTTCCTCTCCGCCGTAATATGCCAGCAAAGCCGAAGTGTTCTTCACAACGGGAAGATCGAGCGAGATCTGCGCATTTCCCATCATCGGTCCGCCCGAAACGATCTTGAACGGTTCTTTTTTGAATCCGCCGCAAGCGTCGAAAAGCGCCCTGTAAGGCGTTCCTATGCGAACCAGAAGATTTTTCGGAGTTGCGACGTTCGCGCCGCTGACGGTCACAACGCGCTTCATCAGCGGTTTTTGTTTCGCGACCGCGCGGTAAAGGCTGGCGCAGGTATCGACATTGAACACGGCAAAGCCGTAATCCGCGGGCAGTTTTCCTCCGGGTATCTCAACATTCGATATCGCCTTTATGATCTGTTTTTCGCCGCCCATCGGATATTTCGTCGGAAGAGGCTCGACCCTGATCCCGAAATCCGCGCCCTTCGCGCGCATGACGTCAATGGCGTCGGGTTTGTTTTTCTCGATCCCGACAGTTGCCGTGTCAAGCCCGTAACACTTCATTATCAGACGGATCCCGCCGATGATGAGGTGCGGATATTCGAGCATCGCGCGGTGATCGGCGGTTATATACGGCTCGCATTCCGCGCCGTTAATGATTACATGTCTGACCTTTCCGAGGCCGGAACTGAGTTTGTAATGCAGAGGAAAGCCCGCGCCACCCATTCCGGCAATACCGGCTTCACGCGCCCGAGAACAAATGATCTCGGGGGTCATCCGATCAAGGCTGTACTCGTCTTCTCTGTCAAGATAAGACGGATCTTTCTCGTCCTGAAAATCGTTTTCGATAACTATGCACGGCGCACGAAGTCCCGTCGGAACCCATCTCGGCTCGATCGCCTTGACCGTGCCCGAAACCGTTGAATGGATGGGAGCGGAAACGGGAGATTGCGAATCCCCTATCTTCTGTCCGAGCAACACTCGGTCCCCAACGGCAACAAGCGGTTCGCACGGCGCGCCGATATGCTGCGAAAGAGGTATTACCAGTTCCGCGGGCGCGGGCAAAACCTCGATCGGGGAATGCGCGGTCACTTTGTTGTACGCGGGATGTATCCCGCCTCTTATTCTGAATGCCATATTTTTCTTTTCCTTTTTGCTAAAACTGTCTTATCCGCTCGTATATCCGTCCGTCACAGAGGCAACCCGTCAAGAAACTCATTGCGGTTCTGTCCGTCCGTAAACCCGAGGTATTTTTTCCCGACCTTTTTGTACAGTTCCCGAACGGTCTCGCAACGGCATTTATCCCGCAAAAAGCATTTTGCGCAGTTTTCACGGGAGCACCTGACCAGCATTCCGTCAAAAACATTACCGCCAAAGTCAAGGTTCTTCCCGAGTCTTTCAACGGAATCGGGACGGTAAAACTTTTTCAGAACAAGGAATATTTTATCTTCGGCAACATCTCTGTTTTTGAAGATAAAATACTGTCTGAGTGCGGCGCAATAATCCTTTTCGGCAGGATCGTCCGCGTACCCGACGGCGGTGCCGAGCCATGAAATCAGAGCGTCCGGTCTGTTCAGTTTCATCGCGGCGTATGCGAAATGAACGGCGGCAAGGTATTCCTCATTCGCTTTTACAAGAGGAATGCCCGCAAGTCTGCTGAATTTCATTTCACGGGATTTGAGCCCGTGTATCATCCCGTGATAAATGAACATATCGGAAAGAAGTATATCGTCCGCGGCCTCGATATTTCTCATTGCCTCATGCGTTCTGTTCGCAAACCAATCTGAATTTTTTCTGTCGCAGAACCGAACGTATCCGCCGGTCTCGGAAAAACCCGGAACGATTATTTTGTAAGAGGGAAAACCGAGATATGAAAAATTCCTGACGTATACGGGTTTTCCGAGTTTTTTGAAACGGTCGAGCATTTTTTTGAGAAGTTCCGTATTGTCGCATGAGGAATTATCCTCGAAATCGGAGCATTTCTCATCGCAGGTCAGTTCATTTGCGAAATAGTCGACCGTGCAGAACCCGTCGTCCGTCCGTATCTGATTGCTGATGTTTATCAAAGGATCCATATCGTTAAAATCGACAAGTATCCTCGAATGGTCGTTTTCATCGAAAAATGCAACGCTTCTTCCCTGAAAAGACTCCGTCAGCGTCCTCTGAACGGCGATCTCAAATACGGGATCGGCGGCAACATTGATATGATAGGAATGATTTCTTTTGTTTATTATGCGGGTAGAAACGACAGGGAACCCCGTTCCGAGAGAATAGTCAAAAACGCTGACGTCAAGATCTCCGTCTTTTTCCAATTCTTCAAGTATGCTGTTGACAACCTTGAATTTACGGAGTTTTTCGCGGGGGATCTCGGGAACGGATTTTCCGCTCGTGAATATTTTTTCGCAGTTATGCCTTTCCATTATTTCGGAAAAAGCATGTATCCACGCCTCGGCTTTGCTGTTTCCCGCGCAGCAGCCGTTCGCCGTATATATGCGCGCCGTAAAGCCGGAAGGGATATAGACATACTTATCTTCAAAAAGACTGTAGAAAGGAAGGGTCAGAACCTTGTCCGAAAAGCCGTAGATCATACATTTTTTTGCGATCATGCGCCTCGTCAGGGGTTCCTTCGACTCCTTGATTATCCAATCCATCCACTCCCCGTTTTCGACAAGTTCGTCTTCGGTCATATATTTTTTGTCGGGGGCGTAGGTGTGAAGGTTGAGTTCGGGATCGGTCTCGATATACGGAAATCCGTTGCAGAGGAGTCCCATCTGAACTCTTTCCATAAATTCGGCATAGCCGCTTGCCCTTGCGAATTCCGGAGTTACTCCTTTACCGTTTGAACCGGGAAATCCTCCGGGAACCTGAACATGCATACTGTAAAGGTTTTCTATTCCCGAATTCCCGGAATAATCTTCGATCTCTATCCCGTTTTCGGAAAGTATCCTTTTCACGGTCGCGACAGTTTCGACGGGATCGCGATCCTTGAACTTCGCATCAATGTAATTCATACAGTCTCCTGTTAAATAATCACAGATTGTTGACCTTTATTTTTCCTTTGACGATAACGAGTTTGATATTGTAATCCTTATCAACGACAAGGATGTCGGCGAGTTTGCCTTCCTCGATCGAACCCGTTTCTCTGTCTGCGCGGATCGCCTTCGCGGGGTTGATCGTTGCGGACTTGACCGCCTGTTTTTCGGGAATGCCGAAAGAGATAACGTTTTTGAGTTCTTTGTATACGTTTGAGGTCGAAGCGGCGATCGTTCCGTCGGCAAGCAAAGCCTTTCCGTCACGGACATAGACGGGCTGTCCGCCGAGATCGTAATCCCCGTCGGGACATCCCGCGGCTTTCATCGAGTCGCTGATGATGACGGTTCCGTCCTCTCCCATCGCCCGGAACGCGATGCGGAGAGTTGCGGGATGAATGTGAAAACCGTCGCAGATCAGTTCGGCGCGAACGCCCTTTTCTTTTCCGACGTCAAACGCGGCGCCGACGACCCCGGGCTTTCTGTGGTGAAGTCCCGACTGAGCGTTGAACAGATGGGTTATGTGGCGAACGCCGAGTTCTATCGCGTGAACGGCCTCGTCATATCCCGCGTCGGTATGCGCGATCGAAACGGGGCATATCGGCTGTATCTCTTTTATAAATTCGTCGCCGCCGTCGCATTCGGGCGCGATATCAACAACTTTGATCGAGCCGTTGCACCCGTCGAAAAGCCGCTTGAACTCCTCTTTGTCGGGATTTCTGACATAAAGCGGATTCTGCGCGCCTTTTTTCGACATCGCGATATAAGGACCTTCCATATTCGCACCGTGGATATAGGCTCCGCCGACCTTGTTTTTCATCTCATCGATATTTGCGAAGATCTTTGTCAGTTCTTCAAACGAAAGCGTCATCGAAGCGGGGCAAAAAGATGTGATCCCGTTTTTGACGAGAGTCTGCGACATCGTTTCAAGCGCCTCGGGCGTCGCATCACCCGCGTCGGCTCCGCCGCAGCCGTGGATATGGATGTCGATAAGCCCGGGCATAACGGTCATATCCGTCAGATCGAGTTCATCTTCTCCCGAAAGATCGCCGATCTTCGAGATGCGTTCGCCCTCGATCGCAACATCGGCTCTGACTTTTTCAAAATCTCCGTTGAAAACGGTCGCGTTTTTCAGTATCATAATATATCTCCCTCTTCTTTATCCGTGCGTTTTCCGCGCGGCAGATATGTTTTCAGTCTCTTTTCACTCTCGCTTTGACCGAGTTTATCGGGAAGCCCTGCTCGGAAAACCTTTTTTCGTATTCGGTCATGACTTCGTTTTCAATATCGCTCGAATGCAGGTCACGGGTCAGATCGAAAGTCTCGAACCCCGCCTGTTCAAGTTGATCGAGAGTGAAATCGAACAGGCCGACATTGTCGGTTTTTATTCGGAGTATCCCGTTCGGTTTCAGCAGTTTTTTATATGTTTCAAGAAAATTCACGTGCGTCAGCCGGCGCTTTCGATCCCTGTTCTTCGGCCACGGATCGGAAAAGTTCAGATAAAGAACATCCACGCTTCCCTCGGGACATATATCGGGAAGCATCACGGCGTCGGCGATCAGAAATTTGCAGTTTTTCAACCCTGCGGCAGCGGCTTTTTCGACAGCCATTACCATGACGTCGGGAACTTTTTCGAGAGCGTAGTAATCGACGTCGGGCATCAGGCTCGCCATTCCGACGGCAAACGCGCCCTTTCCGCAGCCGATCTCAACATGGAGAGGAACGCCTTCGCGGGCAACGACGGCGTCGGCGATCAGGTCGGAATGTCTTTCAAGTCTCGGAACGGTATTCTTCTTCTTTCGTGCCCTCATAAAAAATAAAAATCCTTTCAAAAAAACGGCGGAAAAACTTGCAAACGCAACTTATATATGCTATAATAACGGTATATTTAATTATAACATCGTCATTATAACATATAACTGCGAACTTTTCAACCTTCGGAGCAAAAAAATGAAAAAAATCCTTAAACTCGGAATTCTTTTCCTCGCCGTGTTCGCGCTTGCCGCCGCGATCTTCGCCGCGGTGACGCTTCTCAAAGACGACACGGCCGAAGAAGGCCCCGAAACGGTCTTCAGCCGAACGGAACTTGACGCCGCTTCGGTCTTCGGAGATTATGTTTTTGAAGAAAAGGTCAGGCAGGCCGTCGGGCTCGGGAAAAACGAAGAGATCGACCTCGCGGGACTCGCTTCCGTGACGGAACTCGACCTGACTTACACGGGCTCTTCGACGACTTCGGATTATTGCGTTCTTTCGCTCGACGGACTGAAATACTTCACGAGGCTCACAAGGCTCGTTATTGACGGAAACGATGTGAAGAACCTCGATCCCGTTTCTTACTGCAAAGATCTGATCTCTTTCTCGGCTCAGGGCTGCTCGCTGACGGACGAAAAGACGGGCGCTGTCAGAAAACTTCCGGGGCTTGTATTTCTGAACTTAAAAGCGAATTCACTCAGCGATCTGTCGTTTCTTTCATATCTTCCGAAACTCCGTATCCTTAACATCGGGCAGAACGAACTGACGGACGACGGAGTCTTCGCGGAAATTTCTTTGCCCGAACTGAAAACGCTTTACATCAATGCGTCGGGGCTTTCCTCGATCGAAAACATCGCCCGGCTTCGGACGCTCGAATACCTTGACATTTCGGGGCTTTCCCTTTATGACGCGGACATCGCCTGTCTGAGAAACCTGACAAATCTGACAACCGTCGTCTGCCGCTCGAACACCGTTCGCAAAGGAATCGTGTTCGCCGAACTTCCGAACCTTCGCTCGCTCGATCTTTACAACAACGAGATATCCGACCTCTCAAATCTCGCAGGATGCGCCGCCCTCGAAGAACTCGATGTGTCCGCAAATCTTCTGTACAAACTGACGGGAATCGAAAATCTGACATCGCTCAAACGCCTGACCGCATATAACAACCATATCTCATCTTTCGGAGTGCTGGAGAGAATGGAAGGGCTCGAATATATCAAGGTTGACAACGAAAATTATTGCAAAGGAGAATAAAATCATGATCAAAGGAAACGCCGTTATCGGACAGTCGGGAGGACCTACCTGCGCGATCAACGCGACGCTTGCGGGAGTTTTCCGCGGACTGCGGGACAAAGAGGATATAAAGATATACGGAATGAAGAACGGTATCGAGGGCTTTTTAAGAGAGGACCTCGTCGATCTGAGAAAGATCCTTCCGACGGACGAGCAGATATTTGCGCTTGAATGCACGCCCGCGGCGGCGCTCGGTTCGTGCAGAAAAAAACTTCCCGCGGACATGGACGACGCGATCTATTCCGAGATATTCGCGCTTTTTGAAAAATACGACATAAGATATTTCTTCTACATCGGAGGAAACGATTCGATGGACACCGCGGCAAAACTTTCCGCCTATGCGGAAAAATGCGGCAGAGAGATGCACATAATGGGCGTTCCGAAAACGATCGACAACGACCTTGCGCAGACAGACCATACGCCCGGCTTCGGATCGGCGGCGAAATTCGTCGCAACGACCATGCAGGAGATCGCCAGAGACTGTGCCGTTTACAAGGTCAGGGCGGTCACGATCGTTGAGATCATGGGACGCGACGCGGGCTGGCTGACGGCGGCGGCGGGTCTGCCGAGGCTGAACGGCTCTCTGACTGCCGATCTGATATATCTGCCCGAAGTGGATTTCGACAACGAGGCGTTTCTCGCGGCGGTCAGAGCCGAACTTGAAAAGAAACCGAACGTGACCGTTGCCGTTTCCGAAGGAATACGCTACGCGGACGGCAGATACGTCGGAGAAGGCGCACAGAGCGGCGTGACCGACATTTTCGGGCACAAATACCTCGCGGGAACAGCAAAACAACTCGAAATGCTTGTAAAATCCGAGATAGGCTGCAAGGTTCGCTCCGTTGAACTGAGCCTTCCGCAGAGATGCGCGGCGCATATATGTTCAAAGACCGACATCGACGAATCAGTCCGCATAGGAAAAGCGGCGGCGGATGCGGCGCTTGAAGGGATGACGGCTGCCATTCCGATGTTCGTCCGCAGATCGACCGAGCCGTATGTCGTGGACATCGAGTGCAAAAAAGTCTCCGAAGTCGCGAACGAGATCAGAAAGGTTCCCCGCGAGGGCATAAACGAAGAGGGCAACAATGTCACGGACGGCCTTCTGAAAGAGATCATGCCCCTTATCGCCGGGCAGGTCGATATCCCTTATAAGAACGGACTTCCCGCTCATCTTGTTATCGACTGACGCCGACACGATTTGAAAAGGAGGGAAAAGAATGCGGTATATAGACGAGAAATTCAAAGAGAACCCTCCCGGGGAGACCGTTGACAGGCTCAAACGGATACTCGGTTCGATAGGAATCGAAACAGTCGCCCTCTCATTTCCCTCCGGGATAGAAAACTGCCACAGCGTCAGAGTTTCCGCGAAAACGGGTTTCCCCGGACAAAACGGAAAAGGTGTAACAGAAGAATTCGCGTTGGCAAGCGGGTATGCCGAATTTGCGGAAAGGCTTCAATGCGGACTGTTTTATACGAAATTCCCGCGCTTTCCGTTATAGAAAAATTTTATCCGAACGCCGTTGTCGAAAGGTTGAAAAGAGGTCTGAAAGAAAATGATCCTTTTGAGGGAATGATCCTTCACTGCGATACTCGCTCCTGCGAAAACTGCCGGATGAAGGAACATTGCAGTTACGGGTACATCAGAAAAATGACCGCGGCGGCGGGAGAAAAATACCGAGTTTTCACGGACGGGCAAAAAAGAGAAAACTTTATTCCGTAAGGAGACCTTCCATGCCGAAAAAATCATACTTTATATTTTTGCTCTGTCTTCTGACGGCGATCGGGCTGCTTTCCTCATGCGGTGCCGTCGGCGAAGACAACGGGGAACAGACCTCATCGGTTTCGGAAACGGTCTGCGCTCATGTATGGCTCGACGCGACGCATTATGAGCCGAAGACCTGTTCGCTTTGCGGCGTTACCGAGGGAGAGCCGTTGCAGGCGGACTTTGAGAAGTACGGGCTTGAATGCGCGGCGGAGGTCGGCGAAAGGTACGATTATATAACCCATTGCACAAAAGACGAGACCTTAACAACAAGGGGAACAGCCGTCATAAAGGAGTATATAACCGTCGAAGAGGATGAGGATCACGGCAAAAAAGACGGATACGAATGGAAGATCGTCAGGGCGGAAGTCACTTTCAGGGATATAAACGCTTATGATAAAGGCTTTGCGTATTCCGTCTCCGCAGAAGACTATTACGATGTTGTCGGGAGAGTTCGGACATACAGAGAGAACGCCGACGGAAGCGGAACGTATGAGATCCGCTATAACGGAAAAGACTGCATCCTGACAGAAAAACTGACCGCGGCGCTTTCGGGATGGAACGATTTCGGAGTCAACACATTGAAGATCGAGTACGCCGTTCAGGTTCCGAAAGGATATGACGGCGCGGTGCTTGTACTTCTCGACTCGGCATCAAGACAGCCCGGACAGCGTATATACGAGGCGAACACCGATACCGCAATATTTTTCAGATTGAAATAAACAGGATTTGAAAAAACGTGGGACAAAGGAGAAAAAAATGGACACGGTAAAAATCGACAAAAACGCAACGCGCATGATCGCGCACAGAGGCTTGAGCGGGATCGAACCCGAAAACACCAACGCGGCGTTTATCGCGGCGGGAAACAGAAGTTATTTCGGAATTGAGACGGACGTTCACAGAACGGCTGACGGAAAGTTCGTCGTGATCCACGACGACACGACCGGCAGGGTCTGCGAAGAGGATCTGAGCGTTGAAAACTCTTTGTTCGACGAATTGCGCGCGCTGCACATACGCGGAACTAACGGAGAAGCGACAAGACCCGAACTCGGAATCCCCACGCTTAAAGAATACATCGCCACCTGCAAAAGATACGGAAAGACCGCCGTTCTCGAACTGAAAAACGAGTTTTCGGAAGAAGATATCAAAGCGATATGCGACGAGATCGACGAGGTGCAGTATTCCGACGGCATGATATTCATCTCATTCTGTTTTGAAAACCTCGTAAAACTCCGTGATCTTCGCCCGAACGCGACGGTGCAGTTCCTGACGGGTAAATATACGCCCGACCTTCCCGAAAAACTGAAAGAACACGGGTTCGGAATTGACATATACCATCGCGAGTTGAACGAGGAAAGCGTGAAAGCGCTCCGCGACGCGGGGATCGCGATCAACTGCTGGACGGTTGACGAAAAAGCCGACGCCGAACGTCTTATCGGACTCGGCGCGGATTTCATAACAACGGATATTCTGGAATAATACAGACACGGACAGAGCAAAAAACTCTGTCCGTGTTTTCATATATCCCAAACGGGGACATATTTTTCCGTTGCGCTCGAAAATTCCTGAACAAATCCGTTTTCGAGCCCGAGAGCGAGAAACCTGTCAATGACCGCGGAATACTCTTTTCTTTTCAGTTTTCGCAGAAGTTCGGGATATTCATTCTTCTTTTTCAGTTCTTCCGTCGGGAAGTACTGACACAGCAAACTGACGCATATATCCCGCGGAAGATCCTCCGCGATCCGTTTCAGGATCTCAAACGAATCGTGTATATGCGACGGAAGCACAAGATGCCTGATCAGCATTCCGCGAAGCAGTTTTCCGTCTTCGTCAAAAACGCATCCGCCCGTCTGACGCCGCATCTCCCTGATTGCCGAAAAGGCTTTTTCAAAGTAATCGGGGCACGCCGCGTAACGACGGCTCAGATCGGAGGAAAAAAATTTCAGATCGGGAAGATAAACATCTATCAGACCGTCAAAAAGCCCGAGCGTCTCGACTTTTTCATATCCGCTTGAATTCCAGACAACGGGAACGGACGGCTTATATTTTTCAAGAACCGAGCGGATCTGCTCGGAATAATGCGTCGCGGTCACGAATTCAATGTTTTCCGCGCCGCGGTCTTCAAGGGATTTTATCGCGTCGATAAGTTCGCTTTCGGAATATATCTTGCCGCGCGGCGTGCGGCTGATCTCCGAATTCTGACAGAAAACACAGCCGAGAGAACAACCCGCGAAAAAGATCGTCCCCGCGCCGTTTTTGCCGCTTATGCAGGGCTCTTCGCCTTTGTGAAGCCCGACAAGAGACACGATCATCCCGTCTCCGCAGCGGCATTTACCCAAAACTCCGTTTTTTCTGTCACTTCCGCATTCGCGCGGACAAATACGACATTCCATTTTGCTTGTTTCTCCCGAAAAGAGAGGATCGCTTTACGACGATCCTCTCTTTTATTACGGACGGTCATTTCCCGTCTTTATTTTCTTTGTCTTCTTTTTTCTTTCCGTCGGCAAACGGAAGCATGATATTGAAAGTCGTGCCCTTTCCGACATCGCTTTCAACGGTTATGCCGCCGCCGTGAAGTTCAACTATGTTGCTCGCGATCGACAGACCGAGCCCCGTTCCCTGCGAAGAACCGCCGCGCGCTTTATCTACCTTGTAAAAACGCTCAAATATGAACGGAATATCCTCTTTCGGTATTCCCTTTCCCGTATCTTTGACGCTCAGACACGCGCAGTTGTCCACCTGCGAAGTGGATACCGTTATCGTTCCGCCCTCGGGGGTAAACTTGACGGCGTTGTCGATGAATATGATAATGAGCTGACGCAGACGGTCAACATCGCCCCAAACAGGAGGAAGATCCTTCGACTCCCGACAAACAAGGTCGATCTTTTTCTTGTCCGTTATAACGCGCATCTTCGCCGTTATATCGAGCGCCATCGCCGAAAGATCGACGGCGGTGCAGTCGAGTTTTATCTTTCCCGCCCTCATTCTCGAGACGTCAAGAAGGTCTTTTACGAGTTTTTCGAGCGCTTCCGTTTCACTTTCAATGCGTTCGTAGACCTGCGTCAGCATTTCGGGATCGGTCACCGCGCCGTCCAAAAGCAGTTCGGCGTTGCCCTTGATGATCGTCAGCGGCGTTCTGAACTCATGCGAAACGTTTGAAACGAACTCTCTTCTCGTTTTTTCGAGGCGAACCTCTTTCGTGATATCCGAAGCGATAACAACGACGGCGTCGATGCGGTCATGACGCTCGTTCAATATCGGAGACATGATAAATTTGATGACATCGGCGAGGTCGATCGCGACGGTACAGGATTTTCCCGTCTCAAAAACATCGCGCAGAGCGTCGGCAAAGTCCTCATTCTCCATTATATTTCCGGGGCAGAGGCTCATCCAGACAGCGTTGTAACGCGTCATTTTTCCGTCGGGAGTGAAAGAAGCCAGCCCCTCGGACATGTTCTGGATAAGGTCGTTAAGTTTATTTTTTTCGACTTCGAGTTCTCCGACCGTCGATTCAAGCGTTTCGGAAAGATAATTGAAACTTCTCGCAAGGTCTCCGATCTCGTCTTTCCCGTTGTCGGAAGCTCGGACGGTATAATCGCCCTCCGCCATCTTTTGAGCAAGATTTCGCATCTCGATCAGCGGTCTGGAAACGAAACGCGCGAGGATCGACGAGATAATGACGGCGATTATCGCGGCGACGATGATCGCGACAATGAGAAACATCAGCGTGGAAGTATACGTCGCGGTAATGCTTGACATGGGACAGTGAACAGCGACGACGCCGCAGAACTCCCCCTCGTTTGAAAGCGATTTTATCGGGACAAAAATGCTGATGGTCTTCTCTCCGAAATACCCGCTGAATTCGGAAGTGACAAAATCTTCTCCCGACAGAGAACGGGTATAGCAGGCATAGTATTCCGAAGGCAGTTCCTTGGCGTTATACGGCGTGTCTGCGGAATTGTGAAGCCGGTCAAATACGCCGTCGGAATTTATGATCCACACTCTCGAAGAAAGGACTTCCTTCGCAAAAAGGTTATAGTCGGAAATACTTTTCTGCTGATAAGACGACGTGCTCGCCTCGTCCATCGCGACGAGCGTCGAGATATTTTCAGCCATCGTTCTCAGCGTGCTTTCCTTCTCACTTATCGCATAATCGGAAAAAAGAAGCGTGAAAACGATACTGGTGATCAAGACCACCAGTACCGTTACGGATATTAAGACAGTCATCAATTCAGATGATATCTTTTTGAACATTATTGTTTGACCTCAAACTTATAGCCGACGCCCCAAACGGTCTTTATATCAAAGCCGACGGTCTCGTCGAGATTGAGTTTCGTGCGGATACGTTTGATATGCGTGTCCACGGTTCTTGTATCTCCGAAATATTCGTAGCCCCAAATATTTTCGAGAAGATGATCTCTCGTATACACTTTGCCGGGGTTGGTGGCAAAGAGCCAAAGGATCTCGATCTCTTTCTTCGTCAGAACAACGGGCTTTCCGTTAACGTAAGCCTCGTAACTGTTCATATCGATCGTAAGACCTGCGACTTCGATCCTCTTGTTTCTCTCGTCGTTAGCCTCGTCACTCACTCTTCTGAGAACAGCCTTGATCCTCGTCATAACCTCGCGGGGGCTGAACGGTTTTACGACATAATCGTCCGCGCCGATATCGAGACCGAGGATCCTGTCGGCTTCCTCGCTCTTCGCGGTAACCATGATTATGGGAACGTTTGAAGTCTGTCTAATCTGTCTGCAAACGTCGTAACCGTTGATCTTGGGCATCATAACGTCGAGAAGGATCAGAACGGGGTTATACTCTTTCTGCATTTTGAGAGCCTGCTCTCCGTCGTATGCACAAACGGTCTTATAACCTTCCTTCTGAGCGTAGATCTTAAGAATATCGACAATATCCTTATTATCGTCCGCGATAAGTAAAACTTTGTCCATGTTTTTTTACTCCCTTCAAAGCGGCTCGCCCGCCTTATCTCTTCTGATTTGAATTATACCATAAATCGACATGCTTGTCAATGCGTGAGTTCGATTTTTTTTAAATTTTTTTTCACAAAGTACGATTTCGCGCCGCAATATACGGCGAACCCCGTAAAAATATTTATTTTTTGCGCGGTTTCGGGTTCTTCCTTATCGAAGAAGTCGGATGAGGCCGGCACCCGTTCGCGGGTCTGTTCCTCGGAACAGCCGCGCCCGAAGGCAGCAGAACGGGGATCAGGTCGCGTCTTCCCGCCTTTATCAGAGCCTGTCTGACTTTTTCGGCGTTCTCCGGGCGGGTGCATTGGAGAAGCGCGCGCTGATACGCTTTTTCCTCCGCCGAACGCGGAACATAAACTTCTTTGCCGCTCAGCGGATCGATACCCGTCCAGAACATACAGGTGCTGACCGTTCCGGGCGTCGGATAGAAATCCTGCACCTGTTCGGGATGATAGTTTATCTCTTTCAGATAAAGCGCGAGTTCTATCGCGTCATCAAGCGTACAGCCGGGATGCGACGAGATCATATAGGGAACGAGATACTGATCCATCCCGAATTTTTTGTTCAGTTCGTAAAATCGCTTATAAAAACGCCTGTATACGGAAAAATGAGGTTTTCCCATACAGTCGAGGACTCTGTCGGAGCAATGTTCGGGCGCGACTTTCAACTGCCCGCTGATATGATACTTCACGAGTTCCTCAAAAAACTCCTCGTTCTTATCCTCGATCAGATAATCGTATCTTATGCCGCTCCGTACAAAGACCTTTTTGACGCGCGGCAGAGCCCTTATGCGCCGAAGTATCTTCAAATACTCCGTATGATCGGGATTCATCGCGGGACACGGATACGGAGCAAGACAGCGTCTGTCCGTGCAAAGACTCTTTTTGTTGCAGGCGGGATGTCTGAAGTTCGCGGTCGGACCGCCGACGTCGTGTATATAGCCCTTGAAATTCGGAGACCGAGTTATCTTTTCGGCTTCGCGGACAACGCTGTCCTCTGTTCTCGACGTAACATAGCGTCCCTGATGAAAAACTATCGCGCAGAAATTACAGCCGCCGAAACATCCCCTGTTATGCGTGACCGAATGTTCGACTTCCGCGATCGCGGGAACGCCTCCGACCTCATCGTAGATCGGGTGCCACGCGCGCATAAACGGAAGGTCATAAACGTCGTCCAGCGCTTTCCCGTCGAGAGGAACCGACGGCGGGTTCTGCTTGACCCATTTGTTCCCGTGACGCTGAATAAGCGTTTTTCCGACAAACGCGTCCTGCTGCCCGTACTGAATGCGCGTCGCGTCCGCATACTGCTTTTTGCTTGCGGCGTCGGAACCGCGGACCTTTTCGTAGGACGGGCACTCGACCGCGCCCTCAGGCTTTTCGTCAACGACGACGCAGGTTCCGGCAATGTCCGTCAGAGACGAAACATGTTCGCCCGCCGCGAGCCGCGTCACGATCTGTTCGGTCGAAGTTTCGCCCATGCCGAAGCCGCAGATATCCGCTCCGCTGTCGAGCAGGATCGAACGGCGGACTTTGTCGCTCCAATAATCATAATGCGCGAAGCGGCGCAGAGACGCTTCAAGCCCCCCGATTATGAGAGGAACGTCTCCGTAAGCCTCTCGGATCCGGTTGCAGTAAACGATCACCGCCCGATCGGGTCTTTTTCCCGCCTTGCCGCCCGCGGTATACGCGTCGTCGCTCCGTCTTTTCTTTGCGGCGGTGTAGTGATTGACCATCGAGTCTATGCACCCGCCTGTCACGAGAAACGCATATTTCGGCCTGCCGTAAACCGTGAAATCCTTTGTTGAATGCCAATCGGGTTGCGAAATGATGCCGACGGTAAAACCGAGTTTTTCGATGACCCTGCCGATGATCGCAACGCCGAAGGACGGGTGATCCACATACGAATCGCCCGTCACATATACAAAATCAAATTGACCGATTCCCATCGCGTCCATTTCCCGACGCGTAACGGGAAGAAATCCCGGATAAAGAGGATTGTTCATCAGAAGTCCTCCGGAACGCCGCCGTCCGACATCGCCGTGCCGGGATTTTCGGCGCGCATCTTCGCTTCCATCCACTCTTCCTTCGTCATAAGAACCTTTCGGGGTTTGCTTCCCTGGTAAGGACCGACTATCCCCCGCTGTTCCATGTAATCGATAAGCCTTGCCGCTCTCGCGTAGCCGAGCCCGACACGGCGTTGAAGCATCGAGGTCGAAGCCTGTCCGCTCTCTATAACGACCTCGACGGCGCGGTCGAACATTTCGTCGTCCGCCGCTTCGCTCTCCGCCGTCTGTCCCGAGCCGGAAGCGGACAGAGATGTTCCGTCTTTTTTACCTTTCTGCTGAGCAAGCGCCGCCTGCTCGATCTGTTTGAGTATCTCTTTGTTATATTCCGTGGGATTGTTCTGTTTCAAAGCCCCGACGACAGCCTCGACCTCGGAATCGCTGACGAAACAGCCCTGTACTCGCCGGGCTTTCGGCGCGCCGAGAGGATCAAAGAGCATATCGCCGCGACCGAGAAGATTTTCCGCGCCCATCTCGTCGAGAATGATACGGGAGTTGACTCCGCTCGAAACGGCAAGCGCGATCCTCGAAGGAATGTTCGCTTTGATCGTGCCCGTGATAACGTCCGCGGAAGGACGCTGGGTCGCGATTATCAGGTGCATACCCGCGGCACGCGCCATTTGCGCAAGACGCATTACCGCGTCTTCGACCTCTTTCGGGGACGACATCATCAGATCGGCAAGTTCGTCGATAATAATGACTATCTGCGGAAGAGGCTTTTCGTCTTCTTCAAGGTTTGCGTTGTAGCCCTTGAAATCGCGCACGCCCTTCTCGGTGAACATCTGATACCTCGAAAGCATCTCCGTCACCGCCCACGAAAGCGCGCCCGCCGCCTTTTTCGGATCGGTCACAACGGGGATAAGCAGGTGCGGAATGCCTTTATAGACGGAAAATTCGACCATTTTCGGGTCAACGAGTATCAGTTTGACCTCATCGGGCTTCGCTTTGTAAAGAAGGCTGACGATTATCGAATTGATGCAGACCGATTTTCCCGTTCCCGTCGCGCCCGCAATGAGCAGATGAGGCATTTTCGCGATATCGACGAACACGTTTTCGCCGCTTATGTCCTTTCCGAGAGCCGCGGTGACTTTTGATTTCGCGTTTCTGAACTCGTCGGTGTCGATAAGTTCTCTGATGCTGACGGTCTGCTGAACCTGGTTCGGGATCTCAATTCCGATCGCCGATTTTCCGGGTATCGGAGCCTCGATACGGACGCTTTTCGCCGCAAGGCTCAGCGCGATATCGGCTTCGAGGTTTGTTATTTTGCTTATTTTGACGCCCTGTTCGGGAGCAAGTTCGTATCGCGTAACGGTCGGGCCGTGCGACGCGTGAAGTATGCGGGTCTCAACATTAAAACTTCTCAGAGTTTCAACGAGTTTTTCGCCCGTCGAACGCAAATAATCCGCGATACCGTCCTCACGGATGAATTTCGGTTTTGAAAGAAGATCTATCTCGGGATATACGTACGGTCTTTCGGGCTGAACAGCCTCTTCCGCGGCGATCTCGGCGGTCACTTCCGCGGTCGCCTCGGCGATGTCTTCCTTCGTTATCTTATCTTCCGTCGGTATGGGGGGAAGATCGGGAGAAGCCGCACGGGCGAATATTTCGGGCGTATCGTCGAGATTTGTCGTGAATGCCGGGATCTTCGTGTCTTCCTCGTCAAATTCGTCCGCTTCCGAAGCAGGATCCGTTACCTCGGAAATTTCTTTCTTCTTTCTTTCTCGCTTCGGGGGTTCTTCGTCACCGTATTCGGGAAGAGTCAGGCGGATCTTCTTTTCGATCCTTCTTTTCCTCTCTTCCTCGGCTTCCGCTTTTTTCAGCTCGTCCCTTTCCTCGCGCGCGGCGCGCCGTTCGTCGGGAGTTCCGATGAAGGACGCGAAGGTCAGCCCCGTCACGAATATAAATGCGATGAGCATGACCGTAAATATGATAATTCCGCTTATAAGAGCCCCTACGAGAAGCGTCATCGGCTCGGCGATCGCTCCGCCGATAACGCCGCCGGAATTCAGGTTCGTTCCGCTGACATAAAGCGACGAAACACATTCTCCGACGCCGCTTTTTCCTGCGACGAGAAGCCTGTCCGGATCTTCGCAGACATTGATGAACGCGGAAAGCAGAACAGTCGCTCCCGTTGAGAGAAGAACCTTCGACAGGATCTTCTCATAGCGCAGGATCATCAGAACGGCATAAAAAACAAGGGCGACAGGCACCAGCGCGCCCGCCCAGCCGAGCAGACCGAAAAGAACGTCGCGTATCCATCTGCAAAGAACTCCCGCATCGGGGACGATCAGGCATATCGTCAGGCAGATCGCAATGCCGATAAGCACGACGGCGAAGATCGTATCGTGCAGATTTTTATCCATTTTTTTTGCGGGAGCCTTATTGCGGGCTTCCGTCTTCCTCGGAGCCGGTTTCTTTTTAACGGCTTTTTTCTTTTGCGCCATTTAAACTCCTTTTACTATGCTGAAAATTATCGCCGCCGCGCCGACAACGAAACTGTATACCGAAAAAATGATAAATTTTTTGGATTTCAGTATGTATTGCAAAAGTCTTATCGCCAAAAATCCCACAACGCCCGAAACGACGACGCCGACGATATACGCGGGGATGTCCTGCGCGATTATCGCGTTTTCGGCAACGGCGTCTTTGAAGCTGACCGCCGCGCCGGCAAGGATGGTCGGGATCGAAAGAATGAACGTATACTGCGCGGCAAATTCGCGGTCAAGTCCCGATGCAACGCCCGCAGTGATCGTCGAGCCCGATCGGGAGATACCGGGAATTATCGCGACCGCCTGCATGAACCCGACCGCAAGGGAGTTCCCTATCCCCATGTTCGAGGCATCCTTTTTCCTGTCGGGAAGCCTGTCGCAGACGAACAGTATAACGCTGTTCACTATCAGCGCCGCGCCGACCGCCCAAAGGCTGTCTTTAAGCATTTCCGCCTTATCTTTGAAAATGAGGGCGACGAAAAGAGGCAGACAGGACACGATCAGCATCAGAAGCATACGCTCGCAGGGTTCGGCGTTTTTCAGAGAAAATTTTCCTCGGAAGATCTTTCCCATCATCGTAAACAGAGCCTTGAAAAGCCCCGCGATGAGTTTCCTGAACGCGATAAAGACCGCGACAAGCGTTCCGATATGAAGAAGCGCTTCGAGGAAAAAGCCCGCGTTTTGCATTCCGAACATCTTTTGCGCGAGCGCGAGATGTCCGGAACTCGAAATGGGAAGAAATTCCGTCAACCCCTGGATTATTCCGAGAACAATGCTTTCGATAATGTTCATAGATCAACCACCTGTGAAAAAATCTGTCAGTTTTTCCGTCACAAAAGGTCAGTTTTGCTCCGAAAACTGTTTTTCCGCTATTGCAAGCTTGCAGCAAACGCAGAATATCTTCGCCGCGAGAGATATATCCTCGACCGACGGGAATGTCGGCGCTATTCTGATATTTGAGTCATGGGGATCTTTTCCGTACGGGAACGACGCGCCCGCGCCCGTCATTTTGACGCCGGCGTCCTTCATGAGTTCAACGACGCGTTTCGCGCAGCCGTCGGGAGTATAAAGCGAGATGAAATATCCGCCCTTCGGCTCATGCCACGTGCAAAGCCCTTCAAGTTCGGCGTGAAGTTCTTTCAGAACCGCGTCGAAACGGGGTTTGATGATCGCGGCGTGCCTTTCCATAAGATCAAGAACGCCCTGCGCGTTCTTGAAAAATCTGACATGACGCATCTGATTGAGTTTATTCGGACCGATGAACTGATATGAAAGGCTCTTCTCGTAAAATTTCACGTTCGCGGGGCTGGCGATCATCGCAGCTACGCCTGCGCCGGGGTACGTTATTTTCGAGGTGGAACAGAACATATAGATCATATTCTCGTTTCCGTACTTTTTCGCCTCGTCAAAAATGTTGAGGAGATGATCGCAGTCGTTCCTGTCGAAATCGTGAACGGCGTAAGCGTTGTCCCAGAATATCCTGAAATCCTTCGCGGCGGGTTTCAGCGCGGCAAATCGTCTCACGACCTCGTCACTGTATGTCACGCCGTCGGGATTGGAATATTTCGGAACGCACCAGATACCCTTTATCGTTTCATCCGACGCGACGAGTTTTTCGACGATGTCCATATCCGGACCGTCTTCGAGCAGAGGCACGTTGATCATGTTGACGCCGAGACGCTCGGTCACGGAAAAATGTCTGTCATAGCCGGGAACGACGCAGAGGAACGAGATCCTGTCATACTTCGACCACGGTTTTTCGGAGCCGAGGACACCTGCGAACATCGCGTCCGAAAGCGCGTCGTACATCAGTTTCAGAGAAGAACTGTCTCCCGCGATGACCATGTCGGGAGTAACTCCCATAAGATCCGCGAAAATACGTTTCATCTCGGTTATGCCGTCAAGAACGCCGTAGTTTCTCAGATCGACGCCGCCCTCGCCGTAACAGTCCTCGTTCGTGACTATATCCGCGAGAAGAGGTTCGGAAAGATCGAGCTGATCGGTACACGGCTTTCCTCTCGACATATCGAGCGAAAGCCCGCGCGCCTTGTACTCCTCATATTTCTTTTTCAACTCCGCAAATTCATTTTCGGTAAATCTGTGCATAATTTCACTCCTGTCCGACCGGGGAAGCTCCAATCCCCGATCTGTTTATACTCCGCAAAAAAATATTCGCCTTAAAACTCAGCCGAGCCGAGAGTTCTCGGGAACGGCAGAACGTCCCTGATATTTGAAACGCCCGTTATATACATAATAAGTCGCTCAAAGCCGAGACCGAAGCCCGCGTGCTTGCAACCGCCGTAACGGCGAAGATCGAGATACCACGAATAATCCTTTTCGTCAAGCCCGAATTTGTCGAGCGCGCGGAGAAGATAATCGAGCCTTTCCTCTCTCTGGCTTCCTCCGATGATCTCGCCGATGCCCGGAACGAGAAGATCCGCGGCGGCAACAGTCTTGCCGTCGTCGTTGAGCCTCATGTAAAACGCCTTGATGTCCTGCGGATAATCCGTCACGAACACGGGCTTTTTATATACTGTCTCCGTCAGATACCTTTCATGCTCCGTCTGGAGATCGCATCCCCATGAAACGGGATATTCAAACGCATCGTTGTTCTTTTCGAGGATCTCGACCGCTTCCGTATAGGTCACGCGGACAAAGTCGGACTCAACGACGCCTTTCAGTCTTTCGATGAGACCTTTATCCACAAAAGAGTTGAAAAACTCCATCTCCGCGGGGCAGTTTTCCATGACATAAGAGATAACGTACTTGATCATATCTCTCGCGAGATCCATATCGTCCGAAAGATCGGCGAACGCGATCTCGGGCTCTATCATCCAGAACTCGGCGGCATGGCGGGTCGTGTTCGACTTCTCCGCGCGGAACGTCGGACCGAAAGTGTAGATCGAACCGAAGGCGAGCGCGTAAGTCTCGGCTTCGAGCTGACCGCTGACCGTCAGTTTTGCGGACTTGCCGAAGAAATCCTTTGACCAGTCGGGCTGTCCGTTCTCATCGAGAGGTACGTTTTCGGGGTCGAAAGTCGTGACCCTGAACATTTCGCCCGCGCCCTCGCAGTCGCTGGCTGTGATTATCGGGGTGTGAACGTATACGAAATGTCTGTCCTGAAAGAATTTATGTATGGCATAAGCGGCGACGGAACGCACTCTGAACACGGCGCTGAAAAGGTTCGTTCTCGGGCGCAGATGCGCGATCGTGCGAAGAAATTCGGGAGAATGACGCTTTTTCTGAAGAGGATATTCGGGAACGGACTCTCCGCATACGCTTATCCGCTCCGCCTTTATCTCAAACGGCTGCTTGTTCTCGGGGGTCAGTTCGACGGTTCCTTTGACTTCGATCGCGGAGCCGACGCTGAGAGAGGCTATCTGCTTGTAATTTTCGATCTTCGACGCCTCAAAAACGACCTGAACGGACTTGAAATAACTTCCGTCGTTCAGTTCGATAAAACCGAAAGCCTTTGAATCGCGGATCGTCCTGCACCAGCCCGCGACCGTGACCGTTTTTCCTCCGAAAGCGGCGGAATCGGCGAAAATTTCTCTGACCTGTACTCTTTCCATAACACATTCCTTCCCATGACCTCATAAAAGGTCAAAGCATAAATACTGTTTTATAAATTTCAGTATAACATAATACCTTGCGGTTTTCAATATATTTCGTTTTTTTTTCGGATTTCGGCGGTTTACAGTTTTTTGAGTTTTGAAGAAAGAAACCCGGCGATCTCCGCGTCAAAAGGAAGGATAAAAGCAGAAGACGAGTTCCCGTAAAGGAAAATATATCCTTTTGAAACGGCGAAACCGTGCATGACGCGGTACGGATAACTTTTTTTGCCGCGCCCGTCGGGAAGCGATGCCGAAAACGTGTTTTCACCGAAGTCGTAAACGACCGTTTTCCCGACCGAACGGGACATCTTTTTCGCGGAAAGACGCGGGTAAAGTTTCATTGAAAGCGCATAGACCGCGGCGACGGCGGCGCAGACGGCGCACCCCGAGACGCAGACATGAAAAACGCTGACGTTCCCGACCTTTGTTCCGAGATCGTAAAATATGACGGAAAGCGCGAGGAAAACGCAAAAACCCGCCGCGGAGCAGATAAATACGGTCTTTGTTCTCTTTCCGTTTTTATCGAAAACATAGCGGAAATATCCGCGCAAAAGTTCGTTTGTATAAGTCACGGTGACCTGTTTTTTCATAATGTCCGTCCTTTCCGAGAGCGGAGCCTTTCGGGATATATGTGTTTATAATACCATAAAACCGAGGGAATTTCAAGTATTTATACTTGCATTTCGTCGCGTATTGTGATATAATATCGGAAATACCGATATATCCGAAAATCATATCGCTCTGAATTGTCGAAAGGCGTGGAAAGAGGAGGTGTACGCTCATGGTCGTTGAAGGCGTCGTCGAAGACATTATATACAAAAATCCGGAAAACGGTTACTGCGTGCTCCGCCTCGAAACGCAGGAGGGCGACCTTGTCGCGGTCGGAACTCTTCCGCTCGTTTCGGAGGGAGAAACACTCGAACTCGAAGGAGATTATACGGAGCACAAAACTTACGGAAGACAGTTCGCGGTCACATCTTTCCGCTCCCGTATGCCTGCTGACGAAACGGCGGTTCTGCGCTATCTTTCGTCGGGGATAGTCAAGGGCGTCCGCGAAAAAACGGCGAAAACGCTCGTTTCGGTCTTCGGGCCCGACACGCTCGACATTCTCGAAAACGAGCCGGAGCGCGTCTGCACGGTCAAAGGCATATCCCGTCAGCGCGCGGAAACCATTTCACAGTCGCTGAAAGAAACGGTCGGAGTAAAGACGATATTGCTCTATTTTCAGCAATTCGGGATCACGCCGTCGGTCGCATTCAGAATTTTCAAGCAATGGGGCTTGCGCTCTTACGACATAATCAAAAACAACCCGTACAGGCTATGCGAAATACCCGGTGTCGGTTTTCAGTCGGCGGACAGGATCGCCGTGCGTATGGGTTACGACACGGAGAGCCCGAACCGCATCGAAGCGGCGCTGATATTCGTGCTCAACCATAATATGTACGGATCGGGGCATACGTTCCTTCCGAAAAACAAACTCGGACAGATCGTTTCCGGATTGCTCGGAATCGACACCGACACGGTCGGCAACAGTCTCGAAAGACTGATCGCGGACGGCGTTCTGGTCTATGTTCCCGAGATCGGGAACGGGGACGCGGTTTATCAGAAATGGGTCTATGAAAGCGAACGGACGATCGCGCTCCGAACGCTTCTGATGTCTCAGTTCTCGGACGGCGACCCGAAAAATTTCGACGCTGTCGTTTCGAGGGCGGAGCGAAAACTCGGAATAGAATTTGACGAATTGCAAAGAAAAGCGATATTCACCGCTGTCAAAGAGCGCATAACGCTCCTGACGGGAGGTCCCGGAACGGGAAAAACGACAACGCTGAACGGGATCATCCGTGTTTTTGAGTCCGAAAATATCTCTTTTGCGCTCTGCGCTCCGACGGGAAGGGCGGCGAAAAGGATCTCCGAGCTGACGGGAAGAGAAGCAAAAACGCTGCACCGTCTTCTCGAATACGCCCCGCGCGACGGCGAATATGTTTTCAACAAAAACAGGGATAACCAACTTCAATATGAAGCGGTCATCGCGGACGAAAGTTCAATGATAGACCTTTCCCTTTTCTCTCATCTGCTTGATGCGCTCCCGCTGAAATCGAAACTCATCCTCGTCGGAGACGCGGCGCAGCTTCCTCCGGTCGGAGCGGGAAACGTTTTCCGTGATCTGCTCGGATGCGGTTATCTTCCGACGGTCAGGCTCGACAGGATATTCAGACAGGCTCAGCAGAGCCTTATAGTCACGAACGCGCATGAGATACTGAACGGCCGTATGCCCGTTCTGAACGCGAAAGACAGAGATTTTTTCTTTATTCCGACATCGTCTGCGGAGGCGCTGCATTCGCTCGTCGAATCTCTCTGCACGACAAGACTGCCGAACGCTTACGGCTTCGATCCTGTCAGGGACATACAGGTTCTTTCCCCGACACGGAAAGGAAGTTCGGGAACCGCCGCGCTGAACGAGACCCTGCGCGAGGCGCTGAATCCCGCCGACGGCAAGAAAGAAGAGATACCCTTCCGAGGTCTCGTCTTCCGCGAGGGAGACAAGGTCATGCAGATCAGAAACGACTATGATCTCGTCGGCGAAAAACCCGACGGAGACATAGAGAACGGGATATTCAACGGAGATATAGGCACGGTTGAAAGCATAGACCGGCGGGCGGAGACGCTTTCGGTGCGTTTCGACGACAGGCTTTATACATATTCACTCAATTCCTCGGAGATCGACGAACTCGAACCGGCATACGCGATAACCGTCCACAAATCGCAGGGAAGCGAATTTGACGCGGTCGTTCTGCCGCTGTTTGAGGGTCCCGAACTCCTTTACACGCGAAATCTGCTCTATACGGCGGTCACGCGCGCAAAAAAGATACTGATCATCGTCGGAGACGCCCGAAAAGTCCGTTATATGGTGGATAACGCGCGAAGCGGCAAAAGGTACTCGGGGCTGAAACATTGGATGAAGCTTTTTGCGTCGTCAACTGCGGAGGAAGCGTTCACGACGGAGGAGGAAACGGCGGAAGAATGAGAATTGACGCGAGAGCCGAAAAAATAATAAAACTGATGAACGGCGCGGGAGAAAAAGCATACTGCGTCGGCGGCTGCGTGCGCGATTTCCTTCTGGGAAAAGAGCCTCACGACTTTGATATATGCACCTCCGCAGAGCCGATGCGGACGAAAGAAATACTGAAAGATTTTCCCGTGATCGAAACAGGCTTGAAGCACGGAACGGTCACCGTCATAGCGGACGGCGAACCGATCGAGGTGACGACGTGGAGGATCGACGGAAAATACGCCGACAACCGCCGTCCGGAAAACGTCACCTTTACGAAAAGCCTTGAAGAAGACCTTCGGCGGCGGGATTTCACGATCAACGCGATGGCTTTCGACGGAGAAACGGTCATCGATCCTTTCGGCGGACGAAAAGACCTTGAAGACGGAATTATACGCGCGGTCGGAGATCCTTACGCGAGAGTTGAGGAAGACGCGCTGAGGATCCTTCGCGGGCTGCGTTTTTCATCGGTTTTCGGCTTCGGGATCGAGGAAAAAACGGCGGCGGCGATAAGGGAGCGGCGCGAGTTGCTGAAAAACATCTCCGCGGAACGTGTTTTTTCGGAATTAAAGCTGATCCTGTGCGGAAAAAACGCGACGGATATACTGCTCGGTTTTCCCGAGATCATCGGAACGGTAATACCTGAAATAACGCCGACTTTCGGCTTTGAACAGCATAACAAACATCATATTTACGATGTTTACACTCACACGGCGGTCTCCGTCGGAAAGATCGCTCCCGATCCGATCCTGAGACTGACGATGCTCTTTCACGACATAGGAAAGCCCCGCGCTTATTTCTTTGAGAACGGCGAGGGACACTTTTGGGGACATCCCGAGATCTCTGTCGGGATCGCGCGCGATGTTCTGAACAGGTTAAAATGCGATAACGAAACAAAAGACGCCGTGCTGACGCTCATTCGATACCACGACGACCGATTTCCGCCCGAAAGACGGAGCGTCAAACGAATGCTTTCCCGTATCGGAAAAGAAAATTACGCGCTTCTGATGAAAGTCAAACGCGCGGATACCGACGCGCAGAGCGACTATGAAAAAGAAGAAAAATACGCGCAGACAGACGCATTGGAAGCGCTCGCGGAACAAATAGAAAAAGAAAACGAATGCTTTTCGCTTTCTCAACTCGCCGTCAACGGAAACGATCTGAAAAACTTCTTTTCGGGGCGACAGATCGGAGAGGCTTTGCGAATGTGCCTTTCCGCAGTCATCGACGGCGCCGTCAAAAACGAAAAAAACGCGTTGCTCGCGTTCGTAAAAGAAAATACGGACAAAATCGGAAGCGAATAAAGATCGGAGGAAAGAGATGTTCTCTTTCCTCCGATCTTTTCCGTTCTGCGATTGAACGGCTGTTTTATTTTCTGCGGGGGGCTTTCTTTTTCTTTCTGACGGAAAAACCGAAAGTCCCGATCTTTTTTCCGAGTTCAAAATATGTTCCGTGCGCGTAAGCCATAAGCCCCGCCTTCTCGATGCGGAGTTTGCCTTCTTCATCGATGACGGAATCGTCCACGGTGACAGCGACGATGTCGGCGATGAACATATCGTGCGTGCCGAGAGACACAACGTCCGTGACCTTGCATTCAAGAGCGATCGGACAATCCGCGACGGTCGGGCAGGAAACGGCAACCGACGGTGTCCTGCGAAGCCCGCACGCCTCGAATTTGTCAATATCCTTCCCCGTTATGACCCCTGCGCGGTCAACGGAACGAACGAGTTTTGACGGCGCGACGTTGATGACGAATTCGCCGCTCTGCCTGATCAGTCCGTGAGAAAATCTCGACGGGCGGATGCTGACATAAGTTTTTGCGGGGTCGGAGTTCAGTATCCCCGTCCACGCGACGGTCAGCACATTATCGGGGAGTTCTCCGCCGCCGCAACTGACCAATGCCGGCGGAACGGGGGCGAGAAGAGTTCCCGCTCTCCATGTCTGTCTGCTCATATCAAACGTTAAAACGGAACAGAACGACATCGCCGTCCTGCATCACGTAATCCTTTCCCTCGGAGCGGACGAGACCTTTTTCCTTCGCGGCTGTCATCGTTTCGTTCGCAACGAGATCGTCAAAAGAAATGACTTCGGCGCGTATAAAGCCTTTTTCAAAATCCGTGTGTATCTTTCCCGCGGCCTGAGGCGCTTTCGTTCCTTTTTTGATCGTCCACGCGCGGACTTCGTCGCTTCCCGCGGTCAGGAAACTGATAAGACCGAGAAGGGAGTACGACGCTTTTATAAGTCTCGCAAGCCCGCTTTCGGTAAGCCCGAGATCCGCCATGAAAAGTTCTTTTTCATCGGGATCGAGGTCGGATATGTCTTCTTCGAGTTTCGCGCAGATCGGAAGGACTTCCGAACCTTCCGCGGCGGCAAATTCTTCGACGGCTTTCAGGTATTTGTTCCTGCTCGAATCCCCGAATTCGCCCTCGCTCATATTCGCCGCGTAAATAACGGGTTTGACCGTCAGGAAATTCGACGCGCAGACCTTCTTGTATTCGTCCTCGTCGAGTTCCATGCTCCTGATGGGCTTTTCGTTTTCGAGCGTCTGTCTGACGCGCTCGAAAAGTTCGATGTCGGCGACGGCTTTTTTATCGCCCTTCGCGTCTTTTTTCGCTTTGTCAATGCGTTTTTCGGCGGTCTCCATGTCGGCGAATATAAGTTCGAGATTTATTGTTTCAATATCGCGGACGGGGTCTATTCCTCCCTCGACATGAATGATATTCGTGTCGTCGAAGCAACGGACGACATGGACGATGGCGTCAACTTCTCTGATATGCGAAAGGAACTTGTTGCCCAAGCCCTCGCCTCTCGACGCGCCTTTGACAAGTCCCGCTATATCAACAAATTCGATATTTGCGGGCGTGGTTTTTTTCGGAGAATACATTTCGGTCAGAACGTCGAGCCGCTCGTCGGGAACGCTGACGACGCCTATGTTCGGTTCGATCGTGCAGAAAGCGTAGTTTGCCGCTTCGGCGGCGCGGGTGTTCGTTATTGCGTTGAAAAGCGTGCTTTTTCCGACGTTCGGAAGACCGACGATACCAAGTTTCATATTATACCTCTTTCGTGTTCGACTTCTTACGGTTCATTATATAACAAATATAATCCGAAATCAAGATAAATATTAAAAGTCAAACAAATTGTCAAATTTATATGACGGCGCTTGACAAGAGAAGAGTTTTCTTATATAATTAGCAAGTATAGGTGGAAGTTCCGCCTGTTGACCCCTTGAAAACGGCGATACGACCGTTTTCCGCAAGACCGGAAGGAGGTGTTTCGGAATGACAAAGTATGAGTGTTTGTTCGTATTGAGCACCAAAACTCTCGATGACGCGGCTCTTGAAGCGACGACCGAGAAGTTTAAGGATCTCATCACGAAAAACGGCGGAGTCATCGAGAATGTAGACGTATGGGGCAAGCGCAGACTTGCTTATGCCATCAATTATGAGACCGAAGGCTATTACGTTCTCGTCAACTTCGAGGCTGACTCGAAAGTACCCGCTGAGCTCGACCGTGTGTTCAATATCACGACGGGCGTACTTCGTTCTATGATCATAAAGAAGTAGAGCGTAAAAAACAAGAAACCGACCGAGAGGAGTCCGCTGTATGAATATCAATAAAGTATTCCTTATGGGAAGGCTCACTGCCGATCCCGAACTCAGAGTAAGCGCTAACGGCAATGTTCCCGTTATCAGGTTCACCATAGCCGTTTCACGCAGGATGAAGAGAGATGAAACGGACTTCATCGATTGCGTCGCTTTCAGACAGACCGCAGAATTCATTTCCAAGTTTTTCAGAAAGGGTTCCGCGATCATTGCTTTCGGTTCCATCCAGGTCGATAACTGGAAGGACAAGGACGGAAAAAATCAGCGTTCGACGAAAGTTATTGTTGAAGAAGTTCAGTTCGGAGAGAGACGTTCCGATTCTCCATCCGCGGGAAGTGTTCCCTCAGAGAGAAAAGAGCCCGTCGCTTTCTCGAACAGCCAAAGCGAAGGCTTCGGCGATATAGCCGATGTTTCCGACGACGATCTGCCGTTCTGATATAAGAGAGCAGAGACGGGAAACATAAAGAAGCCCGCTTCACTGTTGCGAAGGCGCAACGGTATTATGACGGCGCGTCGAAAGCGCCGCCGAGAAAGGAGATTAACCGATTATGGATAACGAGAATAAAGAAGTTGTCGAGGCCGCGACCGAAGAAGTCGTTGCCGAAGAAACCGCACCGGCTCAGGAGGCTGCCGCTGAAGCGAAAGCACCCGCGCAGAGAACCGAAAGACCCGAGAGACCGGATTACAGAAACAACAGAAGACCCCGCAAAAAGGTCTGCCAGTTCTGCGCAGACAAGAGCGCGACGATCGACTACAAGGACACCGCGAAACTCCGCAAGTTCATCAGCGAGAGAGGAAAGATCCTTCCCCGCCGCGTGACCTGCACCTGCGCGATGCACCAGAGAGAGCTGACCGAAGCGATCAAACGCGCCAGACAGGTTGCTCTGCTTCCTTACATCGCAGAGTAAATCCCACAACGAAAATATCCGCCGAAAGGTTTTCCCTTCCGGCGGAATTTTTTTGCCCATATCGGGGTTCATCATTTTTTCTCGGCGGAACGTAACCGCCGCGACGTATCTCCGCAGCATTATTTGACGGGCAGTTGTATCTCCGTCAGCCAGTTTTCGACAGAACTTTCGTTCCAGATGCCGTCGATATAACACTCACGGGGAAATCCGGAGATCTCATAGCCGTTCGCTTTCGCGAAATTCACGACGTATGAATACGCCTCTCCGAGAAGGTCGTACGAACCCTTGTGATAGATGCAAAGAGCCTTCGTTTCGGGAACGGTTCGGAATTTTATCCTCTCGTTTTCCTTTCCGCGCTTCACGACCGCCTGCGAATATCTCGTTCTGATGTCGGTCTCGCGGTATTCTCCGTCAAGATATTCACAGAAGCAGTAATCCGGTTTGGAGCATTCGAGCCCCGGATTGAGCCGCAGACATTCCTCCGCGGATTCGAGAACGAGTTGTGTCAACTCGCCGTAATCCTTCAAAACTCTCTCTTCGCTGTAAACGGTACATTCCGGGATCGTTTTCAAAACAGCCTGATACTTCATTTCCGTATCCTCCGATAAAAATTTTATTACGGAGATCATGGTGTCGATGTCGGTACGTCTCTCTCTCAGCTCTCTTTCCTTCTGAGCCAATGCGTCTTTTACGGGCTCTCCGCTGAGATAACGGCGTATGGCGTCAACGGAAAAATCAAGTTGCCGCAACGCTTTTATCCTCGCCGCGGTCTCAAGTTGGCGCGTTTCATAAAACCTGTAACCCGTCTGCGGATCGACCGACGAGGGACAGAGCAATCCCTCCTTTTCGTAATAACGAAGCGTCTTGACCGTCAGCATCGAAAGTTTTGAAAACTCACCGATCTTCAACATATCTTTCACCTCCGTAAAAACATTCTACATCATCCCCCAAGGGGAGAGTCAAGAGGCGGAAACAACTTTTTTTTCGGTTTTACGCAAAATTTTTTACCGTGCTCCGTTCAGGGCTTTGAATATGCACAAAAGCCCTGCGTCAGCATACTGTTTTTATCGGTTTTCGGGAATGTTTTTATCCTTTTTCGTGTCGCCCAATCTCGTTTTCAGACCGAAATAGCAGTCCGAGAGCGCACGGCTGAGAAAATCGTCGTCCCATTCGAGATATTCGGTCGCGATCATCGTCGCAAAGCCGTGAACGAACACCCATGTTTCCAAATGGAACAGAAACGCTTCCTTTTCGTCGAGCCCCGTCGATTTCCGAATGAGCGAAATCAGACCCGCCGTTTCTTCGGACTCGATGTCGTCTTCCTCCGAACGCGAACGCATAAAGAGAAGTTTGAAAAGTTCCTTTTCCTCTTTCGCAAATTTTATGTAAGCGAGCCCCGCGCTTTTATAAGGCGGATTTTTTCCGTCCTTTTCTGCCTGCGCCAGTCGGTCGCGGTATATTTTCTCCGACGCTTTTATGACCTCGGAGCGGACTTCATCCATATTTTTGAACGCGCCGAAGATCGGTTTGACGGAGCATCCGAGTTCCGCGGCGAGAGACCTTGCGGTCAGAGCGGACGAGCCTTTTTTCCGAACGACGCGAACGGCGGCGTCCGTTATTTCTTCCTTTGTAAACAAAACTTTCGGCGGCATACTGTTTCCTCCGTAAAATTCTCCGAAATCATGTTGCGCAACCTGTGTTACCGGTCATATTATACAAACTGCGGAGCAAAATGTCAAGAGAAAAGCCCGAAGATATTCTTCGGGCGTGTTCGGTATCAAAAAGCATTGCGTTCGGAGCGGCGGAATGCGTCATGTCAGCGCCGTCTTTTGAAATAATAAAATGTCTCATCCTCTCCGTCCGGCTCGAAGCCGCAGGACAGGATCATTTTTCCCGAAACGGCATTTTCTTTGAAGCATTTTGCTTTCAGTTTCACTTTCAGTTCATTTTCCGCCCAGTCCGAAGCAAGGCGGTAGGCGGTCGAACCGATCCCTTTTCCCTGTTCGGAGCGAAAAAGCCTGATCCCTATTTCCGCCGAGCCGTTGTAAGTGAAATTATAAACGATGACTTCTCCGATAAACGGAGCATCGACGCTGTTCTGCCTGACAGCAAAACTTATCCCCTCTCCGATCGAGCGGTCGAATTTCACGATGTCGAAAAAGGTATCGTCGTCGATCTCTCCCGTTATCGCCGCGTCGCTTTTGTAATCGTAACCCCAGAGAAGATTGAGTTCGTCATCTGTGCAAAGTTTTCTGTAAGCTTTCCTGTCGTTTTCCGTGATCTCGCTCAGCACGACGCCGCCATGTGAAAGAACGGGGGTCTTTTCAAGTCCGTACAGCGGAGAATTTACTTTGACGAGGTATTTGTCAACGAGTTTTATCGGATTGTACTGAAGTTTTGACGTTCGCAGACCTTCGTCTCCCGCGTCATCCTCGCGGTTGACCGTTTTCAGGTTCGGATAAAGGCCTCTGACATACCGAACAAAGCAATTGAAGGTGGTCGGGTAAACGCCTTTGTAACTTTTCAGCGCCTTTTCGATATGGATAATCAGAGTGTCGTTCTGAACCTCTCCGACGGTCACGGAAACGGGCTTTCCGTCCGCGAAAAGCGCGCCGCCGACAAGCCCCAGCCCGAAAAAGGAGTCGATAAGTTCAAGCGTGTGCAGATACTCCTTGTTTTCCTCATATCCCGCGGAGGGATGTTCTTTCGCGTAATCGGCAAGCATTTTTCTGACGGCGGGAAGATCTTTTTCTTCAAGAGGTCTGAAATCGGGTTCGCCGTAAAGAGAACGGAATTTGTTCATGTGATTTCGCTGTCCGCCGAATTTCTTCCCCTTAAACGTCGCGATCTCTTCGGCGTCGTATACATAATCGCTCCATTTGCGGTCGTAATTGAACATCATTTTCGGAAAGCGTCCGCTGTTCCGAAGTTTTTCGAGAAGTTCGTCCGTCACGCCGTAAAATTTCAGCGGAAGGTCTTTTTCCCTGACATATTCGATCAAAGCGTCTGTCGCCTTTTCGTCATCTCCGCCGAACGGATACGAAAAAGACGGCTCTTCGCATATATCCTGAACGGATATGAAAGAGCCGAACGCCTCGCAGAACGCAAGGCAAACGCCTTCGTTCCACATATAAAAACTTCCGACGGAGATGTCGTTGACATTATACGGACAGCGTGAAATGAGAGGAGAATATTTTTTCAGCGTCTCGGAAGAATATCTTTCAAATTCAATCATAAAAAACCCTTTTCGAAATTATCTCTGTATCCTTGCCGACGATATTTTATCATACGGATTTCTTTTTGTCAATAACCGAAAACCGGAACAAAACGGAAAATATCCGCTTTGACGGAAAACGGAAAACCCCTCGCCGATCTCTTTTCAAAGCACGCCGCCGTTCCGAAGACCGAAATCAAATTCGCGCTCAAACACGCAAAACCGGCATGAATATTCCGTATAAAAAAGAAGGGACAGCCACAAAGTGCGTCCCCGTTTTTTGCGTTTCAAAATAAGATCACGCCTTTTTGCGGGAATCCCGACGCGCGGGGTCTCCGTTCGCTCTTTTCCTCGCGGAAGGCGAAGAACGGCGTCTCTTTTTTCTTCTGCCGGAAAGAAGCGCTTCTTCCTCGCGCTTTTCCTGAATGTGAGCGATCTTGTCCGAAAGCATGGTCAGGATGCGGAAGATCGTTGCGGAAGCAAGAGAAAAGACGGCAAGAAGAAGAACGCATATCCACGACATTCCGCTGATCGCGAAAAGATCTTTGAGAACTATTCCGCAGAAGAGAAGAAGGGCTATATTCAGAACAACTATGCCGAGTTTTAATTTGTTGAACGGTTTGCTGATATTGACAAGGATCATAAATCCGACGACCGCAAGAAGCATCGTTCCCGCCGTCGAAATATCGTCCTGAGGCAGGCTGAACACGGTTCCGCAAACGACAAGCCCCGCGATCGCAAGCGTGTCCGTCAACCCCGCGGGGAACGCTTTCATCATAACATTTTTCATGAAATGTCCTTTTATGCGTTCTTTGTTCGGTTCGAGCGCGAGAAGGAAGCCGGGCAGACCTATCGTGAACATACTTATCAAAGATATTTGCGCGGGTTCAAACGGATAAGTGAAGAAGAACACGGCGGAAAAGATCGCCATAAGGAAAGAGAAAATATTCTTGACGAGGAAAAGAGCCGCCGATCGCTGAATGTTGTTGACGACCTGTCTGCCTTCAAGCACGACGCTCGGCATACGCGCGAAGTCCGAGTCAAGCAAAACGACCTGAGCCACCTGAGCCGCCGCTTCGCTTCCCGAGGACATCGCAACGCTGCAATCCGCGTCTTTCATCGCAAGAATATCGTTTACGCCGTCGCCTGTCATCGCGACCGTGTGACCCGATGATTGGAGCGCTCTGACAAGTTTCTGTTTTTGCTTCGGCGTAACTCTTCCGAAAACGGTATAACGCTCCGCCGCGGCGCGAAGTTTTTCGGGAGTGTCGAGCGTTGCCGCGTCAACGTAATTATCGGCGCCGTCTATTCCCGCCTGTCGGGAGATCTCCGCGACCGTCGCGGGATTGTCGCCCGAAATGACTTTTATCGCAACTCCCTGCTCTTTGAAATAACCGAAAGTTTCCTTAGCGTTCTTTCTGATCGGATTTGAAAGGACGATATACGCCAACGGTTCGGCGTCGCCCTTCAACCCGTGCTTCGCGTCGCCTTCATAAGAGGCAAACAGCAAAACTCTGTATCCCTTTTCGGTATACGTGGCAATTTCGGAGGCATAGCGTCCGAAACGGTCTCTTAAAACAAACTCGGGCGCGCCGAGCAAAAACGTTCCCTCGGAAAAAGTGACCGCGCCGTACTTGACCGACGAGGAGAAAGGAAAGACATCGAGCGCGGTACGCTTCATCGCGTTTTCCTTTCGGTTTGCCGCAATATATTCGCGAAGCGCCTGCATCGTCGCATTCGTGTCGTTTGACGCATAAACATAATCGGAGAGCAGAGATAGCGTTTCACCTTTTCCCCTGCGGGTCACGATCTCCTTGACGCACATTTCGGGCTCGGTTATCGTTCCCGTCTTATCGACGCAAAGAACATCGACGCGGGCAAGCGTTTCTATACTCTTCATATCGTGAAGAAGGACCTGTCTTTTTGCAAGGCGTATCGTGCTGAGCGCCAGCGCGATCGTGGTCAGAAGATAAAGTCCCTCGGGGATCATGCCGATGATCGCCGCAACCGTGGATGTCACGCTTCTCGCAAAAGTCTCGTGATTGACGAACATTCCCTGACAGAACAGGATTATTCCGATCGGGATTATCGCGATACCGACCCATTTTATGATCTTGTTTATCGAGCGGATCATTTCGGACTGCTCGCCGCCCGCCATCGCTTTTGCTTCGGCGGTCAGATGCGATATATACGATTCGTTGCCGACCTTTTCGAGGCGCGCGTAACACTGACCCGAAACGACGAAACTGCCCGACAGGAGAGAATCTCCGCGCGTTTTTGAGATCTCGTCCGACTCGCCCGTCAGCAAAGACTCGTTGACCTGTATCGCTCCGTCCGAAACGACAGCGTCAGCGCAGATCTGATCTCCCGCGCGAAGCAGAACAACGTCGTCTTTCACAAGTTCGTCGGATGTAACGCGCTTCTGCTTTCCGTCACGGATGACCTGCGCGTGCGGCGCGTTCAGAAGGCTCATTTTGTCGAGCGTTTTTTTTGCGCGAAGACCTTGAATGATGCCTATCAGCGTATTTCCGATGATTATCGGAAGAAAAGTCAGATTGCGAAAAGACCCGACAACGGTCAGAAGAACGGCGATTATCAGAAATATAAGGTTAAAATAGGTCAGCACATTTGAGCGGATTATCTCTTTCGTTGACTTGCCCGTCGAGATATCCGCTTTATTGACCTGCCCTTTTTCGACCCTCTCCGCGACCTCTTGCGAAGTCAGTCCGAACGGGGTGTTCTCTTCTCTGTCCATCTGTTCTCTTTCTTCTTATCCTTCCGTTTCGGATCCGTGCTGATATGAAACATCCGATCTTCCTTTTGCAAGGTAACGGCGCGTTTTCCGGTATTTTCCCGCCGCGCCGTATTCATCCAAGTTATATATTAGCACAAAAGCGCCGCGTTGTCAACGAATGAAAGCGCTTATTAAGATAAATTAATATTTCGCAAAAGTAAAATCTTTTTATCATAAAAATTTTCGTAACAGGAGTTTTCCGAAATCGGCAAACGGAATGGAGAGACTTCTCCGAACGGAAAACAGACGTCGGAGCGCGAATGCGTTCACGGGGAACTCAAGGAGAGGAGCAAAAGCAGGCACCGACCGGCTGTTCATTCAGCGTGTCGATGCCTGTTTTTTATGCGGTATGGGTTGATTATTGAATATCCGTTACCTGATAGCCTTGATCGGCAACAGCCTTCTTCAAAACATCATCGGAAATCTCTTTTGCCAGCGTTACGACAGCAGTTCCGGTCTTGTGGCTGACTTCGGTCTTTTTCACACCGTCAAGTGCTTCAAGCGCTTTCTTTACGTGCATCTCGCAGTGTCCGCACATCATACCTTCGATTTTTAATGTCTTTTCCATTGTTTTCATCTCCTTTTCGGTTACGGTTTTTAATTTATTCTTGATTTTGTGATCCCGTCCGGAATCATGCATCCGAAAGAAATTTAAGCGCAGTGCGTTGGTGACTACGCTGAAGCTGGACAAACTCATTGCCGCCGCCGCAAACATGGGATTTAACTGCCAGCCGAGCACACTGATAAATACGCCTGCCGCCAGAGGAATGCCGATAATATTATAGATAAACGCCCAAAACAGATTTTCGTGAATGTTTCGCAGCGTTGCACGGCTCAAACGGATTGCCGCGGGAACATCGGACAGACGGCTTTTCATCAGTACCACATCCGCTGCATCAATCGCAACATCCGCGCCCGCGCCTATGGCGATACCTATATCGGCACTTGTAAGCGCCGGAGCGTCATTGACGCCGTCACCGACCATGATGACATTGCCTTTTTTCTTAAGCTCACGGATCACGCTTTCCTTGCCGTCGGGGAGCACTCCGGCAATTACTTCATCGACGCCTGCCTTCGCTCCGATCGCTTTAGCCGTGCGCTCGTTATCGCCTGTCAGCATCACCACACGGATACCCATATTCCGCATTTCTTTTATTGCCTGCGGACTGTCCTCTTTTATAGTATCCGCAACGGCGATAATACCGTAAAGCTCCCCGTTGCAGGAAAAGAACAACGGCGTTTTCCCTTCTTCCGAGAGCCGCTCGGATTTTTCTTTTATTTCATCGGGCACGGGGATTTGTTCGCTGATAAATTTATAACTGCCGCCAAGCAGGACAGCGCCGTCAAGGGATGCGGTAAGTCCGTTGCCCGGAAAGGCTTTGAACTGCTCTGCCTCACCGGCTGCCAAACCTTCCTGCTCCGCCCTTTGAGTGATTGCCCGTGCCAACGGATGCTCGCTTTTTTTCTCCAGCGCATAAGCGACGGACAAAAGTTCCTTTTCGCTTCTGCCGCCTGTCGGAATCATGTCCGTAACCTTTGGTTCTCCCTGCGTTATCGTTCCTGTTTTATCAAGTGCCACAATCTGCGTTTTCCCGGTTTTTTCCAAAGATACAGCCGTCTTGAAGAGAATACCGTTCTTTGCTCCCATTCCGTTTCCGACCATTATGGCTACAGGCGTGGCAAGGCCGAGCGCGCAGGGACAACTGATCACCAATACGGATATACCTCTCGCCAAAGCAAATCCCACTGTCTGACCGGCGATAAGCCATGCCGTAACGGTTATCACAGCAATCGCAATTACGGCAGGGACAAACACCCCCGATACCTTGTCCGCAACCTTTGCGATCGGCGCTTTGGTTGCCGCCGCATCGCTGACCATCTGAATAATCTGCGAAAGCGTGGTGTCCTCGCCGACTCTTGTCGCTTCACAGCGAATAAATCCCGACTGATTAAGAGTTCCGGCGGACACCGTGCATCCGACCGTTTTATCAACAGGTATACTCTCTCCCGTCAAGGTGGATTCATCTACTGCGCTGTTTCCCTCTAAAACGGTTCCGTCCACAGGGATATTTTCTCCGGGACGCACGACAAAGACATCTCCCTTTGCCACCTGCTCGATCGGCACGGTTATTTCGGTACCGTCCCTGTCGAGCGTGGCGGTCTTGGGAGCCAGCTTCATCAGTCCTTTCAGAGCGTCGGTGGTTTTGCCTTTTGAGCGCGCCTCCAGCATTTTCCCGAGAGTTATCAGCGCAAGTATCATAGCGGCGGATTCAAAGTAAAACTCGTGCATATAGGACATTACGGCGTCTGCGTTGCCCTTTACCTGAGCATCCGTAATGGCAAACAGAGCAAAGGTGCTGTAACCGAAGGCGGCTGTAGCGCCTAATGCAACCAATGCGTCCATGTTCGGCGCACGATGCCGCAAGCTCTTAAATCCGCTGATAAAAAACTTCTGATTGATAACCATTATCACAACCGTTAACAACAGCTGCAAAAGCCCCATTGCCACATGGTTATTATCGAAGAAAGGCGGCAGAGGCCAGCCCCACATCATGTGCCCCATAGAAACATACATGAGAACGATCAAAAAGCCGAGAGAGGCAATCAGTCTCTTTTTAAGTACGGGGGTTTCTCTGTCTTTCAGTGCGTCCGTGTCGGAAGATGGCCGTGTTTTTCGCTCCGTGTTTCCTTTTTTCAGCGCTGCGTCGTATCCTGCGTTGCGAACCGCCGCTATGATCTCTTCGGCATCGGCAGTTCCCTCAACACCCATAGAATTGGTAAGAAGGCTGACCGAGCAGGAAGTTACGCCTTTCACGCCCGAAACGGCTTTTTCCACACGGGCGGTGCAGGCGGCACAACTCATACCGGTTACTGTATATTGCTCCATATTTTAATAGCGACTCCTTTTATTTCATCAGTTTTTGCAGAGTTGCCACTAACTCGTCAATTACTTCATCTTTGCCGTCACGGATATCTCTGGCAACACATCCTCGAATATGACTCGCCAGCAGTTCCTTATTAAAAGCATTGACCGCAGCGTTCACAGCGGCAGACTGGATCAAAATATCCGCACAGTAAGCATCTTTTTCCACCATTCCGCGGATCCCGCGAATCTGCCCTTCGATTCGGTTTAGGCGGTGAATCAGCTTTTTGCGTTCTTCATCTGAACGAGCTGTTGTTTTTCCGCAGCATCCGCATACTTCTTTATCAGACATCGTCACATCCTCCTTGCATACCCCGGTAGGGTATTATCATTATATACCCTGTCGGGGTATTTGTCAAGAGGGGAACAGCATTTTTTCGAAGAATTTTTTTAATATAACTCCTAAATTATACCGTCTGCGCAACCGAAAGCTTTTTCTGACTGATTCAGTATATCAAAAAAAAGAGGTCGTGTTATTCAATCGCCTGAAAATTTAACGGTTTATGCTCTTACCTTAAAAAGGAATAAATCCTCGAAATCGTGTTGCAGGCATTGTTAAGGATTTTCAGAACTCGGCAAAGCATAAAAACCGAGCCTTTTGAAGAACTCCTTCCGATCCGCATCCTCCGTCTTTTCGTATGCTTCCCTCATCCGAAAGCGCAGCGCCTTTTTCATGCAGCGCATAAGTGTCAAAAAGTACTGTCGGAATGTTCCTCTTCATGCTCCGATCTCTCATCCGTACCCGCCTGTCTGTTGCGGGATACAGCCCCTCCCGAGTTTTCTTATGCGGTCGCCGAACAATCTTTCTTCGGTTTTCTCAAAGGTTTCCTCAATCACTTTTGAAGCCTTTTCTCTCTCAAAAAACTTGGAAAGCAGGCATATTCGTCAGTCCACCCCCCGGATGATCTGTCAAAACAAAATCACCGCCGTCGGAGGACTTCACTTAGGGCTTTCAGAAAATCAAGTTATTGAGAGACTCCTTCAAACGGTTACAAACAAATATAGACCAAATCTTAGGCTGTAAAACCTTTGATGCGGTCTTTTTTCTGCCACTCTGCGGGACGGTCTTTGCGAGCGGTTGCATATCTCGGTAACCGCTTGCTGACAGCTATATGTTGAAAATACCCTTGACAAATCGATAAGCAAAAAGATGAAGTCCGTTGGGGTGCGATTTCTTTTTCGTCTATTAAAAAGAGAAGCAATCACCCGGAAGTTTGCCCTTCGGGCAAGGGAAATTCGCCTTGCCGCCGCCTCGCAAGCGGGCGGACGCTCTGCGGCGAATTTGCGAACCGGTCTTGCTGTCGCAAGCGTCCGACATGGATGGCTTCTCCAAAACAAAAGCACCCCTGTTGGGGGGCGATTTCTTTTTCGTTTATTAAAAAGAGAAGCAAGCACCCGGAAGTTTGCCCTTAGGGCAAGGGAAATTCGCCTTGCCGCCGCCTCGCAAGCGGGCGGACGCTCTGCGACGAATTTGCGAACCGGGCTTGCATTCGCAAGCGTCCGACATGGGTGGCTTCTCCAAAACAAAAGCACCCCTATTGGGGTGCTTTTGTTTTGGCTGTTATGGTCTTAAAAGATGCTTCGCAAAGATCTCAGCAAACCGGAAATCATCTGTGATTATCGTCAGATAATCAAATCCTTATATTTTGGGTAATGAAACACAACCACATCATGTTCGCACTTCCCGACTTTTTGATTTGCCGATATTTTATTACTTTGTTTCCTCGCCTTTCGTCTTTTCCTCCGCCAACAGTTTCTCAATTTGCGACTGCTTGGCAAGGATCGCGTTCACCTTATCGTAAAGATCCTCAATCATGATCTCGGTTTTCAGGTTGACCTTATAATCGTTTTCCGCGCGATTGCGGTCTTTTTCCTCCTGCCGGTTCTGACTCATCATAATCAGCGGTGCCTGAATGGCGGCCACACAGGACAAGACAAGATTCAGAAGAATAAACGGATATGGGTCAAACGCTTTTGTCGCAAGAATTGCGTTGACGACCATCCACAGGATCAGCACGCCTGCAAACGAAAATATAAACGCCCAACTGCCCGCAAATTTTGCAATAGTGTCAGCTGCCCGCTGCCCAAGAGTGTATTTTTCCTTCTCTTTTTTTGGGCTGACGGAAATTTTACTGTCCGCCAAAAGATTCAGAACTTCTTCATCCGTCATATCATGGCGGATTTCCTTCAGTACTTCCTGCAATAATTTTCTATTTTCTTTCATGATTTCTTCCCCTTATTCAATAAATTGTTATTCATCATCCGTTTGCGGCATTGTCCGCAAAAAGAAATCCGGGCCTTCATTTTGGAACAGCAGAATCGCTACGCCAAACAGCAACTCAACGTGCCTTTCCGGATCGTCCAGCGGGATCAGGAAGTCATCCCGTATTCTTTCGATACGGTACAGAACTGTGTTGCGGTGGGTAAACAATGCGTCGCAGGTCTTTTTGAGCGAGCGGCTGTAAATCAGATAAAAGTACAGTGTTTCACAGTATTGTGTTCCTTTTTTTCGGTCGTGTTCGGCGAGTGCCAGAATCTCCGGTGAGATAAGATCGTTGCGGGATTCCAGATTTTTCAGAAGCAACGGCGTTCGCAATTGCGCTACATAACAGACATTTTCACCGTGATAGTCGCTTCCCGCAATCATGCTCAACGCATCGTGCGCGGCGCGGTAAAGTGACGGAAGGTCATACAAATCGCGAATCGCCTCTGAAACAATTACCTTCAAATCGAATTCTTTTGCCAGTTCTATCAATATATCTACATCACTGTCTCTATGCAGAAACAGAAATACGTCACCCTTGTAGAGAAAGGGATGAGAATCCGGAAAACGTTCACCGATCTCTTCTTTCAGGTGACGCTGCCCGAGATACCGGCTGTGGTAAGCAGTCAGATCCATCAATGCAAAAGCGGATGGGTGAAAGTCTGCAAGATAAGTGCCTACGGTCTGGAGTCGATAATAGGAGGCGGACGGAAATCCTCCGTCAAGCAAATGCATCAGAATATCTTCGGTTGTTTCAAACGGCTTGTCCTGACGGCTTGTTTCGATATAAAGCTGTTTTGCGAGAATAAGATCAATTTGTCTCCAGATCTCCGCTGAAATTTTCGTAAGATGGCCATCCGTATCCACGCATATGAGATAGCCGAGTCGGACACCGGTACAGATGAGTGGTGCAAAGCGCCGGCGAAAGGGGCTTTCCCCCAATTTGATCATATCGGCACATCCTTCGTGGAGCGCTGGGCTTTTACTGATGGCCGAGCTTGACTCATAAGTGATTGCGCCTTGTGAAACTGCGTCACGGAACAACGGGTCGGAAAACCCGGCGGGGCAGAAATGTGCCACGACACGATAAGCATCGTCGAGAACAAGCAGAGGACAGTCCAAAAAAATGCCGACATCAAGCGCAAGCTGATGTAGATCATCCTGCTCAAAAAATTCTGTGATCAGAGCTGTTATATCTCCGGATTGCCATTGCGGTTGAGACAAGTTTTCACCTTCTTTCAATGATTATTGTGCTGCAAGCACAACTATATCTGCATTTATTATATCACTAAAACATTGTTTTTTCAAGAGAAAACGAATACAATATAGGCGTAAAAGAAAAAAGGAAACGGAGTGATTCCGATGGGTGCTTTGACAATGTAGCCCAAAAGGCGAAGCAAAAAGCGAAAACATTGCGTTGACGCGGGCTGACCGCGGAACGCTGAAAATAAAAATAGTTTATATAAATGGAGGATTTATTATGGTACCGAGCATTTTTGGTGAGAATATGTTAGATGATTTCTTTGATGAGAGATTCTTTGGCGCACACAATCCGCTTTACGGAAAGAACGCAAGAAATCTGTTGAAGACCGATATTCGTGAGATGGATGACAGCTATGAGCTCTCCGTCGATCTGCCGGGCTTCAAGAAGTATGAGATCAGCCTTGATATCAAGGACGGGTATTTGACCGTCAGTGCAGAAAAAGGTCTTGACAAAAAGGAAGAGGACAAGAAAGGACGCATTCTACGTCAGGAGCGTTACGCAGGCGTTTGCTCGCGTAGCTTCTATGTCGGCAATGTAAAGCCCGAGGATGTCAAGGCAAAATACGAATCCGGCGTTTTGTCGGTCGTTCTGCCCAAGGTGGATCAGAAGAAACTTGCTTCTGAGAGCAAAATTGAGATTGAATGATTTGCATAAATACGGCTCCGGTATCTGTGAGAGCAGATGCCGGAGCCTTTTTGTGCTTTTGATACAGGTTTTAATCTGTTATTTCTGCATGAGTTTCTTCCCGATCACTATCATGCCGGAGAGTATTTCGCCAACCGACATTCCCATAAGCAGACCGGAAACAAAATGCATAACACCCGATCCGTCAATGGTAGCCGGAAATTGCATTTGTGTCAAAATAACGATATTCGCCATTTGAATTGTCTCCCTTATTCCACCGTCTCATTCCACTCCACCCCGTCCTCGCCGGTCCGGATATCCGTACCGTTTATAGGTAAAATGGAATATTGGTGCCACCCGCCGATTTATATACCGTTGTCGTATCCCCGCGATGATTCAAAAGCTCCACCGCATCCGCTCCCGGATAGCTCGCTTCAATCTCATCTTCTCCGCCTTTTTCCATTTCGCCCTCGCCGCGCGTGACTCTTTCCACATCAATGTGGATGTTGCCCTTTGCCTTCTGCCCCACGACAACAATCGCGTAGGGACCGTCCAAAGGCGCCGTTACAGTGAATTCCGTCACGGTTCCGTCTCCCTGATAGAGCGCAGTCCCATCCGGCGCCGTGATCTTCATCTCCAGCGACCCTTGCACCGTCTCGAATATAATTTTGAGCGTGTCACCATGCTTCAGCTCCAGCGTGTGCGTGTCTGTGCAGTTCATGGTTTTGATATCTAACCGGTAGGAATCCGCATTCTTTATCCTGTTTCCCTCAAAGCTGGGTGCGCACCCGGCAAGGATCAGCAGGAGGGCGCAGACGGTCATGACGATGCCGAATAGTTTTTGCTGTTTCATAATGGTTCCCTTTCCGAATTCAGATTTGGTTTGATCGAACATGATTGCGTTGCTATTTCTTATCCATATTCATCCGAATCACATAAAAAAGGTTTGATAGCAATATACACGCCAATGCGATCACCAATGGCATCGTGGTCTCATTTCCATCGAAAATGCTGACGCACAGGAAGATTGCACCCGCTGCGATCAAACCTAAACTTGCTATGATGAAAAGTGTATTCAGTACTTTTTTCATTTTATTTTCTCCTTCCGATCGTTTTTAGAGAATGCGTCAAAATAGATGCGTTTTATGTGTGGCTACTTAACTTTACTTTCTTAATATCAAGCTGCATAAATCGTTCCTCCGGAATACCTTAATCGCGATATATTTTCGCAATATTCATATTGACTGCTTGTTATCCGCAACAAACCTTTCTCCTTCATCGCCACCCAAGATAGCGGAATGTATGCCGCTTGTATTCTCGGTACGCTGTGCCGAATGCTTTCTCCAGATATCGTTCCTCCTGCAGAATTTGTAAATGTAGCATCACAATGGCAAACACCGTAAGCGGCACTATCAACAAATTACAGTACATCAGCATCATACCGATATACATGAGGTCAAAGCCGAGAAAAGCCGGATTGCGGCTGAACCGATAGATTCCGGATGTAACCAGCTCTGTGTGATCCTTATCCGGAATACCCGCCCTCCAGCTATCCTTCATACAGAGAACGGAAAGGAGAAAGATCAAATCACCGAGCATCCCGGTGCAGAAGCCGGTAAAGCGCGCGTTTGTCGGGAGGCAGCTCAAGCCGAACGCTATGGACACAAGTTGTGTAATCACAACACCCAGCGTCGCAATGCTCATCAACAGTTCTACTGTTTGAATGGACTTTTCTTTTCGCTGTCTGATTTGCAGCGTCCGTATGCCGCGGCGCTTCTGCGCCAGCATCTTGACAAAATAAATGCCGTAAAACACCGCCAGCACAAAAAGAGCAAGCAGTGGATAAGAGATAACTTTTTCCACGGGATATTCCATCATGTAACTCCTGAAATGAATCTTGTTTTAGCCAAGAGCAAAACGTAAAGAGATATTTTACTTTTTTCTATTCTTCCTTGTGGAGGTCACCCGGATAAACGGTACAAGTAGCAGAAGGAATACAAGAACAGAACCGCCGAGCTGTCCATAAGACATCCACACATTTGATTCCGGCGGACAGGGATAAATTATCGTCACAGCCACACGGAATATCCAAAGCGCAAGCAAAAAACCGTAAATATAGAACGCTTCCGGGTTCTGCGCAAATACCTTTTTACCCCATAGAATGACGGTAAGGCTTAGCCCAGACAGCAAAAATGAAAAGCATAGGTTTACATAATTGATGGGGACCACCAACGTTTCATATGGTATATATGAGGCCCAGCCAAACATCCACGGCACGGTAAAGTGCCATAGCCCCACCAGCAGGCTGATCGCCGCGCCTACATAGTACATGATTTGATATTTTTTCATCGGTTTTCACCTGCCTTTCAAAGCCGAGTCCCTCTCGCTTTTGTGAGCAGTCATTCGGAGAAGATAGATAAAATATACCAACAGTACGATAAATTGTACCGCGCCCAGAACAACCTCAAATTGCGCGGAGCCCTCCCCGCTGATGAAGGAGCAGAAGTCGTGCAGGGCGTGGAGCAGTACGCATGGAAGAAGGCTACGCCCCTCCTCAAAAATCAAGGCAAATACCATTCCGTAGACCAGCGCGAAGCAGATTTGAAGAAGTGTCTCGAAAAGCTTCGCGCCGCCTGCTATATTCAGGATATGGCTGAGCCCGAAAAGAATGGAGGAGATCATCATCGCCTTTACGGTGCCGTGCTTGAGCCACAGGCCACAGATAATGCCCCGAAAGAAAATTTCCTCCGCCATTCCGATGCCCAGTGTCAGAAACAGGTTGGCGAACAGAAAAGCCGCTCCGACCTTCCAATCGATTCCCGCCGCAAAATGGAAGAGGGCAATGAGCAACAGCGGCGAAAAATAAAGCATTCTCTTTGCCGCCCCTTTTTCCGCACTGCGAAATCCCAGCTTTGAGATTCCTTTGTATCGGATGATGGAATACGCCAATGTGATAGCAACAAGCCCCCAGATAACAGCGCCCCTGATCAGCGCGGAGGGAACGCCATCTATCCCCATGATCACAACGATCGCGCCCTGCGTGAAAAAGAATAGCAACAGCACAAACGTTGCCAGAGCTGTTTTCAGTACGATTCTTTCTTTCCGTATCATGTCCCGGTCACAAACATATGTCTTTCCAACAATCGGACTTTGGTTTTTTAAATCATTTTCAGCAGAAATCATAGATACCGCCCCGCTGCGTTGGCAAACTTTTCAATCAGCCGATTTACGGTCTTTGGCTGGTCTGTGTTGGAGTTGTGCCCCGCATCTTTGATCCATTCCAGCGGTATGCCCGTATTTTTATGCCACGCCTTGTTGTATCGAACACAAGATCCCGCATGATCCTGTTCGCCGCATATGAGCAGGGCTGGGCATTTGATTTCATACGGCAAATCACGCTCCACCGCCTCGGCAAGGATCCGGAAGCCATGACCGGAAATCTTTGCATAGCGGTTCCAATCACCGTCATATACAAGCATCATTTCCCGCATCAGATTCCTTCCGTATTCTGACAGGGCGACGCCCTTTGTTCCGGACTTCAAAAGGGCGTTCCACGGATAATGACGGTAAACCGGCTCCATTCTTTTCAGCAACCAAAGTTCCATCTTTGTCATATACTTTCTTTGCAACGGTGCGGAGTCGATGGACACAAACCCTTTCAGTTTTTCGGGATACCGCTGCGCATACGCCTGCCCCACATAGCCTCCCATAGACTGCCCCACGATGACGGGTCTTGTGATCCCCTCCTGCTCCAAAATTCCGTCCAGCCACATAGCCTTGTCCATCAAATCGAAGTCAAAGGCAAACGGCCAGGAAGCGGCGTGAGCGGGGGCGTCCCACACAAGGACATTGTATTTCCCCTCAAAATACACGATTTGTTTGTCAAACAACCGGTGATCCGCCGTCAGACCGGGCAGGAACACCAACGTTACCCCGTCCGGTGAAATCAGATGCACCCAATAATGGATCTTGCCCAATGGTGTCGAATATGTTCTCTCGTTCATATTTCCTCACTCTCCCTTTTTGCACCAATCCTTTTCTCCCAAGGAGAGGGCATAGGGATTCGCCCAATCCTCGGTGTCGTAGAAGGTGGCGGTCAATTCCCGCTGGTTGTAGACGCAGCTCCAGCAGGTCTTCTCCCCACCGTTCTCGCCGGGGAAGTTGCTCTGGGCCACAGCCGCCAGCGAGGCGCGTACTTCCTCGGCGGTCATCACGCCCTTTGCCGCATCCCGCCGCTGGGTGAGTGTGTTAAACCGCACATAGGACTGGCCGCTGCCGGAGGTGCCGTCATCCCCGTGGAGATAGAAGTTGGTCACCACTGGGGTGTCCGTCACCACCATCTCGCCGTTTTGCCACTCCACCGCCACGCTCCGCCCGGCAGCGTCGGAGAGGGAGAAGTGCTGGGCACGGCCCAGGGAAAAGTGCATATCATACTGCGAAAGCAATTCCAACGCTTCCTCTACATTCGCCGCCTTGTCCAGCAGCAGCCGCAGACCGGAGACAATGGTAATGTCGGGCTTATCGGTATTCTGGTCGACACCCTCCTCGTGGCTCACCATGAGATCAGCCACACACAGGCCCTTTTCGTTCATGCCGTCCAAGATAGCGTAGACGGAAGCCAGCGCCATGAACTTATCACCCATGCTTCCATCGGGCTTCCAGTCCTCCCCAAAGCCCAGGAAGTTCAAATTGCAGGTGGCGATGGACTCATAACCATTTTTGGGGATGGTATGTACCAGCATTTTGTCACATTCTTCCCAGTCGAAGTTGCGGCCAAAGAGGGGTGCGCCGTCGGGACTTGTCACCGTGACGGTGGAGCAGCCGTAGTTTCCCCCGGCGGTGGAGGTGTCCGGCTTCCAGAAGCCGTGAGAGAGGAATGAGGCGATGTAGTCTCCCATCTCGGCGTCGCTTTTTGCCCCGCCCTGCTCCAGAAATCCATCGAAGCCATAATCTCCCTTATATTCCATAGACCACAGATGATCATCCAGCTTCTCGATGGTCATGGCCGCCGTGAGCTGGGTGCCGAACATGGCCCACGCTCCCGCAAGGGCTGCAATCAGCACAGCCACAATAACAAGAAGCGCGATTATCGCCTTTCCAAGTCTTTTCGAGGAGGAAGAGCCCGCTTTATTCGATTTACATAGCTCTTTTTCCGAAACAATCATTTTCATATACTCCTTCCTTGCCCATCGGGGCGCGTTTATCAGTTTAGTACCTACTTATATCGTAAGTCATTGTCGTGTAAACGAGAATTTATATTACCCTTGCCATATAGTAATCCAATTGGTTCATCAAACTCCAGAATTGTTCTGCTTCATTCACGGATAGTGTTCTATACACCATTTTCATATCCTCGCAAATTTTTGATTTTCCGGTGAGCCACTCATCTCTTGAAATTGCAAGCACACCGGCTTTTCATTGTCTTCATCCGAAAACGCATCTACCATCCCAATTTCTCTATCCATAAAGCCGCTTTCCGCCCTCATGCACTTTCACTCCCCAGAGCCGTATTTTTCAAACCGGCACTGCTCTATTACCTCGTCCCCGAGCAGCGTGATGGCCTTTTGGGGACAGCGGCTGATACAGCGGTAACACATGGTACACCTGTCTTCCGCAGTGGCTTTCCCGTCTCGCAGGGAGAGATTTTTCGTGGGGCATAAAGAAACGCACAGCCCGCAGCCCACGCATTTTTCGCTGATTTTCAGCTTGTCCGTGTATCCCGCCGTCTTGCCGTAAAACCACAGCCGCTGTCCAAAAAGTCCCTTCAGGTGGGAAAAGAAGGACAGCCCGTCCTGGGGGTAGTTTCCTTGCTTGATCTGCCGTGCGGCAGCTTCTATCTTTTGGTCGGCCTGACGGACGATCTCCCGGTTTTCCTCCGGCGTTTTCTTCAGCAGCTTGCTGTCGCAGACGGAATCCGGCATTTTGATCTGCAAACCGCCGAGTATTGTTGCCCCGCATTTCCTTAAGATTCGAGCTGTACATCCTGTTCCATCACCGCTGAAAAGCCCCATCGTATTGACGCAAAAGACCTTTTTCCCATTCCATAGAGAAGAATGATTTTTAATAAAATCACGCACTATGATAGGGGCATTGGAAAACTGTGTCGGGTAGCCCAGCACAATGATGTCATGCTCTTCCAATATTTGAATCATCTGTGTATGTTCTAACGGAAAACTCTGTGCAGACGCATCCAAAAGCTTGACCAACTTTTCGACACAATGCTTTGTATTTCCGGTTCCGCTGAAATGAATTCCAATCATGGACGCATCTCCTGCTTCTTATTGAACTATTTCGGTTAATGCTGTATATTCTCTCAAATACATTCCTCTTCTCATTTCATCTGTCTTTGCATATGTATGATGTTTCGAAAAGATATCTATAATTTCATGTATTGAAAGCCATTTGGGGATCATTCCTGCTTTCTGCTCTCTTTGTGTCAGTTTTATTTCTGTAGTTCCAATTACCTTGCCTGTGAAGTACCTATTGATCCATTTCCAGTCCTCATAATATTCATCGATTTCAAGGATACATTCCGAAATATCCGACACCATACCTGTTTCTTCTGCAATTTCTCGTATGCAGCACGCTTTTTCAGATTCATTATCTTCCAAACCGCCGCCGGGAAGCATCCACTGGTCATTTCTTGTTTCATAGGAAAGTAATACTTTTGTATCATGAATTATGATGCCTCTGCAAGCCGTTCTTGTTTTATCCCATTTGCCAAAATAGTTTTCACCGACAATATCTATCACTTTCATTATGATAATCCTTTTCTCAAAAGTTTCCGGTTTATTAATTATTCATTTCTCTGACTGTTCATTGCAATATTACTTATTTTCTTTCTAACTGCACAATAAAAATCCGATTATTGGGCCTAAAAAGATCGCAAGGTAAATCAGCGTGATCCACGGCTGATAATCAATATAGAATTCCCGGAATGTCAGGCTCCACGGATGCTTGATCAGCACCCAGCCGAAAACATCAAACACGATACAGATTCCAGCCCACAGAAGTCCGGTCAGCAACGCCTCGCCCATTGTCGGCGCGGTAAGACCGTTCATATACAGATAGCCAAAAACGGAAAACAAAATAATATTATACAGAGGATGCCACGGCTTTGTTTTTTCATAGCCTTCGCCCATTCCCTGGCTGTCCATCGGCTTCATATGCAATACATAAATATTGAATACCGTGTGCAATATGCCGATTACCGTGACGCACACATAGGCGATCCAGAACCACAGCATAGACATGCCAAAGTTTTGCATCCGCATTTCCTCCTATCCACCTTCATATTCATCTTTTCATCTCCTCAGATTTCGATTGATCGACTTGGTTTGAAAACTCCCATCCGAGTTCATGTAACGCCTTGATCCCCAGCACCGTGGCAGGGATGCGGTAACTGGGTGGAAGATTGGAAAGCACCACCACAGCCGTTCCCGTTTCCGGCTGAAATCCAAGATAACAATTATAATTTCCCGTACCGCCGTTGTGCCATAGGATTCCGTTCTCCTTATCAATGATCCACGCCATCCCGATCTCGTCCATATTGATGCCCATGGCTTTATAGTCCTCCGTGGAAGCGTTGATCACGGCGAGGCTCTTATGGCATTCAGAAAAAATGGGATTGTCCTCAAGCTGTATCCGCGCGTAGGCAAGCATATCCGTTATATTTGATGTGACCGCCCCCGCCGACAGATAGGCATCGTCCGATTTCCAATCCCAATTGTTTCCCAGGTCGCCGCTCCCGTCTGAGATTTTCGTATCGCTTAGCCCCAACTCATTTTGAGCAAAGTTATTCAGCAGCGATGTGTAGTCGGTATCGTATACCGCTTCCAGCACCAAGCCCAAGACCGCATATCCGTAGTTCGAATAGGTAAAGCCGTATTCTTCTTTCACCATGTTCAGTTCGCCCGTCTTATCCAGTACCATCTCTTTCGTGATGCCATAAAAGTCATTACGTCCCTGAAAGAAGTTCCCGATCATCGGGCTTTCAAAATAATAGCCCTTATAACCCGAGGTGTGGGTCAGCAGTTCCCTGATCGTCGGATATTTCTTGCCCTCGGGGAGCGATAGATACTGATCTATCGTGTCGCTCAGGCTGATTTCTCCCTCTGTGACCGCCTTGTTTACCAGCGCGGCGGTAAAGGTCTTGGTCAGGGAGCCGATTTCATAGGTGTGAAGTTCCTCCGGCAATATTTTCCCGTCCTTGCCGTATACCGTGTACCAACTCTCCCCGCCCTTGATAATGCCCACTGTGATCGTAGCCTCGGGGGTGTCCTTCGTGGTATACGCCAGAGCTTCCTCAAAGGCAAGCCCCGGTATTTTGTTCATCTGATGTTTTCCGTAGAGCATCATGCCGATGAGAGCAGTGCTCACGCAGCAGACCGTGGCTGCGGCAATCAGAAGAACCTTTTTTGTTCTTCTTTTCATTTTTTATTCAGATTCCTCCCTTTGTCATTTCCTCACAATGACGTAAACCCCTCACAGCCCCGCTTTTTCAGCCACAAATTGATTCGCTATTGCCGAATACAAAACAATAACGCAGAAGCGTATTTGACCGCACCTTTTTCCGGGTGTTTCAGCCGCAGACAGAACAGGACACCCATTTTATCTCGATGGCTTGTTTCATTAAGCGTTCCTCCTGCACAATCACGGCTCATTTCCCTTGTATCAAGCTCCGAAAGGTGGCGTCCCGGTCAAATGTCCCCTCCGTAAAGCCCGGAATCTCTTTAATTGCCTTGAAAATGCTGACGCTGAAGCCGGTCAGGATCTGCCCGATCTCCCTGTCGGAATAGGGGCAGTCGCCGGTTACGATCAACGTAGCGAGGCTGTGAACCACCAGCCAGAGGTCGCGGAAATAGCGATCCGCCTCATGTTCGCCGATATAATAAATATCTATTAGCGAGGGGCGGACAAGTTCCTGCATATGCCGCATGGCAGCAAAGGCGTCACTCCCCCTATCGTCCGACCGCATCAAAAACAGCAGACGGTACAGCTCTGGCTCTTCTCTGGCAAAACGGATATATTGCGTTCCAATGCCAAAAAACGGAATCTCCTGCTTCAGTCCTTCTGTCAGATATTCATCAAACACCTGCTCCGCCGCGTCATATACCTCCGCTTTTGCCGTATCCATCGTACCGAAGCAGGTAAAGACCGGCTGAGTCGAGGTGCCCAGTTCTTCCGCCAGGGATTTTGCAGTTAAAGCCGCAGCGCCCATTTTTTGCACCACCCGAACCGCCGCAGCCACCATTTCTTCCCTTGTAAATTTGTTCTTCGGAGCCATATTTGTCATCCTTCCGTTTTTTCAATAGTTTGTAATATATATCGCATAATGTATATCGATAACTATTATAGCGCTGTTTCTGCGGTTTGTCAATAGGGTATTTGTAATGTGTTGGATGTGGATTAAGTAATTTAGCACGCTTGGCAAGGTCGATGTTCCATTCGTGTCCTTCCATGTATTTGAGTGACTCCGGTTCAGAGACCTCAGATACAGTTACAACTGAATCCTTTTCGATAATGTCGGGAATGGATTGGCCGGGATAAGGGAGGGTGAGGTTTCGAACAGTACCATTAGTTTTGATTTTTAAGTTGATCATGTTGCTCCTTTCTGCGTTTTATTATTATTTTCATGTTTGAGGTAAAGGGAGACCCCGTGCGTACTTTGTCCTGATAGCAACAGCACCACTGCAGTTTGCATTTTCCTTTGGAATAATACAGGCAGTAGCGGCAGTCGCAGTCTTCTTTTTTATATATGTAGGCGATCCGAAGCACCTCCTTTCTCAGACACAGAAATTTAACAATGTTTTTTTGCGAAAAACGAAAAAAGGGCGGTTTTCTTAAGAGAAAAACTCTCTGAAAACCGCCCTGAAATAGCGTTCCACCAGTCCGATTCCGTGCAGTAGGTCGAAATCGGCGTTTGGCATCTTTTTGTTTGCACTAAAATCCGAATTTTGAAAAAGTGAGGAAAACGGCGAAAAACGAAGAAAACCCGAGAAAATCTCGGGTTTTTCGACCGGCATCTTTTAAGACCGGAACACTTGGAGGCGCCACCCGGAATCGGACCGGGGATAAAGGTTTTGCAGACCTCTGCCTTACCGCTTGGCTATGGCGCCTTATCTCGCATACAAAAAAATGTATGCTTTATATATAAAAAAAATGAACGCGGGGTTCATTCTTTTTTTTAATGGAGCGGTATACGGGGCTCGAACCCGCTACCTCAACCTTGGCAAGGTTGCGCTCTACCAGATGAGCTAATACCGCATAAATGGTGCCTCCGGTCGGAATCGAACCAACGACACGGGGATTTTCAGTCCCCTGCTCTACCAACTGAGCTACAGAGGCAAACCATGGCGACTCCGATGGGACTCGAACCCACGACCTCCGCCGTGACAGGGCGGCGTTCTAACCAACTGAACTACGAAGCCGTATATAATGCGACCGAACCGTTCGGCGCGGTGTTTAAGAAAGTGGTGGGAGTTACAGGGCTCGAACCTGTGACCCTCTGTTTGTAAGACAGATGCTCTCCCAGCTGAGCTAAACTCCCGTTCTTAAACAAACCGATGTGCCCGCGATTTCGTTATCGCTTGACTATTATATCATAGGAACCGAGATTTGTCAACAGGTTTTTTTGAACTTTTTTTATTATCGGCAAATGCGGCTGTTGATTTTCACTCGGGGGGAAAAATATACTCTCCGTTCCCGAAAACAAAGGGCTTCCCGCAAAAAAAACAGGCGCGGAGATAATTCTCCGCGCCGATCTTCTGTTTTCGATCAATAATAATATCTGTAACTGGGACTGCTTGCCTCGGCAAGAAGTCCGAGAACGACCAGGCAGGATATCGAAGAAAGAACCAAGCCGACGATCGAAAGGACAAGCCCCGCAACAGAAACTCCGACAGAAGCTCCCGCACTTTTTGATTTCTTCAAGCCGATGATGGAAAGGATCAGACCCGCAATGCTCATCATCAGGCATATAATATTGAAATACGGGATCCAGAAGAAGCAGCAGCTGACAATTCCCATGATGAGAGCCGCGATCCCCATTCCCTTTCCGGGATTCGAACGGGGTGCGCCGTTAACGACGGGCTGATACACGGGCTGCTGATAAACCGGCTGCTGATAAACCGGCTGCTGCGGTTCGGCAGGCTGACTATAAACAGGTTGTTGCGGTTCAGCGGGTTGCTGATAAACAGGTTCGGCGACCTCTTTCACGACCGCCGTTCCGCAATTCGGGCAAAAAGCCGCGCCTTCAGAAAGTTGTGCTCCGCAATTCTTACAAAACATGACATTTCCTCCGTTTTTTTATATACTCTCCGCAAAAACTGTCTTTTTTCACGGTCTTGCTTATTATATCATTCATAATTCCCCGTGTCAACCATTTATCCGCATTTTATTCTCATTTTTTTGTAAAAAAAATACGCGACATGAAAAAATGAAAGAAACTCTTTCGGTGTTTTTTCGCCGCTAATTGTGAATTTTTTGTTTAATCGGGAAAAACCCTTGATTTTTTCGGTTTGATTTGCTATAATGATAGTCCAGTGTAATACTTGATGGAGGTGTTTTGAACATGGCAAAGTGTGATGTTTGCGGAAAAGGCGTCAGCTTCGGGATCAAAGTTTCCCACTCCCACAGACGCTCGAATAAAATGTGGAAATCGAATGTCAGACGCATAAAGGCTGTTGTTGACGGCTCTGTCAAGCACGTTAACGTTTGCACGAAGTGTCTTCGTTCCGGCAAGGTTCAGAGAGCTGCCGACTGATTTCCGCCGGCGTAAAATGAAAACGACAGAAATGTTTTTTCTCCGACGGGAAATTGCATTTCTGTTATTTTTTCGGAGCCTGATATGAGTTTTCTGACGATCAAAAAGGATGTTAAGATCGAGTTCACCGAAAAAAAATCGGTGTTCATAGGTCACGCCTTTTTTGTCTCGGACGAAGAGCAGGCGCTCGAAAAACTCGATCTTGTCGCGCGCGAACACGGTCAGGCGACGCATAATGTTTATGCTTACAGTCTGCGCAAGCACGGCGTTCAGCGTTGCAGCGACGCGGGAGAACCGCAGGGAACGGCGGGAATGCCCGTTCTGAAAGTCATAACCCTGAACGGTCTGGTGGACGTCTGCGTGGTCGTGACCCGTTACTTCGGAGGTATTTTGCTCGGAGCGGGAGGGCTTGTCAGAGCCTACACGAAAGCCGCGGCGACCGCGATCGAAGAAGCGGGAAAGACCGAAATAATACTTGCAACGACGTTTTTGCTCGAATACGGTTACGATCTGCACGAAAGCATTCTGCGTGTTCTCGACCGTTACGGAGCGCAGATCGAAGACAAAAGTTTCACGGACAAAGTCTGCGTTTCCGCAACTCTGCCCGCCGACGAACTCGCGAAACTCAAAGACGAGCTGAACACGCTTTACTATTCGCGCGTTACCGTGACGGATCTCGATTCGACTTTTACAAGAAAATAATTCTTCGGCGCGGACATTGCTGTCCGCGCCGTTTTTAAGCAATACTGTCAGCAAAATGCCCGAAAGCGATTTATGCGCGCCCTGAATGAAACTTCACTGTTTTTTCACATTTGGGGACTACACAAAGCGCGCGATTTCGGTTATTATAGATTTATAATAAGGAAAGGAAGTGTTGAACGGTGATCTTTTGCGTGGAAGACGATAAAAGCATTCGAGATCTGGTCATATACACCCTGACCGCCGTCGGTTACGAAGCGGAGGGGTTCGCGACCGGAGAAGAGATGTTCAAAGCACTCGAAAAAACGTCGCCTCAGCTTATTATGCTCGACATAATGCTCCCCGACGAGGACGGTCTTGCGATCCTCAAAAAGCTGAAAAGCGATCCGATGACAGAGGACATTCCCGTCATAATGGCGACGGCGAAAGGGACGGAATACGACAAGGTCGTCGGGCTCGATATCGGTGCGGACGATTATCTGGCGAAGCCGTTCGGCATGATGGAAATGATCTCGCGCGTAAAAGCCGTTCTTCGCAGATCCGCGCCGAAGGAAAAAACCGACTTGCTTCGCATGGGCAAACTTGAACTTGACGAAAAAAGGCACACAGTCAGCGTTGACGGGACGCAGATTCAACTGACGCTGAAAGAATATGAACTTCTCCGCGTTTTTATGAAAAATCCGGGAATAGTCTTTTCCAGGGACAGCTTGCTTTCGATCGTCTGGGGGATAAACTTCATCGGAGAAAGCCGCACGGTCGACGTTCATATAGGAACGCTCAGAACAAAAATCGGCGAATGCGGGAATTATATCGAAACCGTTCGCGGCGTCGGATATAAAATGGAGGAGCAGAAATGACGAAAAGGATCTTTCGCTCGGTTTGCATCGTCGCGGTCGCCGTGCTTCTGGCGTCGCTGACTCTCGTTATGGGAGTTCTCTACGATTATTTCTCCGGATCTCAGGAAGAGCAGTTAAAAAATCAGACCGTTCTTGCCGCGCAGGGCATCGAAAACGAAGGTGCCGGATATTTCGACGGACTTAAATCCGAAGATCTGCGTATAACCTGGATCGACAAAGACGGAAAAGTTCTTTTCGACAACCGAACCGACGTATCCTCGATGGAAAATCATCTTGAAAGAGAAGAGGTCAGGGAGGCTGTCGAAAGCGGGTACGGAACAAGCGCGCGTTACTCGGAAACGCTGACCGAAAAAAGCCTTTATTCCGCGAAAAAACTCTCCGACGGCTCGATCGTTCGTCTTTCGGTTTCGCAATACTCTGTTATCACGCTCTTTCTCGGAATGCTCAGACCCGTGCTTTTCATCGCGTTGCTCGCGGTCATTCTTGCGCTTGTGCTGGCATACCGCCTTTCGAAAAACATAGTTACCCCGCTGAACAAACTCGATCTCGACGCGCCGCTTTCAAACGAAGTGTACGAGGAACTTTCACCGCTGTTGCAACGAATGGACGCACAGCAGAAACAGCTGAAAAGTCAGGCGAAGGAACTTGAACGGAAAAGGGAAGAGTTTGAAGCGGCAACGGCAAATATGAGCGAAGGTCTTGTCGTTCTGAACGAACAGGGAGAGATCCTGAGCGTGAACCGCACCGCATCGGACATTCTCGGAATGACCGACGCGTGTCTCGGAAAAGATATTCTTTCCGTCAACGGATCCGCCGAAATGCAGGAAATGCTCAGGCAGGCGCGAACGGGAGAAAACGCGGAGATCACCGTCTCCGTCGGCGGAAGAGATTTCAGATTTAACGCAAGCCCCGTAGTGACCGAAAAAAAGGTGGCGGGCATCGCTCTTCTCATTTTCGACATAACCGAAAAAGAAAAAGCGGAGCAGATGAGACGCGAGTTCACCGCGAACGTGTCGCACGAACTGAAAACGCCTCTCCATACGATCTCCGGATACGCCGAACTGCTTGCAAACGGCATGGTCGAAGAAAAAGACACCGCGGAGTTCAGCCAAAAGATATACGCGGAAGCGCAGAGGATGATACGGCTCGTTGAAGATATTATCAGACTTTCAAATCTCGACGAGGGAGCGACGGAGCTTGCAAGAGAAGAAGCCGATCTTTGCAAACTCGCCGAAAAAGCGGTCGAGAGCCTTGCGCCCGCCGCCGAAAAAGAAAACGTATCGGTCGAATTCAGCGGCGAAAAAGCCGGGTTGAGCGGAATACCGCAACTTCTGAGCGCGATCGTTTACAATCTGACGGACAACGCGATCAAATACAATCACAGCGGCGGAAAAGTCTTTGTCAGCGTCACAAACGTCCCCGACGGAGTGCTGCTTTCCGTAAAAGACACGGGCATCGGCATCCCGAAGGATCAGCAGGAACGGGTGTTTGAGCGTTTTTACAGAGTCGATAAAAGTCACTCGAAAGAGGTCGGCGGAACAGGTCTCGGGCTGTCGATCGTCAAGCACGCCGCAAAACTGCACGGCGCGAAAATTACGCTCAAAAGCGAGCCGGGAAAAGGAACCGAAATAGCCGTTTTATTCCCGAAAAGCGCGTGCGATAACTCATAAAAACCGACCCGATCTTCGGAAAAAGGAGATCGGGTTTTCTTTGCAGATTTTCCGAACAAAGGAAAACGGCGTACACTTTACACGGATTTTACAAAACCCGTATATTGGATTTGACATTTCTGCTTTACAATATAATATGAAGAAAAAGAGAAAGGTTTCGTAGTATGGATTTTTTCAATTCGGGGTCGCCGTTCAGCCTTTTTGATCTGCTGACCCTTCTCGGGGGTCTCTGTCTTTTCCTTTTCGGAATGAACGTTATGGGACAGGCTCTCGAACGCAGGGCGGGAAACAGTCTTCGCCCGCTGCTCGCGAAAATGACGGACAACAAGTTCAAGGGCTTTCTGACCGGTCTCGGGATCACGGCGATCATTCAGAGTTCGTCGGCGACGACGGTCATGGTCGTCGGCTTTGTCAACTCAGGGATAATGACGTTGAAGCAAGCGACGAATGTCATTATCGGCGCAAATATAGGAACGACCGTCACGGGCTGGATCCTGAGCCTGACGGGAATAAGCGGCGACAATATCTGGATAAGCCTGCTCAAGCCCTCATCCTTCGTTCCCGTACTCGCGCTTTTGGGCGTCATCCTTCTCATGTCGTCGAAAAAGACAAAAACAAAGGACACGGGAACGATCTTTCTCGGGTTTGCAACGCTCATGTTCGGCATGGAAACGATGTCGGGAGCCGTTGAGGGGCTTTCCGAACTCGAAGGTTTCCGTTCTCTTTTCACGGCGTTTGAAAATCCGTTTCTCGGGATCCTCGTCGGAGCGGCGCTGACCTGCATCATTCAATCGAGTTCCGCCTCGGTCGGAATATTGCAGGCATTGGCGACAACGGGACAAGTCTCGGTCGGAGCTTCCGTTCCGATCGTCATGGGCGACGGGATAGGAACGTGCATCACCGCGCTCATATCATCTTTCGGCGCAAAGAGAGAAGCGAAAAGAGCCGCGGTCATCCACCTTACATTCAACGTAATAGGGACGGCATTCTGCATGACGCTTTTCTGCATCGCGAAATATGCATTCCTCGATCCGTTGGGATCGTCTCTGCTTTCATCCGAGGCGTCGGAACTTTCGATTGCGGTCGTCAACACGGCGTTCAAACTCATCAGCACGATGCTCATTCTTCCGTTTTCGGGAATGCTTGAAAAAATTGCGAGAAAGATACTTCCCTCGACAAAAGAAGAGAAGCCCGAAGAATTGGATAAAAGGCTTTTCATCACTCCCGCGCTCGCGATCGAGCATTGCCGCATGACCGCGGCGAAAATGGCTTCTCTTGCCGTTGAAGCGATGAAAGACAGCATGACGTGCCTGAGCGGATATTCACCCAAACTTGCGGAGAAAATACGTAAAAACGAAGAAAAAACAGACCGTTACGAAGATATGCTCAGCGAATATCTCGTGGAACTGAGCGCCGCTCAGACGGGCGACGGGTCAACGATCGAATCCGCGAAATTGCTCAAAGATATCGGCGATCTCGAAAGAATAGCGGATCACGCGGTCAATATTCTCGAAGCCGCGGAGGAAATGAGAGACAAGCAGGCGGAATTTTCCGATGAGGCGAAAAACGAGCTGAACGTGCTGTTGAATGCAGTCACCGAGGTGCTTGAAAGAATGTATTCCGCGTTTATCAAAGACGATCCTGCGGCGGCGGAGCACATCGAACCGCTCGAACAGATCATCGACGGGCTGAAAGAAAAACTCAGAACGAACCATATCCTCCGCATACAAAAAGGAAATTGCAATACGACCGTGGGCTTTGTCTGGGCGGATATACTTACGGATCTTGAAAGGGTTTCCGATCACTGTTCAAACATCGCCGACGGCATCATAAACGCGGCTAACCACAGCATGAATATGCATGAAACGCAAAGAGCCGAAATGCAGAACAGCCCGGGATACATATCGGATTATGAGGCGTTTCGCAAAAAATATTCGCTCCCCGAAGAGGTTCGGTAAAGCCGTTGACAAAAACCGCGCATTTTGATATAATATCCGACGGAGACAGCAGGTGTCTTCGTCGGATATTTTCCTTTTCGAAAGGCTTTGATATGCAAAACGAAACGATCCTTGAAGGCGCGATCAGCGTCAAAGCGGCGACGGAAGCGGGCAACCGCGATGTTTTCCGCATTTATACGGATGAAAAAAAGGTCTCCCGCGATTTCGGATACATTTGCCGAAAGGCGAGAGAAAAAGGCATAGAATGCGTTCGGACAACAGCAGAGAAGATCTCGGAAATGACGAGAGGCTCAACTCACGGAGGGATATGCGCCGTTGTCGGAGAAAGAAGATATGCCGAACCCGAAACGCTGTTTGAATGCGAAGATCCGTTCATAGTCCTGCTTGAAGGGATCGAAGACCCGTATAATTTCGGAGACATAATCAGGAGCGTTTACGCGGCGGGAGCAACGGGGCTGATCGTTCCGAGACGGAATTGGATGAGCGCGGACACAGTCGTCGCAAGAGCCTCCGCGGGCGCGTCGGAATTTATCAATGCGGCGGCGACGGATGATTTTGTTCCTTTTCTGAAAGAAGCGAAAAGTCGAGGGCTTTCGGTCGTTGCGGCTGACAGAAAAGACGCGGTGAATATGTATTCCGCAGATCTGAGAGGTCCTCTCGTTCTTGCGATCGGAGGCTCTTACAGAGGGCTCTCAAAGCCCGTTTACGACGAGGCTGACAAAAAGATATTCATCCCTTACGGAAACGCTTTCCGCAACTCTCTTTCCGCGGCGGGCGCGGCGGCGGCGATCTCTTTCGAAATCCTTCGCCGCCGTTCGGAAAACAAAGAATAACAAAAATACATTTTAACAAATCCCGACAAATCGGATGTTTTCTTCCGATTTGTCGGGATTTTTATTATTCGCAGGCTTTCTGCAAAACCGAAAAACGGGAGTCCTCTTTCGCGGGAAAACAGCGGGACGGTTACAGTTCGCGCGCTCTGTTTCTTTCCTTTTCGGCTCTGCGGCGGGCGTCCCTGCGGTTTCTCGCGATCAGGAAAGAACAGGAAACGACCGTTGTCACGCAGTTGATCAGACACATCCATTTGAAAACATCTGTGTTGATAAAGCCCATCGCGTCGTTTATAAACATATCGATGACAAGTATCACGATGAAGGCGACCGAAAAGCCGATCGAAATATGAGGAACGACCGCTTTGATATATCTTACGATATTTTTCATGACCCTTCACCTCAATCTTTCGGAATATAAATGATGTCGCTGACCGAGCGACCTCCGTCATACGGAGTGTTTATGTCTTTGCTTCCGAGATCCCAGACCATGACGGACGATTTTCCGCCGTCGAGATTGTAGGCAACGGTACAGCCGAGGTCTTCAAAAAGCTTTGAAAGATCAGCCATTTTCAGACCGGCGCTGTTCTCTTCGCCTCTGCCGTTGACTGCAACGAAGCAATAATGTCCGGGCTCGTAATAGCCGATCGCAGAGCGCGGGTTCGCGGGAGTTACGGAACTGTCAAACTCGGTTTTTGCCTTTCCTTCGCCGTCAAGCAATGCGGGACCGAAGGACCATATATCGAGAACGGATGTTCCTCCGCTTTCGGCGGCGGAGATCACGCTTTCGAGATCAAACTCGGAGTTTGAATACGTCTTCATAACACCGTTTTTGAAAAGGACAAGCACATCTTTGAAATCGCTTTCGCGTATCAGCTGACCCTCTCTGACGACCGTTCCCTGACTTCTTGCTCCGAAATAGTCGCCGTTTATCGCGATGATCGCGTTGTTTTCCTTCGCCATATTCTCAACATAATCGGAAAAGCCCGCAGATCTGGCGGTTTTCAGATAATCGGTGCTTCTGACATATATGTCGGCGACATAGTAAACGACGAAATTTCCCGTTGACTTGTCCTCATAGCGTTGCCATGTTACGCTGACACTTTTTCCCATATACGAATTTTCCGTCTGAACGGGTTCTCCGTCGGTGAATTTGTCATTGAAAATGACGCTGAAATCGCCGTCAACAGTCGTTGTTTTGTCCCCGTTGTTGTTGACGATCTTCATTGTCGGCGCTTTTCCGTCGTCTTTCAGCGTTGCACCATCCGTGACATCGATCGTGACGGGAGTTACGCCCTGAAGCGGTGCCCTGACTTTGAAATTCATCGTGAAAACGGTTCCTTTATACGCAAAAACGGAACCGGAAGCGCCCGCTTCCGCAACAAGCGTCACGGTTTTCATTCCATCCGCGTCCTCGGAGTCGATGAACTCGAAAACGGCGTCGGAAGCAAGTCCGTCACCGGGAGCGTAAGAGCCGTCGGGGCTGAGTTTTTGAGAGTCGTAAGAGAAAACGATCGTCGTTTTCTGTATTTTTCCGGGCGCGACAACGGAAAGTTCGGCTTTGACCGTTTCGCCGACATTCGCGGCGGGCGCCGTCAGCGTCAGCTGCAATTCCTTCGGCTTTTCCGAAATATCGATGATCTGCGAGCCGCCGCCCACTTTTTCGTCATTCAGATAAGCCCTTCCGTGATGTATATACGCAAAAAGAAGGAGGATAAAGCAGGCAAGAAGAACATCCGCGATCACCGTCAGGTAAACGGGGCACGGATATTTAATCCGACGGGAGCCTTTTCTCATTTTTGAGCCCGGATTTCTCCCTTCTTTTTTGTTTGAATTGTCCAAAATATTCCACCGCTTTCAAGTAAATTGCCCATTTTGGATTTATTGTAGCACACAAATTCGGACATTTCAATACAATAAGCGATTTTTTTCCAAACTGCCTTGATTTTTTCAGATATATATACTATAATGAATACATATAGAAGAAAGCCGCAAGCTTATACGGAGGATGGTATTTTTTATGGAGTCAAAAGCCGCAACAATGCTGAAACTGAAGGACGATGAATTTCCGATCGGGATAGTTCCGACGGTGGGAACCGTCGAACTCAGCAACAAGATCAACGATCATCTGATGAAATGGTATTACGAGGCAAATCCCGGCATCGAGGACGAGCCAGACGCGAAAAGATCGCTTCTGATCTCCGCAAAATGTCCGCGTTTCGCATCGGGTGACGGAAAAGGAACTCTTTCCGAAACGGTCAGGGGAGACGATCTTTTCATCGTGACGGATGTCGGCAATTACAGTTGCGAATACAATATGTTCGGCAGAAGCGTTCCGATGTCTCCGGACGATCACTTTCAGGATCTTAAACGCATAATTTCCGCAGTCGGCGGCAAAGCCTCCCGTATAAACGTCATCATGCCCATCCTCTACGGCGGAAGACAGCACAAACGCTCTTCCCGCGAATCTCTTGACTGCGCGATAGCGCTTCAGGAACTCGAAGCGATGGGAGTCGAGAACATCATCACTTTCGACGCGCATGACCCGCGCGTTCAGAACGCGGTTCCCCTTATGGGCTTCGACAATGTCATGCCGTATTATCAGGTTCTCAAAGCGCTTTTGAGAAAAGTCAAGGATCTGCGGATCGACAAAGATCATCTAATGGTCGTCAGCCCCGACGAGGGAGCGATCAACAGAAATATGTACTACGCTTCCGTTATGGGCGTGGATCTCGGAATGTTCTACAAGAGAAGAGACTTTTCCGTTATCGTGAACGGAAGAAATCCGATCGTCGCGCACGAATATCTCGGCGCGTCGGTAAAAGGCAAGGATATTCTCGTTGCGGACGACATCATCGCCTCGGGAGATTCGATGCTCCGCCTTGCGGAAGACCTGAAAAACGAAGGTGCGAACAGAATATTTATGTTCGCGACTTACGGTCTTTTCACCGAAGGATTGGACAAGTTCCAGAAAGCGGTGGACAGCGGGCTCATAACAGGCGTTCTGTCGACAAATCTGACTTACAGAATGCCCGAATTGCTTGAAAAAGACTGGTATATTCAGGTCGAGATGGCGAAATATATCGCGTATTTCGTGCTTGCGCTTCACAGAAATCAGTCGATAACCACGCTTCTCGATCCTCACAAAAAGATCTCGGATCTTCTTGAAAGATATAAAAAAGGAAACATATAAAAAGAAAATGTATCATTTTTACGCCGTTATCAACAGAATGAAGTATATCAACCGCTGGGGGCTGATGCGGAACACGGAAAGAGAAAACCTGCAGGAGCATTCTTTTCAGGTCGCGGTTCTCGCTCACGCGCTCGCGCTGATCGAAAAAGAACGGTTCGGCGCGGATGTCGATCCGGACAGAGCGGCGGTCATCGCGCTTTTCCACGACGCGTCCGAGATCATAACGGGAGATATGCCGACGCCGGTCAAATATTACAATGACGGTATCCGAAGCGTCTACAAAGAGATCGAAAAAGATGCGAACGCGCTTCTGGTCGAAAAACTTCCGGAGGATCTGCGGAGGGAATACTCGGATCTTCTTTCGGGAGAGGACCGGCCCGAATACAAATTCGTAAAAGCGGCGGATACGATAAGCGCGTATATCAAATGCGTCGAAGAACTGAAAGCGGGCAACCGTGAATTTGAAGGCGCGGCAAAGTCAATTCGGGAAAAACTCGATAACATACAACTTAAAAGCGTTCGGGTGTTCACAGACGAATTTCTCGGGAGTTTTTCGCTGACGCTCGATGAGCAATCATGATTTGAAAAAGGATTTCCGGGAGGGTCCAAATGAAGAGAACAGCGTTGCTTTTACTTCTCATTTTCGCCGTTGCAGTCTCCGTTGTTTCGGGTTGCACGGTCAACAACCACAACACAACCGTCGTCGAGAAATATAACGGACCTTACGCCGAAGTCGACGGACTTTATGCAGGAACCGACGATCTCGGCAGAGTTCTGACGGAAAACGCGGTCGCGACGGCTGACGACAAAAGCGTCGGGATCTTCTACTTCCTTTGGGCGGGAACGGATCCTGCGGGCAACAACGGAGCGAACACTTACGGCCCGTATGACAATTCCGTCACCATTCAGAAATTCAGGGAACAGTATCCCGAAGGAACCTTCCTGACATCGGAGATCTGGGAATCGCTCGGAGGAGCGCAGGTCGGCAGACAGGCGTATTGGGGCAAGCCCCTTTTCGATTACTATATTTCGACAGACGAATGGGTATATCGGAAACATTGCCAGATGCTGACCGACGCGGGAGTGGATTACATAGTTTTCGACACTACGAACGGCTCTATATTCAGACAGAACGTGACGACGCTCATCTCTGTCTGGTACGAATATCTCGAACAGGGATATGACGTTCCGAAACTCGCGTTCTACACGCATTCGGACTGCTCGAACACCATGTATCAGATATATACGGCGTTCTATAACAACTCCACGCTTAAAGCGCGTTTCCCGAGACTGGACGAGCTTTGGTACAAATGGCCTTACGACGGGAACAACAAGCCTCTCATCATAGGTTCTTCGGTATGTGAGGCGGGCGCATCTGCCGCGACAAAAAAGAATTGGAGCGCGATCACAGATTATTTCACGATCAGAACCTATGTCTGGCCGAACGATGTCGGAAATCCCGATCTGAAAAACGGATTTCCGTGGATGGAATTTTCGCGCCTTTATTCCTATTCCGCGATCTGCGGAAAACGGGGGCAGGGTGTTGTCAGCGTTTCTGCGGCGCAGCACTATCCTTCCGTCTGCTTCTCCGCAAGCTGGTATAATGATCCCGATCTCGTGAACAGGACACGCTCTTTCAAATGCGACGACATATTCGATCTGTTCGAACCCCTGAAAGGGCACAATGTTACTGACGATGACGCATATCTTTACGGCTACAACTTTGCCGATCAGTGGGCATTCGCTCTTGCGGAAGAGAACATCGACAGCATTCAGTCTGTTTTCGTAACAGGCTGGAATGAATGGGTCGCGTTCAGGCAGAATCCGAGCCAGAGCTGCCCCGTCTCGTTCGTTGACATGGCGGACATCAACAACAGCCGCGATGTCGAACCGATGGAAGGCGGCTTCGGCGACAATTATTACATGCAGCTGATCGACAACATCCGTAAATTCAAGGGAACCGCGAACAGAGTATATGTCGGAGACATGACGACCGTCGACATCAACGGCAGTTTTTCGCAGTGGAACAGCGACGGAATAACTGCCGTATATACGGATTATCAGAATGACACGGCGATCAGGTTCAACGACGGCTGGGGGACGGGAAATTACCTCGAAAACTATACCGGCAGAAACGATTTCGTCTCTTTGAAAACGTGCCGCGACGAGAACAATGTGTATTTTTACGCAAAGACCGCAGAGGATATAACGTTTGACGGCGGAAACCCGATGATGCTGTTCCTCGACAGCGGAAACGGCTCGAAACTGAATTGGGAAGGATACGATTTCGCGATCGAGATCACTTCGGAAAACAAGGCGGTTTTGAAGGCGGCGGACGGTCTCGGCGAATGGAAATGGAGAGAGATCGGAGACTGCGAGATCAAATGCGAAGGAAACGAGATCATGATCTCCGTTTCGAGAGAAGCGATCAATTCTCCCGAATATTACGGCAGACAACTCGTCGATCTCCGCTTCAAATGGACGGACAACTGCAACGATCCCGAAACGGGAACGCTGAGCATCTCTGATTTTTATAAGAACGGAGACGCCGCGCCGATGGGAAGACTCAATTACGTTTTCTCTGAAGCGCCGGCAGTTACCGAAAACGAATAAACTTTCAAAAAGCCGAGGGAAGGGAACTTCTCTCGGCTCTGAAAAAGAGGAACGGAAATATGGAATACTTTCAGGTCCTTTTGCCGCTGGCGGCGATCCTTGTCATATCAAAGATTTTCGGAAAGATATGCGTGCGGCTCGGGATCCCGCAGGTCATCGGGCTTATAGTGGCGGGAATACTCGTCAGCGTCGTTGAATATATCCCGGGGCAGACTTTTCTCACGGACGGAAGCCCCGCGATGGTCGGCCTCGGATTTTTTGCGAAGATAGGCGTCGTTCTGATAATGTTCAACGCAGGGCTTGACATAAACATCAGACAGATCAGATCGGTCGGACTTCCCGCAACGGCAATAACTCTCGCGGGAGTTTTTGTTCCGATGATCATGGGCTTTGTCACGGCGTGTCTGATAAGAAACGGCGCGCTGACAGGGTTATCCCACGATCAGTTCTTCACAAATCTTTTTTACGGCGTCATAATGACCGCGACATCCGTCAGCGTGACCGTCGCGACCTTGCAGGAACTCGGAAAACTGAACTCAAAGATCGGTTCGACCGTCGTAACCGCGGCGATCCTCGACGACATTGTCGGGATCATTGTTCTTTCCGTCGTTATCGGCATGAGCGGCAAGGAAGGCGGACAGACGGAAAATCCGTGGATAGTTTTGCTGAAAACCGTTCTTTTCTTCGTCGCCGCGGTACTCGTCGGTTGGGCGGCGCGCAAACTTTTCGCAATAGTTGAAAGAAAATATCCGCACCACCGTCTGCTTCCCGTTATGAGCGTCGCGCTCTGCTTCTTTTTCGCATACGCGGCGGAAGCGTTTTTCGGGGTCGCGGATATAACGGGAGCCTTTGTCGCGGGCATGGTGCTTTCCTCAAATCCCGAAGCGAACTACATCGAACGCCGCTCCGAGATCATGGGATATATGATGTTCACGCCCGTTTTCTTCGCAAATATCGCGATCGCAAACAAGTTCCGCCTTCCCGACATGAACATGCTCATCTTCGGGCTCGCGTTCGTGGTCATCGCCATGCTCGGAAAAGTCATCGGATGCGGAGGCACGGCGTTGCTCTGCAAATATGACAAAAAAGACGCTTTCCGTGTCGGCATCGGAATGATGGCGCGCGCCGAGGTCGCGCTCGTATGCGCGCAAAAGGGTGTTGATTCCGGGCTTATTCATTCGGATATAATGCCGTTTATACTTCTTCTGATCGTCGTTTCAAGTTTGCTTACGCCTCTTTTCCTCAAAATTTCTTACAAAGAGGATAAGAAAAAAATCGATATGGCGGCGGCAACCGTGCTTGCCGAAAACACGGCAAAGAAAAAGAAATAACATTTTATCTGAAAAAAGCCTCCTTGCATGACGAAAACGCGGTTTCCAAGCCGTATTTTCCGTGCAGGGAGGTTTTTTGAATTCTTGTCGCTCCGGATAACATATCGACGTCTTCTTCCCGCCACTTAATTAATTCCGATAATATGTTTTTAACTCAAATCAAACACAAAAAAGCTCTGAGCGATGACCTCGCAAAGAGCTGTTTTTAATGTACATTTTATTCGCCGCTCTCTTCGATCAGAACGGAAGCGAACGCCTTAACTCCTTCGACGCGGCCGACAAAGCCCAGTCCTTCGTCGGTCTTGCCCTTGACGCAGACCCGGGAACTTTCTATCCCGAGAGCAGAGGCGATATTTTCCGCCATCTGCGGAGTGAATTTTCCTATCCTCGGTTCCTGCATAACGACGACCGAATCGACATTGACGACGCGGTAGCCCTTCAAATCAAGCATTTCCGCGGTTCTTTTCAGGAGCAGAAGACTTGATATATCCTTAAATCTTCCGTCGTTGTCCGGAAAGACTTTTCCTATATCGCCGAGATTTGCCGCCCCCATAAGAGCGTCAATGACGGCATGGACGAGGACGTCCGCATCGGAATGACCGGCAAGCCCTTTTTCATAAGGAACGGTAACGCCCCCGATGACGAGCCCTCTGTTTTCCGCAAAGCGGTGAGAATCGTAGCCGATACCCGTTCTCATATCACGCATTTCCTCTCTTTTTCTCTTTCTTTTCGCGTCCGAAAACGCGGTCAACGCTCCACCAGCCGTAGCCGCCCTTTATATCGGAGCAATAATACATTCCCCGGAACTCTCCGCGAACGGTCTGTTCAAGTTCGCTGCCGACCCATGTTTTTTCGTCTGTCGGGCTTTTTGCGGGAGAAGGGATGACCTCGATAAAATCGGGAATGAATTTTTCGGCGAGCAGAAGCGCACGCGGCATATGAAAATCCGCCGTCACGATAATAACGGAATGAATATCTTTGAGCCCGACCGTGCGTGAAAGTTCAAGCAGAGAGCCGAGCATATTGTCTGCGGTCGTCAGAGAGAGCCTGTCAAGCAAAATCGCGTCCTCGGGAACTCCGAGAAGAAGAGCCTGTTCTTTCATTCTGTCCGCTTCGCATTCTCCGTCGCGGAAAACACCGCCCGACATAACGATCCTCTCGGCCCGTCCGTCAAAAAACAGTTTGACCGCATGGGGAACTCTGACCTTGTTCGCGGAGGGACATCCGAGACAAATGATCGCGTCGGCTTTCTTTCCGTTATCTTTTATCCCGGGAAAGACCGCTTTTCCTATATCGTCGTCGGTGATCTCGGGAGGAATGCTTTCGGGATAAAAGGACTTGTCAAGCACCGTATCGGGAATGCATCTGTCTTTCCCCATCAGAATTTTTCCTCGCCGTATTTTTTCGTTATAAGTTCAGCCGCCTTGTATATATCTCCGCATCCGAGAGTTATGAAAAGATCTCCCGGCTGAGCGAGCTCCTTTACGCGATCCGCAATTGCGTTGAAATCGGGCATATATTCCGCGTTTTTCAGACGTGCGACGACATCCTCCGCGTAGATATGGTAATCGTCGTTTGTCTCCCTCGCGGCGTATATGGGAGGGATAAGAACCTTGTCAACGGTCGAAAGCACATCGACAAAATCGTCCATCAGCATTTTGGTTCTCGAATAAGTATGCGGCTGATGAATGGCGATTATACGCTTGAACCCGAGATCGCGTGCCGTCGCAAAAGTCACGCGGTATGCGTCGGGATGATGAGCGTAATCGTCGGCGATTATCGCTCCGTTGATCTTGCAATGATACTCAAATCGCCTTCCCGTTCCGTTATAGTCGTGAAGCCCGCGAGCGATCCCGTCCGCGTCTATACCCGCGGTGTAACAGGCCGCGGCGGCGGCAAGCGCGTTGTAAACATTGTGTCTGCCGGGAACGGACAGATCTATATGCGCGAAAAACTCGCCGCGGTAAATCATATCAAACGAAGGCAGTCCGTGCGTAAGCGTTATGTTCTTTGCCGTAAAGTCGCCCTTTTCCAAACCGAAATAAACGACATTTCCCGAATATCCTTCGAGCATGACACGGCTGTTTTCGTCCTCCGCATTGGCAACGACCGTTCCGCCCTCACGGGTGTTGAGAAGATATTTTTTGAAAGTATTTATCAGATTTTCAAGCGTCTTGAAATACTCCATGTGGTCTTCTTTTATATTGAGAATGACGGATATTCTCGGACGGAAATGAAGAAATGAACTTTTGAACTCGCAACTCTCGAAAATGCACATTTCTTTCGTCTTGCCGACCAGGTAAGAACTGTCTATGCGCTTCATGTGACCGCCGATGATCGAAGAAGCGTCTCTTTCCGAGGAAAGAAAGATCGACGTTATCATCGAAGTGGTCGTCGTTTTTCCGTGCGTTCCCGCAACGCCTATGGCGTCCTCGTATCCGTCGATTATGTATCCGAGAAGTTCCGCGCGGCGGTATACGGGGATATTATGCTCCTTTGAATAAATAAGTTCGGGATTTGTGTCCATTATCGCGTCGGTCTTTATGACCGCGTCGGGAGCGAACCTCTCGACATTCTCCGCTTTCTGTCCGACCGTCACGTCCGCGCCGAAAGAGCGCAGATGATCGACGGTTGCGGATTCCTGCATATCGGAACCTGCGACCGTATATCCTCTTCCGATGAGTATTTCCGCAAGGCTCGACATCGAGGAGCCTCCGATACCGATGAAATAAACCCTCTTTATTCCCGTAAGATCCATTGTTAAAACATCTCCGATCAAATTTATCAAACCATTCCGAAATAAATCAGAAGAACAGAAATATCGGCAGGATTAACTCCCGAAAGACGGCTCGCCTGACCGATCGATGACGGACGCGCCTCCGAAAGTTTCTGTGCCGCCTCGATGCGCAGTCCTTTTATAAGCGAATAATCCGCATCGTCGGGGATCTTTTTTCTTTCAAGCCGCGCATACTGTTCCGCCTGAGCCTTTTCGCGGCGAATATATCCGTCGTATTTTATTTTTATCTCAACTTCCTGCTTTTCCCTTCGGGAAAGAGCGGGTCTTTCTCTGTCAACGGGTTCCAGACAGGCATAATCGAGTTCGGGTCTTTTTATCAGTTCCGCAAGCGTTATTCCGGTCGCGGGAAGCGGCGTTCCGCGCTCCTCGACTATCTTTTTAAGCGCATCGTTCGGCGGGATAAATGTTTTTTCGCAACGCGCAATCTCTTTTTCGATACGATCTTCTTTTTCGAGAAAAGCCGCATATCTTTCTTCCGAGATCAGACCGACGCGGTATCCGATCGGGGTCAGGCGCTCATCGGCGTTGTCCTGTCTGAGAAGAAGCCTGTATTCCGAGCGCGAGGTCATTATTCGATAAGGCTCTTCCGTTCCCTTTGTAACAAGGTCGTCGATCATAACGCCGATATAAGAATTTGCGCGGTCGAAAACGATCTGTTCCTTTCCGAGCAGTTTCATCGACGCATTTATGCCCGCGACAAGCCCCTGAGCGGCGGCTTCCTCGTAGCCCGACGTTCCGTTGAACTGTCCCGCGCCGTAAAGCCCTCCAACCTTTTTCGTTTCGAGCGTCGGCAGAAGTTCCGTCGGATCGACGCAGTCGTATTCGATCGCATACGCCGTCCGCATTATTTTCGCGTTTTCAAGCCCCTTTACGGAGTGTATCATCTCTGTCTGAACATCCTCGGGAAGAGATGAAGACATTCCTCCGAGATACATTTCGTCGGTGTCCGTCCCCATCGGCTCAACAAAAAGCTGATGGCGGGTTTTGTCAGCAAAACGGACGATCTTTGTTTCGATCGACGGACAGTAACGCGGACCGACGCCGACAATGTCGCCCGAATACATCGGGGACCGTTCGAGATTTTTTCTGATTATATCGTGCGTTTTTTCATTCGTATAAGCGATCCAGCAATCCGCCGTATTCCCGCCGACGTCCTCATTTTCAAAACTCATCGGTTCTACGGGCTCGTCGCCGTGCTGAACTTCAAGGCGTTCAAAATCTATGCTTTTCTTATGTATTCTCGCGGGTGTGCCCGTCTTAAATCGGCGAAGAGAAAGACCGAGATCGCGCAGACTTTTCTGAAGTTCCGTCGCGGCGTGCATCCCGTCGGGTCCCCCGTCATAATTTATGTCTCCGATAAAGATCCTGCCTCCGAGAAAAGTCCCTGTCGCAACGATCGCCGCGCCGACTTTATATACGGCGCCCAGACGTGTCTCGACCTCCGAAACCTTTCCGTTTTCCGTCCCGATACGGACTATCTCATCCTGTTTAATATCAAGATTTTCCTGCTCTTCAAGCGTTTTTTTCATTAAAACGCGATAACGCGCCCTGTCCGCCTGTACCCGCAGAGAATGAACGGCGGGACCCTTGCCGCGGTTCAGCATACGGCTTTGGAGAAAAACCCGATCCGCCGCTTTCGCCATCTGACCGCCGAGCGCGTCTATTTCGCGGACAAGATGTCCTTTCGCCGTTCCTCCGATCGACGGATTGCACGGCATATTACCGACGGCGTCGAGATTGATCGTGAACATGACGGTTTTAAGCCCGAGCCTCGCGCAGGCGAGAGACGCCTCGATCCCCGCGTGTCCGCCGCCGATAACGGCGCAGTCGTAAATTCCGCCGAGATATTTCTCCATTGTTTTTCCTCTGTCTTTTCTATTTGCGAAAACCGCTGTATTCAAACTTTTTTTGTTTTCCGTAACGGTTTCTCTTATACGCATATTATCCTATAAAATATTATAGCACAAATATATAAAAAAGAAAAGGGTTTAACGATTTTTTTCAATTAAAATATAAAAACGGAAAAAAGCGCTCCTCTTCCGAAGAAAAGGAACGCTTTCGGTTATATGTACCATTATTTTATTCGACGGCGGAAACCGTCTCTTTTTCCGTTTTTTCGGATTTGTTTTTCAGAGCCTTTCCGGGCTTTCGCGACTCCTTTGCGACATAAGACGAAAGGGCTATCAGCGCAATTACGTTCGGAAGAACCATGAGATAGTTGAAGAAATCCGTCAGTTCCCAAACGAGATCGTTCGACAGACACGAGCCGACGACGATGAACGCCATTGCGAGGATCGAATATATAAGATTGGATTTCTTTCCGAACAGATAAGTCATATTTATTCTTCCGAAAAGGTTCCAACTCAGAATTGTCGAAAACGCAAAGAAGAAAAGGCATATCGCAACGAAAATCTGACCTATATCGCGGCCGAAGATCTCACCGAACGCGATCTGCGCCATATTGGTCTTGTCAATTCCCGCGGGTGCGATCTCGCTCGAAAGAATACCGTTTCCGGTGTAAAGAGTCGTGATAACGACAAGCGCGGTCATCGTCAGAACAACGAAGGTGTCGATAAACACGCCGATCATCGCAACAACGCCCTGTTCGTGCGGTCTCTTGACCTGAGCAAGCGCGTGTGCGTGAGGTGTCGAACCCATACCCGCTTCATTCGAGAAGAGTCCGCGCTTCGCGCCCTGGCTGACAGCCTTTTTGATCGCAGCGCCGACAGCACCGCCTATCGCGGCCTTCGGAACGAACGCTTCCTTAAAGATCAGCGCAAAGGTGTCGGGGATGAATTTGATCCTCGAGCAAAGAACAACGATTCCTCCGAGAAGAAAGAGAACCGCCATGAGCGGGATCATTTTCTCGACAACCGTTGCAATTCTTTTTGCCCCGCCGATAAATATGATCCCCGCAAGCGCGGCGACAACGAGTCCGACGATCCATGAGGGGACGCCGAACGCGGTCCGGAACGTGCTTCCTATCGAGTTGGACTGAACCATCGTTCCCATAAAGCCGAGCGCAAGAACGACCGCAACCGCAAAAAATCCCGCGAGGAATTTCCCGAATTTGTTGTTGAACGCCTTTTTAATATAATAAACGGGGCCGCCGATAACTTTTCCGTCCTCTCCGACGACCTTCGTCTCCTGCGCGAGCACCGCTTCCGCATAGATCGTCGCCATTCCGAAGAATGCGATTATCCACATCCAGAAGATCGCGCCGGGGCCGCCGATTAAGATCGCGCCGCACGCGCCGATGATGTTTCCCGTTCCGACCTGTGCGGCTACCGCCGTCGCAAGCGCCTGAAACGACGTCAGCCCTCCGCCGCTGTTCTTTCCGTGCAGAGAGATCTTTCCGAAAACGCTTTTCATACCTTCGCCGAAACAGCGGATCTGGACAAATCGCGTCCTGACCGTGAAAAATATGCCTGTTCCGACAAGCAGAAAGATCAGCACATAATCCGTCAGATAAGTGTTGACCGTTGAAACGATCTTATAAAGAGTATCCATATTATTTCTTTCCTTTCTTTCCGGAAGTTTGAGGTTTATAAATTAGATTTTTGCGGGCTGAAACCGCGGCGGGAGAAAGTCTGCTTTCCCTCGCCGCGCGTCCCACTCTTTCACTTCGGCTGCTCCTGACCGAAATAAAAAGATCGGTCTGCAAAAAAACAGACCGATTCGAATTCATTCGGGATTCTGTCCTTTTGCCTGAGAGATTCACGTTTTTCAACGTTTTCACCTTCGGCACCCGCTCGGAGCGGGATTCTCCAGATCGCCATCAATCCACGGTCCTTTCCCTTTTCGGAAACCTGAGAGTGTTACTCCTTCGGTGGCGTGAGCCGTTTCCCGCAGACATCTTTTGGCTTTTAAGTTTTAACGGACATTGTCCGAACAGCAAAATCGGAACTCCACTTCCTCTTCTACTTGTTTAAGTATATCACATCCGCGTCAAAAATCAATACAGTTCAATAAAAATTCAAAAATCTGTATATTTATCTGTCCAAACGGGCTATTTCGTATGTCTTGTTCCCGTATGCCGAAAAGAAAGAAATCTTTTCGGTTTGCGAAAACCCTTTTGCGATCAGATGATCCCGTGTTTTTCCGTCATTTATAACAAAAACCGAGCCTTCGCAACCGACGATCTCGGGAATATCAAGGCTTTCGATAACACAAGCGTTCTCCCCGAAAGCGGCGTAAGCCTCTTTTATGTTCCATTTCCCCTTATTATAAAAATAAAATTTGCCGTTCGGCCGAAAAACGGAAAAACAGTATATATCGGTCGAAGAGGAGACGACGATATCGTCTCCTCCGATCTTTTCCTCAAAAAGTGTCTCGGCGCGCTCCTTCGTTTCGCCGAAACATTTTCCGCTGAAGCGATATGTCTGAACCGCAAAAATGCAGACAACAAGAACCGCGGCGATAATGCGCGTCGGTTTTTTCATATCCGAAACGGCGCGGGCAAAAGCAAAAAACAGAAATCCGTAAAGCACGACCGTATAGCGCTCGTAATATATCGGTCTGAAAAGCGATACGATCAGAGAAAACGCGATAACTCCGAAAAAAATTTCAAGCGCCCATCGAAACGCGTCTTCCTTCAAAAGATGCCGTTTTCTGCAAAAAAGAAGAACGCAAGCCGAGGCAAAAAGCACGACGAGCCCGATCCCGACCGCGAAAAACGCGACCCTGTTCCCGATAACATCCGAGAGCAATTCCCCCAAAAAAGGATATGCGAGAGTGTTGAAAATATTATCGGGGAATGAAAGTTTTATCCACGACGCGCCGCCGGAAACCGCCTGCTTGAAAAACACAGCCGCTCCGGGTATATACGCAAAGATCTGAACGGAAGCCCTCGCGAGCCACGCGCCGGTTTTTTTCTTTTCCCGAACGGCGCGGATAAGCATAACAAGATTTATTGCCGCGACGGCAAAAAGCGCATAATAATGCGTATACGCCGCGCAGACGGAGAAAAGAACGAACAGGATCGAGTTTTGTTTTCCGCCTTTTTTACCGACCCGGTACGCGTAAATTCCGGCGAGAGCGACAAAAAGCATTGCCCATGAATACATTCTTATCTGCTCCGCGTAAAGAAGAACGGAAGCGGAGAAAACGGCAAAGAAAGAGAAGAAAAATCCGACTTTTTCACCGTGATCGCGGCGGATATGGGTCAATCCGAGAGACGAAAAAAGCACCGCGCCGACAACGGAAAACATCCTGAGAGAAAGCAAAGACGATCCGAAAACGAGTGTGAAAGTTTTCAACAGGGCATAGTACAGGAAAGGGTGAACGTCCGCGGTATGTATTTTTAATATTTCCGAAAAACCGTGACTTACAAGACCTATCGTATACGCCTCGTCGAACCAAATGTTCTTATGAAAAGCAAATGCGGTGAAAACTGCCGCGCAGACGGCTATCAGCGCGATATGCGCCGACAGAAGAAAACGGGATCTCCCTTTTTGCGTAAAACTCATTCTTTTTCACCGTCCCTTTCGGTTTCCGAAATAATATATAACGGTCTTTGTTTGACCTCACGGAAAGTCTGTTCAAGATATTTGCCGTTTACACTCTGCGACACAAGCACCGTTCCCCCGACAAGAAAACCGACGCCGAGAACCGCGAGAGCCGAGTTTTTCAGAATAACGGAAGATATTGCGAGCGCAAAAAAGAAAATGAAAAAGAGAGCGCATAAAAAGCGTGAAAATTTAAGAAACAGATCGGAAAAAGAGATCAGCCCGTCGGTTGCGTAGCGGAAAAGTTTTCGGAAAGACCACTTCGTTTTTCCCGCGGCGCGTTCAACGTTTTCATAAGGGATCCATTTTGTTCTGAATCCCACAAAACTGAAAATTCCTTTGGAATACCGACTTTTTTCGGGAAGAGAAAGTATAGCGTCAACGACTTTTCTCGTCATCAGCCGATAATCGCGCGCGCCGTCGGTCATCTCAAAATCGGACGCGGAGTTTATCAGTTTATAAAACATTCTCGCGCAAAACGAGCGGAGAGGAGGCTCTCCTTTGCGCGTCACGCGGCGGGTTGCGACCTGTTCATATCCTTCATTCACGATCGCGTCGTACATCGTTTTCAGAAGAGACGGCGGATCCTGAAGGTCGGCGTCCATGAGCGTCACAAGATCCCCTTTTGCGGCTTGCAATCCCGCAGAGATCGCCGCTTCTTTCCCGAAATTCCGTGAAAAAGAGATAAAACGCACTCTTTTGTCCGAGCGGCGAAGTTCCTTTATAAAACTGACCGTCCCGTCCGAAGACCCGTCGTCGACAAAAATATACTCAAATTCGGCGACGCCGCAAAAATCCTCTTTGCGGACTCTTTCGAGTTCCGCATACATGGCGGGCAGAACTTCTCTTTCGTTAAAGCAGGGGACTATCACGGAGATCATTCTCATTTTCTCACCTTTTTCGGATTTTTCGGAGCGCAAAAAAAAGACCGCGGATCCGCAGTTTCTCGTGGCTTCCTTTATCGGTATTATACCACAAAAAACCGCAAAATCTACGGTCTTAATTAAATGTTAATCCGTGTTAATCAAAATTCAAGGGCTTTTTCAATGTATGCTTTAAGTTCGGTCACGGGGATACGAACCTGTTCCATCGTATCTCTGTCGCGAATCGTCACACAGCCGTCCTCGACCGAATCAAAGTCGTATGTGATGCACATCGGCGTACCGATCTCATCCTGACGGCGGTAACGCTTGCCGACAGAGCCCGCGTCGTCGTATTCGACATTGAAATACTTTGAAAGTTCTCTGTAGATCCCGATCGCGTTCTCTCCGAGCTTCTTTGAAAGCGGAAGGATCGCGGCTTTGACGGGAGCGATCGCGGGGTGGAAGTGCATAACGGTTCTGATGTCGGGCTTTTCGGGATCTTTTGAAATATTTTCCTCGTCATACGCGTCGCAGAGAAGCGCCAGCGTCATTCTGTCCGCGCCGAGCGACGGCTCGATAACGTACGGAATATATTTTTCGTTCGTTTCGGGATCGAAGTAATCGAGAGGCTGACCGCTGTGCTCGGAATGCTGCGTCAGATCGTAATCCGTTCTGTCCGCAACGCCCCAGAGTTCGCCCCACCCGAACGGGAAGAGATACTCAAAGTCGGTCGTCGCCTTTGAATAGAAGCAAAGTTCTTCCGCGTCATGGTCGCGCAGACGGAGATTTTCTTTCTTTATGCCGAGCGAGTACAGAAAATCGCGGCAGTAAGAACGCCAATAGTCGAACCATTCAAGATCCGTTCCGGGCTTGCAGAAAAATTCAAGTTCCATCTGCTCGAACTCTCTTATTCTGAAAATGAAGTTACCCGGCGTTATTTCGTTCCTGAAAGATTTGCCGACCTGACATACGCCGAACGGGATCTTTTTTCTCGTCGTTCTCTGAATGTTCTTGAAGTTGACGAAAATGCCCTGCGCGGTCTCGGGACGGAGATAAAGAGTCGAAGCCGAATCCTCGGTAACCCCCTGGAACGTTTTGAACATGAGATTGAATTTTCTGATATCCGTGAAATCGGATGAACCGCAGGAAGGACAGGTTATATGATGCTCTTTGATATACGCGAGCATTTCCTCGTCCGTCCAGCCCGCCGGGTTGTCGTCAAGCCCGTTCTGTGCGACATAATCCTCTATGAGTTTGTCGGCTCTGTGTCTGGTCTTGCAGACCTTACAGTCCATCAGAGGATCGGAAAAGCCGCCGAGATGGCCCGACGCCACCCACGTTTCCGGATTCATGAGTATCGCGCTGTCAAGCCCGACATTGTACGGGCTCTCCTGAACGAATTTTTTCCACCAAGCCCTCTTCACGTTGTTTTTCATCTCAACGCCGAGCGGACCGTAATCCCACGAGTTTGCGAGACCGCCGTATATCTCCGAACCGGGGTATACAAAACCTCTGCTTTTGCAAAGTGCGACTATTTTATCCATAGTCTTTTCTTTGTTGTCCATATTCTCACCTTTTCTGTCATATTTACCGGTGCGACGGCTTTTTACCGCCGCACCCGTCTGTGTTTATTCTTCGTTTTCGCTTTGTGCGGGTTCGCCGTCTGTCGGAATATCCGTTTCTGCGGAAAGATCTTCTCCGATCTCGGCGTCTTCCTCTTCATCGGGTTCGGATTCGACCGCGACTATTCCGATGACCTTGTTACCCTCTTCGAGATTCATGACACGAACGCCCTGGCTGGATCTTCCGTAAGTCGAAATATTCGCAACTCCCGTTCTTATCAGAATTCCGTCGGAGGAAACGGCGATGACGTCTTCGCTGTCGTCAACCGCTTTAATTCCGCAGAGCGCGCCCGTTTTTTCCGTCAGTTTGTGACAGATAACTCCGAGACCGCCTCTGTGCTGCGTGTTGAACTCGCTGAACTCCGTGCGTTTTCCGTAGCCGTTTTCGGTAACGGTCAAAAGGTTCTTCGCGTCGTCCGCAATGACGGAGCCGACAACTTCATGATCGGGATCGACCTTCATCGCGCGAACGCCTCTTGCGGTCCTTCCGACAACGGAGACCTCGTTCTCGTCGTAACGGATAGCCTGTCCTTCCGACGTCGCAACAAGAATATTTTTCGTTCCGTCGGTCAGATGAACGCTGATCAACTCGTCGCCCTCGTCAAGCGAAAGGGCTATCAACCCGCCCGCCTTGCGCATATTTTTGAACGCCGAAACGGGACAGCGCTTCGTGACTCCGCGCTTGGTTATCATGTTGAAGAACAGATCTTCCTCGTCGAGCGACGGAACGGCGATCATCGCGGTCACCTTTTCGTCGGGGCTCTTGAATTGAAGCAGATTGACTATGTTCATACCCTTCGACGTTCTCGACGCTTCGGGAATGCGATAACCCTTCATTTTATAGGCGAGTCCTTCATTGGTGAAGAAAACGATAAGGCTGTGGCTCGAAGAAACAAACAGCGTTTCCGCATAATCTTCTTCTTTCTTCGTCATCGCCTTTTTGCCTTTTCCGCCTCTGTTCTGCGCCTCATAAGCATCGACCGGCTGGCGTTTGATATATCCGCAATGCGTCAGCGTGTAAACGCAGTTCTTTTCCTCGATAAGATCTTCGATGTCTATATCGTCCTCGGACTCGCAGATCTCGGTCAGACGGTCGTTTCCGTACTTATCGCGAATTTGCGTCAACTCTTCTTTAAGAACCTGTATCAAAAGTTCTTCGTCGGAAAGAAGACGGTTATAATACGCGATCTTTTCCTCGATCTCCTTATACTCCGCGCGCAGTTTGTCCTCTTCAAGTCCCTGCAACGCCTTCAAACGCATTTCAAGTATCGCGGAAGCCTGAATTTCGGAAAGTCCGAAACGCGCCATAAGATTTTCTTTCGCGTTGTCGTAGGAATTGCGTATTATCTTTATAACTTCGTCGATATTCTCCTGAGCGATAAGAAGTCCTTCGAGAAGATGAGCGCGCTCCATGGCTTTTTTGAGATCAAAGCGCGTTCGACGGATGATTATATCCTTCTGGAAAGCGATATACTCTTCAAGTATCTTTTTCAGAGAAAGGATCCTCGGCTGAGTCTGATCGTCAACGAGCGCAAGCATCGTGATCGCAAACGTCGTCTGCATCTGCGTCTGGTTGAACAGTTTGTTCAGAACGACCTGCGCGTTCGCTCCGCGTTTCAGTTCGATGACGATCCTCATTCCCGTGCGGTCGGTCTCGTCGCGGATGTCAACTATATCTTCAAGTTTCTTATCATGGAACTGCTGTGCCATATTGGCGATCAGCATACGCTTGTTGACCTGATACGGAAGTTCGTGAACAACGATCCTCGTGCGGTCTCCGGCATACTCTTCGAACTCGGTTCTTGCACGGACGGTTATATGCCCTTTTCCTGTCTCATACGCGCTTCTTATTCCGCTTCTTCCCATAATAATTCCTTTTGTCGGGAAGTCGGGACCCGGAATGATCGGAAGAAGATCGTCGATCGTCGCGTCCGGATGGTCGATGACGTAGATCGTTGCGTTTATGACTTCTTTTAAGTTATGCGGCGGAATATTCGTCGCCATTCCGACGGCGATACCCGAAGAACCGTTGACAAGAAGATTGGGAAATCTCGAAGGAAGAACCTTTGGTTCTTTTCTTGTTTCATCGAAGTTGGGAACCCAGTCAACGGTATCTTTCTCTATGTCGCGGAGCATTTCGTCGGCGATCTTTGACATTCTTGCCTCGGTATAACGGTAAGCCGCCGGAGGGTCTCCGTCGATCGAACCGAAGTTTCCGTGACCGTCGATGAGCGGATACCTCATCGAAAAATCCTGAGCCAGACGCACAAGCGCATCGTAAACGGAAGCGTCGCCGTGGGGATGATAACGACCGAGAACGTCGCCGACTGCCGTCGCGCACTTACGGTAAGGTTTATCCCTTGTAAGTCCGTCCTCGTACATCGCGTAAAGTATTCTTCTGTGAACGGGTTTCAGACCGTCGCGGACGTCGGGCAAGGCTCTGCCGACGATGACGGACATAGCATATTCGATATAACTCGTCTTCATTTCATGGACGAGTTCCGAAGAAGTTATGATCTGTTCGGGAAACATAATGTCTTCCGGTTTGTAATCGCTTCTCTTTTTAGCCATTTTCCGTCACCTCCTAAAAGTCGAGATTGACCGCGTAACGCGCGTTCAGTTCAATATATTCTTTTCTCGGCTCAACGTCTTCGCCCATGAGTATGCTGAATATCTTGTCGGCGGCGACGGCGTCTTCGAGTTCAATTCTTCTCAAAGTTCTTTTTTCCGGATCCATCGTCGTTTCCCAAAGTTCATCGGGGTTCATTTCGCCGAGACCTTTATAACGCGAGATGTCGATCTTCACGTTCGGGTTTCCGTCTCGCATTTCGGCGCTGATGCGGTCTCTTTCCTCATCGCTGTATGCGACCCTGACGATTTTTCCTCTTGACAGTTTATAAAGAGGAGGAACGGCGGAATAAACATATCCCTGTTCGATCAAAGGTCTCATAAAACGGAAGAAAAATGTCAGGAGAAGCGTTCTGATATGCGCTCCGTCAACATCGGCATCCGCCATGATTATTATTTTGTGATAACGGAGTTTTTCAATGTTGAATTCAGTTCCGATACCCGCTCCGAGCGCGGTGATAACGGGAGAAAGTTTATCGTTTCCGTATATCTTGTCCGCTCTCGCTTTTTCGACGTTCAGCATTTTTCCCCAAAGCGGAAGTATCGCCTGGAAACGTGAATCTCTTCCCTGAGTTGCGGAACCGCCCGCGGAATCTCCCTCGACGATATATATTTCGGTCAGGGACGCGTCTCTTTCGTTGCAGTCGCGCAGTTTATCCGGCATCTGTCCCGAATCGAGACCGGATTTTCTTCTCGTTTGTTCTCTTGCTTTTCTCGCCGCTTCTCTCGCGCGCTGGGCGTTGATCGCCTTTTCCATGATAACGCGCACGATCGTCGGATTTTCCTCAAAGAAATCGGCGAGTTTTTCGGAAATGAGTTTATTGACAAATCCGCGCATCTCGGAGTTTCCGAGTTTCGTTTTCGTCTGTCCCTCGAACTGAGCCTCCGTCAGTTTGACGCTGATAACGGCGGTCAGCCCTTCGCGAACGTCCTCTCCCGAAAGATCGGAATCCTTTTCTTTAAGATACTTATACTTTCGCGCGTATTCGTTTACGACCTTGGTCAGCGCCGCTTTGAATCCCTGCTCGTGAGTTCCTCCCTCGGCGGTATGAATATCGTTCGCGAAAGAAAGAATGTTTTCGTCATAATTTGTGGTATACTGCATCGCGATCTCGGCGGAAAAAGTTCCGTTGTCGTTCGCAACGTATATAACCTCGTGCAAAGGTTTCTTGTTGTCGTTTATATACTCGACAAAACTTTTTATACCGCCCTCGTAGCACATATCGTTGACTACGGGCTCCTCGCCTCTTTCGTCTGTAAACGTTATGCGCACTCCGGCATTGAGAAACGCCTGTTCGCGAAGCCTTTTCAGAAGAGTATCATATTCAAATTCAAGAGTTTCGAATATCTCCGCGTCGGGGAAGAAAGTGACTTTCGTTCCCGTTTTATCCGTGCTTTCAAGTTCTTTTACGGGCGCATCGGCTTTTCCGCGCTTATATTCTTGGAAAAAATGTTTATGGCTTCTCGAATCGTAAACATCGACCGTCAGCCACTCGGAAAGAGCGTTAACGACGGAGGCTCCGACTCCGTGAAGTCCTCCGGAAACCTTATATCCGCCGCCGCCGAATTTGCCGCCGGCGTGAAGGATCGTGAAAACGACTTCAAGGGTTGAAATTCCCATTTTCGGATGTTTTCCCGTCGGAATTCCTCTTCCGTCATCCGTAACTTCAACGATATTTCCCTTCTTGATCGTTACCGTTATATTCTTACAGTAACCGGCAAGAGCCTCGTCTATCGCATTGTCAACGATTTCGTATACAAGATGGTTAAGCCCGCGCACCGATGTTGATCCGATATACATACCGGGTCTTTTTCTTACGGCTTCGAGCCCCTCCAGGACCTGTATCTGGCTTTCGTCATACCTTTCGATTTTTTCAGACATATATTTTATCCTTTCATCTCAGTTCCGCTTCACCGTTTTGCGTAAATCTCTTTTTCAGAGTAGATACCGAAAACTGTGTCAGAAACAGAGTTGTCTTACCTTTTTCACAGTAAATTATATACGATTTCGGAAGTTCCGCCGTGACTGAAACGACACGGTGCTTTTCTTCTTCCGCACGGAACATCGCGCGGGTCAAAGCGGATACAGACGTATTTTCCATATCGAATATTCCGACTATATATTTCGTTTTTATCAGATAATTCAATCCGATATGCAAATACATTCAGATCAGCTCCACTCTTCCGTCGGTCACGGAAAAAATTCTTGCGTCTCCCATGCCTCGGGGGTCTTCGCAGGCGGTTATAATGACTTGCTTGTCCTTTATTTTGCTGACGATATATGATTTTCTCAGACTGTCAAGTTCCGAAAAAACGTCGTCGAAAAGCATGACCGGATATTCGTTGTAAACGCTGTTCAGAATATCGGCTTCCGCCATTTTCAGAGCCATTACGCAACTTCTTTGCTGCCCCTGCGACCCGAACGCTTTCGCGCTCATTCCGTTCAGGGTTATCTCAATATCGTCTCTGTGGACTCCGACATTTGTAAACCCGCACTTAATGTCTTTTTCTCTGCTGTTCAGCATCCGTCCTATCAGAAGTTCTTCCGCTTCGGCAAGTCTTTCGCATCCGTCGCATTCGCTTTGATAAAAAAGTCCGAGTTTTTCTCTTCCGCCGCTCATTTCCTCTATTACCGCTTCCGCGAAACGTGAAAGCAATTCAATATAATTTCTTCGCGTCAGATAAATAAACGCTCCGAGTTTTGAAAGTTTCACGTCCCATGCTTCAAGCGTTTCAAGTTCGGAAAGATTTTCGCTTTTCAGGACATTGTTGCGCTGAAAAAGAGTTTTGTTATATTCGGAAATATAGGCATAATACTTCGGCTTGACCTGACAAACGGCAAGATCAACGAATTTTCGCCGCACTTCGGGACCCGCTTTCAGCAGATCGAGATGTTCGGGAAAGAAAAGTACGGAAGTAAAATTTCCGATCATTTCGGAAGGTTTGACTTTTATCTCATTAAGATAAAGTTCTCTTCTTTTCGCCGTATGAAATCTCATTTGCCCCGAATGAGTTCTTCCTCCCTTTTCAAAAAGAATATCGGTCTGAGAAAAAACTTTTTCGTGATTTATGAAATCCTTTTCGTTGGACGTCCGAAACGATTTGCAGGAAGAATAAAGCCATAATGCTTCGATTATATTTGTCTTTCCCTGCGCGTTCATTCCGGTGAAGATATTAACGCCTTTGTCGAAAACTATCTCCTGCGAAAGGAGATTTCTGAAATTTTCGGTCGATAACGATCTTATATGCATATTTATCAGTCGTTGTTTATGTTCATCGGAGAGATCAGATAAATATATCTGTCGCTTCCGTCGGTCGGAACAAGACAGGCGGGAGTTCTCGCGGAATCTATTTTTATCTTTATTTCTTTATCTCCGCATCCGTTGAGAACATCGAGAAGATATTTTCCCTTAAATCCTATCTCCATATTCTCTCCGGTCTTTTTGCACGGTATCTCATCCGTAAGGCTGTGCCCCTCGGAGGTTCTGCAATAAATAACTATCGAATCGTATTCGAAATTCACTCTTATGCAACTGTTGGACTTGTCGTTTACTATAAGAGCGCGTTCGAGCGCTTTTCTCAGATCGTCGCAGTTTACCGTCACTTCGTTTTTGAACTCTCTTTTGAGAAGAGACTTATATTTAATATATTCTCCGCTTATAAGACGCGAAGTAACTTTTGTTTCGTCAAATTCGAACACTATATGAGTGCTTGCTATTCCGATTATAACTTCCGAATCGCCGTTTATGATCTTTGAAAGTTCGGCTGCGGTCTTGGCGGGAACTATGAAAGAAAAATCTTCTCCGTTGGTGTTGAGAAATTCTTCTTTTCTCATAGCCATTCTTCTCATATCAGAGCCGACGACCGTTAGAAATCCGTCTTCAACACAGAAATAAAGACCTCTCAGCGTCGCTTTCGCTTCAAATTCCGAAACGGAAAAGAGAGTTTGCTTTATCATGTTAAGAAGCAGATCCTGCTTTATCACGATCGATTTTGATTTTTCCACGAGAGGCATCTGAGGATAAAATTCCGCATCCTGAGTGGAAATATCGAATTTTATGAGTCCGCTCACTATATGAAGCATTTTGTTCGTATCGAGAGAGAATTCTATGTTTCCGCTGTCGAGTTTGGAGATCATATCGAAGAATTTTTTCGCGGGAACAACAAAAGACCCTTTTTCATCCGTTTCTATATGAATGACCGTTTCAATGCTCATTTCCACGTCGGAACCGGTCAAACGGCAGGTTCCGTCGGATTCGATCTCAAAACATATTCCTTCAAGTACGGGTATGCTCGCTTTCTGAGGAACGGGTTTTATAACTGTGTTCAAAGCCTCAAATAAAAGATTTCTGTCGCAACTGAAATTCAAAGCGATGACCTCCTTAAGATAAAAGAAAGAAAATAATTATTTTTAATAGTAGTAGAGGGTGTTGAAACTGTTAATATTTCCTTTTTTCGGCGAAAAACGGGGAAAAATTCAAATGAAAAGTTTGTTGATAATTTATGAGTTGTCAAAAGCGGTTTTCGTGCGTGTGCTGTTGAAACTTTGATAAGCGGTTGAAAGTGGAAAAAGCGTTTTATAATTCTTTTCAGAATTCTTTTTTCTTTTGAAAACCCTGTTGATTTTTCTGTCAAATCAGTAGGATTTAATCTTTTTGATGATATCGTTGATTTCGTTATTCAGAGAAGTGTTGGTCTCAAGCGTTTTTTCAATTTTTTCGATCGCGTAGTATACGGTCGAATGATCTTTGTTTCCGAAAGGCTTTCCTATGTCTTCCAAAGACATATCCGTGACGGTCTTTAATATGTACATGGCGATCTGTCTTGCCAGGACTATATTCTTTTTTCTGCTGTTTCCTTTTATTTCTTCTGCCGAAACGTCGTATGCGGATGAAACTTCGATTATAACTTTATCGACAATAACGGAAACAGGCATATTTTCATGCGTTATGTCTTTGATCGCGCTTTGTGCTATCGCTATGTTCGGAGGCATATCGGAAATGTCCTGAAATGCCATAAGTTTTTTCATAACGCCTTCAAGCTGACGTATATTGTTTTTTATGCGCTGGGCGATGAAATCGATAACCTCATCGGTCATTTTGATATTGTACATCAAGGCTTTTTGTCTGATAAAAGCCACTTTCAATTCGTATTCGGGCATATAGATATCTGTTGTCAATCCCTGCTCGAAGCGGCTCTTCAATCTTTCATCCAAAAGAAGCATATCTTTCGGAGGACGGTCGGAAACGAGAATTATCTGTTTATTTGCCTGATAAAGCGCGTCGAAAGTGTGGAAAAATTCATTTTGAGATGTCTCTTTGCCGGCGATGAACTGGATGTCATCGACGAGAAGAACATCGACGCCTCTGTATTTTTCCTTGAATTCTATCATGTTTTTCGGACTGTTTGCATTATCCGAAAGCGCTTTTCCCTGAGAAGTCAGAGCGACGAGTTCGTTGACAAAATGCTCGCTTTTTACGTAAAGAGTTTTTAATTCGGGATGAAGAGCATTTATTTCGTTTTTTATTGCAAAAAGAAGATGAGTTTTTCCGAGTCCGGTGTTTCCGTATATGAAAAGAGGGTTATACGCGCCGGCGGGATGATTTGCAACGGCTTTGCAGGCCGCAAAAGCATGTTTGTTCGAGTCCGCAACAATAAAGTTTGAAAAAGTGTATTCGGAACTCTTATCTTCGGCGGCGGCAACGGCTTCTTCGGTCACGGAAGAAACGGGATCGCTTTTGGCGACCTCTTCGGAAGCGGAAGACTCGTCCGTTATGACTTTTATGTTCATTTCAAAGCCGACAACATCTTCAAGCGCTTTTATAATAACGCTTTTATAGCGCGTCATTATAACGTCTCTCTGAAAATCGGACTCGACTTTCAGTATAGCGTAATCGGATTCGTATTTAACGGGAGTTATCGTCTTTATCCAAAGATTCATTGCGGTTTCGTTGATAGAATTCTGGAGAAGATCGACTGCGGCCGCCCAAACGCTTTTGAAATTCTGCATTTTATTCTCCTGCCCTTCGGCAAATATACTTTATATAACTATAATATATATGTGATTATATCATATTCTATATATTTTGTAAATATATTTCAAAAAAAAATTACAATTCGCGTTTTTTCGGAGTTGCCGCCGAAATAACGGGAAAAGCCGAAATTTCTGTATATTTCGAAAAATTTTTAATTTTTGGTATTGACATTTATATGCGGGTGTTATATAATGGTATATGCGAATTACTGAATTGAGGAGGGTTAAAAATGCGCAGAACATACCAGCCGAAAAAAAGACAGCGTTCAAAAGAGCATGGCTTCCGCAAGAGAATGAGAACCGCCAACGGCAGAAAAGTATTGGCGAGAAGACGTGCAAAGGGAAGAAAACAGCTTTCTCTGTAATTTAAGAAACGTTAGGGCGGCAAAAACCTGCCGCCCGTTCTTGTCTTTTTTTTATTAAAAATCGTTTGACGGGAAGATCCGCGGAAAAAGAGCGGGCAATATGAAAAAAACTGTTGCGTTGAAGGAAAACAGAATATTCCGAAGTTTGTACGGCGGACGAAGCAAGGTGACGCCGGAATTTATCATGTATTACAGAAAAAACAGGCTTGATACGAACAGACTCGGTATAACCGTCAGCAAAAAGATCGGACACGCAGTCGAGAGAAACAGAGCGAAAAGAGTTATCCGCGAGGCGTACAGGCTTTGCGAGGACAGAATTAAAAACGGATACGATTTTGTGTTCGTCGCAAGAAGCAGAACAACAAAAATTCCGATGACGGCGGTCAAGACACGCATGGAAGATATCTTCGGAGAAGAAAAAATATTTGCGGAGTCCGAATTATGAAAAAGGCGGCAATAAAGCTGATAAAATTTTATCAGAAACATATTTCGCCGTGCAAAAGTCCGTGTTGCAGGTTTTATCCGACCTGTTCGTCTTATTCGATAGAGGCGTTTGAAACTCACGGTTTTTTTAAGGGATTGTTGCTGAGCGTTTGGAGAATACTGAGATGCAATCCTTTTTGTAAGGGCGGGTACGATCCCGTTCCCGAGAAAAAGAAGAAACGATCCGATCAATTTTAATTAAGGAGCCGATCAATGTCAACATTAACAACACTCGGAATACTTGACATAATTTACTGGCCTTTCGGAATGCTGATGAAGGGAATATATTCGCTCGTCGGCAACTACGGCGTTGCGATTATTATATTCGGTATAATCGTTAAACTCATCCTTCTTCCTTTTGCTTTTTCAAATGAAAAAACAAGGCTGAGGAATATGCGGATCCAGCCGAAGATGAGGGAGATCCAGCAAAGGTACAAAGGAGATACAAGAAATCCGAAATATCAGGAAGAAATGCAAAAACTTTATTCGGAAGAGAATTACAATCCGATGAAGGGCTGCCTTCCCCAGCTGATACAGTTCCCGATCATATTCGCCGTCTTCAACGCGATCAGGCGTCCGATGCTTTATATCTACGGTTTCAGCAGCACGACGATAATGGTCATTGCGCAAAAACTGTTTGAAATAGACGAAAGCGTCAGAAATGTTTTCGGAAACGCCATCGAGAAAATAACGGAAACGACTGCCGGATATCATGAAGTTCTTCTTTCCGGCGCAATGAAAAATCATTTTTCCGAGATAATCCCGAAACTTCAGGAAAGCACGAATTTCGTCTCCGCATATCCCGAGTACGCGGCGGATACTTCCAAATTCATAGAAACCAATTTCCTCGGAATGGATCTTTCCGTAACTCCGACATGGGGTTGGAACTGGACTATAATAATTCCCATTCTTTCCGCATTGACATCGCTTCTGATCAGCATTATTTCAATGAGGCTCAACCGTGACCCGAGCGGAGAAAAGCAGCCGGGTATGGGAATGATGAAAGGTCTTATGCTCTTCATGCCGCTGTTCTCTCTTTGGGTAGGTTTCCAATATACCACCGGCGTCGGTATGTACTGGATCATTTCAAACCTTCTTGCGGGAATCCAGCAGGTAGCGCTCTTCTATCTTTTCAAACACAGGAGAGAAAAGGCTGAAGCCAAACTTAAAGCGCAAACGGGCACAAAAGAAAAGAAACTGAATTATAATCAGATAGAAAAGATGCAGCGGGAGCAGGCGGAAGCCGAAAGACTCGCCGCCGAGCAGGCAAAGAAAGAACAGAAAAACAAATAAAGGAGAAAGAGTCTTTTATGGAAAGAAATTTTACCGGAAAGACCGTTGACGACGCAATAAAAGCGGCTTCCGAAGAACTCGGACTTTCGAGAGAAGATTTTACCGTTGAAGTGCTTGAAAACCCCAAAAGCGGCTTTTTGGGGCTCGGAGCAAAGCCTGCTGTCATAAAGGTCGTATACAAGAACGAAGTAAACGCCGTTGAGTTTGTTGAAGACTTTCTGAACGGGCTTATGGAAAAAATGGGTATCATGGAATATGAACTCAAAGTTACCGAGCCTGAGGAAAAGAGCATAAGAGCGGAACTTAACGGTTCGGAACTTGCCGCTTTGATAAGAAAGCGCAGCGAGGTCATAGACGCCGTTCAGTCGATGACCGCCCTTGCCATGAACAGGCATATCGAAGAATATTATAAGATATCCGTCGATATAAATTCCGGAAGAGAAAGAAACACCGCGCGTCTTGAAAACCTTGCCGTCAAAGTGGCGAAACAGGTGCAGAAGACAAAACGCAAGGTAACTCTCAGTTCGATGAATTCGGCGAAAAGAAGAGTTATTCATTCAAAACTTCAGGATTTTGAAAATATAACGACGTATTCGGTCGGAGAAGAACCCAACAGAAGAGTTGTTATCGCTTATAAATGGCCCGAAGGGCAAGAGCCTCCCGCGGAGCCCGAGCGCAGACCTTATCCTCCGAAAAACGGAGGAGGTAAAAAGCCTTACGGAAAAGGCGGCTACGGGAACAAGAACGGTTACAGAAAGCCGCGCAGAGATAACGGAGGAAATACCGCGCGCCGCGAGGAAAGCCCCGTTGCAAAAGAAACAGAAGAATAAAAACAAGGGCGACTTTTATGTCGCCCTTTTTAACAGAAGAGGCAATCGTGATGAAAACTATAGTTGCCGTATCGACCGCTCCCGTTACCGCGGCGATAGGCGTTGTTCGTATCAGCGGGGAAAAAGCGTTTGAAATAACCGAAAAAATTTTCTCGAAAAAACTTTCGGACATCGAGGGGTACCGCGTCGTTTACGGAAAGATCCTTGACGGGGAAAAGACCGTCGATACCGTTCTGGCAACGGTTTTTCACGCGCCGAACAGTTATACGGGCGAAGACACGGTCGAACTCTCATGCCACGGAAGCCCGTATATACTGAACAGAGTCGTCGATCTTCTTGTCGAAAACGGCGCGGAGAGAGCTGGGCGCGGAGAATTTTCAAAAAGAGCGTATATTAACGGAAAAATGGATGCGGTTCAGGCTGAGGGGATAATCGATCTGATCGAAGCGCAGACCGAAGGAGAGGCGGATGCGGCACGCGGCGAGATCGACGGAAAACTTTCGGAAAAGATCGACCGCGTCAGACAAAAACTCGTATCCCTGTCCGCCGATATACTTGCATACATTGATTATCCCGATGAAGATATATCGGATGTTCCGTCGAAAAAGATAGAAAAGACGGTTTCGGAATGCTATGAGGAGATAAATCTTCTTTCAGAGACATACGCCAAAGGAAGAAGAATAAAAAACGGCGTAAAGACGGTTATTTGCGGAAAGCCGAATGTCGGAAAATCAATGCTGATGAACGGTATTTTGGGCTGTGAAAGAAGCATTGTGACCGCGACCGAGGGCACCACGCGGGATGTTGTGGGCGAAAGCGCGGTATTCGGCGGTATCAAACTCGAAGTCAGGGATACGGCGGGAATAAGAAACGCATCCGACAATGTCGAGAAGATCGGCGTCGAACGCGCTGAGAAGGAACTTGCCGGCGCTGATCTGATCCTTTTTGTCTTTGATCTGAGCAGGGAAAAGGATGAAAACGACGAGAGAGTTTTAGAGGAGATCAAAAAGGCAAACGCAAAGAAGATCGCGGTTTTGAACAAGTCGGATATATCCGAAAAAACCGTTGAAACCGATATTTTTGAAGGGTTTGACAAAACCGTTTGCATAAGCGCGAAGACGGGGGACGGAATGAAAGATCTCGAAAGCGCGGTCGCTGTTCTCATGTCGGAACGCAATGCGCCGAGAGAAGTTGTTATGAACGCGCGTCAGTTTGAGTGCCTTTGCGGGTGCGCCGCCGCGCTGAAAAACGCGCTTGACAATATCTCGATGACTCCCGATGTCCTTCTCGACGATGTGAACGAAGCGATATACTGTCTCGGTTCGGTCACGGGAAAAAATGTCTCGGATCAGATAATCGAAGATATATTTTCGCGGTTTTGCGTAGGAAAATAATATATTTGCCGAAAAAGCCCGAAACCTGAAAGTCGTACGCAAGCGATCGCACTTGACAAAGTATGGGCAATGTGATAAAATATTATATATTCAACTTATATGGGAAAGATTTCTTATGATAATTATTGATGAGTACAAGGTAAAACTGAAACAGATCAAGGCGGAGATAGACGATCTTTACGGCGCTATGGGCATAGAAAACGCGCGTAAGCGTCTTTCCGAGATCGAAGAGATAACAGCCGCCCCCGGATTCTGGGACGATGCCGCGAACAGCCATCACATTCTGAAGGAGCAGAAGGCGGTAAAAGCCAAAATTACCGCTTATGAGGGGCTTTATTCGCTCTATGAAGACGCGGGAACATATCTCGAACTTGCCGCAGACGAAGACGACGGTTCACTCGATGACGAAATCGGAGAAACATTCAGAAATCTTGAAAAAACAGTCGAAAAACTGCGTCTGGAAACACTTTTGAGCGGTGAATACGACATGAACAACGCGATCCTGACTTTTCATGCCGGCGCGGGCGGAACCGAAGCGCAGGACTGGGCGTTGATGCTTTACCGTATGTATACGCGCTTTGCCGAAAAACACGGGTATAAAGTCAAGGTGCTTGATATGCTTGACGGAGACGAGGCGGGAATAAAGAGCGCGTCTATAATGGTTGAAGGCCCGAACGCTTACGGTTATCTGAAAAGCGAAACAGGCATACACCGTCTTGTCCGCGTATCTCCGTTTGACGCGGCGGGAAAGAGACATACGTCTTTTGCGTCCGTCGAAGTAATGCCCGACATAGATGACGAGTCGAACAATATTGAGATCAGAGACGAAGATATAAAGGTCGAAGCGCACAGAGCAAGCGGCGCGGGCGGACAGCATATCAACAAGACCGACTCCGCTATCCGAATTATCCATATACCGACCGGAATCGTTGTCGGATGTCAGAACGAAAGATCTCAGAAACAGAATAAAGAGATGGCTCTGCGTATGCTGAAAGCGAAACTTGTCGAGATCAAGGAACGCGAGCATCTTGAAAAGATCGAAGATATAAAAGGCGATCAGAAAGAGATCGCTTGGGGTTCGCAGATACGTTCTTACGTGTTCATGCCGTATACGCTTGTCAAAGATCACAGAACCAACTATGAGATGGGCAATGTCAATGCTGTTATGGACGGAGATCTTGACGGGTTTATTGACGCTTATCTGAAATCCCTTACAAAAAAATAAAACAAAAAGTACCGCTCTGCACGGAGCGGTATTTTTATAAAACGAGCGGCGGATCAAAAACCGCCGCTCGTTTGTTTTTTTGAGTTGTATATCGGATCCGTTTTTCCGATCCGCATGATCTTTCCCGTTGTTTCACGTGAAACATTCGGAAAGAAAGGGAAGAAAAAGACAGAAAATTCTTTTGCTTTTATCTCTTGAGTTTTTCTTCTCCGCCCATATACGGACGAAGCGCAACGGGTATATTGACCGTTCCGTCGGCTTGGAGATTGTTTTCAAGGAAAGCGATAAGCATTCTCGGAGGAGCGACAACGGTGTTGTTAAGCGTGTGCGCGAGATACTTTGTTCCGTCTTCCCCGGCAACCCTTATTTTCAGGCGTCTCGCCTGTGCGTCTCCGAGGTTGGAGCAGGAGCCGACTTCAAAATACTTTTTCTGACGGGGCGACCATGCTTCAACGTCGAGCGATTTGACTTTGAGATCCGCAAGATCTCCGGAACAGCATTCAAGCGTTCTGACCGGAATGTCGAGACTTCTGAACAGATCGACGGTGTTTTGCCAGAGTTTGTCGAACCACATCATGCTGTCTTCGGGTTTGCAGATAACGATCATTTCCTGCTTTTCAAACTGATGAATTCTGTAAACGCCTCTTTCTTCTATTCCGTGCGCGCCTTTTTCTTTACGGAAGCAGGGAGAATACGATGTCAGAGTTTGCGGAAGTTTTTCTTCGGGAATGATCTGATCGATAAATTTGCCGATCATAGAGTGCTCCGATGTTCCGATGAGGTAAAGATCTTCTCCTTCGATCTTGTACATCATTGATTCCATTTCCGCGAAAGACATAACGCCGGTAACGACGTCGGAACGAATCATGAACGGAGGAACGCAATAGGTAAACCCTCTGTTTATCATGAAATCTCTTGCGTAAGCGATGACTGCGGAATGAAGTCTCGCAATATCTCCCATAAGATAGTAGAAACCGTTTCCGGCAACGCGTCTTGCGGCGTCAAGGTCTATTCCGTTGAAGGCTTCCATGATCTCGGTGTGATACGGGATCTCAAAATCGGGAACAACAGGTTCGCCGTATCTTGTTATTTCAACGTTTTCGCTGTCATCTTTGCCTATAGGAACGGAAGAATCGATCATCTGAGGAATGACCATCATGATCTTTTTGATCTTTTCTTCGAGAACGTTTTCCTTTGCGGTCAACTCGTCGATCCTGTCGCCTTCTTTTGCGATTTCGGTTTTGATTTCTTCCGCTTCGGCTTTTTTGCCCTGAGCCATGAGACCTCCTATGAGTTTGGAAGCCTTGTTTCTTTTGGAACGAAGCGTTTCGACTTCGTTCTTTGTTGCGCGGAGTTCTGCGTCGAGAGCTATGACTTCATCGACCATCGGAAGTTTCTGATCCTGGAACTTCTTCTTTATGTTTTCCTTTACCGCATCGGGATTTTCTCTCAAAAATTTTATGTCGAGCATTTTATTCCTCTCCTTTTTTCAACATATCTATCAGTGTGTTCAGATCGTCGTCCGAATAATATTCGAGAACGATCGTGCCTTTAACTTTGCTTTTTGCTTTCCCCGCGGGAACGACTTTTACTTTTCTTCCGTAATCGGACGAAAGAGATGTGGAAAGTTCTCTGTAATAGATCTCATGCGGGTCTTCTTTTTTTGTCCTCGTCAAAGGTCTTTTTTTCTTTGCGAGATTTTCGACGTCGCGGACTGTCAGACCTTTGTCTATGATCATTTTTACAAGTTCCGAGAACTTTTTTTTGCTTTCGGCTCTTTCCGCCAAAGGTAAAAGCGCTCTTGCATGACCCGATGAAAGTTTGCCTTCGAGAACGAGGTCGAGAGTTTCTTCGGGAAGCGCGAGAATTCTCATCGCGTTTGCTATCGCAGGCCTTGATTTACCGACTTTTTCCGCAACCTGTTCCTGTGTGAGCGAAAACTCATCTATAAGAGCCTTGTATCCTTTCGCTTCTTCGACGATGTTCAGGTTTTCTCTTTGCAAGTTCTCGATAAGTCCTATTTCAAGGGCTTCTTTGTCGCTGAGATCCTTTATGATCACGGGAACTTCGGTCAATCCCGCGATCCTTGCGGCGCGCCACCGACGTTCTCCGGAAACAATACGGTATCTGTCCCCGTCCGCGCGTCTGACGATTATCGGTTGCAGCAATCCTCTGTCCGCAATCGAAGATGCGAGTTCTTCAAGCGTCTGCCTGTCAAACGATTTACGGGGCTGATCCCTGCTCGGTTCAACATCGGAGATCTTGACGAAAACAAGGTTTTTCCCGTCTGCTTCATCCGTGAGCGGCGCATTGTCTTCAAAAAGACCTTCAAGGCCTCTTCCGAGTCCTTTTGCCATGTTTTCTACCTCCCGTTATTTTTCAGTATCTCGTCCGCCAGATCGGAATAGGCTTTTGCGCCTTTCGAGCCGCGGTCGTAATAGTTTATCGGCTTTCCGTGGCTCGGAGCCTCGGATATTCTGACATTTCGCGGGATCACCGATTTGAAGGTTTTTGAAGCGAAATACTTCTTGACCTCGGCGAGCACCTGCATCGTCAGGTTGAGCCTGCCGTCAAACATCGTTATGAGAACGCCTTCGATATCAAGTTTGGGATTGTAGACTTTTTTGACTTGCTTTACGGTGTTTGTCAGCTGTGAGAGCCCCTCGAGAGCGAAAAATTCGCACTGTATCGGAATAAGCACCGTATCTGCGGCGGTGAGCGCGTTGATTGTCACGAGCCCCAGCGACGGAGGACAGTCTATCAGAACAAAGTCAAAGTTCTTTGCGGCGTCTGCGTCTCCGAGCGCTTTTGCAAGCCTTTTTGCTCTTCCCTGCGTTTCGGCGAGTTCGATTTCGGCTCCCGCCAGATCCATTGTGGACGGTATGACCCAAAGATTGTGGTACGGCGTTTTGATTATCAGATCGGAAAGATTGACGTTCCCGTCCGTCAGCAGATCGTACGAGGATTTTTGAAGATCCTTTTTTCTGATTCCGCATCCGGTCGTCGCATTTCCCTGCGCGTCAAGATCGACAAGAAGTACCCTTGCTCCTTTTTCCGCCATGTACGAAGCGAGATTTACGACTGTTGTCGTCTTTCCGACGCCGCCCTTTTGGTTTGCAACGGCTATCGTTTTGATCATTCTTCATCCTTTCTTTTTCAGTCTCTGACCGCAGAGATCCGTGTCGTTTCTCTGCATTCTGCCTCCGAAAATCATAAAAACCGACAGTCGGACGGTCATATGCGATAATTATATCACATCGGAATGAATAAATCAATACCTTTTAATTATCTTTCGGCAAAACTCAATAATTTATACCGTGTCTCGCCGAAACGGATCATGTGCGGTGTTTTTTCTCTTCTCTTTGCGACGTTTCACGTGAAACATCTGCTGTTTAATACTTGAATTTTGCTGTTTTATCAATGTTTTTGTCGAATTTAAGTGATCGTCGCTTTTACGGAAATTTCGCTTTCACCGTTATCGGAAAATACAAAAAACATATTGATTTTTTCATAAATTGGTGTTATAGTATATATGTGGAAATAATTCCTCATGAAAGGCTTTATATGGAACGTTCATATTATATTTTCTCTCTGCTCGCCTATGCGGCGTTGATGGGAGGCTTTAATTATATATACAAAAAGCGAACGGAACTTTCGGGCATACTCCCCGCAGACCGCCAACTCGGAGTTTCCGTCTCCGCCCTGTCCCTGCAGATCAACGATATAGGGATCTGGGTGGTTGCGATCATTCCCTGCATCGCGTTCAGTTCGATCGCCGGGGTCAAGGCCGCCTTTTATATTTCGGTCGGGCTGATCTTCGGCTATTACCTGAGCTGTTCGCTCCTGTCCGAGCGAATGAAGATCTATTCGGAGGTCGGAAAGGTTACAACCATTCCTTCGTTTCTGTCTCACCGATACGGCGACAAACGCGGATTTATAGGGGTCATAAGCGCTGTTATCGGAGTTTTGCTCACTCTGTCGTTCACTTCGTTCGCTTTCTCGTTTTCAGCTTCGCTTCTTGCCCGTGTCTTTTCTCTTTCTCATACGACTGCCGTTACGGTTTGCGTGATCGCGGTTCTGGTGCTGATCGTTCTCGGAGGCTTTATGTCTTCCCCTCACAGCGATGCCGTTCAATGTCTTCTCATCGGCGGCGCGACCGTTATTCTCTGCATAAGTCTTACGGGTTCGCTTGATCTTGAACAGTCTGCTGTTTTCGGTTATGTTCTTCCGAGAGCGCTGAACCTTCTTCCTTCCGTTTTCGGTGACAGCGAAAATATATCTTTCTTCACGCTTTTCCTTTGCCTCGGATGGTTTGTGTGCTGTCTCGGCTCGCCTCAGTTGCTGACGAATTTCCTCCGCATGAAAACGAGTAGGATCGCTCCTCGGGCGAAAGCGGTTTCGACACTTTGGAGCGCGATAACCCTTTTCGGCGCGGGGTTTATAGGCCTGATGTGGCTTATCATGTTCCCGACCGAACCTTCTGCCGGCGCGATGATAGGATCCCTTCAAACTCCGGGATCGCTCTTTGTTCGCTGTCTTCTTCTCGTTTCGGTTTTCGGTGTTCTTTCGGCTGTTACGAAAGCGAATATACTGATGGCTTCGGGATTTTTCGCAGAGGATATTTATCCTCTCGTCCGCTCCGGCGTTGATAAGAAGGAGATAGGATATGTCAAATTTTTCAGCGTTCTTATTTTTTCTTTGATCTCGGGGGCGCTTGCTTCCGATCTCAGTTCGCGGGCTTTCAATGTTCTCGCGTTCTCCATATCGGGACTTTGTTCGGCGTTCGGCCCTGTCGTTCTGTTTTCTCTCCGTTCAAAAAAAGTGACGCTCCTCGGCGGTATCTGCTCTATTCTCGCGGGAACGGCAAGTTCGTTTTTTATAACTATTTTCTTTGTTTCCAAGATCGGCGAAGGATTTAATATTTATTCCGTTTTCCCTTCTTTCGCCGTGTCTGCCGCCGTTCTTTTCCTTGTCTCCTTCCTTGACAGGAGAAAGCCTTCCGCGGAAGTTCTGAAAGAATTCGACCGTGTTCAGTCGATCGTCCGTTGCAAGGGCAATTATCTGATGAAATAAGCGAAGAGATCTTTTATCCGTCAATAATCCTTCTTTTATCCCGCGCGGAAAGTACCGCGCGGGTTTTCTTTGCAAAAAAGGAGTTACCGTTAAATGTGGAAATTCTGCAAAACCGAAGCAAAATTTGTATAAACCTATTGATTTTCAGAAAATATTATGATAATATTATCACGCAAACTATCGAAAGTAGTTTTCAAAACTATTTCATATTGTCAGATTAAATCTCGCTTTACTGTGCGAAAAATTCGGAGGCGTTATGGCTGATTTTATTCTTTCGTGTGAATCTACGGTCGATCTTCCGTATTCCTATGTCAGCGGAAGAAATATACCCGTTATTTTTTATTCATACATTGTTGACGGAGTTTCGTATGTCGACGATATGGGCAGAAACGAAGACGCGTTGCCGCTTTTTTACGATTTTATAAAACAGGGAAAACTTCCCACGACTTCTCAGCTCAATGAGTTTTTGTATTATGATTTTTTCAGGGATCTTCTTCAAAAGGGAGATGTTCTGCACATTGCGTTCGGCTCGGGAATGACCCCTTCCGTCGGAAACGCATACAAAGCCGCGGAAAAACTTCGCGAGGAGTTTCCCGATCGTAAATTGGTTATCATCGATTCGCTGTGCAGCTGTTCCGGTTACGGGCTTCTTGTCGACATTGCCGCCGATCTCCGCGACGAGGGGAAGAGCCTGGAACAGATCAAAGAGTATATACTCGGGATCAGAGGCAAAGTACAGCATCAGTTCTTTTCGACCGATATGACGATGTTCAGACGGAGCGGCAGAGTTTCCGGCGCCGCCGCAATGGTCTCCACGCTTCTCGGAATTTGCCCCGTCATGTGTCTTGACGATTGCGGAAAGATCGTGGCTTACGACAAGGTCAGAGGCAAGAAAAACGCTATTAAAAAACTTGTTTCCGAAGCGGCAAAGCATATTCGGGACGGCGAGGATTATGACGGAAAATTCTTCCTCAGCAACTCAAATTGCCCCGAACTTGCCGAAGAAACGAAGCAGGCGCTCGAAGAACAGTTCCCTAAACTCAAAGGCAAGATAAAAATGCTCAATATCGGCACGATCATTGCCTCGCATTGCGGACCGGGAACAGTCGCCGCCTTCTTCCTCGGAGACGAGAGAAAATCGTTCAAATAAAAAGCAAACGCTCCAAGCGAGAGAAAAAGACTTATACTTTTTCCGTGTTGCTTTTTCCCCTGTAAAGGCTTATCAGAGACAGCTTGTTTCCTTTCCTTTATCATACCAAATCCCGACGGGCGGAGACTGTTTTTCAGTCTCCGCCCGTCGGGTTTCGGATATGCCGAACACGGCACCCGCTCGGTCTTTTTTACAGGAGATCCGTTATGATGCGGATGATTAAAAGACCGAGAAAAGGGTTATCTCTATAAGGAAAATCAATGGAGGTACTGTGTGCGCGAGCGCTTGCGGCGCACGGGGGAGGGCTCTTCCGATTTTGCGGTGCTTGTACAGAAGAAAACATCCGCGGACGGCGAAATATGAGAAGACGGCGATACAGTATTCGGAAATGCCCATGTCTCCGACGATTCTTCGGAGCCGCACGAGCCGATATACGAGGAACATCAACGCTTTCGTCATACCGTCAACAGCAGATCCGAGAACCAATGCGATCGGATGCGCAAAGCCTGTCATTTCGAGAAATACCGCCGCGATCGCGCACGGGTACAGAACGGAGATAATCGGAAGGCACACCACGTTTGAAAGAAGGGAAACAAGACTCTGCTCTCCGAAAAAATAGTATAAAAGCGGAAAAGTGAAGAAAAAAGCCGCGAGAGATGTGCAGAATATTCCCGAAAGAAAACGGAACAGGCGGTTCGGGTAACGGCGCGAAAAGCGGAAAAAACCGGTCAAAACGGCTTCGGAAAGGCGTTCCGCAAAAAGAAGAATCCCGAGTGTTGCCGCAAACGAGAGCAGAAACGATGCGGAGGTCGCCGAAAACGGATCGACAGTTACAAGAACGAACGCCGCAAATCCGAGACTGTTCAGGCTGTCGCTTTTCCTTCTCACCAGATTTTCCGAAAAGGCAAGCGCGGACATCAGACATGCGCGGACAACGGAAGATGTGAATCCGCAGAGCGCCGCGAGCGCGAAGACAGCGAAAATGAAGGATAAATTGCGGACAAATCTGTTTTTGACGAAAGAGAATATTTTTGAAAGAAATGCGATCAAAACGCTGACGTGCAAGCCGGAAACGGCTATTATATGCGAAAGTCCCGCTTCACTCAGCGCGACGCGCTGTCTTGTCGGCATAGCCTTCTTTTGCCCGAGGATCAGCGCTTTCAGAAAACCGTCGTTTCCGTTCGATACCGCCTCGATTTTTTCTTCAACAAATTTACGCGCGGCATAAACTTTTTTTGAAAAGAAAAATCCCTCTGCTTCCGAAAAAGAGACTTTCTCCGTGTTGACAAAAACGGAAGCAACGGTATCGGACGAGAAATTCGTCGCGACATATCTGCCTTCCGGAGCGGAAAACAGGAACTCTCCCTCAATGACGCCGAAAGCCGCTCCGTCGATCGGGTCTCTTGTAATAACTGTTATTTCCCCCGAATGCGGGCTGTCTTCCGTAACCGCGGGATATACGAAAAATCCTCTCGCCGTCTTGTATCCGTCGTCCGTCAAAACAAGCCGTACCGACTGTTTTTCACCGTTGCAGAGAGAATTTCTCGTTTTTCCGTAATCGATATATCTGACCGTCCAAGACGTCATGCAGACACAGATCCCTATAAAAGAAAAAAGAAAAATTTTCGAGATCTTTCGCTTTGCGGCGCAGGTAAGAATGAAAAAGCTCCCCACAACCGCAAATGCCGTGAAAATAATCAGAAGAGCCGCCTTCGGAGAGATGTAAAGAGACGCACAGGTCGCGGCGACAACGCAAAAAGTTCCCGAAAAGCCCGTCACGGCGAACGCTCTTTTCAACTCGGCGTCAAGTATTCCTTTTTTCTTTGCGCGGAGTTTCTCGGAAAAATTCATTCGATCACCGCTTTCGTTCGACACAATTCGACATCTCCTGTTGAAAGTATACACTAAATATTGTTAAAAGTCAAGCGACTTTGTGAATAAATTTAGTGTAATTGCTGTTTTGTCCCGAAAAATTTCTGTTTTCGGGTATAATTTTTCTTCGGGGCGTTCCTTTTCGGGCAAAACGCGATTTCGCCGTCTTTTCATTGACAATACAATATTTGTATGATAAAATATATACCGAGAAAACGAAAGGGAGTGAACGGATGCTTGCGGAAAAGATAAAATCTCCCGCAGATCTGCGCGGATTGTCGGACAGGGAAACGGATTTGCTGTGCGATGAATTGCGTGAAAAGATCATCGACACCGTCAGCATTAACGGCGGGCATCTCGCATCCAATCTCGGCGTGGTCGAACTGACCGTCGCCGTTCATAAGGTCTTTAACGCTCCCGATGATAAGATAATCTTCGATGTCGGGCATCAGTCGTATGTTCATAAACTTCTGACGGGCAGATTTGACGGAATGTCCGAACTGCGCCGAAAAAACGGGCTTTCCGGTTTTACGCGGCGGTCGGAGAGCGAATACGATCCGTTCGGGAGCGGACACAGCGGCAACGCGATCTCCGCCGGTCTCGGGTTTGCGGAAGCGAACAAACTGAACGGGAAGGATGACTATGTCGTTTGCGTTGTCGGCGACGGATCGTTTACTAACGGTATGGTCTACGAGGCGTTGAATAACTGCCTGCATGAGGATCTTAACCTGATAATCATTCTGAACGACAATGAGATGTCCATTTCACGGAATGTCGGGGGTCTTTCAAAATATCTGTCGGAAAAACGGAGTTCCAAAAACTATTTCCGATTCAAAAAGGGTCTGCAAAGATTTTTGAGACATATCCCGTATCTCGGAAACGGACTGATAAAACTTTTCAGGAAGATCAGAGACCTTTTCAAGCGCATACTGCTTCCGGGAAACATTTTTGAAGATCTCGGCCTCGATTATATCGGTCCCGTTGAAAATTCGGACGTGTCAAAGATCTGCGACGTTCTTGAAGAAGCAAAGACAAAGAAAAAGGTTTGTATAGTTCATTTTCTGACGCGGAAAGGGCTCGGATACGCTCCCGCAGAGGATAATCCGTCTCTTTATCACGCCGTCGCGCCTTTCGATAAAAACATCGGGGTGATCCCTTCCGATAAAAAGACTTTTTCGTCCGTGTTCGGAGAAGCGCTCGTTTCTCTCGCAAAGAAAGACCGCGAGATATGCGCCGTGACCGCGGCGATGTGCGACGGGACGGGGCTGTGCGGCTTTGCGAACGGTTTTCCCGAACGGTTTTTTGACGTCGGGATCGCGGAAGAACACGCCGTGACCTTTTGCGCGGGGCTTGCAGCCGCAGGGAAAAAGCCTGTTTTTGCCGTCTATTCCTCATTTTTGCAGAGATGCTTCGATCAACTTATACACGATGTTGCGATACAGGGACTTCATGTTGTTGTCTGCGTCGATCGCGCGGGCTTTGTCGGCGGCGACGGCGTAACGCATCAGGGGCTTTTTGACGTCGGAATGGCGTTGTCCGTTCCCGGAACGAAGATCTGGGCTCCCGACGGGTTTGACGGGTTGCGCGACTGCCTTTCAAAAGCGTTGGAGTCTGACGGACTTTGCCTCGTGCGCTATCCGAAAGGCGGCGAGGAGGATTATGACAGACACTCTTTCACGGAGTACGACGGTTTTTCCGTACTTGAACCGAAAGCCCCGCCGAAAGCGACGCTCGTGACTTACGGAAGGATAACAAAAAATGCCGTTGAAGCGGCAAAAAATCTCGGAAACGTGCGTGTCATAAAACTTATTCGTTTGTTTCCGATAAATCTGTCCGCTTTGGAAAATTTGCTTGTCGGAAATGTTTTTGTTGCGGAAGAAGGAATGAAAAACGGCGGGATCGGTGAGCTTTTGACATCATCTTTCCCCGAAAAGAATATCACCGTCCGCGCCGTTTCGGGTTTTACGGACGGAGGAAGCACGGAAGAACTTGTCTTCGAATACGGGTTTGACGCGGTTTCTTTGGGAAAAATGATTTCGGAGCGAAACGAAAGCGTATAATAGATTCAGAGAGTTTATTTTGATTTCGGAGAGGTGAAAAAAATGAAGATAAAATTTTTGGGCGCGGCTCATGAGGTCACGGGGTCATGCACTTTGCTGGAAGCGAACGGGAAAAGAATTCTCGTTGACTGCGGCATGGAACAGGGCGCGGATATATACGAAAACTGCGATCTGCCGGTTTCCGTGACAGACATAGACTGCGTTTTTCTGACTCACGCGCACATAGACCATTCCGGCAAGATCCCCGAACTGACAAAAGCAGGGTATCGCGGGAATATATACGCGACGGAGGCGACGGCGGAACTCTGCCGCATCATGCTTCTCGATTCCGCCCATATTCAGGAATCGGAAGCGGAGTGGCGAAACAGAAAGTCCCGCCGATCGGGCGCGGAAATGTACGAGCCGCCGTATACGACGGAAGATGTTTACAAAACCATACCTCTTTTTGTCAAGTGCAGATACGGGGAAGAATATAATATATGCGACGGGATAGCCGCGCGGTTCATCGATGCGGGACATCTGCTCGGTTCTTCTTCGATAGAACTGACCGTCACGGAAGACGGAAATACCGAAACGATCCTGTTTTCGGGCGATATAGGAAACATCGGCAAACCGCTTATACGCGATCCGCAGAAACCGACGGAAGCGGATTACGTCATTATCGAATCGACTTACGGCGACCGTTTGCACGAACCCGTAACCGGGGATCACGCGAAAGAGTTCGCTGACATCATTCAGGATACTTTTGACAGAGGCGGAAATCTGGTTATTCCGTCCTTCGCCGTCGGCAGAACTCAGGAATTGCTTTATCTGATCGCGCAGATCAAGAAAAGAAAACTTGTCCGCGGACACGACGGTTTCCCCGTTTGGGTGGACAGTCCGCTCGCGGTCGAAGCGACGGGTATATATGCGGGAGGAATGACCGACTATTACGATGAAGAGACCCTCGATTTTATCCGAAGAGGCGAAAATCCTCTCCGTTTCGACGGGCTGAATGTTTCCGTTACGAGTGAGGATTCCGTTCGGCTGAATAAAGATAAAAACCCGAAAATAATCATTTCCGCAAGCGGAATGTGCGAAGCCGGACGTATCCGCCATCATTTGAAGCACAATCTTTGGAGACCCGACAGTACGGTTCTTTTCGTCGGATACCAGGCGGAGGGAACTCTCGGCAGAATGCTTGCCGAGGGAGCGAAAAAGGTCAGAATTTTCGGCGAAGAGATCAGCGTCAAAGCGCGGATCGCAACGCTTGCCGGAACGAGCGGCCACGCTGACAGAGATATGCTTCTCGGCTGGCTCGGTAATATAGAACCGAGACCGAAAAAGGTCTTTGTCAATCACGGCGACGACAACGTGTGCGATCTTTTTGCGGGACAGATAAGGGAAAAGTACGGGATCGAGGCGACCGCTCCGTATAACGGCGCCGAATACGAACTTCCGAGCGGGACTTGTCTTTACGCGGGCAACCGAAAAAAGATAGAGAAGAAAGATTTCGACAAAGGAGGCGTAAGCGCCGTCTACGCAAGGCTTTTGCAGGCGGGACGCAGGCTTTCCTCCGTTATCGAAAAGCATCGCCGCGCGGCGAACAAGGACGTTGCAAAACTGACCGATCAGATAAACGATCTTTGCAAGAAATGGGAGGATTAAGACCGAATGCAAAAAGATATTTCCGCGCTTAACGAAAAGGTCGGAAAAGAACTGCCCGATTTCATCCGAAAAGCGGACAGAGAATATGAGGAAAAAATCGAACGTATCGCGGAAGACATAATCGCGCATAAGCACGAAAGACCGATAATTCTTATTTCCGGTCCTTCGGGTTCGGGTAAAACCACTTCCGCGCTGATGCTTGAAAAATATCTCGACGGACACGGCTGTGAGACACATACGCTGTCTCTCGACAATTATTTCAAGCCGATACTCGGAGAGGACGTAAAACTTCTTGATGAGGGGAAGATCGATCTTGAATCTCCGGAAAGAGTTGATACGGAGTTTCTGAACGAACAGCTTCAGAAGATAGTCGATCTTGAACCCGTACGCCTTCCGAGTTATGATTTCAAGAAAAGCGACAGAGTTCTTCGTGATGAAGAGTTCCTCAGAAAAGAGGGCGAACTCGTTATTCTTGAGGGCGTTCATTCTCTGAATCCGGAGGTCATAACGATCCCCGACAGCGAGTGTTCGAAGATCTATGTCAGCGTCAGAACCCGTGTTTCGGACGGTGATTTTGTTCTGCATCCGTCATATATAAGGCTGATGCGACGCATCATCCGCGACAGCCGGCACCGAGGGCGATCGTTTGAGCATACGATAAGGATGTTCCGAAGCGTTGAGACGGGTGCGGAGAAATATATCATGCCTTACAAGCACCGTGCGACGCACAATATCGACACGTTCATTCCGTATGAGATCAACGCGTATAAACCGTTCGTGCTGGAAGGTCTTCGCGCTCTCGGCGGGAACGAATGCGCCGAAACGCTTCTTCGGATCCTCGAAAAAGCGGAACCCTTTCCCGAAAGCATGATCCCGACGACGTCTCTTATCAGAGAATTTATCGGAGGCGCGGCTTTTGATTACAGGTAAAAGAAAAAAGAGGAAAATGAAAAATGGGGTATAAAGTTGTAAACAGACGTGAGTTGAATCCGACGGTGACAATGCTCGAGATCGACGCGCCGCTCGTCGCGGCGAAAGCCGAGGCGGGGCAGTTTGTCATTCTGCGCGTTGATGCCGAGGGGGAAAGGATCCCTCTGACGGTCGCGGGATATGACCGCGAAAAAGGGACGGTCAGTATAATTTTTCAGATCGTCGGGGCGACGACCGCGAAGTTGAATTCAAAAAAAGTCGGAGACGAGATAGAAGATTTTGTCGGACCTCTCGGTCGGGCGACCGAAACGGAAGGTCTTAAAAAGGTATGTATCGTCGGCGGCGGCGTGGGATGCGCCATCGCGCTTCCGATCGCGCGCAAACTTCATTCGCTCGGTTGCGAAGTTGACGCCGTCATCGGCTTCCGAAACAAGGATCTCGTCATCCTCGAAGACGAATTTCGCGAATGCTCTTCTCTGACAGTCACGACGGACGACGGATCGCACGGCAGAAAGGGTGTTACATCTCTTCCGCTGAAAGAGAAACTCGAATCGGGCGAAAAATACGACGCCGTGATCGCCATAGGTCCGTTGATAATGATGAAAGCGACGGTTGAGACCGTCAGACCTTTCGGTACGAAAGTCATCGTTTCAATGAACCCGATCATGATAGACGGAACGGGAATGTGCGGCGGTTGCCGTCTGACCGTCGGCGGAAAAACGCGGTTCGCCTGCATAGACGGACCTGACTTTGACGGTTACGAGGTCGATTTTGACGAAGCGATGATGCGGAACACCGCGTACAGGGAATTTGAAACGAGCGAAAGAGAGAGGCACTGCGAACTTTTTCGGAAGGAGGTAAAATAAAAATGCCCAATATGAGTCCGAAAAAAAATCCGATGCCTTCTCAGTCTCCGTCGGTTCGCGCACACAACTTTTCCGAAGTCGCTCTCGGCTATACCGCCGACCTTGCCGCCGACGAGGCGCAGCGCTGTCTGAACTGCAAAAATTCTCCGTGCGTCAACGGATGTCCCGTAAACATAAAAATTCCCGAGTTTATCGGGAAGATCAAAGAAGGCGACTATGAGGCCGCCTATGAAGTTATAAGCCGCGATTCATCTCTTCCCGCAATCTGCGGAAGGGTCTGCCCGCAGGAAAATCAATGCGAAAAATTCTGCGTCCGCGGTATAAAGGGCGAGCCTGTCGGGATAGGGCGACTTGAACGCTTTGTCGCGGATATTCACAATTCCCGTCCGAGCGGAGATATGAAAAGACCCGAACCGAACGGACATAAAGTCGCGGTCGTCGGGTCGGGTCCCGCAGGATTGACCTGTGCGGGTGATCTTGCAAAAAAAGGCTATGCGGTCACGGTTTTTGAGGCGTTGCATACGGCGGGCGGAGTTCTCGTTTACGGTATACCCGAGTTCCGTCTTCCGAAAGAGATAGTAAAAAAAGAGGTCGAAGGGCTGAAAGCGCTCGGCGTTCGGATAGAGAAAAACGTCGTTGTCGGAAAAACTTTGACGGTGGACGAGCTTTTTGAAAAGGGCTATGAAGCCGTTTTTATCGGGAGCGGAGCGGGACTTCCGCGTTTCATGGGAATTCCCGGAGAATCTTTGAAGAGCGTTTATTCCGCGAACGAATTCCTGACGAGAAGCAATCTGATGAAAGCGTATCGGGAAGACGCGCAGACCCCGATCAAAAAAAGAGGCTCGGTCGCAGTCGTCGGCGGCGGAAACGTTGCGATGGACGCCGCAAGAACGGCACTTCGTCTCGGCGCGGACAAGGTATATATCGTCTATCGCAGAGGGCTTGAAGAACTTCCCGCAAGAAAGGAAGAGGTCGAGCACGCTCGGGAGGAAGGCATCGAATTCCGTCTTCTGTGCAATCCCGTTGAGATCCTCGGTTATAACAATGAAGAGGACAGGCGCGATCCGAAAAACGGAACGGTTGTCGGAATGAGATGCATACGAATGCGTCTCGGCGAACCCGACGCATCGGGGCGGCGAAGCCCCGTTGAGATTCCCGGTTCGGAATTTCTTCTCGATGTCGATTGCGTCATCATGGCGATAGGAACGAGTCCGAACCCGCTGATAAAATCAACGACGGAAGGGCTTGAAGTCAACCGACGCGGCGGGATCGTTGTCAACGAGGCGACCGGCGCGACGTCGAAAGCCGGCGTTTACGCAGGAGGCGACGCTGTAACGGGCGCGGCGACCGTCATTCTCGCTATGGGCGCGGGAAAGACCGCGGCGGCGGCGATCGATGAATATATATCGGAGAAAAATTCGGAAATAGATTGAATTCCCGCCGAGTAATATGTAATTTCGATTTAACGGTTGTGCCGCTTCTGTAAGAGAAGCGGCACACGTTATCTGAGAAAACAGATTTTAATATCGGATGATCTTCCAATCCGCGGTCAGGCTTTGTTCCGATCTTCCCGCATTTGCGGGGCTTGTGGACGGCAAAACCTCCGCGGATATTTTTATCTTCGGAAGAATATGTTTGTCATAGAGTTTCTGAGCAGTCTTCCCGTTGACGAATATCCGCCCGATCGACGGATGCTTTTTGAGAAGAGCGCCTATGTCGTTGACTTTGACGTCTTTTACCGAAGCATCCGACGAACCTTTGATCTCACAACTTTCGATGACGTCCCAGAGCGCGATCCCGTTTCGTTTCAGGAATTTTTTCTTTTCTTCGGGCGTTTCGGGTTTTTCTTCGTCAAAAATATTTGCCAACACCTTCCAGAAACGGTTTTGCGGATGTCCGTAGAAAAAGCCCGTCTCACGGCTTTTGACAGACGGAAAACTTCCGAGTATCAGTATTTTCGGTTCGCCCTCGCAAAAGGGCGGGATCGTATGTTCTTCCCGCATATATCTGACCCTTTTTTCTTTTATTTTAACATATGCGGGCGAATTTTTCAAGCGGCGGGATCAAAGAAAAAGGTTTTCGTCCGGCGGTATGACGTTCTTTTGATATGCGTGCAGTTCCCCTTCGCGCGATGCCGTGACAAGAATCATGTTCTCCGCCGACGGAAGACCGTCGCTTTTCAGCGTGTTTTCAAGCCATTTTACATCTTTCCCTATCGCTTTCAGGTTCTTTTCGAGAACTTTTCCGTCGATGACGACATTTGAAAATATCTGCGTTTCCTGCGGCTGTATGCCGAGTTCCGCGATTGTTGCGGGGCGCGCGTCGTCACGGGGCATGAAACTGACACTTCCGTTCGTTTCAAACACGGCGAAGCGTATCTGATTTATATCGAAATAGCCCTGTTCCCGAGCCATCGTCATCAGATCGTTTATATCGACGCGGTTTTTTTTCATGTTTGCGCGTATGATCTTGCCGTTCATGATAAGTATCGACGGCGTTCCCGTGAAAAATCTGCGCGCGACGATACTTTTGTCCGTCAGAAAACCGATGAAGAGCGTCAAAAACGCATAGATCGCCATTGCGACGGCGGCGAACAGCACGTCCAAATCCTCTTCGACCGCGAGAGCCGCGGCGATCGAGCCTATCGTGACCGCTGTCGTATAATCGTAAAATGTCAGTTGCGAGATCTGTCTTTTGCCCGTTATCTTTGAAAGAATGAGAAGCAAAACAAACGAAAAAACGCTTCTCGCGAGAATTGAAATAAAAGCCATACCGTTTCTCCGAATTGTATTATATTCGGTAGGTATTATTTACGCTTTTTCGGAAAAAATACTCTTTGTAAAGATTAGACTTGATTTTGCGGAAAAAACATGCTATAATCACAGAACAACCGATAGTTGTTATTTTTTGTATGAAAGGCGGTATTATTTATGAGTAAGGACTTCATCAAAGGGATCGCCGTAGGCATGGGCATCGCGGGGCTTGCTGCCGCTGCCGCTGCCGTTGCCGTCAAGGCGATCAAGGGTTGCTGCTGTTGCTGCGATGACGGAGATTTTGAATACGAATGCTGCTGCGGCGATTGCGAAGACGATCCCGATTATATGGACGCACCCGTCGGCGATCATTGCTGTGAAGCGAGCGAAGAAAGCGGGGCTTCCGAAGAGGAAGAGAACTCCGAAGAGTAAAGTCCCGCGCAAAAACGCAAAAAATTTTTCCCCGAACGAGGAACAAACGCCCGTTCGGGGATATTTGTTTTCAGCGAAGAGACGCGATGTCGTAAATAAGTCTTTCGGTCTTTTCCCAGCCCAGACACGGGTCGGTTATGGATTGTCCGTAAACGCCGCCGTCGGGTTTTTGACATCCGTCTTCGAGATAAGACTCGATCATAAGCCCCTTGACCATTTTGTTGATGTTGGGGGAAAGGCGCATGCTGTGAAGTATCTCTTTCGCTATTCTCGGCTGTTCAAACCACTGTTTGCCCGAATTTGCATGGTTCGTGTCGATGATGACTGCGGGGTTTTGAAGCCCCGGGTTCTTTTCGTAAAGCTCGCAGAGAAGCTGAAGGTCTTCATAGTGATAGTTGGGGATCGTTCTTCCGTATTTGTTCGACGAGCCGCGCAGGATCGCATGGGCGTAGGGGTTTCCCTTGCTGTGGACTTCCCAGCCCGAATAAACAAAAGTGTGCGAATGCTGTGCCGCGGTGATCGAATTCATCATGACCGAAAGGTCGCCGCCCGTGGGATTTTTCATTCCGACGGGAATATCAAGCCCGCTTGCCGTAAGTCTGTGAAGCTGGTTTTCGACGGATCTCGCGCCTACCGCGACATAAGAAAGAACGTCGGAAAGGTATTGGTGGTTTTCGGGGTAGAGCATTTCGTCCGCGCAGGCAAAGCCCGTTTGTTCAAGTGCTTTAATATGGAGTTTTCTGATCGCGATCAGCCCTTTGAGCATATTCGGAAGTCCGTTAGGGTCGGGCTGATGAAGCATTCCTTTGTAGCCGTCTCCCGTCGTCCTCGGCTTGTTGGTGTAAATGCGCGGAACGATCATGATCTTGTCCTTGACTTTTTCCTGAACCTCGCGAAGACGCGAAATATACTCGAGAACGGCGTCTTCCCTGTCCGCGGAACAGGGGCCGATGACAAGCAAAAATCTGTCGCTTTTGCCGGAGAATATTTTTTCAAGTTCCTCGTCGGTACTTTTCTTTGTTTGCGCGGACTCCTCGGAGATCGGATACATATCCTTTATTTCGTGAAGAGTCGGAAGCTTGCGCTTGAATTCCATATTCATATATTTATGTCTCCTTTTTACCGAAATCATCGAAAAACTTTCGTCTTGCCGTTGAGAGACGCATCATCTCTCTCATCGTTTCCCGATCGCCGTCTTCTATGCTCTTTTTCAGTTTTTCAAAATGCTTTTCAAAAAGTTCCATCTGCGCGACGAGTTCCTTTTTGTTTATCAGGAACAATTCGCTCCACATCTCGTCGTTTATCTTCGCGATGCGCGTCAGATCGCGGAAGGAGTCTCCCGTATATTCCGCCATTTCCGCCGCATCCTTGCAGACCATCAGCGAGATCGCGATGCAATGCGTCATCTGTGACAGGAAGCCTATCATCTCGTCATGCTTTTCGGGCGTCAGTTCCGAGATCATTTTGAATCCGAGAACCTTTCCGAGCCGCTTGCAGACCCCGATCGCTTCTTTTGAATTTTTCTCCGTCGGTGTGACGATGTAATTCGCGCCGACGAATATTTTCGAGTCCGCGTTTTCAACTCCGCTGATCTCTCGCCCCGCCATCGGGTGAGCGCCTATGAATTCGAGATCGGGGCGAAGCACGGATTGTATCTCTTCCGCCAATCCGCTTTTGACTCCCGTCACGTCTGTCAGCAGCGCTCCGCTTTTTATATATTGCTGATTTTCTTTTATCCAGTTAATAAAAATGTGAGGATAGAGAGCAAAAACCAACAGATCGAAATCTTTGATGTAATCGGGATCGGCGCCGGTTCTTCCGTGCTTTATAAAGCCGTGTTCGAGCGCGAAATCTATCGAGGTCTGCTTCCTGTCGATCGCCCCGACCTCGAAGCCCGCTTCGGACAGCCCCTGCGCGTAAGATCCTCCGATCAGACCGAGCCCGACGATCAGGATCTTGGTATCTTTGTCAAAATTCATATTCCGCCTCCGTTCCGAGCCCTGCGATGACATCGAAAAAGTTCGGAAAACTTTTTTTGACCGCTTCCGCTCCCTCTATGCTTCCTCCCGTGGCGCTTGCAAGAACGGAAAGCGCCATAACTATGCGGTGGTCGTTATGTCCGCTCAACGTTTCGGCCGGTTTTGAAAGCCCGTTTGAAAAGAGCACGACTTCATTTTCCCCGACTTCGCTTTTGACTCCGAATTTCAAAAGTTCGCGCGTCATCGCTTCGGCACGGTCGCTTTCTTTTATTTTCAGCCTGCGCGTTCCGACAAATTTCGCTCCGTGCTTCGCCGCCGCGACCGCGAACAGGATTGGAGCCAGATCGGGGCAACCCGAAACGTCGATGACCGCGTTCGGCATATCGAGCCTTCGGAAAATTTCCGCGCAGACTCTGTCCGCCTGTAAACTCGTTTCCGAAAGCCCCGTAACGGTCACCTCGCCCCCGACTTCGTTCAGCGCAAGCAGAAATGCCGCGTTCGACCAGTCTTTTTCGACCTCGACCTCTGTCGGAATATATCTCTGTCCGCCTTTGACCGTGAAAACGTTCGGTTCTTTCTCTTCGACCGTTACGCCGAATTTTTTGAGAACATCGACCGTTATATCGATATATCCTCGGCTCTCGACGGGAGGAAGGACGCGAAGAACGCTGTCTTTTTCGAGAAGAGGAAGGGCGAAAAGAAGCCCTGTCACAAACTGACTGCTGACATCTCCCCGAAGAGTGTATTCGCCCGCAGCCAGTTTTCCGCTGACCGTGACCGTTCCCGCGCTTTTTTCGACCGAGATCCCTTTTTCGCGGAATATGTCTTCATAGATCCCGATCCCACGCTGCATCAGTCTTTCGGTTCCCCTGAAAGTCGCTTTTCCCTCTTTCAGCAGGGCGAGCGGAAGAAAAAATCTTAACGTACTTCCGCTTTCACGGCACATGAATACCTTTTCCGCGAAGGGCGTGAGCCCGCCTTTGATCCGAAGCCCGCCGTCGGTCTTTTCGATCTCCGCTCCGAGAGCGCGGACGCAGTCCGCTGTCGCGCTTATATCTTCGCTATCTTCGACGCCTTTTATAACGCTTTCTCCCTGCGCGAGCGCGGCACATATCAGTTCTCTGTGCGCGTAACTTTTTGACGGCGGCGCGCAGACTGTTCCGTGAGCCTTGCCCGGTGTGAAAGTCACTTTCATTTTCTTTCTCCTTTAAGCCCGACGAGATAATCGATCGCGAGCAGATAACCGTCAAACCCTTTTCCCGTTATCGTTTTTTTCGCAACGTCGCGGATGTAACTGATCTGTCTGAAATCTTCTCTTTCGGACACCTCGGAAATGTGGACCTCGACCGTTGGGATCCCGACACCTTTGACGGCGTCGGCTATCGCGACGCTCGTATGCGTGTATGCCGCGGGGTTGAAAACGATCCCGTCGATCCCGTCAAAATACGCCCTCTGTATTGCGTCGACAAGGTCTCCTTCGTGGTTTGACTGGAAGAATTCGACCTCAACGCCTGTTTTTTCGGCGTGTTCGCGGATCATATCCGTAAGATCGGCATAACTTCTTTTTCCGTAGATCTCAGGTTCGCGTATACCGAGCATATTTATGTTCGGTCCGTTCAGAACAAGAATTTTCATCGGATTTCCAACTCCTTCCGCACGTCTTCCGCGACTTCCCCGACCGATCTGTCGGACGGAACGGTCATGTCCGCCGCTTTTTTATATATCGGGTATCTTTCTTCATAAAGTTTTTCAAGCGCTTCCCTCGTTGACGAAAGAGGTCTGTCCTTCGTCGCGGTCAGGAGAGCGGGGTCTCTGTCAAGAAAAACGACTGTGCCGTTTTTCTTCATCGCGCGGACGTTTTCTTCGCGCAGAACCGCTCCTCCGCCGGTCGCGATGATATATCCGCGCTTTTCCGCGGCTTGTCCGATCACCGCGCTCTCTTCGTCGCGAAAGGGTTTTTCTCCGTTCTCGGAGATGAAATCGGAGATCGTTCGCCCGAATCTGTCCGAGAGCATCGTGTCCGTGTCGGCAAAATTTTTACCCGTCAGTTCCGCAAGTTTTTTCCCGACGGAACTTTTTCCCGACGACGGCATTCCGATAAGGAACACGTTCCGTTTCTCGTTCAGTATGCGGCGGTAGACTTCTTCGGTCTTTTTATCGTCCGCGTCCTTTCCGAGAAACAGCGCCGACGCGTAAACCGCTTGCGCGACGAGCATGTAAAGCCCTCCGTCGGCCTTTATCCCCCGCGCCTGTGCGTCGAGGACGAGTTCCGTTCTGAGCGGATTGAATATCGCGTCGAGAACGGCTTCAAGTTCGGGAAAAACCGAAATGTCCGCGGGTGTTCCCTGTATGTTCGGGAACATTCCGACAGGGGTCGTGTTTATCAATATCTGCGCGTCCGCATGTTTTTCCGCGGCTTCTCCGTAAGTGATCGCGCCGTCTTTTTCCGATCTTGAAACGAAATATACTTCCCTCGCTCCGAGGCTTTGAGCGACCGCTCCCGCAGTCTTTGAGGTTCCTCCCGTGCCGAATATCAAAACCTTTTTTCCGTTCATGTCCGCGCCCGTGCGGATCGCCAATGCCCTCATTCCCGCAAAATCCGTGTTGTCTCCGTACAGTTTCCCTCCGCGGTTGACGATCGCGTTGACCGCTCCGATACTTTTCGCCCGCTCGGAGATGCCGTCAAGATAGGGGATCACCGTCTGCTTGTACGGGATGGTCACATTAACCGCGCAAAACTCTTTTTTTCTCATAAGAACACCAAGTTCTTCTTTATTCACTTCGCAAAGTTCGTATTCGTAATCGGCAAGAAGATCGTGTATTTCCTTTGAATAACTGTGACCGAGTTTTTCTCCGAGAAGTCCGTATTTCATCTTTCGGTTCCTTTCAGCAAAAAATCCGTTCCGTATCTTTGCGCGAGCAGATCGCAGGAGACGATCGCCGCAACGCTGTCGATAACGGGGCATATACGACGCACTATCGCGGGGTCATGTCTTCCGTGGACGGTCAGTTCCGCATTTTCACCGCTTATGAAATCGACCGTTTTTTGCTTTCGGGCGATCGACGCCGTCGGTTTGACGGCACATCTGAAAAGAACGGGCATTCCGTTCGTTATACCTCCGTTTATGCCGCCGTTGTTGTTCGTCTCCGTCCGTATATTTCCGTTCACTTTCCGAAATTCGTCGTTGCATTCACTCGCTCTTTTTCCCGCGAGGTCGAAGCCCGCTCCGAAATCGATGCCCTTGACGCCTCCGAGACTGAAAATCGCATGGGAAAGAACGCCTTCAAAACTGTCGAACCACGGTTCTCCCACTCCCGACGGAAGACCGCAGATCGCCGTCTGCGTGATTCCTCCGACGCTGTCATTCTCCGTTCTTGCGCGAATGATCTCTTCCGTCATTCTTTCTCCCGCCGTCTCGTCAAGCGTCGGGAAAGTTCTGTTTTTGAGCGTTTTAACATCGTTTTCAACATCCGAAAAAGCGTCGTCGCTCACTCCTGCGCATTGCAGGATATGAGTTCCGATATTTATCCCGATCTTTTCGAGAGCGGGAATAAGGATTCCTCCCGCCGCTACGAGCGCCGCGGTCACTCTGCCCGAAAAATGTCCGCCGCCGCGATAGTCTTCATATCCGTGGTATTTGCAAAAAGCCGCAAAATCGGCATGGGAAGGTCTCGCAAGCCCGTATTTGTAATCTCTGCTTTGTGTGTTCTCGTTCGGGATAACTATGCAGAGCGGTGACCCCGTCGCTTTTCCGTTGAACGCTCCGCTCAATATTCTGAACTCGTCTTTTTCGCGGCGCGGGGTATCTGCCGCCGACGAAGGTCTGCGGCGGGAGAGAAGCAGTCCGATCTTTTCTTCGGAAACTTCGATCCCCGGCGCGAGCCCGTCGATGACGACCCCGACCGCAGGTCCGTGGCTCTCTCCGAAAAGAGTTACACAGACGCTTTGTCCGAACGTGTTTTTCATCTTATATCTCCTTTTCCCCGAACAGTTCCTCGGGAGTTGCCTTTTTGAATTCAAATTGCCCGATCGTCGGAACGAATACCGTTGAAACCGTTCCGAACGCCGCTTTTTTGTCATGCTTGACGAAGGGCAGAAGTTCTTCCGGTGTGCGTTCCGTTTCTGTCGGAAGCCCGTATTTTTTCAGAACGTTTTCAATTCTTTCCCGCGCCTGTTTCCCGCACATCGGGAGCATTCCGAGCGCGACGCATTCGCCGTGGAGCAACCGTCCTTCGCTCGCGCTCTCGATCGCGTGTCCTATCGTGTGCCCGAAATTGAGAACCTTTCTGAGCCCCTTTTCGTCGGGGTCCTTTTCAACAACATTCTTTTTTATCAGCAGAGCGCGTTCTATGATCGTCGGAAGATCGGCCGCCAACGAGTCGCTCTTTTCGAGTATCCCGAAAAGTTCTCTGTCGCAGGTCGCCGCCATTTTTATCGCTTCCGCAAGCCCCGCGCGAAGCTGACGCTCATCGAGGGTTTTCAGAACGTTCGGGTCTATAATGACCTTTTTCGGCTGATAAAACGTTCCGATCGCGTTTTTTACGCCGTCAAGATCGACCGCTGTTTTGCCTCCGACCGAGGAATCTATCTGCGAAAGAAGAGTTGTCGGAACATTGTAAAAATCTATTCCCCGCATATAGCAGGACGCGGCAAATCCGCTCAGATCTCCGACGACGCCTCCGCCGACCGCGACGACGCAATCCTTGCGCGTGAACTCCTTTTCAAGCATTGCCGAAAGCAGTTTCAGAAAGTTTTCGGGGCTTTTGCTTTTTTCTCCCTGAGGAACGGTCACGACCGTCGGATCGCCGCACTGCGCCGCGACCTTTTCGGCGTACGTTTCGGGAACTCCCGAGTCCGTGACGACAAGGACTTTTCTGTTAAGATCGAGCAGATCTCCGATATTGTCGAGAGCCCCGTTTTCTATAATTATATAATAGCTTTGCGCTCCGAGTTCTACGGGAATACGCATTGGAAAGCCCTCCTTATTTTACGTTGTTCGCATAATAGCTTCCGACGAGCCGAAGTTTTGCGCAGACGGCGGAAAGTTCCTGCATCATTTCCTTGCCGTTGACGGTGTTGACGTTTCCTTCCGCCTCGATATAGAAGTAATAGTTCCATTGAAGATCCTTCATCGGGCGGCTTCTGAGGCTCCGCATATTGAATCCGTGCGCACCGATTATGTTGAGTGCGCTCGCCAGCGATCCCGCCTCGTTGCGTACCGTGAACATCAGCAGGAAGTTTTCGTTTTCTCTTCTTCCCGAAACCGTGGGTATGTTTCTCGCACGGGAGAAGGCGCCGAAGCGCGTCGTGTTGTTTTTGTTGTCGTTTATTTCTTTCGAAAGTATCCTGAGCCCGAAAGTCTGCGCCGTGTCTTCCGATGCAACGGCGGCGACCGTCGGATCGTTTTTCTCCCTGACATATTTTGCCGCAAGAGCGGTGTTTGAATACGCTTTTGTCTCATATCCGCGGTCACGAAGAAAACTTTCGCACTGCTGGAGCGCCTGCGGGTGGCTTATAACGGTCTTTATCGACTCTTCGGTCGCGCCGTCGCACGCCACGAGATTGTGGATTATCGGAACGTCTATCACCTGATTGATATAAAGGTCTCCCGAAAAGATCATATCCATAACGGAACCGACTTCGCCCGCATAACTGTTTTCAAGCGGAAGCACCGCGCAATCGCAGTCTCCGTTTTCGACCGCTCCGTAAGCGTCCGCGAATTCACGGGCGGCGATAAGTTCCGCTTCGGGGAACATCTTTTTCGCCGCAAGCTGGGAAAACGCGCCTTCCGTTCCGCAGTACGAAACTTTCGATCCCTCTATTGTTTTCGACTGATATTCGCAGGACACGTCGATATTGTTGCGAAGGAAGCGGACGTAATACGGTTCGAGTTCCGCATTTTCGATAAGTTCTTTGTTTTTGTTTATAAGATCCTCTTCTCTTGCCGGATCTCTGACCGAGAGCCCGTGCTCTTTTTTGTACCTCGCAATGTTCGCGCAGATATTCATTCTTCTTTCAAACAAGCGCGCCATTTGGGAGTCGATCTCGTTGATCTCTTTTCTCGACTGTTCAAGTTCGTTCATACTGTATGACCTCTTTTCAAATTTCGGATATGATCTCTTTTTCATATTAAAAAAGCGGCTTCCCCGAACGGAAGCCGCTTGTAGATACCATGTAATTCCCGCTTTTTAAACCGTCGCGTTCAAAAGCGTCTGCTGCGGCTTCGTTTTTCCGTAAAAATAAAAATAATAAAAGCAGTACGAAAAAAATCGTACTGCAAAAAAGCATACGGAAAACGCAGCGTTACGGCTGCGGGCAGGACAGGATACGGAATTTTTAACGGCGTTGCCGATCATTTTCGTCATTTTCCCGATCCTCCCTCTTTTTTAATGTGCCTTAATTTTACCCCAATAATTTGCGTTTGTCAAGTGTATATTGAAACTTTTTTTTGAAATCTCGGTCTTTCCCGCTCTCCGTAAAGGTTGTTTTTACCCTTATTTAAGAGACTGAGTACGATTTTTTGCGGAAAAATCCAAGTTTGTACTTGAAAAAGAAAAACAGTTCTGCTATAATACTGAAAGAAACTAATAACGGGCGCGGGATCGCCCTTTAACGGAGGTAAAATATGAAAACTCTCAGAATAGGTCTCGTCGGGCTCGGCGGAATGGGAAACGTCCATATGCACGCTTACAAGACCATGAAAAATGTCGAGGTCGTTGCGCTTTGCGACATCGTTCCGGAGAAGATCGATAAAGCGATCGAAACTTTCGGATTTACTTCTGCGAAGAAGTATGAGAAGTTCTCCGATCTGATCGCCGACGCGAACGTTGACGCCGTTGACATCGCAACACCCAACTATCTTCACTCCGTCATCGCCATCGAGGCATTGAACGCCGGCAAGCACGTGTTCAGCGAAAAGCCCGACTGCATGTATACGGAGCAGTGCGAAAAGATGAAGGAAGCCGCGGAAAAATCCGGCAAGACTCTGATGGTCATGAGGAACAACCGTTATTACGAACCGTCCGTTTTCCTCAAAAATTACATTAACGAAGGCAAAATGGGCGAGATCTATTCCGGCAGATGCGGCTGGCAGAGAAGAAGAGGAATCCCCGGCAAGGGCGGCTGGTTCACAACGAAGGAACAGTCCGGAGGCGGTCCGCTGATCGACCTCGGCGTTCACATGATCGACCTTGCTCTCTGGCTCATGGGCAACCCGAAAGCGGTAGCCGTAAGCGGTTGCACCTTCTGCAAATTTGCCGAAGACGACGCTCAGTCCGACTCCGTTCATTCCTCTTACGGCGAAGCGAAGGAAGACGGTATTTTTGACGTTGAAGACCTTGCGATGGGCTTCATCAAGTTCGACAACGGCGCTTGCCTGCAGATAGAGTTTTCCTGGGCTTCCAATATCGAAAGAGAGAACCGTTTTGTTGAGTTGAGAGGCACGAAAGCCGGCTGTAAATGGGAAGAGGGCGAAGCCGCGCACATCTATACCGAAGAGGGTGGAATCTCGAAGAACATCGACATTACGTTCTCGCCCTGCAAAAACGGTCACGCCGCGAACCTCGAACATTTCGTTGACGTCGTTCTGAACGGCGCAACGCCCGATTTCGTTCCCGCGCAGGGCGTCAACATGATAAAGATCCTGAACGCCATGTACGAGTCCGCGAAGACCGGCAGGGAAGTTCGCCTTGACTAAATATTACGCGGTCAGAAACGGACGCGAAACGGGGATTTTCACCTCATGGGAAGATTGCCGAAACTCCGTCGACGGCTTTGCCGGAGCGGAATACAAGTCTTTTAAGACCAAACAGGAGGCGCTCGCCTTCCTCGGGAACGGGGAAGGCGCGCCCTCTGCGATAATTTCGGACAGAGAAGACGGCGTTCCCGTCTGTCCCGAAAACGAACTTATCGCGTTTGTTGACGGAAGTTTTGACGCGAAAAACGGAAGTTACGGCTTCGGATGCGTTCTTATCGACCCGACGCAGACTCGGATAACTCTGAACGGAAAAGCCGAAAAAGCCGAAGCGGCGACCGCGCGCAACGTGGCGGGGGAACTTCTCGCGACCATGACCGCGATCAAATACGCGGCGGAGCATTCGTTCGGAAAACTGACCGTTTACCATGATTACGAAGGTATCGAAAAATGGTACAACGGAAAATGGAAGGCGCAGTCTTTCGTCGCCGTTTCTTATGTTGAATTTGTTCGGAAGTACGCTTCCGCGGTAGATGTTTCTTTCGTAAAGGTCGAAGCCCATACGGGAAACCCGCTGAACGAAGAAGCCGACCGTCTTGCGAAAGCCGCGCTCGGTATAGGACTTCCGAAAAATAAGAAAACTCCGTAAACGGTATTTTTGCGGGATTTTCGCCATTATTGAAGAAAGGAGGAACAGATATAGGACTTTTCAGAAGAAAGGCAAGGGTTTCAAAGCCTCGCGCGCTGGCGTTCGTCGATTACGAGCATTGGTATATATCTCTTGACAAGATGTATCACACCCGTCCCGATATAGGGAAATGGATAAGCGATATGGAAAAGACGCTCGATGTCCGCGGGATCTGGTTTTTCGGTGATTTTTCCAAAAACCAGTCTCTGAGAGAAGAAATGACGAAGATCCGCGGTTTTACGAACAATATCATCGAAACAGGCAACGCCGCGAACAGGATAACGAAAGATTTTACCGACTTCATCATGCTCGATCATATTTATCAGGCGGCGATGTCCGACCGGGACGACATTGATGTTTTCATAATTTTTACGGGAGACGGACATTTTACTTCGGTTGCTTCGTTTTTGAAGAATAAGTGCAAAAAAGAAGTCGGAATATACGCCGTCAAGGGCGGGTGCAGCAATCAGTTGCGTATGGCAGCCAGTTGGACGGTTGAATATCCGGACGAAACAGATGAAAAAAAACAGATCTTCCAGCTTATTTTTTCCGCGCTGGACAAGATAGAACGTTCTCCGTCTTCGCGAAACATGAAACCTACCTTTATAAAGACCGTCGAAGCCGTGAGCGTGCAGAACCGCCTTCCGAGAAAGCAGGTTCGCGAAGCCGCGCAATGGCTTGTCGACAACGGTTATATCGAAAGAAAGAAGGAAAAGGCGTTCGGAAAAACGATCGTCACCGTTTCCGCAAACTGGTACGAGGTCGCCAAAGCGGGTCTTTGGCAGCCGGAAAAGAAATAATCTTTTCAAAAACCGCAAAACCGCGCCGATCGGCGCGGTTTCTTTCGTTCACGGAACTGTATAAAAGCAAAATGAAAAGAAAAGCGAAAAGCCCTCGGATATGCGGCTCCGAGGACTTTTCTGTATGGTTATAAGAAGGAAAAAAGCTTTGTTTGAGCGGTCGGATCTCTGTTATTTCTTCCCCGTGGAGCCGAAACCGCCGCTTCCGCGTTCGGTATTTCCGAGTTCGTCGGAAAGGATGAAATCCGCCGTGACATAAGGCGTAATAACAAGTTGCGCGACACGCTGACCGTCTTCGACCGTCCGTTCTTCGGACGAATGGTTGAAGAGCGCGACAACGATCTCTCCGCGATAGTCGCTGTCGATAACGCCGACTTTGTTCGCGGGGGCGAGCCCCTCTCTGCAAGCGAGCCCGCTTCGGGCATATATAAGACCTACATATCCGTCGGGGATCTCCAATGCGAGCCCTGTCGGGATCATAGCCGTTTCGGAGGGCTTTATGCGGACGGAAGAGCCGAGACAGGCGTAAAGATCCGCTCCCGCCGCGGATGATGAACCGTAAGTCGGAACAGTTGCCCGAGCGTTTAGTTTTTTGATCTTTACGGCTTTTTTCATCATTTTTGCTTGCCTTCCGATTTTATGTTAATATTTTATCATATAAATAACGGTTTGTCAACTATATTTTGATGTTTTTCTCGAAAAAAAGAGATTTTTTTTCAATATATTGTGTTTTTACGGCTTTGCATACGGTTTTTGACAAAGAGAGCAGAGGCATGGCCTCTGCTCTCTTTGTTTTCGGGAACGTCATAGTTCCGACGCACCCGTTTTATACCGAATTCCGTATTTACTTTTTCTTTTTCTTCGGCTCGGGCAGTTCCGGATACATTGCTTCAAAAAGTTCTTTCAGAAATTCTTCGGATATGTCTTCTTCATTCACTCTCAGCATTTCCGAGGCTCCCGCGTAGGGAGATTCCTTTTTCGCCGTCGGCATCTTTCCGAGCGCCGCGGGGACGATCTTTACAAGCAGTCTGTTGTCGCACAGATACGCCGCGATCTTTCCGCGCAGATAAATTATGTATTCGCCCATCATTTGTTTGTGGGTTATGCCGTCAATGCCCGACAGCATATCCGATATGTATGACAGATATTCTTTGCTCGTCGCCATTTTTTCAGTCCGCCTCACGTCTTTTATATATAACTATCTCGGGGTCCGCTCCGTTTTCCCCGTACTCGCTGACGAGCAAGAACTTATCGCTTGCCGCGGTCCCGAAACAGCGGTCGGAGTTCTTCTTTTTGAGTTGAGTGCCCAGATATATGTCGCTGTCGTTAAGAAATTTTTTCATCGTTCCGTCGGGAAACGGGTATTCCGAATTTATGAAAGAGCCGCAAAGAGAGAAAAGTTCTGTCACCTCGGGCATATCTTTGATGTTAAGCGCGTTAATTTCCGAGACCGTCCTCTTTACAAACTCGCAAAAGCAGGTTTTCCCGCCGCTTTTATAACATTCGGCGGTAATACATCTTCCCCCGAAAGGATGACCGTCCGTGGCAACGCAACCGTTGCATTTTTCCTTAAATCCGCAGTTTTCGCAATCCGCTCCGCAAATTGATTTCACAGTCGTTCTCCTCTCCGGTGCTTCCTTACGGCGCTTTTCCCATCTCTCTTTTGTGAGCAGGGTCACATGACCCGTACGGATCTCGTTCATGAGCGGGACTTCAAGTCTTTCTGTCGTATGGTGATAGATAAATCCGCATTTTTCCATGACGCGTTTTGACTTTCCGTTGCCGTCGTAATATCCGCACCAAACGGCGTTCATTCCGAGATCTTCAAAGCCGTGCCGCAACAGTTCCTCCGCCGCTTCGGGAATCAGCCCCTGTCCCCAGAACGGCTTGCCGAGCCAATATCCGAGTTCGCACTCGTCGTCTCTGTCGGTCATGTCCGTCGTGCCGCCGATCTTGAGTCCGATGCTCCCGATCGCCTTGCCGTCGGATTTTAAGCATACGGCGTATGTTTCGGGGTCTGAAAGAACCGTTCTTATGATCTCTCGGCTGTTTTCCTCGCTCGTGTGCACAGGCCAGCCCGCGATCGGCCCGACGTCGGGATCGGCGGCGTATCTGTACAGATCTTCCGCGTCGCTTTCACTCCACGGTCGGAGTATGAGACGCTTTGTTTCAAGTTCCATTTTTTCTCCTTTATACGCGTTTTCGGCGGATATAACGGCGGGCGGAGTTTTTCCGAAACGGAAATACGGGATTATCGGAAAAAAGCCTGTCCCCACCATTTTTTATTGCCGCTTTACCGTCTGCGCGAAAAAAGCGGGGAGAACCTTTCTCCCCGCCGTCCGTTCAACTTTTTTCGGCAGTCCCGAAAGCGTGTCAGTCGTCGCTGCCGGGTACTCTTCCGCAGCATTTCTTATATTTTTTGCCGCTTCCGCACGGGCAGGGATCGTTTCTTCCGACCTTCTCCGCCGCGGTTTTGACCTTCGGTTTAGCCTTCTCCGTTCCCGCGTTCACGGCTTCGGAAGTGCCTGCCGCGGATTCCTTCGCGACGCGGTGACGTTTCACCTCTTCGCCCGTTCTGACGCGGACAAGAAGAAGATCTCTGACGGTATCGCGCTTGATGTCGGACACAACGCCTTCAAACATTTCATCCGCCGCAAATCTGTACTCGACGAGCGGGTCTTTGTTCGCGTACGAACGGGTCGAGACCGTCTGACGGAGATCGTCCATCGCGTCGATGTTGTCCATCCAGTTTTTGTCGACGTTATGCAAAAGCACAACGCGCTCGATCTCACGCATCTTTTCGGGCGTGTTGAGTTCCTCGCTGACCTTGTGTCCGAGTTTGATCTTTTCGACGATCATATCTTTTATGTCGGAACTCTTCATCGAAGACAGTTCTTCCTCCGACCAGTTTTCCGCTTCTTTCATCAGCAGAGCCCCCGGGAATTCTTCCGTCAGCGCCGAGATATTCCATTCGAGAGGCTTATCCGAGTTGCAGAAATGCGTCACCGCTTCTTCCGCAACGTCGTCGATCATGTGGTCGATGTAATCGTGAAGATCCGCTCCGTCGAGAACGAGTCTGCGCTGTTCGTATATGAGCTGGCGCTGTCTGTTTATTATGTCGTCGTATTCGAGCGTTCTCTTTCTGCGCGCAAAGTTGTTGCTTTCAACTCTCTTCTGCGCGTTTTCGATTGTGTTGGAAAGTATATTTGCCTCGATCGGCTGATCTTCGGGAATTTTGAATCTGTCGGAGATCATCGCAAGTCTTTCGCCCGCGAACAGACGGAGAAGATCGTCTTCAAACGAAACGTAGAAGCAGCTTTCACCGACGTCGCCCTGACGTCCTGCGCGTCCGCGCAACTGATTGTCGATACGTCTTGATTCATGGCGCTCGGTTCCGATTATGCAGAGACCGCCCGCCTGCTTAACGACTTCGGCTTCCTTGTCAACTTCTTTTTTGTATTCCTCATAAAGCTCCGAGTATCGCTTCTTCGCTTCGTTGACTTTTTCGTCGTCGCTCTCGGCAAATGAAGTGGAAGCGACGATATATTCGTGCTCGAAGCCCTCTTTCTCCATCTGCTTCTTTGCCATGTATTCCGCGTTACCGCCGAGGATTATGTCCGTTCCGCGTCCCGCCATGTTGGTCGCGATCGTGACCGCGCCCTCGCGTCCCGCCTGAGCGATTATGGACGCTTCTTTTTCATGATATTTCGCGTTCAGAACGTTGTGCTCGATCCCCTCGCGTTTCAGCATTTTGCTGAGTATCTCGGATTTTTCGATAGTGACCGTGCCGATAAGAACGGGCTGACCCTTCGCGTGAACTTCCTTGACGCGCTCGACAACGGCTTTGAACTTGCCCGCCTCGCTTTTATAGACCTTGTCGTTAAGGTCTTTTCTGATCATCGGCTTGTTCGTCGGGATCTCGATAACGTCGAGCCCGTAGATCTGCCTGAACTCGTCTTCCTCGGTCAGCGCGGTACCCGTCATACCGGAAAGTTTCTTGTAAAGTCTGAAAAGATTTTGGAAAGTGATCGTCGCAAGCGTTTTTGACTCGTTTTCGATCTTGACGCCCTCTTTCGCCTCGATCGCCTGATGAAGTCCGTTCGAGTAGCGTCTGCCGAACATCATACGTCCCGTGAACTCGTCGACGATGATGACTTCGCCGTCTTTGACGACATAGTCAATGTCGCGTTTCATCGTTCCGTACGCTTTAAGAGCCTGATTTATATAATGCTGAAGTCCGACGTTTTCAATATCCGCAAGGTTCTCGATGCCGAAAGTCTTTTGGGCTTTTTCAACACCCGACGCTGTCAGGACCGCGTTTTTGTTCTTTTCGTCGACAATATAATCGCCGTCAACATCATCGTAGGTCTCTTTGCTCTCCATTTCTTTAACGACGTATTTGCGAAGCCCGCGAACGAAGGCGTTCGCTTTCTGATACATCTCGTCGGACTCTTCCCCGTGACCGGAAATGATGAGCGGCGTTCTCGCCTCGTCGATGAGAATGGAGTCGACCTCGTCAACGATCGCAAAAGCCTGACCGCGCTGAACCATGTTTTCCTTGTAAATGACCATGTTGTCGCGCAGATAATCGAAGCCTATCTCATTGTTTGTTCCGTAGGTTATGTCCGCGGCATACGCCTTTCTGCGCTCTTCGTTGTCGAGACCGTGAACGATAAGACCGACTTCAAGACCCAAAAATCTGTGGATCTTTCCCATCCACTCGCTGTCACGCTGAGCGAGGTAGTCGTTGACGGTGACGATATGAACGCCGTTGCCCGTCAATGCGTTCAGATATGCGGGAAGCGTTGCAACGAGCGTCTTTCCTTCACCCGTTTTCATCTCGGCGATCCTGCCCTGGTGCAGAACGATACCGCCGACGAGCTGACAGTCGAAATGTCTCATTCCGAGAACCCTGCGCGACGCCTCGCGAACGGTCGCGAAAGCCTCGGGCAGAATGTCGTCGAGCGTTTCGCCGTCGGCAAGCCTTTTCTTGAATATATCCGTCTTTTCGCGCAATTCCGCGTCGGAAAGAGCCTTGAACGAGGGTTCAAGGGCATTGATCTTCGCAACGGTCGGCGCGATCTTTTTCAATTCGCGTGAACTGTGCGTCCCGAAAACCTTTTCAAAAAGTCCCATATATAACCTCTCAAAACCGATTATTTCTTATGTTTATTTTATGAGAATCTGCCTATTTAGATAAGTATAACATATTTTTCTTAAAAAATCTACCGTTTTCATAAAATATACGGAAAAAGAACATAATTATTTTTGCTTACCCGAAAAATTATTTCGGACTCCGAAAAAAGAGACCCTCGTGTGTTGATTTCTTCTTAAAAATGTGCTATTATGTACAATAGGATATTGTAATTTCATATCCGCAAAGGATGAAGGAAGAAAAGAAGAAAAGAGGAGTCGCCGTGGTATCAAAGATCAGAACGGTCGGTCTGTCGGGGCTTGACGGTTACGAAGTCGAAGTCGAGACCGATGTTTCGAGAAGCGCGGATGAGACAAAGATCGACATCGTCGGACTGCCCGACAACGCCGTCCGCGAAGCGAAAGAAAGACTTCGCGCCGCGCTGAGGAACAGCGGTTACGGGATCGACGGCTTTTGCGTGACGATAAATCTCGCTCCCGCCGACGTGAAAAAAGAAGGCTCCGTATACGACCTTGCGATGATACTCGGCGTTCTTGCGAGCGCGGAAGTCATTCCCGCGGTCGGCTCGGATAAATGCTTTATCGGAGAGATATCTCTTTCCGGAGACGTGCGCCCCTGCAACGGTGTTCTTGCGGGAACCATAGTCGCAAAACAACTCGGATTCACCGAGATATTTGTCCCCGAGGGGAACGCTTCGGAGGCGGCGTGCGTGAAAGGTATAACCGCGTATGCCGTGACCGATGTCCGCGCTCTTGTCGATCATCTTTCGGGAAAAAGCCGTCTTGTAAAAGGGGAATATGTTCCGAGAGAGAAAAGCAGCGTCGCCCCGGTTGATTTTTCGGATGTGATCGGTCAGCATGCCGCCAAACGCGCCTGCGAGATCGCGGCGTCGGGCGGACACAACATGCTTTTCATCGGTCCTCCGGGAACAGGCAAGTCGATGCTTGCGAAAGCGCTTCCGGGGATCCTGCCCGAAATGTCCGAGGAAGAAATACTTCAATCGAGCAGAATATATTCGGTTGCCGGAAAACTTACGAACGAAAATCCCCTTGTGACACGCAGACCTTTTGTTACGACAAATCAGAGCGTTTCCGTCCCCGCGATGACGGGCGGAGGGACAAGCCCCGTTCCCGGGCTCATTTCGCTTGCCCACAACGGCGTTCTGTTCCTCGATGAAGTCGCGGAATTTCCTCCGAAAGTGCTTGACTGTCTGCGTCAGCCGCTTGAGGACGGAACGGTCAGTATCAGCCGCGTCAAGGGAACCGTCACTTATCCCGCGTCGTTTATGCTCGTTTGCGCGATGAACCCGTGTCCCTGCGGTAAATACGGGCAACCCGAACTGCGCTGTACCTGCACAAAATCGCAGATAGACAGATATATGCACCGTCTTTCGGGACCTCTTCTCGACAGGCTCGATCTTCAGGTCGAATTGCCGACAGTTCCCGTTAAGGATATAAAAAATCGCGACAAAGCGGAAAGTTCGGAAAGCATTAAAAAAAGAGTAGACGCCGCGAGGGCGGCTCAGCGCGAACGGTACGGAAGCGTCGGCGTGACCTGTAACGCGAAACTGACGCCGAACCTCATACGTTCGGTCTGTCGGAAAATGATGAGCGAGGATGCGGAAAATCTTTTGAACAGCGTTTTTGAGAAGGGTTTTCTTTCGATGCGCTCTTACGACAAACTGATACGGATAGCGCAGACCGTTGCGGATCTCGAAGGCAAGGACGCGATCGGACGCAATCATATTTCGGAAGCGATCTACTTCCGATCCCTCGACAAGAAATATTTCAACAAGTAAAGGAAAATCATGATGAAAATATCCGTGCTTGACAGAGACGCCATCGGAAAAGACGTTGACATATCGGGCTTTGCAATGTTCGGAGAGGTCGAGATACATGACCGTACCGTTCCCGAAAACGCCGTTGAACATATCGGCGACGCGCAGATCGTCGTTACGAATAAAGTCAGGCTCTCGTCCGCGATCCTTTCGGAAGTTCCCAACCTGAAATTTATAGCGGAGGCCGCGACGGGCGTTGACAATATCGATGTGTCGTTCTGCCGCGAAAAAGGAATTGCCGTTGCGAACGTTCCCGCGTATTCTACCTCATCGGTCGCGCAGGTGACGATCTCCCTTGCGTGCATGATGATGACAAAACTCGATTTCTTCTGCGATTTCTGCCGATCGGGCAAATATACCGCCGAAGGTCTCCCGAACCGTCTCGATCCGCCGTTCGGCGAATTTGACGGCAAGGTCTGGGGTATAATCGGCTACGGAAATATCGGTGAAAAGGTCGCGGATATCGCGCGCGCTTTCGGATGTAAAGTCCTCGCGTATACGAGAACCCCGAAGGAGAGCGTCGAGTGCGTCGGGCTCGACCGTCTTCTTGCCGAAAGCGACATAATCTCCGTTCACTGTCCGCTGACGGACGCGACGCGCGGGCTGATAGGACGCGAAGAATACGCGAAAATGAAGAAAAAACCTCTTTTGATAAATGTTGCGCGGGGCGCCGTTCTTGACGACGAAGCGACCGTTGACGCCGTTCTGGACGGGACTCTCGGCGGGTTTGCCGCCGATGTCTACGACAAAGAGCCGTTTCCGCAGAATCACCCGTTCATGAGGATCAAAGACGGGAAAAACGTGTTTTTCACTCCGCATATCGCTTGGGCTTCGGTCGAGGCGAGGACGCGTCTTGTCTCGGAAATGGAAAAAAACGTCTCCGCATTCCTGAACGGAGAAAGACGCAACAGAGTGGTATAACATGAATCTGACTTCAATGAAAGAACTCCGTCCTCTGATGGAAAAGCACGGTTTTTCTTTTTCAAAAACGCTCGGGCAGAACTTTTTGATAAACGCCGAAGTCCCCTCCCGCATAGCCGACAATGCGGGAATAGACGAAACAACGACCGTCATCGAGATAGGTCCCGGCGTCGGATGTCTGACAAAAGAACTGAGCAAGCGCGCGAAAGAGGTCATCGCGATCGAGATCGATTCGCGGCTGATCCCCGTTCTCGGCGAAACGCTTTCCGACTGCGATAATGTCACGGTCATCAACGAGGATGTGTTAAAGGCGGATCTTCACGCGCTCTGCGACGGAAAAGAGAGGGTCTGTGTCTGCGCAAATCTGCCTTATTACATAACGACGCCGATAATAATGGCACTGCTCGAACAGCGTCTGCCGCTTTCGCGGATAACCGTTATGATACAGAAAGAAGTCGCGCAAAGGTTTTCCTCAAGCCCGGGAAAAAAGGAATACGGAGCGATAACCGCGGCGATAAACTGGTACGCGAAGCCGAAAACGCTGTTTACCGTCTCCCCCGGCTGTTTCTTTCCCGCGCCGAAGGTAGAATCGAGCGTCATCGCGCTCGACCTCGTTCCGCCTCCGACAAAGGTGCACGATGAGAAGTTTATGTTTTCGCTGATCTCTGCGGGCTTTGAGCAACGGAGAAAAACGCTTGTCAACGCACTTGCCGCAAAAATCGGGATACCGAAAAACGGGATCGAAAAAGCGATAACGGATTGCGGATTTGAACCGACGGTCAGGGCGGAGAGGCTCTCCGTCACCGATTTTGCCGCTCTTTCTGACAAACTGTCGGAGCAGAATAGATCATAAATAAGCAGCCGTTTATACATAAGACGAGATCACGGCAAAACTGCCGGCAGATCCTTGAAAGGTAGGTTTCTGCTATGAGATCAAGAAAGATCACAGCCGCGGTACTGTTTTTGGCTTTTATAATTTGCTTGTTTTCCTCTTGCACGGTAAAGCGGGTGTCTCCCGACTCTCCGCTCTATGTTCCTGCGGAAGCGAAGCTGAATTTTACCGTCAATATAGAGAAAACAGGCAAAAAGATCACAAATCAGTTAAGGCTTGTCAACTGTTGGGATCGTGCGGGCATACTGAACGATGACTGCTGGGACAGGGACTATATCGCGGAAAAGATCCCTTTCATCGAAACGGTTGAGATAATGACCGCGACCGGAGGAAACGCCGGGCTCGATCTTTTCAAAGACCCTCTTGATTATTCCGTCCGGGATGATTACGATTTTTCGGAACTTATTCTCTGCTGCGAAAAGATCGTTGCGCTTGATCTGCGTCCCTCGATCAAACTCGCAAATATTCCGCTGAAAATAACAAATAAACCGATGCAGGCCGGCGAGTTCGGAGTGACTGTTCTTCCTCCCGAGGACATCAACGAGTATTATGATTATCTTCATGCCTGCATCTCTGCTCTTGCCGAGCATTTCGGAAAAGAGACCGTCGCAAAATGGCGCTTTGTCGTTTTCACCGAATTTGACAACGCCGCATGGATTCAATGCACAGACGAAGAGTTTTACGATATATACGATTGCAGCGTCGCCGCGGTCGAGAGCGTTCTCGGAAAGGGTGTTGAGATCGGCGCTCATGCCGAATTTGCAAGTCCGCGCGCGAAAGGGCTTCTCGCTCACTGCGCGACGGGAACGAACCGTATAACGGGTGAAGAGGGCGTTTTGATCTCCTTCCTTGATTTTTCGTATTATACGAATTCCCCTTATAATTTCAACACGGATATCAGTGACAAAGGTTCCACGCTCATTACTTACGCAGAATATTACGGACTTTCCGACCTGCGCGTCGGCGTCGGGGAGGGCAGGATCCTCTTTTTTGAAGAGGCTCTGACTTCAAGAATAACCGGCAAGACATATCAGGCGGCTTTTGACACGCGGACATTTATCGACGCCGCCGAAGAAGGAATTGACTATGTCGCTTCCTGGCCGGCGTATACGACCCGATGCCTTGCGGAAGGAGTGGATAACATAAATCTGATTAACGCGCGTCTTCTTTTCAATACGGTCGGACTTGATTATATAGACACGACCCGTAAGGGCAATATGAATATGCGCGAGAGGATTGACGCCTTTGCCGCTTATGACGAGGAAAACGAAACCTTCTGGATCGGCGCGTACGATATGGCGCTTTCCGCTTCTTACAAAACGGCAAAAAGTACCGCGTTCAACGTTTCTCTTCCGTGGAAAGAGGGCATGATCAGCGTTGAGAAATACGTCGTTGACGATTCCTGCAACTATTTTGACGAGTTCCGCGCCGATCTTGAAGAGGCGGGTTACACCGCAGGTTCACCTTATAACGGCGGCTGGTCGACTTGGAGCACTCCCAACGAACTGAACCCGACTGCCTTTAACAGGCTTTTTGTGACGAATCTTGAGAAATACGCGCCTCTTTCCCACGATCCGATCCCGACTTCGGATCAGACTTATGTGACCGACGGAACGCTGAAACTGTACCATAATTTCGTTCCCGATACAACTGTTTATTACAAAGTGATTTTGATAAAGGATCAAAAATGACATGACTGTTTGCGAGGATTTTTACGGAAGGATAAACGCTTTCGTTTCGCGGAAACTTGAAGGGTACGAACCGACCCCGACGTCCGGAAAGGTTATTCACGACACGATCTGGGGCTCCGTTCTTTATAACGGGTGGGAGATCCAGATCATAGATTCTCCGCTTTTTCAGCGTCTGCGCGATATCAGACAGCTCGGACGGGCAGAAACGACATATCCGTCCGCTCATCATACGAGGTTTGAGCATTCGCTCGGGACGACCGCGATCGCGTCGAGGATGATAGACAAACTTTCAGAGAGGAGCGCGGGGCTTGAAATAACGCAGAAGGACAGGAACAAAGTGCGCCTTGCGGCGCTTCTTCACGATGTCGGTCATTGCTTCTACTCGCATCTTTCCGAAAACGTGTACGGCAACACCGAGCCTTTCCTTCAAGTCAGAAAAGATCTTGAAAAAGAGTTTGACGAGGGTATATACCCGAAGCCGCATGAACTTTTTTCTTATATGATAATCCGTTCCGAGGCGTTTCTCGACTTCTTTTCCGAGAAGGTGGATTATCCCGAAAAGGGCGACCGCGAGGCTTGCCGAGATCTTTTGCGTGAATGCGCGAACATGATCGTCGGTCAGACGAACAAGGCGACCGACGGGAACGGCAAAACGGTCGTTTACGCGTTTATGACGCAGATCCTGAACGGCGATTTCGACGCTGATAAACTCGATTACACGCAACGAGACAGTTATACGTCGGGGATCGCGCTTACTTACGGGATCGAACGCTTTCTGATGAAGATCGTCCTTTGCAGACTGCAAAAGGGAAACGAAACGCGGTATGAACTTGCGATAAGTTCGGACGCGGTGACGACCGTTGAAGAATTGATCTTTAACAGAAATATGCTTTACGTTTATATGTACCGTCACCAGAAGGTGCTTGCCGCGGAGGCGGCGGTGCGCGACGTCATACACGGAATGGTCGCCTGCGGAATTCTTTCCCATCCCTGCGATTTTCTCGAATTTACCGACGATCAGATCGCGACTTTCGACACTTGCGAAAAGATCCCGTATCCGTCCCTTGCCCCGACAAGGACTCTCGGAGATATGATCCGTTTGATAAACCGCAGAGCCCTTCCGAAGCGAGCGTTCGTGCTTCGGGGTTCGGATATCAGCCTTCGCCGAGCCGAGGAAATGCGCAAAACATATACGGACAGAACCTTGCGACTTCTCGAAGCCGAAAAGGATGCGGACTCGAAACGAAGTATCTTGCGGGATTTCGCCTGCGACTATACGAAGGATCTCAGTGACGACGAACTTGTTTTTTCGGCTTTGCAGGAACTTTCCGGGCGTCTCGGGTTTTCCGATTACGAAAAGTATATGCGCCTGCGCGAGAGTCTTTTTGAGTTTCTGCGCGATGAATGCGTGAAAGAGGGAAAACCGTGCGATTTCGATATTTTTGACATCCATATCGTTTTCCCGCCGCTGTCGAGAGGCAAAACGGAGTTCCTTGTTCTTCGGAGAGGGTGTCTGTCCCCCGAGATCAACCGTTTCGAGTATATCGGAACATGGTCGCGCGCTTTCAACGCTTCCAACTATTGCGGATATGTGTTCGTTTCTTCCGCGATCGACCGCGGATTTGCGGAAAAAGCCGTCCGCGCCTTCTTTGCGAAGTACGAGACGGACTTTTCGATAAAAAACGATCCGAATGAATAATAAATTGACGGAGGAGAACTCATGAGGATAGACAAAACGAATTATTACCTCGACATCGCGCAGACCGTCGCGGAAAGGGCGACATGCTTAAGAAAGCGTTTCGGTTCCGTTATAGTCAAAAATGACGCGATAATCAGCACGGGATATAACGGCGCGCCGAGAGGGAGAGCGAACTGCACGGATCTCGGGATCTGCCTGAGAGAAAAATTCTCGATCCCTTCGGGCACCAGATACGAACTTTGCCGCTCCGTTCACGCGGAGGCGAACGCGATCATAAACGCCGACAGAGAAAAGATGATCGGTTCTTCCCTTTACCTTGCCTGCGTCGGTCAGGAAGGGCAGATAATTTCCGGAACGGACAGCTGTATGATGTGCAAACGCATGGTAATCAACGCCGGAATATCGGAGGTCTTCGTCCGCGACACGGCAACGGAATTCAGAAGGATCGACGTCATGGATTGGATCATGAACGATGATTCACTTTCCGTCAGGGAGAGCGGATACTGATTTTTTCGGCAAGTTAAAACCGCGCATCGAACATTTACGTTTCGTGATACCGTTCGCCGCGCCGCTGTCCTTTTTCCGAAAAGCGGCGAACACAATATATAGTGTTACGCGGTTTTTCGCCCCGCTTTGCGGCGGGAAAGATTTTGAATTTTACATTATATGAAATTCTGCAAATCGAAATGATTTTTAACGAAATCTCCCGGCGATTTTCGTTAAGTTTTACCCAAAAAACTTTTTTCCGTTTTTCACCGCAATTGTTGATAACTCTGTTGAAAGAGTGGAAAACCCGCTTAAAAACAGGATTTTTTTGCCGTTGCCGAAAAAATGCGACATAAAAAAAGTTTTTCTGACATATTGACACAAGATATCGGAGCCTGCCATGAAATTGGAAATTCTGCTTGACGCTCTGTCCGAAAAAGGACTTTTGCCCGAAGAAAACAAAAAAATCGGAAATATCAACGTTTTGAGCGTAGGTTGTGATTCACGTAAAGTGACAAAAGATCAACTGTTTTTTGTCAAGGGCGCGGGATTTCGCGAAGAATTTCTGTCTTCCGCGCTTGAAAAAGGCTGCTGTGCCGTCGTCGGAGAAGATGAACGTTCTCTCTCCGTCCCGTATATCCGTGTTTCCGATGTGCGGGCGGCAATGCCTGTCTGCGCGAAGGCTTTTTACGGAGATCCCGCATCGAAATATCCGCTTGTCGGGATAACCGGAACGAAGGGCAAAACGACGTGCGCGTATATGCTTCGCAATATTTTTGAAAAAGAGTTCGGAAACAGGGTCGGAATGATCTCGACCGTCGAGGCGACGTCCTGCGGCCGCAGTATACCGAAGAGCGGAACAACGCCCGAAGCGCTCGATCTGTATTCGATACTGAACGAATTTGCCGAGGACGGTGTCAAAGCGGCGTGTATGGAGGTCTCTTCGCAGGGGCTGGCATATAACAGGGTTGACGGCATCGAATTTGCCGTCGGCGCGTTTCTCAATCTCGGAGAGGATCATATCAGCCCGACGGAGCATCACAGTTTTGAAGAATACAAAGCGGCGAAAATGCGTCTCATGACGCTTTGCAGGCACGGTGTCGTAAATATCGACGACGCGGCGGCGGAAGATTTTCTGAAAGCGGCAACGTGCGAGACGGTGACGACAGTCGGGATCGAAAAAGACTGCGATCTCCGCGCGTGCGATATATGTCAGACGAAAACGGGCATTGACTTCACCGTTCGCGGCAGGTTTTTTGACGGCGAAAGGTTTTCTCTCCGCATGCCCGGGAAATTCAATGTTTACGACGCCCTTGTTGCGATCGCCTCGGCGGCGCTGTGCGGTGTCGGCGCAGAGAACATCAGAAAAGGCCTGGCCGAAACGAAAATTCCGGGAAGAATGGAGATTATCGAGGAAAAAGGCATCACCGTCATTGTCGATTACGCGCATAACGAATTGAGTTTTGAGTCCGTTTTCGATCATATTGAGAAGTTTTATCCGAAATCAAAGGTCATCTGCCTTTTCGGCTGTCAGGGAAACAAAGCGCTTGACAGGCGTATGCAACTTCCGCAGGTCGTCGGACATCACGCGGATTTTGCGGTCATAACGACCGACGATCCCGAAAACGAAGACCCGAAAAGCATCCTCGACGAAGTCGGTGCGGAAATGGAAAAGACCCCCGTTCCGTTCGTTAAGATCGAGGACAGGGAAAAAGCGGTCACTTTCGCCATTGAAAGAGCGAATGACGGAGACGTCGTTTTCCTTTCGGGAAAAGGTCCCGAAACGACGCAGAAAGTCCGCGGGAAAACCGTTCCGTACAAGGGCGATATGCCCGCGGCATTGACCGCTCTCGAAAAAAAACGGTAAATTCCGCAAAACAGCGGAGATTTTATATTATGTAAAAGCATAAGGAGCAAAAAAAATGAAGTATTCAGTCATTCTGACCGACGGCGCGGCGGATTATCCCGTTCCTCAACTGGACGGAAAGACCCCTTTCGAGGTCGCGAAAAAACCCGTTACGGACGGTCTTGCAAAGAAAAGCGAACTCGGGATGCTGCACGTCACTCCCGACGGCTGTAAGGGCGGATCGGAGATCGGAAATCTCTGCGTCATGGGATACGATCCGCGCGTTTATCTGACGGGGCGTTCGCCGCTTGAAGCGAGAAGCCTCGGAATTGAGATGAGCGAGACGGATCTTGCGCTCAGATGCAATCTCGTAACGCTTTCTCCCGACGGCGCGTATGAGGAAAAGACAATGGTCGACAACACCGCGTCCGAGATTTCGACGGAAGATGCGAAAGCGCTGATGGAAGACATTCAGAAGGAATTCGGCTCGGAACTGATGACATTCTATGCCGGAATAAGTTACAAGCACTGCCTTATCATGCATAATGCGACCGACAAAATGTCGTTCACTCCGCCTCATAATATCATCGGAAAACAGATAACCGAATATCTTCCGAAAGGTGATTATTCCGATCTGTTGCTTGATATACAAAAGAGATCTTTCGATTTTCTGAGCAATCACCCCGTAAACGCGGCGAGAACCGCGAAGGGGCTGAATCCCGCGAACTCTCTTTGGCTTTGGGGACAGGGCAGACGCATGAGCCTTCCGTCCTTCGAGAGCGTTCACGGAATAACGGGTGCCGCAGTCACCGCAGTCGATCTTATAAAAGGGATCGCGCTCTGCGCGGACATGAAGTGCGTTGACGTCGAAGGCGCGACGGGCAATCTTCATTCAAACTTTAAGGGCAAAGCCGATGCGTCGATAGAATGGTTCAAAAAAGGCGTTGATCTCGTTTATACTCACCTTGAAGCCCCCGACGAGTGCGGACACCAGGGCGATGTTGAGGGCAAAGTGCACTCGATCGAAATTATCGACAGCCAGATAGTCAAACCGATATATGACTACCTCGTTTCGACAGGCGAGGATTTCCGCATTCTGATAACGCCCGATCATCCGACGCCGCTGACAACGCGGGGACACGCGTCGGACGATGTGCCGTACATGATCTACCGCTCCGACCGCGAGACAGAGGGCAGAGACTGCTTCTGCGAACGCGTTTGCGCGACGACCGGCAATTTCATTGACGACGGCTTCCATGCGATCGGAAGAATGATGAACAACTGAGAAACCGCAGTAAATCAACCTCCGCCCGATATTCGGGCGGAGGGCTTTTATATTTTTGCCGTTCGGCGTATCGCTTTTTGCAAAAATTTTTTGAAGTCATGCGGTCACCTCTTGACATAATGGCGTTTCGTGATATAATTACACATGTAATATAACACCTGTAATTATTTAAGGAGGCAGATATGCCCGCCAAGAACAGATTTACGAAAGAACAGATAATCGATGAGGCGCTTTCGCTCGTCCGCGAAAAGGGCTCGTCGGCTCTGAGCGCCCGAACGCTCGCAAAACGGCTCGGAGCGTCGCCTCAGCCGATATTTTCTTATTTTGACAGTATGGAAAGCCTCAGGGAAGCGGTCGTTGACGCGGCGAAAGAGATATACGCGGAGCGGGTAAAAGTCGGTCTGTCCCAAACACCCGCGTTCAAAGGTGCGGGAGAACAGTATATTCTTTTCGCGAAAGAAGAACCCGAACTGTTTCAACTTCTTTTTATGTCGGAAAACGATCCTCGGTGCATTCCGGGTTTCATGCCCGCGATGGACGATAATTCTCCCGATATACTTTCCTCTCTCAAAATGGGCTATGCGCTCGAAGACGGCGAAGCGAAGAAGATCTATAACCACCTTGCGATCTATTCCCACGGGATCGCGACGCTCAGCCTGCGGAACACGTGTTCTTTTTCTCGGGAGGAAATAAGCGAAATGCTGTCGGAGGTCTTCATCGGCGTTCTTAACCGTGTCAAAGAGGAGAGATCGAAATGATCAGTATAGAGAATATCACGAAATCATACGGCTCGGGAGGAAACAGAAGCCTGATCCTGAAAAATATCAGCCTCACGATTTCCGAGGGGTCTTTTACCGTTATCCTCGGCGCATCGGGATCGGGAAAATCCACGTTCCTGAATGTCGTTTCGGGTCTTGAACGCCCGGACGGCGGCTCGGTCATTTACGGGGAGACCGATATAACAAAACTGTCCGATACGGAACTGACGCGGTTTCGCAGAAGCGATGTCGGCTTTGTTTTTCAGCAGTATTATCTGCTTCCGAATATGACCGTCGGGAAAAACATCCGCATGGGCGCCGATCTCGCGAACAACAGAGAGTATAAAGAACTCGCCGATGCTGTCGGGCTTTCCGACAAACTGAAAAAATATCCGAGCGAGCTTTCGGGAGGAGAACAGCAGAGGGTCGCGGTCGCCCGCGCGCTTGCGAAAAGACCGAAGATCCTTTTTCTCGACGAGCCGACCGGCGCGCTCGACGAAAAGACGGGCAGACAGGTTCTCGATCTTATCTGCCGTCTCAGGGAAGAATACGGATTTACCGCGGTCATGGTCACGCACAACGCAAATATAGCGGAAACTGCGGACACCGTGGTTCGGATGAACAGCGGTTTGATAGAAAGTGTTTCGGAAAATAAGGTGCGAAAGACCGCTTACGAGATCGGCTGGTGATCGTATGCTTATCGGGATAAAAGATATTTTGAAACTTTTCGGGATCACCGTCGTCTCGGCTTGCGCGGTGTTTGTCTGCACGCTGTTTCTGAATTACAATATTGACCTTGTTTCCGTCGGGGAGACGATCTCGGGCGAAGCGGGGAGGACGATGTACGAAGCGGTCGTTTCCATGGGAAAGATCACAGCCGCCGTTTCGGGCGGGTGCCTGGTTCTGACCGCCGTTGCCATGCTTGTTTTTTACATTAAGAATTTTGTTGATGCGCACGGCAAAGAACTCGGCATTCTGAAAGCTCTCGGATATTCTTCCCCGGAGATCGCAAAACATTTTTGCGTCTTCGGTCTGAGCGTATTTTTCGGTTGTCTGCTCGGCTTTGTCGCGGCGTTTTTATATCTGCCGAGGTTTTATTCGCTGAATAATTCCGAAGGGCTTTTTCCCGACATACCCGTGACGTTTCATCCGTTGCTCGCGGTTCTTCTGATATTCGTCCCGACGCTTTTCTTTTCCGCGCTGTCCGTTCTTTTTGCGCTTATGAGGCTGAGAAATTCCGCGATCGACATGATCAGAGAGAAAAATGAAGTCAAAAGCAAGGTCTGTGTGAAAGAAAACGAAAATCTGTCCTTCCTCGGCGAACTGAGACGGACGACTCTGAGAGGCAGGAAGATCCTCGCGTTTTTTGTCGCGTTCTCCGCGTTCTGTTTCTCCGCGATGTTGCAAATGTCTCTTTCCATGAAACGGCTCGCGAGCGAAAAATTCGCATTCATGATCTTTGCGATCGGGATGATACTTGCGTTTATGAGCCTGTTTATGTCTCTTTCGAGCGTGCTGAAAGCGAACGCGAAAACGGTTGCAATGATGAAAGTTTTCGGATATGATGAAAGGGAATGCTCACGCGCCGTTATCGGCTGTTACCGACCTGTCTCCTATGTCGGGTTCATTATCGGAACGGGCTATCAGTACGCCCTTCTCAAAATAATGATGACTTTCGTCTTTTCGGATATTGAATACCTTCCCGAATACGGCTTTGATTTCAAGGCGCTCGCGATAACGCTCGTTCTGTTTGTCGTCTCTTATGAAGCGGTCATGTTCTTTTGGACGAGAAAACTCGGAAAAACATCGGTCAAAAGCGTCATGGCGGAATGACCTTTATAACACGAAAAAACCGCGCGGAACTGTCCGTGCGGTTTTGCCTGTTTTAAGTGATCTTTCAGTTTCGGCGACGTCTGTATTCGCCCGGGAGCATTCCCGTTTCTTTTTTGAACGCGTTGTGAAAGCCCGTATACGTCGAATACCCGACCGCATACGCGACGGCTTCGACCGACGGTTTCGGACGCTTCGAAAGCAAACGCTTCGCTTCTTCGATACGCAGCCGTGTCAGGTATCTGTAAAAAGTCGTCCCGTAATTTTTTTCAAAGATCCTGTTCAGCTGACGCTCGGAAACGCCCGTTCTCGCGGACAGATCTTCAAGCGTTATATCAGTGCGGAAATTTTCGCGGATATAACGGTCGATGAAACAGTCCCGCAACTGAGGCGTTTTTGTCCTTTCCGAGATCGCTTTTTCGGAGATCTCGTTGAGCCGCGTCGTAACCGCCGAAAGTTCGTCGTAAAGTTCAAACGCGATCTGCATCACGAGCGTTTCAAGACGGACGCCGAAGCCCTTCTCCTTTTCTTCCGAGATACGGAACCCTTTTATGACGAGGCGGGCTATCTCTCCCGCATCTTTCAGCCGCATTGTTTCAACGGCTCCGAAAAATTCCGAAAACATCGGAAAAAGATCTTCCGACGACTCCTTTTCCGCGCGTTTGCAGAAGAGAGACAGGGCGACTGCGTTTTTCCCGTTTTCCGAAATTCTCAAAACGGTCTTCGGAGGCAGGAGCAAGACGTCTTTTTCTCCTGCTTCAAACATCGTTTTTTCCGCTCCTGCGCAGATATTTCCGTCTGTGACCGCGCATACGCGAAACGCTTCCGTGTCGGACGCCGAGAGTTCGGAAAAAACGGCGGAAAACCTGATCCCCGCCGTTTCAAAGGAAAAATATCCGTCTTTTTGAAAGTTTCCGTTCTTCATGGTTATTGCTTCTGTGGATAATCAAATCCGAGATGCCTGTACGCCGCGGGGGTGACAACTCTCCCTCTCGGCGTTCTGTTGATAAATCCGAGTTGCATGAGATACGGCTCGTAAACGTCCTCGATCGTTATCGCCTCTTCTCCGATCATCGCGGCGAGCGTGTCAAGCCCGACGGGACCTCCGTTGAACGACCGTATCATGGCTTCAAGCATGTTTCTGTCCGTGTTGTCGAGACCGATCTCATCTATATTCAGTTTCAGAAGGGCTTGCCGTGCGATGCTTTTCGTGATCGTTCCGTCTCCCATTATCTGTGCGAAATCGCGGACTCGTTTCAGAAGTCTGTTCGCTATTCTCGGCGTTCCGCGCGAACGCGATGCGATCTCTTCCGCACCTTCCGGGTCGATCTTTATTCCGAGAATATCCGCTGAACGGGTAACGATTCGGGCAAGTTCTCCGACCGTGTAAAGTTCAAGTCTGAAAAGAACTCCGAACCTGTCTCTGAAAGGAGATGTCAGCTGTCCCGACCTCGTCGTCGCCCCGATGAGCGTGAATTTCGGGAGATCGAAGCGGATCGAACGGGCGGAGGGCCCTTTGCCGATTATTATATCAAACTCAAAGTCCTCCATGGCGGGATAAAGGACTTCCTCGACCGTGCGGGACAGTCGGTGTATTTCGTCGATGAACAGAATATCCCCCTCCTGCAAGTTGGTCAGAAGCGCGACTATATCCCCGGTCTTTTCGAGCGCGGGGCCGGAGGTTATCCTTATCGAAACGCCCATTTCGGCGGCGATTATGTTCGCGAGCGTTGTCTTTCCGAGCCCCGGAGGGCCGTAAAGCAGTACGTGATCGAGCGCGTCGCCGCGCTGCTTTGCCGCTTCGATATAGACTTTCAGCAGTTCTTTCACGTTTTCCTGCCCGACATATTCGGTCAGTCTGTGCGGACGGAGAGACCTTTCGGTGTCGTCTTCCGCTGAGATCGTTCGGGCAGACAGTAATCTTTCGTCAAATTCTTCCATATCGGTCTATCCTCAAATTCTGCTGAGCAGGCGCAACGCCTGTTTCACCAGATCGTTTACGTTTTCCGCGGGGCATTTCGCGACCGCATTTCTCGCGTCGCTCTTCAGATAGCCGAGCGCCGCAAGCACTTCGACCGCTTCCGCGCGCGCGTCGCTCATCTCTCCCGCGTCTTCCTGCGAGAAGATACCCGCGCCGCTGTCGGGAATGTCGGCATGTGAGATCTTGTCGCGAAGTTCGAGTATTATTCTCTGCGCCGTTTTCGCGCCTATGCCCTTGACCTTTGAAAGACGCTTTGAGTCCTGCGTGGCAAGCACCGCCGAGAGTTCGGACGGCGTCAGATCGGAAAGTATCGCCAGCGCGGCTTTCGGTCCGACATTGCTGACTCCGAGAAGCATTTCAAAGAACGTTTTTTCCGTTTCGTCCGCAAAGCCGTAAAGTTCCATCGCGTCTTCCCGAACGCTCAGGTATGTGAACAGTTTCGCTCTCGTTTTTCCGCTTATCTGTTTGTAAGTGTTCAGCGTTATGGCGCACTTGTAACCGACGCCGCCGCAGTCAATGACAGCGGTTTTCAGATCGAGATGCCCGATCTCTCCGTTGAGATAGTAATACATTGTTTACACCTTTATTTTCAGATTCCGCATATTCATGCTGTTTCCGTGACAGATCGCTATCGCGAGAGCGTCCGCCGCATCGTCGGGTCTCGGAAGTTTCGGGAGGTTCAGCAGTCGCTGTGTCATCAGCATGACCTGCATTTTTTCCGCCCTGCCGTATCCGACGACCGCCTGCTTGACCTGCAGCGGCGTATACTCGAAGCATTCAAGCCCCGATTTTCGCGCCGCGAGAAGAAGAACGCCTCTTCCCTGCGCGACTTTGATGGCCGTTGTCGTGTTCGTGTTGAAAAAAAGTTCTTCAAACGCGACCGTTTGCGGACGGTAAAGTCCGATGAGTTTCGTCATCTCGTCAAAAAGCTGTTCGAGCCTGTCTTCAAAAGGCGTTTTTGCCGGAGTTTGTATCGCTCCGAAATCGACGCAGGTGAACTTGCTTTTATCATAATCGACGACCCCGAAACCGACGGTCGCGTATCCCGGGTCGATGCCCAATATCCTCATCGCGTCAATCCTGTTCTTTCGCAAACTCTCTGCGTATGCGTCTTTCGCTGTCGGCTTTCGCCGCCGCGTCGCGCTTGTCGTAATTTTTCTTTCCCTTGCAAAGACCTATTTCGATCTTTATGACGGGACCTTTCAGATAAAGAGAGAGCGGAACGAGCGTCTGTCCGTCGAGTTTGACCGCCTCGAAAAGTTTCAGTATCTCTCTTTTGTGCATCAGCAAACGGCGCTGTCTGAGAGGATCTTTGTTGAAAATGTTTCCCTTTTCGTAGGGACTGATGTGCAGTCCGTTGACCCATATCTGCCTGCCGTCCGTCGTGCAGTAACTGTCTTTTAAGTTTGCCTGCCCCAGACGCAGGCTTTTGACCTCCGTCCCGAACAGTTCTATCCCCGCTTCGTATTTGTCGAGAACAAAATAGTCGTGATACGCTTTTCTGTTCTGTGCAAGAGTTTTTATTGCTTTTTTGTCTTTATTCATCGGATTCATTGTCTCCGTTTACGAGATTATAACATAAATGCATCAGCGAGTCTCCCAGATGAACGTTTTCCACCTGCGCCCCGGGGACATCGAGTTCGACGTTCGAAAAGTTCCAGAACCCGCGGACTCCGAGCCCGTAGAGCCTGTGCGCCGTGTTGACGACGGCGTCGCGCGGAACGGTAAGGATCGCTATATCGGGCTTATGTTCACGGCAGAACTCATCAAGTTTATCCGAGGAAAGAACCGTATTTCCCTTGACCGAAAGCCCGATCTTTTTTTCGTCGGTATCGAAAAGTCCGACGATGAAAACTCCTCTGCGCTCGAATTTCATGTTGTTTGCGAGCGCAAGACCCATGTTCCCGAGCCCGACGATGATCGCGTTGATATGTCTGTCCGCTCCGAGAAGATGTTTGATCTCGGAAAGCAGCGTTTCGATATTGTAGCCGTATCCCTGCTGTCCGAAACCTCCGAAACAGTTCAGATCCTGCCGTATCTGTGACGCCGTGATGTGCATTTTTTCGCTGAGTTCTTTCGACGAGATCCTTGTGACGCCGGAAAGATTGAGTTCGTTCAGATACCGAAAGTATCTCGGAAGTCTTTTTATGACCGAAGGCGAAACATTTCTGTTCTTCATTTTCATCTTCCTCCCCCGACGACAGATTTTTCGCACCGTGATATTATTTTTCATTATATAATATTTTATTTGAAATGTCAATACCCGAAGCCCGTTCTCTTCTCGTCCGCCGAAACTCTTCCGACCTCTGTGCACGCCCGATTTTCGGCGAAAAACGGAAGTCTCATTTTATCGTGCCTGTCGCTGTTGCTCGGGAATTTTCGTAAACTGATTTTCCCGAAAAAGTGAAAAATGCGTTCTTTCCGAAGAAAAACCCGAATATATTTTTCAATATTTATACCTTTTCCGTTTTTTGAATGTTGATTTTGCCATAAAAGTATGGTATTATGTATGTACCGAAAATATCGGAAAACGCTTCGGAGGTGACGGAAAAATGAAAAAACTCGACTCTTTGTTTTCATCCCGCGGATTTCGCGTCGTCGCGCTGTCCTGCGGAACGGTTTTTCTGATCGTCGCGGCGATCTTCCTTTTCCTGTTCTTCCGATCGGGCGGATTTGATATCCTTTTTGCAAAAGCGACCGATTTTGAAATGGTAATGAGCGAGAACGAGCATGTTTTCGATAAGGTCGGAGACAAGTTTGTTTTGCTCGCGTATACCGAACCCGACGACGGCTTGGAGATCGGCTTTTCTTCGACGAACGAAGAGATCGTGAACGTGACCTCCGACGGAACCGTGACCGCGGTCAAAAGCGGAGTGGCCGCCGTCAAAGCGTCCTGCACGGTTAAGGGCGAAGAGGTCTTCGGCGTCTGTGTCATTACGGTCAACGACGCACAGCCGTCCGGAAGCGGACAGAACGCTTTCGGTGGAGACGAGGGCTATGTCCCCGAAATTCCCGAAGCCGAATTCGATTCCGACGGCTTCCTTTCGGGGGATAACTTTTTTGAGTATTACCAAATGAATTCGGACACCGTCGCATGGCTTCACGTTCCGGGAACGAACATAAATCTTCCCGTGGCTCAGCCGCCGATGTCCGATCCCGAATATTATCTGACTCACGGGCTTAACCGCTATCAGAAATACAGCGGCTCGGCTTTCGTTGACGCTTCTTCAAAACTTTCTCAGTTCGGCGGTTTTGTGTCGATGTCCGAGTTGAACACCGTTGTTTACGGTCATGCGCGCGGAAACGACGTTTTCGATCAGCTTGAAAAAAATCTTGTCCTTTCCTCATGGTTTGAGAACACGGATAACAGATACGTTTACGTCAACACGGCGACCGAACTGACAAAATGGGAGATCTTCGCGGTTTATTACACGGATTTTGCGGTCGAGCAGAACAAGACCGCGGTCACGCGGAGAAATTATATGCTGACGGCGGAACAGCTTCGCGGCAAATACAGCGAGGAATATCTTTCCGCCCAGGCTTTGGCGGGAAATCTCGAAAAACTGATGCTGAACGGCTCGGAAATGGCGCAGGTCGCGAACTCGTGGAGAGACAGAATGGATACGAAAAGTTCTCTTTACGGTTCGTTTTCCGCTGTTCTGGGAGCGCGTGACTGGGGTGTATCCGTAGACTCTTCCGACAGGATAATCTCGCTCGTCACCTGCGCTGACAGCAACACCGATGTCCGTTTTGTCGTTCAGGCGAAACTCGTCGCGTCGAAAGACCGCAATACGGGTCAGATCACGAAATACGGAGGTTAGCGGAGATGTCGAGAGCCGACGGCAAAGCCGAAAGAGACAGGATCGAAGCGGAGATCGCGCGCAGAAATGCGGCCGCGAGGCAGACTTCCGCGGAAACTTCTTCCCGCGCGGTATCACCCGAGACTCGGGAAGAAAGACACAGAAGAATAGAAGAAAAAACCCGACAGGCGCTCAGAGATCTCGATGAAAGCGATCCCGTGCGCGTGACAGCCGGCAACGCCCGCGTCGGAGCGGGAAACGGCGCTTCCTCCGCGGCGGCTCGGCAAGCCGGTCCGAAGACGGCGGCTTCCGCAGAACCGAGCCGAAAACGGTCTGTCTCCGGACAGACCGACAGCCGCACGGCTCGTTCCTCAGGAGAGCGTTCACGGAGCGGGAGAGCGGGTTCGGTCGGAGGAACAGCCCCGAAAAAAACACCGTCTGCGAGCGGCGGAAACGCTTCCGGCAAAGCGTCGCGAAACGCCTCATCGGGGAACAAAGGGAAAAAAGGAAAAAAGAAGGGCGGTGCCCTTTCCGCCTTTATTATCATCGTTTGCCTCTGCGTGTTCGGCTTTTCCGTTTATAAAATAGCGGATTGGGTCATCGCCGCTTCCAACAACGATTCAAGTTACAGATCTTCGATCGGCGAGGTGGAGAACATCGACGGGATCGTTCCCGATTGGGGCGGGGTCATAGATAATCCCCTGAATCATGACAACGGCGGGGATTCGGACACTCAGACGGAGATAAAAGTCGTACCCATCGAGGATATCGACATTGACGATCTGAAATATATTGAGACGGATTATTCCAAACTGAAAGAAAAAAACCCGGACGTGAAGGGTTGGATATATTTCCCGGGACCGGCGTCGATCTACGGGCTTCCGATCAATGCCGCGCTTCTTCAGGGCGAGGACAATTATCATTATCTGGATTACGACGCTCTCGGAAATGAAAGCACAAACGGCTGTATCTATATGTCTGCGGGGCTCGACCCCGATCTCGTTCATAATTCAAACACGATGATCTACGGGCACGCAAAGAATCCCTATGCGTTTGCGGGGCTGAAATATCTGAACAACGCGAAACGCTGGTATGCCGACGCAAACAATCATTTTATCCGTATCAAGACCGATAATTATTATTCGATCTGGCAGATCTTTTCGTGGTACGAGACCGTTGACGGCGGAGATTTCGACCGCCTCGAAACGAGCAATTGGGCGGAGTATTTCACCTATCTGCAAGGGTTGAACGAGATCCCGTCTCTCGGAACGTTCAAATTCACGGACGACGACAGGATAATAACTCTCGTCACTTGCAAAGGCTTTTCCAACGGCAGAGTTGCGGTACACGCGAAACTCGTCAGATATTCTCCCGTCTCCTGATATAATTTTCTTGTTTTTCGCGGAAAGTCGCTTTTGCGGCTTTCCGTTTCGTTATTCTTTTCGTTCTGTTCAACCGTTTTTCTGCGCTTTATGCATGAGGGCTTTGTCGAAGTCCTCCGCCCTGACTCAACGTCGCGGACGCCCCTGTTTTCTCGGAATGAGTTTTGGTTTTTTATCATAATCTGTATTACCGAAAACGGTTTGCGCGGAGAATCTCCTTCTGCCGCTCGAGGCGCGGAAAAAGCCTTGAATGGCAAAAAAATCCTCTTTCGGGAGAACCTTCCGTTTTTATGCCCGTATTGCAAAAAAGTTTGCATTTTTTGTGCATATTTTACAAAGGAAAGAATTTCAAAAAAAATTTTACAAACATATATATTGCGTCAGCGACCGAATTTTCGGGATTATTTCCCCATATGTTGTCAGCAGGTTGTAAAGTCTGCATAACAGGTGACAAAAAACGAAACTGCAAAATATACTAAATATAAAAAAAATATGCGCCGATGATGTGCAAAATCAACAAAAAAATGCTCGGGAGCCGTCATCCTCCGTTTTGTGCGGAAAAGGGCGAAAACACAGTTTTTATCTTGACTTTTCGGGAAAAAAGTATTATACTGTTCATAATATCCGAACGAAAATGTTTTGTGCTTTCCGCGCAATACGGCAATCGGCGTAAAAAGGAACCCGGTGTTCCCGAGGCGCCGAAGGTGTCGTATTCCGTTTTTTGCTTTACACGCGCTTGCACGCGTACGGGCGACGGGCGTCGGAAAAGATATTCTTTCGGGCGGCGTGTTGCCGCAGATTTCGGCAGAAAAAGCGTTTATATCAATTTCCCCGGGCGCGTGCCTGAGAAAAGGAAGGTGTTCCCAAGTGCGAAAATCAAGGATCCTTGCAGTGCTGTTGATCGTTCTGATCTCCGCGCAGTTCTGTGCGGCATGTTCTTCGTCTTCAGGAAAGACGGAAGAGATCGACATCGACACTCCGTTTGTCCCCGTTTATTCCGCGGGGTCTTACGGCGAGTTCCTTCAACTCCAGTCGAGAACTCTCGACGACGTCGATCATACGATCTACAAGGACAATGACAAATACAATGTCGGGCAGTACGGCTTCTATCCGATCAGAACCGAACAGGGTGACGGCATAAATCCGATAACCGACATAAAGTCTTCCGGAAATCTCTCGGAAGACGGGGTCGGAGTGTTCAAGGACGACGACGGCGTCGAAAGAACCGCTGTCCATACGAGCGAGGACGGATATGTGGAATGGACGATCAGCGTTCCTTCCGCGGGTCTTTATGCGCTCGGAATTGACTATATGGCGGACAAGTCGAAGTCCGGCATTCTTGAATATTCGATCTATATCAACGGGGAACTGCAATACACCGAGGCGAGAAGCGCGGCGCTTGACAGAACTTATGTCGATAAGTACGCGTTTGAACTCGAAGCCGACGGCGGCAAGCTGACCGATCTTTCTCAGCGTTTCCAACAGAACGCCGAGGTATACTGCGATATCGACTCAGAGGGGAATGAGTCGAGAGGCGTTCAGATGCAGCGTCAGATCTGGACGGATAACAGCACCTTCCATGACTCGAACGGTTCGTACACCGAGCCTTTGAAATTCTATCTCAAGAGCGGCGAAAATGTTGTCCGCATTTCGTCCGTCCGCGGTCTTTCATATATTTCGAACATTTATTTCTACACCATTCCTTCCGACAACAGGTACACGGATTACCTTTATGCCCAACAGGGAAAAGAAGTGACTTCCGCTTCCGTCGAGGGCTGGACGGGTTCAAAGGTTCAGGCGGAATACCCGACCTCAAAGTCCGACCCGATGCTTTTCGCGACGTTTGACAGAGCGTCCGCTTTCACCGAGCCTCCGGCTTCAACGAACATAAAACTTAACATTATCGGCGGCGAGCGCTGGGAAACGATCGGTCAGTGGATCGAATACACTGTCAACGATATTCCCGAAAGCGGCCTTTACAAGATCGCGATACGTTACAGACAGAACCTTTCCGCGGGTATTTTCACTTCGAGAGAAATAACCGTTAATACGGGTGAAGAAGGCGCGAAGGGCGAAAACTTTGACGAATATATCGTTCAGTTCCCTTACGGCGGTAACTGGGAAGTAACTACTCCGACCGACAGCTCCGGAGACTCTTCTCTGTTCTGGTTTGAAAAAGGAACGAACAAGATCCGTCTGAAAGCGGTTACGGGCGAACTTACCGATCTCGTCAATGCCTGCGACGGCATCATCCTTTCGCTTCAATCGGATTATACGAGAATAACCGCGATCACGGGCGGCGATCCGGACACTTTCCAGGACTACAACCTTGCGGAGACGATCCCCGAAGTTATTTCCGACCTGAAATCCCAGGGCGATATACTCGATCAGATATATACAAAACTTCTTGCCGCGCTCAACGGCGAAGAAGGACAGTATACCGCTCAGATCAAACAGATTGTCAACGAACTTTATACAATGTATGAGGATCCCGAGTCGATAACGTCTGCCGGCGGTCTCAGAAACCTTAACAGCGCCATCACCTCGCTCGGCGATTTCTCGGAGTCCTGCCGTTTGCAGCCGATCGAGATCGATTACATAGAGGTTCTTCCCGCCGACGCCGCTCTTCCCGAGGCGGAAGGCGATGCGGGACAGTCGATCCTTCACCAGTTCAAAATGTTCTTCGCTTCCTTCTTCCAGGATCTGAACTCGATCTCCGGAGAAGGCCATCCCGAATATGAGGAAGAGGTCGAGATTTGGACGACTCTTTCCCGTGACTATGCCATCCTGACCCGTCAGATAATCGACAGAGGATTTGTCAATCAATACGGTATAAATCTTACATATAAACTGTTCCCCGGATCGTTGTCAAGCTCGATGCTCGCAGGTATAATATGCAGCGCGCAGACGGGCGTCGGTCCCGTAACCATTCAGGACTACGCGGCGCGTCACTCGATGTATCCGATCAATACCTTTAAGGCGCGGGACAAAGAGATAGTTAAGACGAACGCGGAAACGGGAGAAAAAACCGTTACGGGAACCGTTCATGTTCCCGGATTTAAGGATATCAAGGAGAGATACGACGACTCGTTCTGGAACGGCGTCACCGTCGAGATGTACAGCGAATACGGAAACGTTGACTCGAAAGTCGTTAATCTGATCTACGGAGTTCCCGAAGTTCTTTCATTCTCGCTTCTTTATTACCGTGAGGATATTTTTGACAAATATAATCTTTCGATCCCGAATGTCTGGGATGACTATTATTCCTTCATCCCGGCGATACAGAAATATAACATGCAGTGCGAACCGCCGAATTACGCGACGATGATTTACCAGTACGGCGGCACGAAATATAAATATGATAACAGCCGACAGGCAAACGCGCGCGCTTCAAATATAGACAGCGACCTGTTCCTGGAACTGTTTGACAAGACAAACGCATTTTACACAGAGTATAAATGTCCCATAACGATGGACGGAAACACGCGTTTCAGATCCGGTGAGGTTCCGCTTCTTCTCGGTATGCTCGGAACATGGAAGAGCCTTTACGCGCAGGCTCCGGAGATCAGAGGACTTTGGAAATTCGCGCTCCTTCCGGGCGTTGAGCAGGAAGACGGATCGGTCAACAGGGAGCAGGTTCCCGTTGTCACCTATTCCGCCATTTACGAGCAGGGCGTGAACCACGACGGCGCGTGGGAATTTATCCAGTGGTTCAACGATTATGAGTGCTCCAACGAATTCGGGCGCGAAGTTGAGGCTCTTATCGGTCAGGTCGAGCGTTACTCTTCGGCGGTCAAGGAAGCATTCAAGATGGCTCCGTGGACGTCCGACGAGCTTGAAGTTCTTATGCAGACATGGGACACGTTCAGACCCGTCGAGGTCTGCTTCGGAGACTACTACTCCGACAGATATCTCGGTTTCGCGCAGACAGAGGTCATCGTTGACGGTACCGGAGACGGTCACGCGACCATTCTCGAGCATATGCAGGAGATAAACAGATCTATCACACAGAAGCGTGAAGAACTGAATCTTCCGGAATAAACAGGGGAGGAAAAGAAGAATATGAAAATAACGGCTCTCAAAAAACCGAAGTTTCTGAGCCCGAAGTTCCTGAAAAAATTCGAGAACCTCGATCTGCTCTTTTTCCTCGGCCCTTACATGGTGGTGTTTTTCGTCTGGACGATACTTCCCGTTATCGTTTCTTACTTCATCGCCTTCATGCAGTTCAACACGATCGAGTTCCCTGTCTGGGTCGGTCTTCAGAACTATCAGCGTCTGTTCCTTTCCGAGGAATATTTCACGCTGTGTCTGTCGAACTCGCTTGTTCTCGGTACGCTTTCCGGCGTAATTAACTACCTTGTCGCTTTCGGCTTTGCATGGATCCTGAACGAGGTTCCGCCGAAGCCGAGAACGATACTTACCCTTTTGTTCTACCTTCCGTCGATGACAGGCGGCTTCACCGTAATTCTCGATATGCTTCTTTCCTCCGACCGTTACGGCTGGCTCAACGGCTGGCTGATCCAGGCGGGGCTTATACAGGACCCGATCCAGTGGTCGAAAGAAGTCGATTACATGCTGCCTCTCGCGATCATAATCATGCTTTGGAGCGCGCTCGGAACCCAGTTCCTTGTTTTCCTTTCGAGTTTGCAGGGCGTTGACAAGTCGCTTTATGAAGCGGGCGCTGTTGACGGAATATATAACAGGTGGCAGGAACTTTATTACATAACACTTCCTTCGATCAAGGGTCAGTTGCAGTTGAACGCGATACTGACGGTCACCGCTTCGGTCAGCATTTCCGCTCCGGGATTTTTCGGATCGCCGACGCAGGATTACAAGTTGTTTACATTGCAAATGCTTGCCGCCGACTATTCGGGCCGTCTTGAAATGGGTTATGTAACGGCTATATCGACGATAATGCTGATCCTGTCGATCACGATCAACAAAATCATTCATTATTTAATAGGAAAGATAGGAAAGTAGGAAAGGAGGTACGGTTAAATGACCGATTCGAACGACGTAAAAGTTGAAAAGAAGAAGTTTTCCCTTTTCAGCCGCAAAAAACAGCAACAGCTCGACGAATACGGAAATCCGCTCGTACTCCCGAAGAAAAAGCGCTTTTCCTATCACAGACTTAACAGATCTTTCGGCGGAGACCTTGCCCTTTCGATCGTTCTTTTCGTCGGCGGCGTGTTCATGCTGTTCCCGCTTATATACTCGATCTCAAACTCTCTCAAACCGCTGAGTGAGCAATGGCTCTTCCCCCCGAACCTGATCGTTAAGAACCCGACTTTTGAATGGTATATATCGCTGTTCAATTACATGGGCAACTCGATGGTTCCGATGTCGAGATACCTTTTCAACTCGATCTATCTCTGCTTTATGTGTACGCTTGTTTGTACGCTGTCCTGCTCGATGGCGGCGTATGCGATCTCAAAGCGTCACTTCAAGGGGCAGGAGACCGTTTTCAAACTGGTTGAACTTTCGATGATGTTCACGGCTCCCGCGACAGGGATCGTCAGCTATGTCATACTTGCAAATCTGAATCCTGTTGACCAGTATTGGACGCTGATCGTTCCTTGCTGCTGCAACTCGATGTATATGTACATCGTCAAGAACTATATGGACACTTTCCCGACATCCGTTCTTGAAGCGGCACGAATAGACGGCGCAGGCGAGTTCCGCATATTCTGGGGAATACTGATGCCCGGCGCAAAGCCCGCCTGGATGACGGTAATCCTTTTCGCGGTTCAGGCTTATTGGAATATGGGAACGGGCTATTTCATTTTCAAAGAGGAAATGAAAGGTATTTCCGCGGGTATAACGGCCATAACCTCGATCTCGATCAACCGTACCGGTATCGGCGGTGCGGCGAGCATACTGCTGATGATCGTTCCTCTGGTAACATTCGTCATAACGCAGAGCAACGTTCTTGATACCTGCGCCACGGCAGGTATGAAGGACTGAGGGAGGTGCGGACATGAAAAATGTAAAACGACTTATATGTCTGATCGTGTGTTCCGCGCTCATTGCTTCGCTCGGCGTTTCGTCCTTCGCTCTTCCGATCAACGTCGCGATCACGGACAGTTATTTCTATGACGAGACGGCGTCTCCCGTTGCCGCGCCCATCTCTTACCGACCTGTGACGGTCAAGGGTTCGGATTCTTTCGGAAATACGTTTGATCCTATCGATCTGACCGTCGGAGATGAATTCCTTTATGTCGTCGACCGCGAGCAGTGTCAGATAATTGCGCTCAACACCGATTATTCCGAGGCTTTCAGAATAATTGAACTGAAAGATTCCGAGGATTTCCGCATTCCCGACATCGATATATATACCTATTTCGATGACGGAACGCGCGAGGAAGATACTTCCCTTAAAAACAAGAGCAAATACAGTCTTAACAAACCCGAAGGCATATATATAGATCCCGACGGAATGCTTTATATCGCGGACACGCAGAACCGCAGGATAGTTGTCTGCGACAAAGACGGCGTTGTTTACAATGTTATACAGTCCGTCCGTATCCCCGCTCTCGGAACAGATTTCGTATTTAAGCCGAAAAAACTTGTTGTTGACCGCGCGGGAACGATTTCCGTCCTTTGCGAGGGATGTAACAAAGGTGTCGTTCAGATCGACACGACAGGCGCTTTCCAGCAATTTTTTGCTCAGCCGAAAGTCGCGCTTGCGGTTTCCGATTGGATCTATACGATAATCGGAGCGTCTGCTTCGAAAAAGGCGCAGATCAGAGACGTTGCCGCGGAGTATGTCAGCCTGACGATTGACGATAGCGGATTTATATATACGGCGGCGACCGACACGGGAACGGTAGACGCGGTCAGAAAACTTGCGTCGGACGGTTCCGATGTTCTGTCGTTCGAGGATGCGAAGTTTCAAAGCTTCGGAGACGTGTCCGGGTCATCGAAGATCGTTGACGTTGCGACAAACGCCAATGCGGGAACATATACTCTTCTCGATTCGTTCTCGGGCAGATTTTTCACTTATTCCTCGAACGGGATGCAACTCTTTGTCGGGGGCGGTTCCGGAAGCAGATTCGGAAGATTTGTTTCTCCCGTTGCGATCGCCTGCTATAACGACGATATAATCATCGCGGACAGCGCGAACAAACTTATCGCGATATATGAAATGACGGAATATGCGTCGAACATAATATCCGCGCAGAAAATGTTTAAGAGCGGAGATTATGATAAAGCAGAGGAATCATGGCTTCAGGTTCTGACTTACAATTCCGGAATGTATATCGCTTACGACACACTCGGAAAGATATACAAGCTGCGCGGCGCGGATACCGAGGAAGGCGATCCGAAACGCAGCGAATACTATCAGACGGCTCTCCATTACTTTGAGCTTTCCGAAAATCTCGTCGATTATGCGGAATGTTACAAAGAACTGAGAAACGAAACCGCAAACGAATATTTCGGCGTTCTTTTCGGAAGCATAGTCGTTTTGTTCGTCGGTATCGTTGCTCTGATAATGATCCGAAGCAAGCGTAAAAAGAGAGCCGAAGAAAAGAGGAGGGCAGGACTGTGACGGAAAACGAAAACAATATCGCGAACGGAACGGAAGAATCCGTTTCTCCGACCGTGACCGAAGAGATTGCGGCGGTATCCGAAACCGCGGCGACCGTCTCCGACGGAACGTCTCCTTCCGGAGAAAGTTCTCCCGAATCCCCGCTTAAAAAGAAGATACAGCTTCCGGACAATGTGTTCACAAAGATACTTCTCTTTATTTGGGCAAAGATCAGGCAGTTCGGGCTTGCCGTATGGGACGGACTTAAACATATCCCGTACTGTTTCTATTGCATGACGCACCCGTTTGAAGGCTTTTTCCGAATGAAAGAGGACAAGAGGAAACAGAGCCTTTCGGCGACTTTGATCCTTTATTTCCTGCTTGTTGTTTCCGCTATTGCGAACCAACAGCTGACAAGTTTCATGTTCGCCGACGTTTCAAAGCAGTTGAGCCTCGACGTCTTGCAGATGACGCTTTCGACGCTCCTTCCTTATATGCTCTGGGTCATTGCGAGCTGGTGTTTCACGTCTCTTATGGACGGCGAAGGAAACCTGAAAGACATCTTCTGCGCGACTTCGGTCGCGGCGATTCCGATGATCGTTGTCAACATCGTTCTTATTCCCCTGTCATATCTGTTTACCTCGGATGAGGCGAACCTTTTCACCTTTATCTCTGCTCTCGGAACGGTACTCACCTATGCGTATATGTTCCTGAGTATGATGTCAACACAGCAGTATTCGGTTAAAAAGGCAATAGGTACGGCAATCCTGACAATCGTCGGTATGGCGGTCATCGCATTCGTCATCATCCTTGTTTTCTATCTGATCCAGCAGGTATGGGGCTTCATCACCTCGGTATTCTCTGAGATCTCTTACAGAATGAATGAGTAAAGGGGGAAAGCAAATATGAAAAAACGTATAACGACTCTTTTACTCGCTCTTCTTCTCGTTGCATCTCTGATCGCGGCGACAGGCTGCTCTTCGGACTCCGACTCCGAGAAAGACGCTTCTCAGATGACGGAGGAGGAGAGAGATAGGTATATTCTCGAACATATGGTCGGCGACGGCGCTGTTCTGACCGAGCAGGAACTGTTCGATAACGGTTATGAACTTTCGACCGACGGCGAGACCGAGAATATGATCAAGCTGCTGTCTAACGACTCTTACAGCCTTTATGTCGATTTTCAGAGCGCGGACTTCATGCTTGTCGATGAGGTTGCCGGATTTATATATTCGTCAAACTCTCAGAAAACGACAGCCGGCAGTCAGGGCGGAAGCGATATCCTTCAGCTTGAAGCATACGACAACGCCAACAAGAAGTATAACTTCACGACGTCCGAGGACTGCGTTGAAGATTTGTCCTCGTTCAAGATCGTTCAGTTGAACGAATCGACGATACGCCTTATCTTTACGATAGGAAACGACTCGGATAAGGAACTCGTTCCTCCCGTTCTTTCCGAAGATACGTATAATTCGATAGTCGAAGCCATTCAGAAGACGGCGGATGAAGAGACGGATCCCGACATGAAGACGGAATACGAGGCTCGCATCGACGACGTCAAGAACCTCTATAAGCGACTTGATCCGGAAAATCTTTCTCTTGAAGACAGAGAAAAACTTCAGGATACATATCCTCTTGTAACGGTCAAGACGATGTACGTTGTCCGCAACCTGACGGAAAAGCAGAAAAGGCTTGTCAGACAGGCAATGGAAACCGCCGGTTTCACCGTCGCCGATCTGAAACAGGAACTTTCCGACGTTGAGTATTCGGGCGAGGCGCGTGCGGTCCTCTTTACGATCCCCGTAGATCTTTCTCTCACGGACAGGGGCCTCAAAGTCAACCTCGACTCGACTCTCATTCTCGCTCCCTCCGGTCAGAAACTCTATTCGATCAATCTGCTCCCGTATTTCGGCGCGTTCACCCCGTCGGGCAATGACGAAGACGCTTACATCATAATCCCCGACGGTTCCGGTTCGATCATGAGAGCGTCCGGAAACTATACCGCTGATTCTTATTCCGAGAGAATATACGGAACCGATGAGACCTTCTCCCCGACAATAGAGCTGGAAAAGAACGAACAGGCATTGACAGGCTTCTTCGCCGTCAACCGTTCTTACGACGGAGGCTATCTGTCGGTTATCGACAAAGGCTCTTCCATGGCGCTTGTCAACGCTTCTCCGAAGGGATCTTCCGCGAGAGCGGCGTCCGCGGTAGCGATGGCATACTATCAGTTGATATATAAAGAAAGATCGTTCAGCTCGTATTCTGTTGAAGAGGACACGTCTTCCTCTTCCTCTTCCGAAAAAACAGACGCCTCGACAGCCTCGACCGTCGAAAAAGGCGTTGTCACCGCGAAATACGATCCGACGACCGTTTTTGAGGTTAATTATCTGTTCAACAGTTCCGGAGAAACGGAAGATTTCATAAACGGACATTCGTATTCGTGGTACGCGACACAGTACAGGGAATATCTTATCGAACAGGGGCGTCTTCCCTCCGAAAAACTTTCGGCAGACACCGTGACGCCGCTCTTTGTCGAGCTTCTCGGCGCTTTCAACAAGACGGAATCGAAAGCGGGTATTCCCATCAATGCGCTCCGCCCGCTGACCACTTATGCGGAGGCAAAAGAGATCGTGAATGCTCTTTACGAGAAGGGCATTCCCGGCGCGGCGCTGAATTTGAGATATGTTTACTGGTCGAACGGCGGGTATGAAAACACGCCATATACAGAGATCGACCTTATCAGACAGCTCGGAACGGAAAAAGAACTTATTGAGCTTCGCGACCTGCTTCAGAACAACTCTTCGAAGTTCTTCCCGTCAGCCGATCTGCTCTACATTCACAAAAGTTCGTCTATAGGCGGATTTAATTACTCCGAGTCCGTTGCGAGAAATCTCAGCTCGAGCATTGCGAGAGTGAGCGAAAGAAATCTTTCGACAGGAGAGATGATTTCCGGTTCCGTGACGGAGAAAACACTGCTTTCCCCCGCGGTGATAGCGGAAATGGCAGGATCTTTGAAAGAGTCTTTTGAGGATATTTTCGGCTCGGATATGAAAACGATATCTTTGCTCGGAATGGGAAATGCGTTGAACTCAAGTTATAAGAACAACGCGGTTTATTCCCGTGAAGAGGCAAAGACTGAGCAGCAGAAAGCGCTCGATGTGTTCAAGGATTACAACATCGTCGCCGATACGGGTAACGATTATGTCTGGAAATACGCCGACACGGTGATAGATCTTCCGATGGGTTCGTCCGAAATTCTTTCGACGACAGGTTCGATCCCGTTCATCCAGATCGTGCTTCACGGCTATGTCGATTATACGGGTTCGGCGTTCAACGTCGATGCGGACTACACGACCTCGATCCTGAAAGCGGTCGAGACCGGCGCAGGTCTTTATTTCCGTTGGATGGGCGAAGAGAACAGCGTGTTCCAGTACACCGATTTCACAAACTTCTATTCGCTCCATTATACGGATACCCTCGACGATGCGATCGACGCTTACGCGAAGGTTTCCGAGTTCTGCGATCTGGTTCAGGGACAGACAATAACGGCGCATTCGCCGATCGAAGCATATATTGAAAATCCCTATATCGGAGAGATCCCCTCCGAAAGCATCAGAAGCAGCACGGACAACGTCTTTATGACAACGTTTGAGAGCGGCATTCAGGTCGTTGTTAACTATAACAGTTATAACGTCGAGCTCTTCGGACTTGAAGACGGAAGGTATACGGTCGCGGGCAATTCGTACGTTTACAGACTTGACGAATTTTCCGATTGGATCGTTCCCTCGGCATATTTGACAACGGAAGGAGGTAATAACTGATGGCTGAAAGAGTTCGCATAGAGAAAATGCCGAAAAGACAGAGGCATTCTCTTGAACGGAAAATGAGCTATTACGGCTATATATTCACGGCGCCGATCATTATCGGTTTCCTTGTAATGTATATCCCCGTTATAATCCAGTCCGTCATTTATTCCTTCTCCAGCATAACATATACCGCCGGCGTCGGAATGAGCACCCAGTTTATCGGGTGGGAGAATTATCAGGCGGCGGTTCAGGCTAACGACGGAAAATTTGTTTCGACCGTTATAACCTCTACCCTCGGGCTTCTTCCCAGCATTCTCGTTATTTTGATCTTCGCGTTCTTTATCGCGAATGTTCTCAATCAGAATTTCAAGGGCAGAACCCCCGCGCGAGTTATCTTCTTCATTCCCGTTATCATGTCGAGCGGAGTTATCTCCTATTTCGACAGCAGGGATTCCCTTGTAGATACCTATACGAGCCAGAGCAAGCTTGACGTCAGCGCTTCGGGCGGATTTGACTATTCAACGCTGAGAAGTGTTGTTTCGAACGCTCTCGGAAGCGAAGATCTGTCAAATATCGTTCTGAAAGCGGTCGACGGAATTTATTCCGTCATCACCTCTTCGGGCGTTCAGTTCCTTGTTTTCCTTTCCGGTCTTCAATCCATTTCGGTCAATATGTATGAAGCGGCAAAGGTCGAGGGCGCGACCGGATGGGAGACCTTCTGGAAGATATCCTTCCCGATGATAAGCCCGCTGATCCTCGTTAACCTTCTTTATACCGTAATCGATCTCTTCCTGAAAAAGGACAATGAAGCAATCGCGCTTATCGACTCAGCCCTTAATTCGGCAACGATGTACGCGCAGGCTTCCGCGATGTCGTGGATCTACACGCTGATAATCCTCGCTTTTGTCGGAATTGCGTTCTTCCTTGTTCAGAAGTTCATCGTTTACCAGGACTAAGGAGGTGCGGATATGGCAATGAAAAAACTCAACTTCGAATCCGAGATCAAGGAAGCGAAGAAACTCACCTTCAAAGAAAAGGTAAAGAAAGCTTTCGATTTCAAGCAGAAATGGTATAATTTCAGACATTTCGACTGGAAGAAATGGGCGAGAAAGAATTTGACGCTCAACGGTCTCGGCCGTTTCGCATGGATCGTTTTGCGCGCGCTGATCGTCATCGGTCTGTGCTTTCTGATCCTTTATCCGTTCATCGTCAAGGCGGTCGTTTCGTTCATGAGCGTGAACGACCTGACGGACAGCACGGTCATGTTCATTCCCCGTGAGGGCTCGACTTATTTCATCAAGCGCGCCGTTTACAGCATGAACTTTTTCCCCGCGCTGTTGCAGACAGCCGTCCTTTCTCTTCTTGTTGCGGTCGCGCAGCTTTTCATCAGCTGTGTTGTCGGCTACGGCTTTGCGAGATTCAAGTTCAAGGGAAAGAACGTTTTGTTCTTCCTCGTTATACTGACTCTTATCGTTCCCGCGGAAACGATCATAATCCCGTTGTATAACCGATTTACGTCAATGGGAATGATAGACACGATCTGGCCGGTCGTCATTTTGTCGATCTGCGGTCTCGGTCTGAAAAACGGTCTTTATATCTACTTGATGCAGCAGTTCTTCCGAGGACTTCCGAAAGAACTTGAACAGTCCGCTTACATCGACGGAGCCGGACCTCTTCGCGCCTTCTGGTCGATCATGCTTCCGAACGCGTCGAACATGATGATAACCGTCTTCCTGTTCTCGTTCACATGGCAGTGGACGGATACGACCTATAACGCCATGCTTTGCCCGAATCTGAACATTCTCGCGAACGTCGTGACGAGCGTCGCTTCCGGCGTAGAGGACAAGATACAGGCGGCGGCGATCGAGGACACCGCGACTTTGCTCGTGATCCTGCCGTTGCTGATCGTGTTCCTTTTTGCCCAGCGATATTTCATTCAGTCCATCGAACGCTCGGGACTTGTCGAGTAATGGAGAACATCAACAGAATAATAATATCCGCAGACACGGAAAAGTCTGCGGATATTTTTGTATACGAAAATCACGCGACAGTCGCGCGGTTCAAAACAGGTTAGAACGATGGGGTTGAAATAGAAACTCCGATTGTTTATAATTATGTTGTGACCTGCCGGGTACAACAGAATAAACGATCGGAGGATATTCCCGTGAACGATAATACCGATAACAGTTCGGCATATATAGGAAGAAAATGCAAGTATTATATTGTATTATCGCTTTATATTCGCAAAATCGCTCCGAAACCTATTGCAAAGGACACAGACTTGTGATATACTTTAATATATATGGTGAGTTCGTTCGGTTGACTGCGTCCGGCTGTATTACATAATTCGGATCATGCTGCTGTCGTTATTAAGCAATTGCATAATTTGATAATGCAGAAAGAAAGATAGAGATCTCAAAATGAAACAGATGACGTTCAAGGATAATTTCGGTAAAATTCAAAGCGTTGTTTTTTCCGATTCCGCTTCTCTTGAAAGTCAAATGAATGAATACTTGAATTTAAAGCCGGAAAGCGGCTACTGTGTCGAAATCAAACCCACGGTCATCGAAGTGCTTGACCGTTATACAAGAGAAACCGTCGGAACGTTTCAGATCCTTTCTCTTGAGGATATAAGCGGAACATCAAATTAAGTTCAAATGCTGTTCTGTAAGTCGGAAGATGAAAAAGTGAAGAGAAAAGATCGCACGGAAACAGTTAACGGAGATCTGACGGGAAACAGCCGATGTTCACGAGGCGGTTGCGGAATGTCTTTGCTATTATCTGTTTATAAACTATAAAAACAAATATAGATCGGAGGAAACGAAAAATGAAAAGAATAATATCTGTTGTAATGGGGATATTTCTTGTTTTAGCGCTTGTTTCATGCGGCAAAAACGGAGATCCCTCTCTTGAAGGAAACACGACGGGATCCGACGGAAGTTTTGTTAAACCCGAACAGTATGCATCTGTGCTGCTTGTTACGATCAACCCTCAGTTCAGGCTTTACCTTGATGAAAACGGAAAAGTTCTGGCTGTCGAGGCGGTAAACGAAGATGCCGAGGCAATTAAAGACGCCATTTCGTTTGAAAACGAAACGTATGAAACGGTTATCAAAAATATCGTGACCGAAGCGAACAATAAGGGATTTGTAAAAGAAGATGCGACCATTTCTCTTGAAATTGTCGAAAGCAAGGAAACGAAAGAATCAAAGGAAGATATTCTGTCAAAGGCGGAAGCAGAAGTCAAAACCGTCGCCGCTGAATTGAACATCGAAGTCAAAGTCAGCGTTACGGATATCACGACGGAAAACAATACGGATCCGTCCGACAACACCGATACGAACACTTCAAATACTGCCGACAATCAGACCACGGCTTCCTCCGATCCCGACAACAGCCAGCAGAATTCAAATACCACGCATACCCACAGTTTTTCCGCCGCGACCTGCACCGAACCGAAGAAGTGTTCCTGCGGCGCCGTGGAGGGGAAGGCTCTCGGACATAATTACAAGGACGGCGTATGCACCCGCTGCAGTGCGAAAGACCCGAACTACAATCCTTATACTTCCGTGCTTGAAAAACAGGGAAAATGGACGCTGCGGTTCTTGACTGGAAAGACACTGAATTCGGTTTCTTTGACCGTTTGCAAGCCCGGCAATAACTCTGCAAGCGTGGGATACGGAGAGTTACTGTCTACACTGCCCCCGGAGATGCAGAACGCCCCGAACATTAAAGATTCCTGCGAAGAGTTTAACGGTGAATACTATTATATCGGAAAGGGCGACGGAGAAGAGATTAAAACGGTAAAGGAAGAGAACGGCACAGTAACTCTTACCGATACATCGGGAAACAGTCTTGTTCTTACCAGAACGGGTGAAAATACGCTGAAATGCGTTTCCGCTCCGAGCAAATTCTCCTGCGTTTCGGGAATCACCGTCGGGTCGGTGTTCACCTTTATCGCATCCTGATCCCGAATATCGGGAAGAACGGAAAACCGACACCGAAGAATTGACTTATTCCCGACCTTTCAACTGACAGATGTGCGAGCGTGACTGACTGTAAATTCGCCGCCTGATCAGACGATATATCGTTTGATCAAGCAAAGGAACAAGTCGGGAAACATAAGGAATACTGTCCTTACCGTGACAGAGCCCGATCGGTGAAAAGAAAAAATCGAATGTGCGGAAAATAGTTTTCCGCCCGCTGTTGATATGCACCCCAAGAGCCAGACACTTTTGAGGTGCATATCTTTTCCTCCGAAATAAAACACTTTGTTTATCCTGCAATGTATTTTTGCTTTTTCTCTGTGAATAAATCTGCCGAAAGAGCGAAAAACAGGAATGTCACATATAAAAATTGCTTTTCACTCGGTTGACAAAAGGGCTTTTCGGGTGTATAATTATTAAGATAAACGGGTTTCTGCGGAAACCGCGCGAAATATACGGATCATACCGGAAGGGCGGTGAGACAATAATGGATGACAGTCACAGTCGACGACGAGAAAATTTAAGGAGGAGTTTGAATGACCAAAGAAGAACTTTCCGAATTTTTGGAAAGGAAGGACTTCAAATCGATCCGCGCGTCGCTGGAGGAAATGAATCCGGTAGATATTGCCTCGCTGCTGGAGGATCTCCCCGATAACGAACTCGCCGTTACATTCAGACTGATCGATAAGACCGCCGCCGCGGAGACGTTCTCTTATATGGACGCCGACCAGCAGCAGTTGTTGCTTACGATCTTCACGAACAAAGAGATCAAAGAAGTTCTTGACGCGATGTTCACGGACGATACCGTCGACCTGCTCGAAGATATGCCCGCGAATGTCGTCAGCAGGATCCTCGCCAACCTCGGCAAGGAGGAAAGAAAAGCGGTCAATGAGATCCTGCGCTATCCCGAAGACAGCGCGGGAAGCATAATGACGACGGAGTTCGTCGATCTGCGCAGACACATGACCGTCAATGAGGCTTTTTCCAAGATACGCTCGACCGGTCTTGACAAAGAGACGGTCTATACCTGTTATGTTATCTCGAACGACAGAAATCTTGAAGGTGTCATCACCGTTCTCGATATGCTGATGGCAGACGGGGAATCGCGCATCGAAGATATAATGGACGACAATGTCATATCCATCAACACGCACGCGGACAGAGAGCAGGCGGCGCAGATGCTGAGCAAATATAATTTCCTCGCTCTTCCCGTCGTTGACGGAGAAAACAGACTCGTCGGCATCGTTACGTTCGACGATGCGGTTGACGTTCTGACCGAAGAGGCAACAGAAGACATCGAAAAGATGGCGGCTATCCTCCCTTCGGAAAAAACATATTTGAAAACAGGAATTTTCAGCACTTTCAAACAGCGCATACCGTGGCTTCTTCTCCTGATGATCTCCGCAACGTTCACGAGCATGATCATAACGAATTTTGAGGAATATCTTTCCTCTCTCGTGGGCGGCGCAGTTCTGATAGCGTTTATTCCGATGCTGACCGATACGGGAGGAAACGCCGGCGGTCAGGCTTCCGTCACGATCATCCGCGGACTTGCGCTCGGAGATATTGAACTCAGAGACTGGTTCCGTGTTCTCTGGAAGGAGATCCGCGTTGCGGTGATCTGCGGCGTAACGCTTGCCGCGTGCAATTTCGTCAAACTGTTGCTTGTCGATCGGTTGCTTTTGGGAAATACGGGAGTGAACCTGTCGGTCGATACGGTGGTTTGTCTGACTCTCATCGCCGCCGTGCTGATCGCAAAGATCGTCGGCTGTCTGCTTCCGCTTCTTGCAAAGCGGCTCGGCTTTGACCCGGCGGTCATGGCGAGTCCTTTTATCACGACGATCGTTGACGCGCTCGCGCTGCTCGCGTATTTCGGGATCGCTCTGCTGGTACTTCCCGTGACCGTATAAAGCATATAAAAACAAAAACAGGTTTTAAGGGCTTTTGCAACTCTTAAAACCTGTCTTTTTTTTTTGCAGAGAGAGTTATTTTTCCTCGATATCGTAAGTGAAGTTATATTCTTTCTGCAATTCCTTGACTTTTTCTTCATTGTCCTCAATGAAGGTCGGGCTGAATTTCGATTTTCCGTCCTTTGAATAATCTTTGACGATCTGCTCCAATTTTGCCCAGCATTCTTCGTGTCTGGGTTCTTTCGTTTCATCGAGATGGATAACGAACTCTCTGTGCTTCGGAAGTCTGACTTTCATTTTTCTCGCCTCCTTTTTTCTAATTATACTTTGATTTCCTCCGTATTGCAATGGCAAATGTTTAACAATATCCCTCAGGACTTGAAAAAACACGAAATAAGTGATATAATACCTTTAATAACGGGAATTTTCATGCCGACGGCGCCGCAAAAGCGCGATCCGCGGACGAGGGAGGAAGTGATCCGCCTTTGAAATTTGAATATATTTTCCCTTCCGCGGAAAACGGAAAAGACGAGGCGGTCCTGACCGTCCGAAACGGCGGGGTTCTCGGCATACTTGCTCCGTCCGGCAGCGGAAAAACGCTCCTTATGAAAAGTTTTGCGGGCTTTGAACGTCCTTTGGCGGGGAAAGTCCTGTTTGACGGCTGTCCGATAACGGACAGGAACAGAAGCCGCGTTTCGTTTGTTCCCGATCTTGATTTTTACGATGTCGGAGAACGCGTCGGGAGCATCGTCCGTCTTTTTTCATCCCTGTTTATTGATTTCGATGCGGACAGGGCTTACGAAATGCTTTTCCGTTACGGAGTTTCGACCGCGGACAGGATCTCTGCCTTGACGGAGTCGGACAGACAGATACTGCGCCTCGTTCTCGGTTCCTGCCGCCGCGCGGATGTCTATGTGCTTGACGAGCCTCTGAGAAATTTCGACACGGACAGAAGAAATGAAGCCGTCGGTGAAATCTTTTCCGATAAGAGGGATTTTTCCGTTATCGTTGCGACCTCGCGCCCGAACGGCACGGAGAGGGTTTTTGACGATGTCTGCTTCCTGTCGGAGGGAATGCCGCGCTTGATCTCGGATGTTGCGACGCTGATCTCAACGCTCGGAAAAAGTCTTTCCGAGATCTTTTCGGAGGTATACGGATGTTCGTAAAGCTTTTTCTCAAAGAACTCTCATGTCTCCTGAAAAAGACCTGCATAACATATATCGCGATATTCGGAAGTGCTTTGGTTTGCCTGTGTCTTTGCGCCTGCGCGAGTCTGTTTTATACGGTCGAGCAGGAAATGATGTGGTGTCTTCGCATAACGGGCATTTTTTTCTTTGCCGGTGCAATACTGTTCTGTATGTTCTTTCAGTTTTTCGTATATGTCCGACGGTTCACTTCGACGGTCATCGGAAACGAGCGGTACCTGACTTTCTCCGTACCGACTTCGCTATATTCCGTCGTTTCGGTGAAAATTCTCGCGACGCTCGTCGGCGTACTTCTTTATTCCCTGTTTGCCGTCTCTTCCGCCGTTTTTCTTGCCGCGCTGTCGGACGACCTGAATTATGTTCTTTCTTTTATCATGATGTTTCTCGGAAACATAGACTATCTTTTGTCGTTCGTTTTCGTGCTGTTCTTCTTTTCGAGCCAGATCCTTGCAGCGTTCTTTTCTGTTTGCAACAATGCCGAAGAACGGTATCGGAAGATCGTTTCCGTGTTTGTTTTTGCGGGGATAAATCTTATCGGTATATTCTGCGTCGCCGTCATAGGGCTCTTTGTCCATATCTTCGCCCCGTATGCTTTTAATATGGGAGACAGCACGCTTTTTTTCTCGTGGGTACCGAGTCTGATCATAATCGGCGTCTGCGCGGCGATGACGGTCGTGCTTTATTTCCTTCTTTGCGGAAGGCTGAAAAAACGGTTTTGACGCAAACTGTCGGCAAATATTCCTTTCGCGCTTGCCAAACGGTCAATAATGTGATATACTTGAATAAAATCTGAAACGGAGTGAGAAAAATGATCGGAATTGCTGTTATGGGCTACGGCGTCGTCGGTTCGGGCGTTGTCGAACTCATAGATCAAAACAATAAGATCTTTTCGGAAAAAATCGGACAGGAGATCGCCGTCAGGCATATCCTTGACATACGCGATTTTCCCGGAGATAAGTATGAAAGCCTTCTGACAAAGGATTTCAATGACATTGTCAATGACCCCGCAACGGGGATCGTATGCGAGACCATCGGTGGAGCGAGGGTCGCTTACGAATTCACGAAGCAATGTCTTTGCGCCGGAAAGAGCGTCGTGACCTCAAACAAGGAACTTGTCGCCACGCACGGAACGGAACTTCTCGCGCTTGCGAAGGAGCACGGGGTTGACTATATGTTTGAAGCCGCCGTCGGAGGCGGTATCCCGATAATCCGTCCGCTCATCAACTGCCTCGCCGCAAACAGGATAGACAAGATCGTCGGAATACTGAACGGTACGACGAATTATATCCTGACAAAAATGATAAAAGAGAACACCTCGTTTTCCGACGCGCTGAAAGAGGCGCAGAGGCTCGGTTACGCGGAGGCGGATCCGTCGGCGGACGTTGACGGAAAAGACACTTGCAGAAAAATATGTATCCTCGCCGATCTCGCTTTCGGAAAGACGGTCGATCCCGATAAGGTATACACGAAAGGCATACGCGACGTGACCCTTGAAGATGTCGCGACCGCCGAAAAGAACGGGTGCGTCATCAAACTTCTCGGCTATGCGGAAAGGCTCGCGGACGGGAATATTTCGGTATTTGTCAGCCCCTGCGCCGTTAAAAAGAGCAGTCAGCTTGCGAACATCGACGATGTATATAACGGCATCATGGTCGGCGGCGACGCTGTCGGAGATGTCGTCTTTTACGGTCGCGGCGCCGGCAAGTTCCCGACGGCAAGCGCGGTTTGCGGCGACGTTATCGACGTCGCAAGAAACTGCGGAAAGCATAATATATCATGGAAGGACTGCGGATCGGATTTTATCCGCGGCGCCGATGATATAGGGATCAAATGTCTGGAAGGAACGGATATTCTGATGCCCGAATGCTGATAGGGGTTTAATATGAGTTTGATCGTTCAAAAATTCGGAGGTTCCTCCGTTGCGGATAAAGAAAGACTTTTTAATGTCGCGGCAATAATCGCCGACGCTTATCGGGAGGGAAACAGGATCGTTGCCGTCGTTTCCGCTCAGGGCGACACGACCGACGATCTGCTTGAGAAAGCGGCGGAAATAACGTCTTCGCCTTCTTTGAGAGAAACGGATATGCTCCTCTCAACGGGAGAACAGATCTCCGCGTCTCTGCTTGCGCTGGCGATAGGAACAATGAAACTTCCCGTTGTTTCGCTGAATGCGTGGCAGGTGGGAATACATTCGGACAGTAATTATTCAAACGCAAAAATAAAAAAAATCGACACGGAAAGGATCCTGCGCGAACTCGATTCCGGAAAGATTGTCATCGTAACGGGATTTCAGGGTATAAACAGGTTCGACGATGTGACGACTCTCGGCAGAGGCGGCTCGGACACGACCGCCGTCGCTCTCGCCGCGGTTCTGAAAGCGGACAAATGTCAGATATATACCGATGTTGACGGAGTTTATACCGCAGATCCGCGCAAAGTGCCGACCGCGAAAAAGCTGAAGGAGATCTCTTACGACGAGATGCTCGAACTTGCGTCTCTCGGGGCGCAGGTGCTTCATAACCGCTCCGTCGAGATGGCGAAAAAATACCATGTTGAACTTGAGGTTCTGTCGAGTTTTGACAGGATCGGGGGAACGATAGTCAGGGAGGACGTAAAAGTGGAAAAAATGCTTGTGACGGGCGTGGCAAAGGACACGCGGGTCGCCCGTATATCGGTCATAGGCCTCGAAGATGTTCCCGGCGTCGCGTTCAAACTTTTCTCGCTTATGGGGCAGAAAAATATCGTTGTTGACATAATTCTTCAATCGATCGGCAGAAACGGAACGAAAGATATTTCGTTCACCGTGTCCGAGGAACAGCTCGATCAGGCGGTCGCCGTCCTCGAAGAGGTTTACGGAAAAGGCAAAGTGTCTGTCGAAAAAGACGTCGCCAAGGTTTCCGTCGTCGGCGCGGGAATGGAAACAAACGCCGGCGTTGCCGCCAAAATGTTTGAGGCTCTTTATTCCGTAGGCGCAAATATCCACATGATAAGCACTTCCGAGATAAAGATCTCCGTCCTGATCGACAGAAAAGACGCGGATAAAGCCGTTTCCGCCATTCACGATGCGTTTATCGGCTGATCTTTTCCTGAATGATAACTCAAAAAACATAAGCCGCGGGGAATTTCCCCGCGGCGTTTACGTTTTTTATGTCATATACTGTTTTTTATCGTGTCTATGACTTTGTCTTTGAGCGAAAGCAGATATTCCGCGTCCTGCGGATAATCGTGGAATGTCATTTCTCCGTCAACGCCTTCGTTGACGAGTGCCATAGTCGCATCTCTTCCGATAAGGCTTTCGCAGAACTGCAACAGACGAAGATCCTGCAACCCTTCGGAAAACTGCATTCCGTGAAGGCTTCTGTAAGGCGTGCCGTCAGGCGCGGGATAAACGACGAACGTATCTCCTGCGGGCACCCAGTTATCTCCGCTGAGATCTATAAAGGGATTGATAATGTGCCATGAACTTGCGCTGTAATAGAAGTTGTATCCCCATTGCAGAAAGCCTTCTATCCTGTATTTGTAAAGTTGAACGCCCAAGATCTCCGTTCGCTGTCCCGGCATACTGAGAAAACGGTTTGAGACTTTATTGTGCTGCGCACAGCAGTAATATGTCCATCTCATCGGAAGATCGGTCTGTTCAAGGAAAGGATATGCTTCCGTTATCGCGGGAATGGGCATCTTGATCTGCCCGGATTTATAGAATTCAAATTCCGAGAGGGCGTCGATAACGGGATATCCTTCAAAAAGGTCTATGACGCTGTTCTTCGAGGCGCAATAGGAGTCGTAGACCGCCATGTTCGGCTCGTCGGAAATATGGAAGAAGCATTTTTTGTCAACACCGAGATCTTTCAGATGAGCCGTCAAAGCCTTTATAAACGATCTTATGAACGAAGTGTATTCGGGGCTGACCGCATCGGTATTCCAGCCGAAAATATCCTGTTTTTCCGTGCTTCCGTCAACAAAAGCGGTGACTCTCGGCGCGGATGCCGCGCTCCATTGGCAGAAGAGATGGGAGATCTCGAAATATTCGATCCCGCAGCGTTCGCAGGTTTCGATCCAACGGTCGAGTTTGTCGTATCCGTATGTGTATTCGTCTCCGTTTTTGTATATGTCAACAAGTCCGACGTCGGGGCGTTGCCAGCCTTTTCCCGTGTCGAGCGGCGGTGTCAGAACAGGCGTCAGGATCATGTTCATCCCTTCCGCGACCGCTTCACGGATATAGTTTTCGATGATCTGCCAATGACGCTCGCCGTATATGTCGCAGTTGTAATACGATGCAAGGCAGTCGCAGTGGAACCAGTTTGTATAAACAAGTTTTTGTTTCGGAAGCATCGCGTCTATGACTTCGACCGTCACTTCCGTTCCGCCGAGGAAATCGCCGTCCTTGTAAAACTCAAACGCGACGGGATATGTTCCCGGGGCTATGCCGTCCGCATTTTCGATGAGGACGTAAAACGCACGCAGACGGGACGAAAAGATTCTGTGAAAACGCGGGGAAGCGGGCATGAGCAGGTCGGGATAAAGTCCCGATGTCTTGCGCAGATAGTCGTTGTCCGTTTCGTCGTAACACGGCTTGTAATTCGGAACTTCTTCAATCGAATAAAGCGTTATGCAATCTTTAAGGGGCGAATCTATCACGAGTTCCGCCGCTATTTCTCCGTCGAGTTCGGGTGTCTTTTTGATATATGCCACCTGAAAAGCCAGACGCTGATTTTTCAGCATCTTAAAAGAGTTTTTCTCTTTCTTTGAGTCAAATTTTTCGTCCGAAAAGCATTTTTCGCAAGAGGGCAGAGCCTTTGCGAGAACCGCTTTGATGTCAGGGCATACCGTATTGTTCATAATTTCCTCCGTTTGGTGTTCTTAATTATTTTCATTGACAAAATCCGCACCGTGCGGTATAATTATTTTGAGCCTTTTGAGAATATTATTCCGTCTTCGTATTCGCCGCATTTCATTCCCTGTACCGTGCCTCTTTGGAAAAGGTAGGTCATCAGTTCGTTTTGCAGCCACCGCCAGGAGCGTCCCCAGTTGGAGAAAACACAGCCTTCCTCCGGGCATCTGGCAAAAAATCGTTCAATGCTGACCGTCGGAGACAGATATTCGAGAAAGATCGCGACGCGCTCGAAATATTCTTCGTAACCGCAGATCTCAAATTCGCCGTTCAGATACTGCTCCGCCATCGGCGTTCCCTGCATAAGGAATAGGTTGTGAAGTTTTACGGTGTCGTTTTGAAGCACGGAAACGAGTTGCGCCGCCTCCTTTACATCTTCTTTGTCATCGTAGGGAAGATTCGGGATCAGATGCGTGCAAAGCCCGAAACCGTGTTTTTTTATGCGCAGACATGCCCCGACATATTCCGAAAGCGTGTGACCGCGTCCGATCAGCCGAAGCGTTTTCGTGTTCGGTGATTGAAGTCCGAGTTCGTATGTCACGTTCGTTCCGTATTTTTCGCGGAAACGGGCGGTTATTCGCAGGTATTCCTCGGGCACGCAGTCCGGTCGCGTCGAGATTGAAAGTTCAACGATGTCATCCGATGCGCAGTCGTTGACGACTCTTTCAAATTCGGCGGGAGGAAGATACGTGTTCGTATAGTTTTGCAGATATGCGACAAACTTCTTCGCTTTGTATCTGTCCCCCATATATTCTCGGTTGATCCTCAACTGTTCTTTGACGGGTATGGCTTTGTCGAGACTTTCAAATCCCGCGCCGACCGCGCCGCAGAATCGGCAACCGCCGTTGCCTCGCGTTCCGTCCCTGTTCGGACACGAGACGGGCAGGTTTACGGGAAGTTTGTATATTTTCTCCCCGTATTTTTCTTTCATCATCGTGCCGTAATCATTGTATATACGCATACAGATAATCTCCGAAAGGATATGAAAAACTTGAACGCTTTTGAACTTACGAAAACGAAAAAACTTTTTCTTCTCGATATGGACGGCACCGTTTATCACGGCGATGTTCCCATTCCCGGCGCGGTGGATTTTATCGAGGATCTTCGCCGCCGCGGTATCGAATATGTTTTTATGACGAACAATTCATCGAGGAGCGCGGACGCCTATCTCGAAAAACTCGGACGTCTCGGGTTTTATGCCGAAAAGAAAAACATTCTGACGTCGGGACAGGCCGCCGCCCGCTTTCTTTGCGAAAAAAAGCGGAACGCCTCCGTCTATGTCATGGGAACGCGATATTTGCGTGAGGAGGTCGCTTCTTTCGGGCTTGATGTGAGGACCGAGCCTGCCGAAGACATCGATTTTTTGCTTGTCGGTTACGATACCGAGCTGACATATAAAAAAATGGAGGACGCATGCTCGCTTCTCTGCGGCGGCGTACCCTTTTACGCAACAAATCCGGACGTCGTATGTCCCGCTTCGAACGGGCGGTATCTGCCCGATTGCGCGACGATGTGCTACTGTCTGGAACAGGCAACGGGAAAAACGCCTTTCTACATAGGAAAACCGAGGGCGGAAATGGCTTTTTCCGCGCTGTCGTTTTTCGGCGTCGGAAAAAATGACGTGGTCATTGTCGGAGACAGGCTGTACACGGATATTAAATGCGGAGTAAACGCGGGGATAGACACGGTGCTTGTCCTTTCGGGGGAAAGTACGGTCGAAGACATCGAAAAATTCGGAGTGCGTCCGACCGCCGTCGCCCGATCTGTTCGGGACATGATCAGTCCATGTCGATCTTGACGCGTTCGCGTTCCTTGCTTTTTCTGTTCTTTGTTCTGCGGTTGTTTCCGACTATGCGCGCGATCGTATAGATCGCGATCGCGATCGCAACTATGACGATCGCGGAGATGAATATGGGTCCTTTAAAGAAGGAATTGATCGCCTGAGTGAATTTTTCCATCGTATCGACCTCGACCGCCGTTTTCGTGACGAGATCCGATGTTCCGTAGACCTGCCCGTTATATCTGAGTATCAGCGTCCCGAGTTTTTCGTTTCTCGAGACCGGAGCGTCGATCGATTCGGGCGCGTCGATAACTCTTTCGATCAGCGATTGATCGAAACTTTTCGGCAGGAGCGCGTTAATATCGTCGGTGACTGTCAAAACGACAAAATCGGCATCTTTTCCGGTCCTGACCCCGACTTCGCAAACGGTGTCGCCCTTTGAGATAAGGCGCGTCGAAACGTATTCGTTTTTTGCGAAAGTCACCATCTGTTTAAGATCGTTGTAGATGTTTACGATCCCCTCCGTGTCGGAGGCGATGGCAAGAACTCTCATATTCTTTGTCGTTGTCACGCATGCCGAACAGTAACCGCCGCTTTCGGAGGCGTAGACGCCCAAGCCCGTTATATCGGATATATAGTAATCTGAGGACGGAACGATCGACGAATTGTATGTATAGAGCGTTCTTTTTTCACCGTTGACCGTGACCGTTACTACCGGCGTGCTGATGAATTCTGTGAAGCCGTCGAGGGAGAGCGCGTGCTGCAAAATGACCGAAAGATCGGAGATCGTCGTCGTTTTTGATGCGGAGGAATAATAACTGTTGACGCCTCCGAAGGAAGTTTGCGTAACTCCGAGTTCACGCACATAGGTGTTCATCGTTTCGATGAAAGACGATGTCCCTTTATTGTTGACGAAATGCGCTATCGCGATGCACGCCTCCTGAGACGCCGACGTCAGCGCCGCTTTCACGAGGTCCGCGAGTGAGATCACGTCTCCCGGTTTCAGTTTCGCCGCGCTCAGTTGCTTCGTCTCTTCTATGACCTGTTCCGAGATCGTGACCGTTTTTTCAAGGTCGGGCTCCGATTCGAGAAGGATCATGCACGTCACGACATTCGGGAGAAATCCGCAGTAAAAAGGCTCGTCCGCTTTTTCCGAATAAAGGATCATGTTCGTGTCGATGTTGACAAGGAGCGAGCGTTTGCTTGTCGGAGAGAGTTCGGAGCCGTCTCCCTCTTCCGCAAAAGACGGCAGAACGACCGACAAAGTCAGAAAAACGGTCAGCAAAACGGATATGGCTCTCAAAGCGTATTTTCGGACGGTCATCGGTCGGAACTCCTTCTTTCGGATTGTTATATACACAGTATAACACATTATTTCCGATTTGGCTATACTTAAATTATAAAAATTATAATTTTTTAATATATCCGCGATCCCGTTCCGCACAGATGTCTGCCGGCACCCCGAACGGGGACGGAGAATATCCGACGCTGAAAGGGACAGCGCGCTTTTTTGTTGAAAAATAACAAAAAATTCATAAATCTCTCTTGAAAAGGGGTTTCTTTTATGTTATAATGTTGATACCTTGCGTAAAGGTGCTTTCTCGTGCTGCCAGTTCCAAGACGGCGCGAAGCCGAAAACGCCGCGAAAAGAGGTCGTGCAAGCCTCTCGGAAAGCGTTGAAGCGAGCCCTTTAAATACCTGCAAGGGAGGCAATTTTATAAGGAGGTGCCGTCAATGGGAAAAGATAAGGTTGTTCTTGCCTGCTCGGAATGCAAGCAGAGGAATTATTTCACAACCAAAAACAAGAAAAACGATCCGGACAGACTTGAAATGAAGAAGCATTGTAAGTTCTGCAAGAAACACACATTGCACAAAGAAACCAAGTAAGGAGGACGCGAAATGGCTGATGAAAAAAAAGCTGTCGCTTCCAAAAACGACACGACAGCGAAAAAGGCTCCCGCGAAGAATAAGAAACCCAATCTCTTCGTGCGTTTCTTCAGATATTTGAAGGAAGTTAAGAGCGAACTCAAAAAAGTCACCTGGCCGACCTCCAAACAGGTCGTTCGCGACACTCTGACGGTTATAGTCATCGTTGTGATAAGCGCGTTGTTCATCGGAGTTATAGACCTTGTTTTCAAAAACATCGTCAGCTTCTCTGTCGGCAACGGACTTTCGTCGCTGTTTTAATTGACTTTTACGAGAATTTATATCATCTCTGACGGAGGGATCATCTGATGGCCGAAACGGCACAGTGGTATGTTATCCACACTTATTCGGGTTACGAAAACAAAGTCGCGACGAGCATCGAAAAGGTCGTTGACCTTCGCGGAATGCACGATCTTATTCGCGAAGTCAAGATACCCATGGAAAAAGTTCAGGACATCAAGGAGAGCGGCGAGGTCGTTGAGACCGAGAGAAAACTTCTTCCCGGATATGTCCTTGTCAATATGGTCGTCAACGACGACACATGGGTATTGCTCCGCAATATCCGCGGCGTGACCGGTTTTGTCGGCCCGGAAGGAAAACCCATTCCTCTGACAGATGAAGAGATCCGCAATCTGAACCTTGTACAGAGCGTCGAAGAAGCTCCGTTCAGCGCGGGTGACAACGTCAAGGTCGTAAGCGGTCCCATGGCCAACTTCACGGGTATCGTTGAAAGCGTTGACATGAAAGAGCGGAAAGCCAGAGTCATTATCTCCATGGGCGGTCGTGATATCCCCGCGGAGATCGGAATCGGCGATCTCGCTGCGCTGTAAAAGCGCGATTTAATAATTACGGAGGAAAAAGAATAATGGCACAGAAAGTTACCGGTTATATCAAACTGCAGATTCCTGCGGGCAAAGCCTCTGCTACGCCTCCCGTTGGTCCGGCTCTCGGTCAGCACGGCGTTAACATAATGGCTTTTATCAAAGAATTCAACGAAAAGACCAAGAATGACGCGGGTCTTATCATCCCCGTCGTTATCACCGTTTACGCGGACCGTTCGTTCACGTTCGTGACGAAAACTCCGCCGGCGGCAGTTCTTATAAAGAAAGCCTGCGGCATTGAGTCCGGTTCGGGTGCTCCCAACAAGACGAAGGTCGCAAAGATAACAAAGGCGCAGATTAAAGAAATCGCCGAAAAGAAAATGCCCGACCTTAACGCGAACGACGTCGAAGCGGCTATGTCCATGATCGCCGGAACCGCGAGAAGCATGGGCGTTACCGTTGAGGACTGACATTTTGAACTCGGTTCGTAACACGCGAGCCGCTTTATAACTGTGGGAGGATCATTTCCGAACAACCACATAGGAGGATTTTTTTAAGATGAAAAAAGGCAAGAAATATATTGAAAGCTCGAAAACAATCGAGTCTGCCAAACTTTACGATACCGCCGAGGCTTGCGATCTTGTTTGCAAGACCGCAAAGGCGAAGTTTGACGAAACGATCGAGATGCATGTCCGTCTCGGCGTTGACTCCCGTCACGCAGACCAGCAGGTCAGAGGCGCGATGGTTCTTCCTCACGGAACCGGCAAAACGATGAGAGTTCTCGTTTTTGCGAAGGACGACAAGGCTCAGGAGGCTCTTGATGCCGGAGCGGATTATGTCGGCGCTGAGGATATGGTAACAAAGATCCAGAAAGAAAACTGGTTTGACTTCGACATCGTTGTTGCGACTCCCAACATGATGGGTGTTGTAGGTCGTCTCGGTAAGGTTCTCGGTCCCAAGGGACTTATGCCGAACCCGAAGGCGGGAACCGTTACGATGAACGTCGCTCAGGCGATCAAAGAGATCAAAGCCGGTAAGATCGAGTACCGTCTTGATAAAACGAACATCATTCACTGTCCGATCGGAAAAGCGTCCTTCGGCGCGGAGAAGATCGCAGAGAACTTTGACGCTCTTATAGGCGCTATCGTTAAGGCTAAGCCTGCGGCTGCAAAAGGTCAGTATATAAAGAGCTGCGTTATTGCTTCCACGATGGGCCCCGGCATCAAGGTGAACACGACCAAGTACGGCGTCTGATTATTATATGTATATTTGAACGGGATCGTCCGACGGGCGATCCCGTTTTTGCCTCGGAAAAGAAAGCCGCCGCCCGGAAAAGATCGCGAATTCCCGGCGGAATAGTATAAAATCAGCAAATATTATACAGACCGGCAGAAGGATTTATTCCTCTGCCGGTCGTTGTTTTATTCGATTATTCCGTCGGTTTCAAAAATGTGATCCAGTTCGTCATTTGAGAAGGCGCGCAGCACTTTGTCACGTACTGCAATGTCCGTTAGATCCAGACGAATGAACCTGTCGGTGCCGCCTGCATCCGTTGTTTTGTGGATCAACTGAATCCTGCCGAGGCGATCCTCTGCTTTTGCATACTCAGCCAGTGCCTTCGCTTTCGGCAAATTGTCTGCGTACTGGTTACCGTGCGGTTCCAGAATATCTACCACATAGTCAACCTCCGGGTCGCTGCGCACGATCAAGAAATCGGGGTAGAAGGATTTCTTCTCGCCGCCAATATCGTAAGGCAGGCAAAGTGCCCATGCTGCTTTGGAGGGGTTTCTCAACCAGCATACGAAGTCTGTGCGCTTCGATTCTTCTTCAATCAGCGCTTCCTCCCAGCCGTTCAGCTTGATCTTTGCGATACCGGTATCCGGGGCGGCAAGGAGGTGGTTTTCGTATTCGATGCCGTCCGGATCTTCTCTGACGCTGATGTTTTCAGGAATGGCAAAAAGCTGTTCGCTGACCACGGCACTGTCCGCCATAATTTCACGGTACTTCTTCTTGCAAGCATCCGATCTGTTTGCTACCGCCACACGGTATTTACGAGAGAATTCAAGAAGTTTATTCTTTGCATACTCACCGAGCTTTGCTCTGCATGCATCGTCAGCTGCAAAGAGAACGCAGTCGATCTTATGCGCGTTCGGGTTTTCCTCATCGTAATATCTGCCGCCGTAGATGTTGGGGAATCCGTATCTACCAAGCTTTGCATCCGCATTGCGTACCTGTCTGTCCAGATCGGTCTCCGATATCAATGTGAAGTCGTTGAAGTAATTCTCCTGCAGCGCTTTGCCGAACGGGTCGAAGACCTGTACCGACAATTTGAACTGCAACACCTGATCAGCCAGAGCATCATATCTGCCTGTGCGGTGCAAATCTTCAATGTAATCACGAATCAAACCAACGATATCATCAATCACCTCGTCACGGGCGCCCCGATAAATGACGTTGTGCGTCAGCAGGGTTGCCAGATCCAGCAGGGATTTCAGATAATCGTTGATGCGATCCTGACGGACGAAGTATGTCAGGTAGCCTTTGGCGTTGATGAAATCGATGATCTCCACACGATCGAGCTCCGGTGCGAACTCTAGTTGCTTGCCCTGTGGAATTTCTTCTGCAGGAACAACAGGAGCTGCTTGCTGTCCGTTGCCTGTAGCCGGAACGGTTACAGTTCTCGGAGGGATGTACTCCGGTGCGCTGTTACCACCGTTGTGGGTAGTGGGCGCAACATACGGAATGTTGGCAACCGGAGACACCGCTGCCGGTGTTTCTGTTGTCGCTGTTCCACCGTCCGGACTATCAAACAGTGTCATTTGATTTGGATCCGGTTCAAACTGTCTTGCGCGTCTGGATGTATGCACCGTCCAAGTGGTATAGGTCGGTTCCTCCAGCGATTCGCCGTTGATTTCGGTGGGAATATCGCCACCCTCGCTTGTCTGCAATTCCTCCACGACATTCTTTACGGTTTCTTTGTTGAAATGGGGAAGATACAGCTTTACATCGTTCAGGAATTCGTCACGCATAACGCGCATCTGTAGCGGCGTGCGTACCATTCTTCCGAGAAGCTGTGCGATATAGGTGGGATCGTTTCTCACGGCAAAGGACATCATCGTCTCTGCTCGGGGACAGTCCCAGCCGGTGGAAAGCGCTTCTTTGAAAAAAACCACTTTGATTGTATGATCATCCGCAATTTCGGATGCTTTCACATGGGGGATGTGGAGGCCGTTCAGCTCTACGGTTGTGCCTTCACCAAAGCAGTGGACAACCTCTCCTTCTTTGAAGGGTGTGCCGACTTTCTCTTCGATTTTGGCGAGGACGTCTTCCAGATTGGTGTCGGACAGCGTCCCGCCGCTGCCTTGGCACACTTGTACCACCAGTACAGGATCCACGTTGGCATAATGCTGCTCGGAAGTATACTGATACCAACGCTTGCACTTTTTCTGCCATTCTTCCACCGCTGCTTCCAAGAGCACAATATCGTTGTTCTTGGTGGGATCCTCGGGATAAGTAATGACAATGCGGTCCTTCAGCAAGCCCGATCCACGCACTTCGTCGGCGGTGATCACATACTTGATAAGCCCCACATTGGTGGTGTTGCCGACCAAAGTGTTGAATCGCTCTGCGGTGGCGCTGATACCAAGGATGACCGGCATGGAGCGCATTGTGCGTTTAATACCGTTTTCAGTATAGGTATAACCCTTGATAAAGCGTTGCATTACGGTGGTATCGGACCCTGCTTCGCGCTTGCTCTTGGCACCGCGGTGCGCTTCGTCAATGATGAAGTACAGGTGATCCGACTTATTCTGGATGGTGTTGTCCAGCGTTTCCCAGATGGTATATTGCCGATCATCGGAGTGCTGTGTCAGTTTACCGCTGCGGCTGATCTTCTGAGTGTTGAGAAAGTATACGTGACCGTCCTCCAGCATCTCCATATCGAAGGAATCTTCTGCGATGGTGACACACTGCCCGTAGCGCAGCTTGCCGGTTTTGAGCTCGATCTTTTGTTTGGACTGCGCGTTCAGCTCCGGGGAATCCGAAAGCCAAACGAAGATCGCTTCCGGCTGCTCATCGAAGGTGGTTCCGTCTGCCAATGTCGAACCGAAGTAAATATCCTCGATCAGCGATGCTGCGATAATGGTTTTACCCGCACCGGTAGGCGCCTGCAGGGAAACAACCTGCGTCTTTCCTCTGCGTCTGTAGCTGTCCAGTGCGTCCGCAATGTCTACCCGCAGTTCCTTGACAGCTTTGTCCTGAAAGGCTATTAAATTCACTTTCATCTGTTGTTCCTCCCTGCGTTAATTCTGAAGTTGTCCAGATAGTCTTTGTACAACTGATAGGTCTTTTTGCCCTCCAGCGCCTGTGTCATGGCTACAAAGCTGGATTCGTAATCGGTGACGAGGTACACAACGTCGATTTCCGGATGCTGTGTAAGCTGCTCGGCAAACTCACCAAACCGGTTTTCATCATTGAGAATTGCCATTTTGTTTTCCGGCAAAATAAGCATATCCGGCAGGTCTTCATCAATGACAGGGCATCTCCCGATGGCGCCTGCCTTCATCCACAAGGTGGAGAGCAGCTCTTTGAACTGTATGCCGAGTGACACCTTGGTCTTGTCGAGGAAGCACAGCTTGAAGAAAACGGCGTTGGTTTCGAATCCATTGGACATAGGATACATTACTGGAGATATTTGTTCGATGGGGGCAAGAGTTTCTTCAATTTGCTTTTTAATACGGCTGAACACTTTTTTGTCCTTTGTTATCACCAACAACTCATCAATGTGATCCATTTCCGAAAGTTCTGCAATCCATTCTGTTGATTTCTTTTCGTCAAGCAATACAGATACGGTGTGTTTAGAATCTTCTGACACTACAAAACTACTTTCTGCGGTGACCAGTTTTCCGGGAAGGATCCCTCGTGAAATAGATTGTATAACTTTTTTCCGATCTTGCAGTGAAAGAGTAAAAATCGGATCAACAAAGGAGATTTGTGTTACACTTCGTTTTTTAGTTGTTGTTATGCTGTTGTAAGTAAAATACTTATCCTGAAGTTTTTCTCCATTTACATTTTCACCTTTTATAGAGCAAACTGTGCGTGGCCATGTAATATAACGCGCTATGCCACGGCTGAACCATTCTTCGCTACCTTGTTGAATTCCTCTAGATTCAAATTCAGTTCTTTCTTCTTCGCTAATCTCATTATTTGTAACCATAATACAACGACGATGTCCATTATCTTCCGCATTCAACAGGTTCACAGCATGAAGTGTAGTTCCAGAACCTGCGAAGAAATCGATTATAAGAGCTTCTGGTTTGTTAGCAACAAAAAAGCGAAGCGCATCGTGTACTGCATATAAGGACTTAGGAAACGGGAATTTTCTTTGACACACAAATTTTTTGAGCAACTTACTACCGAACTCGGTGGCGTTGTGAGAAGCAATCCACCATTGATTGCACGGCACATATTCCTGGGTGTAGTCACTATCGTCAAGAATGAGAGATCCGTCTTCTGCCGTTCCTACCACCGCAATTTGACCTGATTCAACTTTTTTTTGCCATCCTTCGGAAATATATCTAACTGACAAACCACTCTTTGTTTTGGTTGTGATTCGGGCATATCCTTTTTCTTGAATTGATAGAAAATGATCTCTTGAGTATTGCCATACTCCCTCACTTCCATTATCGTGGATAGGAAATAAAGCAATACAGTTGTCAGGTGCTTGATATGTTTTGTAATCATCATCTATTTTTAATGGCATACCTGCTCCGCAAAAATGTCTTTTATCTTTGCTAATAAGAATTGGATAGAAACATCCAGGAGAATGACGTCGTTCAGCATTTGAACCGCTTCTCATTAAACTGCCCCAACGAACCTTTTCAGTCGTAGAAGTTTTGATATTGCCTCTCCATTCAGATGGTAATTGCAACGATTCTGGAATACAGTCACCAATCCTTACAATGTATAGGTATTCATTTACGCGATAAAATTCGTCACGTGCGACACCCTTGGAGTTAATTGCGCTGCTAACCATTTGGATTTTTGCATCAGGGAACAGTTCTTCAAGTAAACACCCCAAATGCAAATATTCTTTCTCATCAATTGTAACGATTAGCACAGAATCGTTCGGATTTAATAGTTCTTTCGCTAACCTCAAACGTTTTTGCATCATTGATAGCCACAGACTGTGCATATACGAGTCCGTAGGATCAACATAATCGTTGTTGTATTTCCAGTCTTTTGCTCGCGAATTGTATGGCGGGTCGATGTAGATACAATCCACTTTGCCTGCGTACAGGTATTCCAGAAGCTGCAGTGCATGGTAGTTATCCGCTTCTATCAGGGTATGCCACAGCTCACTGTCAGGCGCGTTGCATACTTCTCCCAAGGGCTGCAGACAGGGATAGATGGGGTCGCCCAGCTCTGCTGTGGTAACGAGATCAGTCACCGTAAACTGCACTGCTTCCTTACTGTTCTTGGGCAGGCAAGTGGCGATGCCATCTTCGATTTTCAGAACAGTAAAGGTTTCGTTGGCTTTTCCGTTCCGCAAAGACACCTTTGCGCCTTTTCTGACAGGAATATCGTACAGGGGAGTGCATTCCGGCAGATGCTCCTCGAATACAAGACCGAATTTCTTCTGCTTTGTCAGTCTGTCGGCTGCTGCCTGAAGCTGCGCGCGCAATTCCGGATTTTCAATTTTCTCTATCAGCTCATGTAATTCAGCCATATCTTTTTCTCCTTATTCTTGCGCCACGAGAAGCGTTGTTAGTTTTTCGCGGATGATTGCCAATTTCGCAGGGTGATCTGCGATCAGCTTTGCGATGTCCGCAGGAACTTCGCCGCGTCCCTCTGCCGCCAAATTCAAGAATTCGTTGCGCTGCTGCTCATCCAAATTCAAGTTTTCAAGCATTTTGTACTGCACGTCCGGTGGCGGCGGATTGACCTTGCCGGACAGAATGTCATAGAAATATGGTTTTGTAATCTCTACCGCCGAGAAAAATTCCGACTGCGATATGCCGGTTTGCTTGATCATTTCCCGAAGGAAATTACCAAACGCCTTTTTGTCCTTGGTCATCCGCTTCACCTCCTATTTAGTATGTATGTAAACATACTAACATACTTTATATAAAAAATCAAGGGCTTTCACGAAAATAAAATAAAAAAAATTAAGAATCAGCTATATCCAAGCCTTTTTCTCTTGATCGTGACAGTTTTTTTCTTTTGCCGCTTGAAGCAGCCTTCGCAACTGCCTGTTTGTAACAGTCGTTCAGTCTCATCCCGTTTTCCGCGCGGTCTTTTCGTTGTGTATTATAAGAATGAGGGAGACAGACGGATAAAAGAAATAAAACCGATGAATAAATGTGACTGGAAAAGGAAAAAGAAAAAGATCGCAAAGACGGTATGTTCCGCACGGAGATGTTTTTTCCGGGATGAAGATCTCTTTTTCGATTTTGTTCCGTATGTACAGCGATGTTACATTAAAAAAATTCGGGTTATATTCTTTTGTCACATTTGCACTAATAAACATACATGTATTTGTATAAAACACAAATTTGTGTCGAAGTTTGTTCTTAAAAAGACATTATTGTCATACAATTGCCGAATGGTTTTCGACAATTTTCGCTTGACGACCATAGAATTATATGGTAAAATCTGTTTGCACATAAAAAAACAGCAAACACGGTAATAAAAAAAATATATATCAACCGTATTGCCGAAAGCTCTCTCTCGGGATTCGTCCCGCTTTCGGACAAGCGGTAACAGGAGGAACTTTTATGGAAGGATTTGGCTATGAAAAGAAGATCAGGATCATGATCGTAGATGAAAATTCGGAGTTTCGTTCGTACACGGCGAACAAACTCCGAAACGAGGGCTTTGATATCGTTTTGACGACGGCAGATCCGAAGAGCGCGCTTGATGCGATTCCCGCCACTTCTCCGGATGTCGTCTTATTTGATATTATCCTGGCGGGTCTTGACGGAATTGCATTTTTGGAACAGGCATTAAAGATCCCTCTTTCCCGTCGCCCGAGATTTATTGCCACTTCGACGGCCGTAAACGAAATGATGATCAAAGAAGTGATGAGACTCGGTGCTTCTTATTATCTTGTAAAGCCCGTGAACTATGCGATCCTTTCGGAGCGGATACGTCAGATATGCTCCGTTCCGGAAAGAAAAGAGATCTTTTCCGTATCTCAGCCCGTTTCCGGGGAGGAGGAGCGCCATGTTCTTGAAGAAGACGATCTTGAAAAGCAGGTGACGGAAGCAATTCTTGAGATCGGGATCCCCGCGCATGTCAAAGGATATCATTATGTCCGAAGTGCCATCATGCTTGCAGTCACCGATCCGGAAGCCATAAATGCGGTGACAAAGATCATTTACCCGTCGGTCGCAAAACAATTCAAGACCTCTTCCTCGAGAGTGGAGCGTGCTATTCGTCATGCGATAGAAGTCGCATGGGACAGGGGAGATGTTGACGTCCTCAATTCGATATTCGGTTATTCGATCAGTTCGTCGCGCGGAAAGCCGACAAATTCCGAATTTATCGCAATGATCGCGGACAGGCTTCGTCTCCGTAACAAAAAGAAAGATATTCGTAAAATGACGGTTTAAGCGGAGAAATATTCGGATCTGACAGAATTTCTCCGTTTTTTCCACTGCCATTCGCACCGGGAAACTTTGAAAAACGGAATTCCGGCGTCCCGTCGGCAATTCTTTTTCATCGAAACAGAGTTCCCGTTTTAATATGCCTACCCTCTTTTCTCTTCTCTTTTTGCGGCTTTTCCGTAAGTCCGCGCGGATCATCCCTCGTTCCCGCGGGCTTCGGAAAGGCTCACAGACAGACTTTTCGCCATATAGTATCCGAAAGGAGCGATATAAAAAAGCGGCCTTCGCGGTTTATTCCGCGAAGGCTGTCTGTTTTTTCGGTTTATTCTGTCATTTTCAAAAATTCGGCTTCGTCGATGACGGGGACGCCGAGGGCTTGTGCTTTTGTCAGTTTTGAGCCCGCGTCTTCGCCTGCGAGGACGAAGGTCGTTTTCTTGGAAACGGAACCGGAGACCTTGCCGCCGTAGCTTTCGATGAGAGCGGAGGCGTCGGCGCGCGAAAAGGTCGGGAGCGTGCCTGTGAGAACGAATGTCATTCCCTCAAAGCGCGTGTCGCGGATATTTCCCGTGTAAGTCATGTTGAGACCGAGAGCTTTGAAGCGGTTGATGAGCTCAATGTTCTTTTCGGTTTGGAAATATTCGGTTATATATGTCGCGGTTATCGGCCCTATATCGTTTATGACGGTCAGTTCGTCATGTGTAGCGGCTGTCAGCGCATCCATGGTCGTGAATTTCTCGCACAGAATCTTTGCCGCTTTGCTTCCGACCTGTCTTATGCCGAGCGCGTAAACAAGGCGGTCGAGATTGTTCTCTTTCGACCTTTCAAGGGCGGCGAGCAGGTTGTCCGCGGACTTTTCTCCGAAACGGTCGAGCGAAGCGAGCGTTTCGCGGCTCAAAGTGTAAAGGTCTGCGGCGGAGCGTATAAGCCCTTCATCAACGAACCTTTCGACGATGTTTTTCCCGAGCCCGTCTATATCCATCGCGTCGCGCGAGGCGAAGTGGATGATATTGCGGACGATCTGCGCGGGGCAGTCGGAGTTCAGACAACGGATAAACGCGTCCTCTTCATCCGAAAAGACCTCGCTTCCGCAAACGGGACAGACTTTCGGCATTTCGAACGGAACGCTGTTCGACGGGCGGTCTTCTTTCACGACCTCAACGACCTCGGGAATTATATCACCTGCTTTTTGAATGATGACGCTGTCCCCGATTCGAACATCTTTTTCCGCGATGAAATCTTTGTTGTGCAATGTCGCTTTCGAGATCGTGCTTCCCGCGCAAAAGACGGGTTCGAGTATGGCGAGCGGCGTCAGAACACCCGTTCTGCCGACATTGACGCGGATGTCGAGAACTTTTGTCTTCTTCTGTTCGGGCGGATATTTGAAGGCGATCGCCCAGCGCGGGACTTTGACCGTCCTTCCGAGGGCTTCGCGCATTTTGAGATCGTTGACCTTTACGACCGCCCCGTCGATGCCGAAAGACAACTCGTCGCGCATATTCCCGAGCCTTTGTATCTCGTTCCACACATCTTCCATACTGTCGAATACCGAGTAGTAAGGACTCACGGGAAAACCCTGTTTTTTCAGAAAATCAAGCGTCTCGGAATGCGATGCGAAGGTTCTGCCTTCGACCGCTTGAAGATTGAAAACGATAATATCGAGTCCGCGCTGTGCCGCAACGGACGAATCGAGCTGTCTGAGCGATCCTGCCGCGGCGTTACGGGGATTTGCGAAAAGCTGTTCGCCGTTTTCTTCACGTCCTGCGTTCAGCCTTTCAAAAGTTTTTTTCGGCATATAGACCTCTCCGCGGACGATCAGCTTCGGAAGCTTTTCGTCGAGAACGAGAGGAATTGATCTGACAGTCCGCAGATTTGCGGTCACGTTTTCACCCGTCGTTCCGTCTCCGCGTGTTGCGCCGAGTTCCAGAACGCCGTTTATATAAGTCAGGCTGACCGAAAGCCCGTCGATCTTCAATTCGACATCGTAGCGGGCGTTCGGAAATTTTTCTTTTACTCTTCGGTCGAAATCGAGAAGTTCTTCTTTTGAAAAAGCGTCCTGAAGACTTTCCATCGGAACTTCATGAACGACCGGTTCAAAGCCTTCCGCAATGCTTCCCCCTACGCGGAGAGACGGGGAATCCGCTCTTCTCAGTTCGGGATATTCCGCCTCGAGCTGTCGGAGTTCTCGGGATAGCATATCGTATTCGTGATCCGACACTTCCGAGATGTCCTCGGTATAATACTTTTTCGCATAATGATTGAGCAGGTCGGTCAGTTCGTCGATCCTTTTTTTCGGAGTCATTTTTTTACCTCTGTTTCTTATTTCATCGCGCTTTTTCGGAATAAAAATCCGGTATCGGCCCAACTATGACGGTCTCGGCGATAACAACGGTCTCTGAACATTCCGCGGTCAGTATCCTCGTCGGGAAAACGAGGTCTATGCTGACGGTGACCGTCAGAAGAACGGAATGCACGGTCTGATTTATTCCCGCCGCCTCGAACCGTGTCGATATGTCGGTAAAAACACTTTGTGTCGGGCAAAGTTCGATCGGGATCGCAGGACCTCTTCCCGCGAAGTATTCGTTGTTGAATACCGTGCCGAGCGGTATTTTTATATATGTCTCATCGAGTTCGGAAAGCCCGTCAAGCAGTTCCAGCGTGATCTGCGTCGTCAGTTTGTTTATCTGTTCGGGATCCGTCCGTATCGACGCGATCCGTCCGTCGGAAGTTTTGGTCACAACTGTCAGCTTCGAATAGTCGATGTCCGGATTTCTCAACGTATCTTTTATTGCGTTGTTGATTGCCGCCGTCGCGATGTCCTGCGCGTCCGACATTCCTATCGCCTCTATCAGCGGCGCAAGACGGGAGTTGTAATAAACGCATCCGGTAACGGTAAGGACAAGCAGAAGGATAAGAGCAAACAGGGCTTTTTTCTTAAAGGAAAATCTTTGTCTTCTCCTTCCGCGCACAGTATCACCCTGAACAGTATATTCGGGAGAAGTTAAATAATTACAGGCGAACCGCAGTCCAGAAGCGGAACATCGGGAATATATTCAACTTTTTTCCCGTGCGCTTCTATGAACGAGCATATTTCTTTACAGTCTTTTCTGCGGCTCAGATCGCCTATGAAAAGAACATATTCATCCGTCACGGCAGTCGCTCCCCCGAGAAATCCCGTGTCGTAGCCTTCGAGAAGAACTCCGTCGTTGTCTGCAAAAAGCGTGTCTGCACCGAGTTTTTCGCACGCCGAAAAGATCGAACGGTCTGAGGTTATGACGGCGTTTTCGGAAACGACGACCGTACTGCACTTTGCGTAACCCTGTCTGACAGATACGATTTTCGGGAAAAGCGATTTCAGCGTCACGTCCGTCGCATCTTCCCTGCAAACGAGCGCTCCGCAGACAGAGAAAGCGTTGTACGCGACATCTTTCGGATATTTCTCCGACACTCGCGTCCCTGCGCAGATGACCGAGGGAAAGAATTCTTTATAGAAGCCGTAAACGCTCGGTTCGCAGACACTTATACTTCCCGAAACGAAAAGTCCGATATCGATGTGTTCTTTTATAGGGTCTGCGACCGGAAGGGACGGAACTCCGACAAGAGTGTATCTTTCGGAAAGATACGCTTTTGCTTTTTTATCTCGGATCCCGCCTATCAGCAGTTTCATTCTTTTCCCGCGCTCTTTCTGTCTTTTTTCATTGACGCGAATATCTCGTCGACATCAAGATTTTCAAATTCGATCTCTTCGTCGGTCTTTTCGTCGTCGGTCTTCGGCGCAAAATCGTTTTCCACGCCGAGCAGATAACGCTTTATGTCCTCCTGCAACGGTTTTTCGGGAGTGTTCGCACCGGTGTCGCCTCCCATGTAATATGCAAGATCAGTCGATTTGTCGTAAAATACGGGAAGCACGCATCCGTTTTCGATCGCCGAAGCGTCGGAGGAAAGTTTTTTGTCTTCCTCCGTTATTCCGCTGACAAGGAAAATGAGCGCGATCGCTCTTTTGTCGTAACGGGATGACGCGCGCATCGAATTTCCGACCTTCGCGTTGATGATCGTTCCGGGATCTTCCGCATCTTCATAAACGGTCACGGACTCTCTCCAAATTCCGTTTCTGGTCAGTGTGACGCTCCCGTCGCCGTTTTCGGAAGGCGTGAACCCGCCTTTTTCAAATGCCGAAACGACAGAGTCCTTTGAAACGTTTTTGTTGTTCGATCTCCAGAATTTTCTGTCCGACTTCAATCTTTTCTCGTTTTTTATCATCGCCGAGACGATCGCGAAAGGGTTCATCGTTTTGACAAGGATTATCAGCCCCGCGAGAGAAAAAACAATGATCACGCAGACCGTGAAAAGCATCGGGTCTTTGCCGTAAAATTCAGGGAAAAATGCTCTCACTCCGAAAATTATCGGCACCTGTATCAGCGCCACGGCAAATGCGGCGACCAGCCTCAGCGTCAGCGTTTTTTTCTTTCTGTAAAGGTTTTTCATTCTTCCGACATCCTTTTATTTTAATGTGACTATCGTAACTCCGCTTTCGCCCTCTCCGAAGGTTCCGAGACGGTAGCTTTCGACAAGTTTGTTTCTTTTGAGTTTTTGCTGAACCGCGGTGCGGAGAGCGCCCGTACCCTTGCCGTGAATGACGCTGACGACTTTTAATCCGCAAAGACTGCATTCGTCGATATATTCGTCGACCATGCGCTCCGCTTCCATGACCGTTACTCCCCGCAGATCGAGTTCGGATGCGGCGCGTCTCGTGGCGCGGCTCTCAATGTCGAGAGTCGCCGATTGCGGCTTCGGTTGCTTCGGCTTGATTATTTCAAGATCTTCGATCGGAAAACGCATCTTGACGCTTCCGATCTGAAGCATGACTTTGCCGCCTTTCGGGTCTTCGATGACCGTTCCTTCCTTGTTCATCGAATAAACGCGCACGCTGTCGCCCGTTTTCAGAGGCCGTTCGAGCGGCTTCTTTTTTTCTTTCGGTCTTGTTTCCATCTTTTCTTCGAGTTTATCGAGGCGCTCCTCCGTCATCGCGCGCGTCGCTTCGATATTTTTCTTGAAGTCCGCGCGTTCCTTTTCTCTGCGGAGCCTGTCGAGTTCGTCTGTCACGACCTGCGCTTCTCTTCTCGCGCTCTCGATCATGCCGAGCGCTTTTTTACGCGATTTGTCCGCTTCTGTTTCCGCGTCCGCAAGGATCTTTTCTCTTTCTTCCTTCGCTTTCCGCAGTTCCTCCGCCGCCTGCTTCTTTATCTGTTCCGCCCTTTCGACATCGAATTCGGCGGTTTTTTTGCTTATTTCGAGGTCGGCGAGGACTCTCTCGACCTTGACGCTCTCGCTGTCGAGGTGATATTTTGCGTTGTTTATTATGTCTTCGGATATTCCGAGCATCGACGCTATCGCGAAAGCGTTCGATTTGCCCGGGATTCCGATGATGAGTTTATATGTCGGTTTCAGCGTCGCCACATCAAATTCGCACGACGCGTTTTCGACATCGGGCGTTTGGAGCGCGTAAAGTTTCAGTTCCGCATAGTGCGTGGTACACATTATCCTTGCGCCTGTCGCCTGCATCTGCTCTATTATCGCGATCGCAAGCGCCGCCCCTTCCACGGGGTCTGTCCCCGAGCCGAGTTCGTCCATCAGAACGAGCGACCGCGGGGTTATCTCGGAAAGGATCGATGAGATGTTTGCCATGTGCGCCGAAAAAGTCGAGAGCGACTGCTCTATCGACTGTTCGTCTCCTATATCCGCGAATATTCTGTCGAAAAATCCGATCTTCGCCTCATCGCGGCACGGAACGAAAAGCCCGGATTTTGCCATAAGGCAAAGCAATCCCGTCGTTTTCAGCGAAACTGTTTTTCCGCCCGTGTTCGGACCCGTGACTATCAGCGCGGAATATTTTTCTCCGAGCGCGATGTCTATCGGAACGCATCTGTCCTTCGGAATAAGAGGATGACGGGCTTTCTCGACTTTGATAACGCCTTTTTCGTTCAATTCCGGTCTGACGGCGCGCAAAGCCGCCGCGTATCGTGCTTTTGCGAAACAGAAATCGAAAAATCTCGCGGTGCGGAAGTCTTCGCTCACCGTATCCGCGTAGTCTCCCGTTTCCGCAGAGAGGGCGGAAAGAATCCGGTCTACCTCCGCGCGCTCCTTCGCGTCGAGTTCGGAAAGTTCGTTGTTCGCGTTGACAACGCTCATCGGCTCTATAAACAGCGTCGCTCCCGAGGACGATGTGTCGTGAACGAGACCCGCTATCTCGGAACGGTATTCCGCCTTGACGGGAATAACGTATCTTCCGTTCCTCTGCGTCACTATTGTTTCCTGCAAGTATTTTTGCGTCTGTTGCGACCGAACGATCGAGTCGAGCGACGATTTTATCCTGTTTCGCGCCTGGGCCTGTTTGCGTCTGATCTCTCTGAGAGCGGGGGACGCCCCGTCCGCGACCTCGTCCTCTCCGATGAAGGAAGAAAGTATTTTATCCGCGAGGTAATTGTTCGGAACGAGGGAGTATCTGTCCTCGGAAAGGACGTCGTCCCCGTCAAGATGTTCGTCGAGAAATTTTTTCAGACTGTCGGTCAGTTTCAGCACGTTCGCGACCGCGATCAGTTCTCCGATACCGAGTTGCGCGCCGTTTTTCGCGCGCACACAGGCGTTGGTCACATCTTTGAGACTTCCGAACGAAGGCGCGCCGAAATTCAGAAGAAGTCTTTCCGCGGAGGCTGTCCTGTCAAGTTCTTTTTCCGCGTCTTCAATGTCGTTTGCGGGCGAAAGCGAAAGACAAAGTTCCTTCGCCGCGGGGGAGATCGCATGTTCCGCCAACGCCGCAAGAACCTTGTCAAATTCGAGAGTGATAAATTCTTTTTCCATATTCATTTTCCGAAACTTTCAAACTGTTTGTAATAATCAAGGCTGTCAAAGCGGTGTTCGAGATGGTATTCGAGATATTTTTCGGTCAGCCCCGACAGATGCCCGAGATCTTTCGTTTCGATCGGCAGACGGTAAGTTCTCATCCCCGACGACGACAGTATATGATCTATCGCCGCAAGTTCCTGTTCCGACAGCGAAAACCCGTCTCCGCATGCGCATTTATCGCAGAGAAGTCCCTGTGAAAAAGACCATACGGCGGGTTTTTCTCCGCAGACGGCGCAACAGCCTCCCGACGGCGCAAAGCCTTCTTCGAGCGCAAAACGGAGTTCAAACACTGTTTTGACAACGAGTTTGTCCGCTTTCGCGTCGGACAGAAGCGCTGCCGAATTGAGAAGCAGGCGCAGCATTTCGGGGTTGCCTCTGTCGGTAGAGACATATGCCGCGGCGTCGGCGAAATACTGCACGAGAGAAAGGCTTTCGATGTCTTTTCTCAGCCCTTCAAACGGTTCGCATACCTCCGCGTCATCGACGACCGCCATTCCTCTTCCCTCAAATATCTCAAATTCTGCGTAAGCGAGGGTCTGGTATCCGCTCAGGTCTCTTCTGCTCTTTCTTATCCCGCGCGCAAGGAGCGTCATTTTCCCCTTTTCGGCGGTCAGAACGGTCAGCAGCATATCGTTTTCTTTGAAAGGCGTCCGCTTGATTATCAAGCCCTTGACAGTCGTTTTCATATCAGTCGTCGAAAAGCGCGAGTTCGGTAATTATCTTTTCGCTGTCGCGCCAGTTTTCCTTGACTTTGACATAGCATTGAAGATTGACCTTGTTTCCGAGCAGTTTTTCAATGTCCGCCCTCGCTTCCGAAGCGGTTTTTTTCAGCATGGAGCCCGCTTTTCCGATCAGCATCCCCTTGTGCGACTCTTTTTCGCAGATTATATTCATGACGATGTCAGTCAGCGGCTCGCCGTTTTTGTTTTTTCTGTCTTTGAAAACAAGCGGCTCGACCGCGATCCCGTGAGGGATCTCGTCGTGCATGTTTCGCAGTATCTTTTCACGCACGAGTTCCGACGCCATCTGTCTGACGGTCTGATCCGTATCCTCGTCGTCGGGATAGTATTGAACGCCGTCCTCGTTGGTGAACGGCATGATCTCTTTCAGAACGATCTGTACGCCGTCGTTTTTCAGCGCGCTTATCGGGATTACGGAAGCAAATTCGCCGAGTTTGGAGTATTCCTCTATCGTTTTCATAATGTCCGCTTTTTTTACGCAGTCGATCTTGTTGATGACAAGTATCGTCGGCGTTCCGTCTGCCGAAAGACGCTCGATTATCCTTTTCTCGGTCGCTCTCGGCGGCTTGCATTCAACGACGAGTATCGCGGCGTCGACGTCGTCCATCGCTTCCTTTGCCGCTTTTACCATATGCTCCCCGAGTTTGTTTTTCGGAGTGTGCATTCCGGGCGTGTCAACGAAAACGAGTTGCATCCCGTCTCGGTTGTATATCCCCGTTATCCTGTTCCGCGTCGTCTGCGGTTTGTTTGAAACTATCGATATCTTTTCGCCGATGATCGCGTTCAGAAGCGTCGATTTTCCGACATTCGCCCTTCCGACGATCGATATATACGCTGTTCTCATTTCTTCTTTTCTCCGTTCTTTTCTTTTGAGCGGGAAGCTTTCGGCTTTTATCTGCCGAGCCCCATCTTTTCCATGATTTCTTTCTGCCGTGCGATCATTTCCTTCTCGTCTTCTTCCGATATATGATCGTATCCGAGCAGGTGCAGACACGAGTGCGCGGTCAGAAACGCGACTTCGCGCTCAAAAGAATGACCGTACGCTTTTCTCTGCTTCTCCGCGCGTTCGAGGTTCAGAGATATGTCTCCGAGAAAACAGATCTTTTCCTCGGGCTCGGGAGGATATTCTCCCGACGGGAACGAAAGCACGTCCGTCGTCCCGGAAATATTGCGCATCTTCGCGTTCAGTTCGCGCTGTTGTCTGTTGTTCGTCAGTTGGACGCTGACCTCGCATCCGACGCCGACACCCTCGCATCCGAGCGTTGTCGCGATCGCTTTCTTTATGAGTTTTTCGAGTTTGTCCGTGACCTCGAAAGTTTTTTGTCTGTTTATTATCTCAACGTTCGGTCTTTTCATTTTTTCTCTCCGTTTCCGCGTCCGCTTTTTCGTAGGCTTTGATTATCTGCTGAACGAGTCTGTGGCGGACAACGTCCCTGTGAGTCAGCAGCTGCACCGTTATGCCGTCTATGCCGTCGAGAATCTTCATCGCCTGTTTCAGCCCGCTTTTTCTTGTCGCGGGAAGATCCGTCTGGGTTATATCTCCCGTTATGACTATCTTTGAACGGAAACCGAGACGCGTCAGAAACATTTTCATCTGTTCCCGCGTCGTGTTCTGCGCTTCGTCGAGAATGATGAACGAGTCGTCGAGAGTCCGTCCGCGCATATAAGCGAGGGGCGCGACTTCAATAACTCCCTTTTCCTGGTATCTCTGGTATGTCTCCGCTCCGAGCATATCGAAAAGAGCGTCGTAGAGCGGTCTCAGATACGGATCGACTTTGTTTTGCAGATCTCCGGGAAGAAATCCGAGATTTTCTCCCGCCTCAACAGCGGGGCGCGTCAGGATTATTCTGCTGACCTGCTTGTTTCTGAGCGCGGTGACCGCCATCGCGACCGCGAGATACGTTTTTCCCGTTCCCGCAGGTCCGACGCCGAGAGTTACGGTGTTGTTTTCGATCGCTTCGAGATATTGCTTCTGCCCGAGCGTTTTTGCCCGTATCGGTCTGCCTTTTGCCGTTATGCAGACGCAATCCGACGAAAAATCCGCGAGCGCCGCATCGTTCCCCTCTTCGACCATTGATATGAAATAACTGACGATCTGCGAAGTGACGGTCTCTCCGCGTTCCGCAACGGAGATCAGCAGACGGACGACCTTTTCGGCCGCCTCGGTGTTTTCCTCTCCGCCGCATATCTTGATCTGACCGTCGCGGTTGACGACAGCCACGTCGAGTTCCTTTTCGATGAGTTTTATGTTTTCGTCAAAACTTCCGAAAACGTTCCCTATCGTTTCCGTTCCTTCGATCTCAATGTTTCTTTCCATGATTTTCCTCTGTCACGTTTTTATTTTCAGTCCCGTTCGGTCTCTTCTTTCGGGATCTCGGTGATCTTGATCTCCCGCGCCGTTCCGATCTCGGTCACGACGCTGTATCTGTAAGCGACATAAACGCCCTGCGACGTGTATTTTGTTTCAATAAGGCGACATTCGATTTCGAGATTTTTCATTCCTATCGCCTCGGCGTCGTCAAGAAGAGCGATCGCCTTTTCGTAAGCCTGTTCTTCCGTCAGCGAGAGATGAGCCGTTTCCGTTTGGAAACACTTTGTTTTCGTCAGCCGAACGGGGAGAATTATATGCTCCGAGATCCGAAGATCGCTCGACGACGAGGTCTTGCGAAAACTTTCGTAATCGCAGCCGTTCAGATCGAACGACGCCCCGAAAAGCGTCAGCGTATACACGGTTTTTGCTTTTCCCGTTTCGCGGATCTCGTCCTGCTCATAGGGCACAAAAACGTCGAGCGTTCGGTTGACACGCGCTTTTATCAGAGCGCGCGCGTGAACGGGACGGTAGCCGATGCGCTTGCTGTCGTAAACGCCGCCGACAAGAAGTTGTCCCTTTCGGACGATGTCGTTCTTTTTGACTGCGGGAACACCGTTGAAAACCGTTATTTCGATTATCTGCGCGTCCTCTTCCGCGATCAGATTCGCAGGCTCCGTGATCTCGATCTCCGGTTTCGGAACGGCAGGTTCGAGTTCCACGACAGCAACGCTTCCGAAGAAATTGACGGTCGCGCCCGCAATGTCTTCAAAGTTTCTCATAAGATCCCGTCGCAGAGTCTGCTCGTCAAGCATTCCCCGCAACGCTCCGACCGTAAGCCCTCGTTCGCGTAAAAAACATTCGACCTCTGTCAGTTGGGTCTTGTCTTTATATCCGACTGTATCAACGCGCCATATAACGTTCGACATGAGGATTATCAGCGCGAAAAAAAGGATAACTCCCGCAAGAAAACCCCACCGCCGCATTCTGCCTTTTGCTCGGACGGGAAGTCCCGTTGAAACTTCCCCGACCGAGGTCGCTCCGCAGACGTCGCAGATCTGCCGTACTTCTTTTTCGTCGGGCAACCGGCATCGAAATCTCAGCGTACAGGCGTCGATGCGCCGTATCGCCCATATATCGACGTTCTTTTCCATGCATGAGGTCAGGAGCTTCTCGGGTTCGGGGCTTTCGACCTCAAATTCGGTACATCCGGTCAGAAAATTGATTATATCCGAACTTTTCAATTCCTCAACAGCAAAGGTCAACGGTCATGATCTGTCCGTCGATCCGAACGCAGCCGTCCGCAAGATTTTTGATGCGAAGATCTTTCCCGATAACGCGGACATTGTATTTCCCGACGTTGATCTTGACCGCTTCGTTTTCATACTCGCATATCCGCCGACAGCCTTCGATAACGACGCTTTTTCTGTCGTCGATCTCGATCTGAGGCGTTTTCGGACGCCAATCGCTCGCCATTTGCCACCCTCCGTTCCTTTTATTCATAGAATATATATTGAGAAACGGAGATTTTTATTCTGTTTCGGCTATTTGCAGACTTCGCCGATGAAATCGAGAATTTTATTGACGTAATTCTTTTCGTCCGTGCGGAATGCCTGTGCGTGGTAACTCTTTTCGCTTATCCAGACGCGGCTGTCGTTGCCCGCTCTTACGGCGGCGTTATTCAGTTTTTCCGCATATTCGGACAGAAAGACATTGTCGTTGCCCTCACCGATGAAGAAATACTTCTGTCCCGTCTTTTCGGACACCGCGTCGATCGGGCTCTGATCAAACACATCCCCGTCCGAAAGAACAGGCATCAGAAGACTTGTCAGACCGTGCGTCCATTTCGGCATAGACGACCATTTTTCAAGCCCGCCGTCATTTTTGAAGTATTCGCCCGAGTCCGTATACGATGCGTCCGCAATGACCGCGGTCACTTCGTCGTTTCCCGTCCCCGCGAGGATCGCGGCGGCGGCTCCGAACCCCCAGCCCTGAAGAACGGTATATTCGGACGGATAATTCCGTCCGACATATTCGATTATCTGATTTAATTCCTCTTTTTCTCTTGCTCCGAAGGTGTAACCTTTCCCCGTTGCGAAACCGCTGCCCGAATAATCGAACGTGACGACGTTTATGCCCTCGCCGACAAGTTGCTTTGCGTAAAGGATACCGTCGTCGATCATCGATACGGTCTTATTGTCTCCGCAATCGTGCGAGAAAATGACCGTAATGTCCGAATCTTTTCGCTCGGCTGTTTTAACGTCCTGCGCGGGGATGTACCAAAGAACGGTCTTGTCCCCGTTCTCAAAAGTCACGGTCGCGGCTTCGTAGAAAAGCCCTATATCCGAATCGTCGGGAAAACGCTTTGCGGACACCTTTTCGGGGTGCGTCAGCGTATACGCGTCGGAAAATACCAGCGCGAAAAATATGACGGCGGCAAGTCCCGCGAGGGCGCAAAGCGAAATGACGAACATTTTTTTAACGGATCTCGGCTTTCGCTTTCCTTCGGTTTTTTCGCCGTTTGTGTTTTTTCCGTCCGCTTTCCGCATATTCTGTTGTTTCCGGTCTTTTTCTTTCATATCAGTTCTTTTTCCACTGGTCGAGCCACGGTTGAATGATTTTTATTCCTTTGAAGCCGACGATATATGAGACTCCCGCGGCGACTGTTCCCGAAATGCAGAAGAACGCGGTTATCAGCGCGCCCGTAAGTCCTCCGCCCGAGTTGGAGATGCGGAACATCGAGTAAATATACATGGAATGCTCCGTCAGTACGACGTTTATTATGCGGAAAACGTCTCCGAGAGTGTTTTTCGGAAGCACATTTGCGAACGTGTATACGATCGCCGTCGGAACGAACACGACGGCGGCTGAGGCGAAGCCCTTCCAAACCATCGGGTTCATGTGTCCCGCATTGACTTTTATTTTATCTTTTTCTCCCGCCGTCCACAGATTGAATATGCAAAAATACATAAAAACAAGGTAGTAAAAGACGGCAAGCACGCAGCTGATCACATATCCGAAGTCCTTTGCCGCCGCTACGAGCGGGTATGACGCGAACGCGAGCGCGGAAACCATAAGCGTCCGCAAAAAAACATCCAAAGAGGATCTCAAAACTGTCTTCATACACGTATACTCCGATATTTTATATATAATATTGTAACATATACCTTATAGATTTACAATACCGCAATTGTGACATTTTTATATTTCAGCGGCGTCATTCCCGTCACTTCCGCGAATTCTCGGTTGAATGTCCGAACAGACTCAAACCCCGTGTCGGAGGCTATTCTGGTCACGGTTTTTTCGGGTTCGTTTATCAGTTGGTAACACGCTTTACTCACGCGGTAGTCGTTGACATATCGGTTATACGAAAAGCCCGTTTTTGCCTTGAACTGTTTTGAAAGATATGAATAATCGTATTTCAGCGCTTCCGAAAGGGCTTTCAAGGAACAGTCCGAGGCGTAGTTTTTCGCAACGAACAGGAAGATCTCGTCAAGAACCGAAAGACTTCCCGACGCGTTCCGGTCAACGACGGGAAGCGTCCCCGAGAGCAAATCGCACGCCGAGTAAAAGAACTCTTTGACCGCAAAAACGCTCTGTTTTTCGGAAATTTTGAAAAGTTCTTCAGGGATGCGCACGATCGGATCGGCAGGCAGTTTGTCGCGCATCATTACGTCGAATTCGGGAATGAATTCCGGCGCGAAGATGTATGCGAGTATCTGCGAAGACGCGTCCGCCGAAAAAGAATGGTATTGCAGGGGAAAAACCACGACGCTCTCGCCTGCCGGAACAATCCTTTCGACGCCTGCGATGACCGAGCGCGCAGAGCCTTTTACGACCCTCATGATCTCATAAGTTCTGTGTATGTGATACGGAAAACTCATATTCGACGCCGAAAATATATCGTAGCGTTTCCCTTTTAACTCCGTCGGTGTTGCCTGAAACATTTTTCTCTCTCCGAAATGACTAATTTTGTCTGTTATTATACAATGTTTGACTTGAAAAATCAAGCCCTTATTGCTATAATAAAACAAATTTTGACTTATTTTGAGGTTATTATGTGGTATCTTGCTTTGATCGCCTTTGTGCCGATCGTTTTCTGCGTCGTCGTTATGGCGGCTTTCAACTGGCCCGCGAAGTACGCGCTTCCCGTTTCGTGGCTGCTCGCGTGCATCTTCGGCTTTATTTTCTGGGATATGGATCTTCTGTCCCTGACCGCTTATTCGATCTCGGGACTTTTGAATTCCATCGATGTTCTGATAATCATAACCGGTGCGATCCTCGTTATGAACACTCTGAAAATGTCGGGCGCGATGGCGACGATAAACAACGGTTTCAAGTCCATCAGCCCCGACGGAAGGATCCAGACGATAATCATAGGTTTCCTTTTTGTTTCGTTCCTTGAAGCCGCGGCGGGCTTCGGAACACCCGCGGCGCTTGCCGCTCCGCTTCTCGCAAGTCTCGGCTGTCCTCCTCTCGGCGCGGCTGTCGTAGCGCTTATCTGTGACACGGCGGCGGTTTCGTTCGGAGCGATCGGAACTCCCGTCATAACGTCGATCAACTGTCTCGGACCCGAGATCGCGACGCAGTCTTTCAGTATGTCGCTTTCATTCTGGTCCGCCGTTCCTCACGTTGCGGTCTCGACTTTTCTTCCGTTTGTCATCGTTGCCGTCATATGCAAGTTTTTCAGCAAGGAAAGATCGTTCAGACCCGCGATACAGATCCTTCCGTTTTCGCTTCTTGCAGGTCTTTCATTCAGCATTCCGTACCTTCTCGTTGCGACCTTCGTCGGATATGAGTTTCCGTCGATATTCGGAGCCCTTATCGGTCTTATCGTGACGGTTGTCGCCGCGAAAAAAGGCTTTCTCGTTCCGAAGACGGAGTGGCACTTCTCGGATCAGACCGATTGGGATGAGTCGTGGAAATCGAGCCGCAAACTTGTTCCCATGAAGCCGTCGAATATGTCTCTTCTCAAAGCGTGGATACCTTACGGTCTTATCGCCGTTCTTCTTGTCGTTTCCCGTCTGCCCGTAAGCGTCGGCGGAAAAACGATCGCGGCGTGGCTCAAATCGGACGTTATCAGCCCGAGTATAAGCAGTGTTTTCGGCGTTGAAAACACCGGTTACATACTTAAATGGGCGTATATCCCGGGAACAATGTTTATATTCGTCGCTCTTCTGACCATTCTTATACACCGGATGAAGGGCAGAGAGGTCTTTTCCGCTTTCAAAGAGACGGGCAAACAGGTCGCGGGCGCCGCTGTCGCCGTTGTCTTCGGTTTGGCGCTCGTGCAGATACTCAGATATTCGGGAAGCAACGACGTGAACGCCGAAGGCACGAAAAGTATGATCTTTTATATGGCTGAGGCGCTTTCGGGCGTCGGAAAGTCCGTTTACGTCATGATCGCGCCTGTTATCGGCGATCTCGGCGCATTCGTTTCGGGGTCCAATACCGTTTCAAACACGCTGTTCACAAACCTGCAATATCAGTCGGCGACCAATCTCGGTCTGCGCGGAGATATGATTGTTGCGATGCAGGTCGTCGGAGGCGCGGTCGGAAACATGATCTGCGTCAACAATGTGGTCGCCGCATGCGCGACCGTCGCAACGAACGGCAAAGAGGGAAAGATCATACGAATGAATCTGATCCCCACATTGCTGTACACCGCCGTTGTGATCGGGATTTTCCTTATCATTCTCTGGACGGGCAACATGGACGCGGGAACGAAGATCTTTTCCTGAAAAGTATATTCAGCGATCCGTATTTACAAATTTATAATATAAACATGCGAGCCGAGCGTTCCGACGCCCGGCTCGCATTTTCCGTATACGGAAACCGCGCAACGGTCGCGTGATTCAAAAGAGAGTTCCGATGAGGTTTTAATAATAACTCAGATTGTCAATAATACGGTTGAGCCCTGCAACGATACAAATAATATATCCGAGAAACGTGACCGCTTTTCGGTCTTCGCTTTAATCGCGAAGCCGTGATGATTGAATTTGACTGATTTTTGCGTAATACGAAAAAATAATAAAAGAATTTGACCGAAAACGGTTGACAAAAGACGAAACGTATGCTATAATACAGCCATAATCAATCAAAATCGTTCAAAACAAATCAAGGTGTAAACAATGCTTACAGAAGAAAGATACAATAAAATTCTGTTTGAACTGTCAAAGAACCGTTCCGTTTCGGTGTCGGATCTTACGGAGATCACGGGTGCATCGGAATCAACCGTCCGGCGTGATCTGTTGGCTCTCGCAAAAATGGGCAAACTGAAAAAAGTACACGGCGGCGCGGTAACGAACGAATCGGGTATTCTGCTGAAAGAACCGAATGTTAAGGAGAAACTGAAACTCAATTCATCCGCAAAAGAGCGCATAGCAAAGTATGCGGCGGGGTTGATCCTCAAAAATGATTTTGTTTTTATTGATGCGGGAACAACGACCGAAAAAATGATTGAATATATTTCCCAAAAGGATGCAACCTTTGTTACGAACGCTTTCAATCACGCTTATCTTCTTGCGCGCAGAGGCTTTAAGGTGTATCTGACTGGCGGCGAGGTTAAGGCTTCGACCGAGGCTTTGGTCGGGATAAGCTGTGTGGAAACGATCAATCATTATAATTTCACAAAGTGTTTTTTGGGTACAAACGGCATCACTCCCGAAACGGGCTTTACAACGCATGATATCGATGAGGCAAGCGTGAAGCGCGCCGTCGCTCAGAAAAGTTATGTGACATACATTTTATCCGACAATTCAAAATTCGGAAAATCGGCGGCGATAACATTTGCGGATATCAAAAAAGCCTGCATTATTACAGACAGGTTGCAGGACAACCGTTACAGAGATTTAACAATAATAAAGGAGGTCGGCGAATGATCTATACGGTTACTTTTAATCCGGCGATCGATTATTTGGTCTACGTCCCGGAACTGTCGGTCGGCAGTATAATCCGCTCGGAGAAAGAAAGCACGTTTTGCGGAGGAAAAGGGATCAACGTTTCGTTGATATTGCAGGAACTCGGTATTGAGTCTACCGCTACGGGGTTCCTTGCCGGTTTTACCGGAAGCGCGATCGAACAGGCGTTAAGCGGCGGGGCGATCCGCACGGATTTTGTTCATTTGAAAGAGGGTCTGACAAGAATAAACGTAAAGATCCGTTCGGGGCAGGAAACAGATATTAACGCCCGCGGACCGGCAATTTCGGACAGTGAGATCAGGGAACTGCTCAAAAAACTTGAGATACTGAAATCAGGCGATATACTGGTGCTTGCGGGGAGCATACCGAATACATTGCCCTCGGATATTTACGAAAAGATCATGGAGCAATTAAGCGGAAGGGGAATACTGTTCGTTGTAGACGCTACCGGAGACTTGCTCATGAATTCTCTGAAATACAAGCCGTTTTTGATCAAGCCGAACAATGACGAACTGGGTGAGATCTTCGGCGTAAAGATTGGCACGCCGGAGGAAGCTTTGAAATATGCCGAAGAGTTGCGTAAAACGGGCGCCGTCAACGTCTTGGTGTCTATGGGGTCAAAAGGCGCGGTTCTGATAGATGAAAACGGCGAAAAGCACAGTTTCGGCGCGATCGACGGAAAAGTCGTAAATACGGTCGGAGCCGGAGATTCCATGGTGGCGGGTTTTATCGCGGGATATTTGCAGAAGGGAGACTATGAATACGCTTTGAAACTCGGATCCGCCGCGGGCGCGGCGACCGCGTTCCGCGAGGGAGTTGCGAAGCGGGAAGAAATAGTTGAACTTCTTTCAAAAATGGAGCAATAACTTAAAAAAATAAAAAAAGGAGAATATCAAATGCGTATCACTGACCTGTTGAAAAAAGAAAGCATTTCTCTGAACAGAGAACTTTCCTCAAAATCGGAGGCGATCGACGCTTTGATCGATTTGCAGGAAAAGGCAGGAAACCTGAACGACAAGGAAGAGTACAAGAAGGGAATTCTCGCAAGAGAAGAGCAGGGGTCGACTGCGATCGGGAACGGGATCGCAATCCCTCATGCAAAGACATCCGCGGTTGCACATCCCGGTCTTTCCGCCATTACGGCGCCGTCGGGCGTGGACTACAATGCGCTGGACGGCAAGCCCTCAAACCTTCTCTTCATGATCGCCGCTCCCGAGGACGGAGACCTGCATCTTGAAGTCCTTTCCAGACTGATGACAATGCTGATGGATGAAACTTTCAGAAATGAACTTCTGTCGGCAAAGACTGCGGACGAATTCATTTCCGTGATCGATCGGAAGGAAGCGGAAAAATATCCGGAGAATCCGGTGCCGGCAGCAAAAAAAGAAGGCTACCGAATTCTTGCGGTGACCGCCTGTCCCACAGGTATCGCACATACTTATATGGCGGCGGAAGCGCTTGAAAAAGCGGGCGAGGAAATGGGAATTCCTCTTAAAGCCGAGACAAACGGTTCCGGCGGAGCGAAAAATGTTCTGACAAAAGCGGAGATCGCCGCTGCGGACGGTATAATTATCGCCGCTGACAAGAGCGTTGAAATGGGACGCTTCGACGGCAAAAAACTGATCAGCGTAAAAGTTTCCGACGGTATAAAGAAGCCGAAAGAACTGATCGAGCGCGTTATGAGCGACAGCGCTCCCGTTTATCACCATACCGGCGCAAAGTCTTCCGAGAAAGACACCGATACGGAAGGCTTCGGCAGAAAAATATACAAACACCTGATGAACGGCGTGTCGAATATGCTCCCGTTTGTCGTTGCGGGCGGTATATTTATTGCGCTCGCCTTCCTGATTGATACACTGATGGGCGCTCCGCAGGATGCGAACTTCGGAACGAACAGCCCCGTTGCCGCATTCTTTAAGACGATCGGCGGCTATGCGTTCAACTTTATGATTCCGGTTCTTTCCGCCTTTATAGCAAAGTCGATTGCGGACAGACCGGGCTTCCTGGTCGGCCTCGTCGGCGGTTTACTTGCAACGACAGGCTCAACCTTCACGGCGGTCGGCGGAGACGTTCCGTCCGGTTTCCTCGGCGCGCTTTTTGCGGGTTTTGTCGGCGGTTATCTGATGCTCGGCATTGAAAAACTCCTTTCAAAACTGCCGAAGTCCCTCGAAGGAATTAAGCCCGTGCTTATTTTCCCGCTTGTGGGTATAGGTCTGATAGCTGTCATTATGTGCGCCGTGAATCCGATCATGGGAATGCTGAACACGGGTCTTACCAATCTTTTGAATTCCATGGGAAGCACCAGCAAGGTTCTGCTCGGCGTGGTACTCGGAGCCATGATGTCGACCGATATGGGCGGTCCCTTCAACAAGGCGGCGTATGTCTTCGGCACGGCGGCGATCACTTCCGGTAACTACGATATAATGGCGGCAGTTATGGTCGGCGGTATGGTTCCTCCCCTTGCGATCGCGCTTGCCACCACTTTCTTCAAGAAAAAGTTCACCGCGCAGGAAAGAAAGAGCGGTCCCGTAAACTATATTCTGGGACTCAGTTTCATCACCGAGGGCGCGATCCCGTATGCGGCGTCCGATCCTCTTCGCGTTATCCCCGCTTGTATGATAGGCGCGGGATTGGCAGGCGGGCTCTCCATGCTCTTTAAGTGCACTCTGATGGCTCCTCACGGCGGAATATTCGTTTTCGCGGTGGTAGGCAACTGGCCGTATTACCTGTTGGCTTTGGCTGCCGGATCGGTGGTATCGATGCTGTTGCTCGGGCTGTTCAAGAAAAAAGTTAAAGAATAAGAGTTTCAAGGAGAAAAAACCATGGTATCAAAAAAAGTAACAGTTGTAAACGCAATGGGATTTCACATGCGCCCGGCGATGAATTTTTCAAACGCAATGATGAAATACCCGTGTGACGTGACGATCAAAGCAAACGGAAACACCACGGATTGTAAGAGCATCATGGCGATTATCGCCGCCTGCATCAAATGCGGAACCGAGGTCGAAGTCATTTGTGACGGCGAAAAGGAGAAAGAAGCTCTTGACGAGGCAGTCTCCATGATCGAAAACGGTCTCGGCGAATAAAAGAGTTAAAAAAGCAATCTCGATTTGCGGAAATTTCCAAAACATGAGTGTATGAGGTGAGAGGTATGTATCAGGGGATCGGAGCGTCAAAGGGGTACGGCATCGGAAAAGTTGTCATTTATCGCGAGGCGGATCTCAGCTATACGGCAAAAGCCGACAGCGATTCTCAGACCGAGAAAAAACGGTTCAGCGACGCGTTGAAGCAGTTTTTTTGAGAGAAATGAAAAGTTGCGTGAGCGCGTGCGTGAGACTGTCGGAGAATCTGCGGCGGAAATAATTCTGGGGCACATAATGATGATGAGAGATCCGTATATGTGTTCCGAGATCGAAAAGCGCATAGATGAAGGTCAGTGCGCCGAAGCCGCCGTGGAAACCGTATGCGATATGTTTATTGCGATGTTCAGCGCCGTTGACGATGATATGACCAAGCAGCGAGCGGCAGATGTGAAGGATATCAAATGCGAGATCCTGGCGTTGCTGCTGGGCGTGCATACGGTCGATCTGTTCGATCTCCCGAAGGATACCGTGCTGGTCGCCGCGGAACTTACGCCGTCGATGACCGCGTGCATAAATAAGAATAATGTTGTCGGATTTATCACCGAGATCGGCTCTAAAACCTCTCATGCCGCGATCCTTGCCCGCGCTTTGGAGATCCCCGCGGTTTTGAGCGTGAAAAACGCAACGGAAGTTCTGAAAGACGGTCAACTCGTCATCGTTGACGGAATAAAGGGAGAGGTTCTTGCCGACCCGGAAGACGAGATCATCGCCGAGTATATCAAACGGCGCGTGGATTTCGTAAAAGAGAGGGCAGCCCTTGCAAAGTATGCGGGGCTCCCGACCCGTACGCTTGACGGAGAAGAATTGCAACTTTTTGCCAATATAGGAACTCCGGAAGATGCAAATCAGGTGCTTGCGTACGACGGTGAAGGCGTCGGACTTTTCAGAACCGAGTTTCTGTTCATGGACAGAAACACAATGCCTGACGAAGACGAACAGTTTGAGGCGTACAAAAAGGCTCTTTTGATAATGAAGAACAAACCTGTGGTGATAAGGACGCTTGACATCGGCGGAGACAAGGAAATCGGTTATCTGGGTCTCAAAAAAGAGGAAAATCCGTTTTTGGGGTTCAGGGCGGTGCGCTATTGTCTGAAAAACCGCGATATGTTCAGATCGCAACTACGCGCGCTTCTTCGCGCCGGCGCTTACGGGGATCTGCATATCATGATCCCGCTTGTGACAGGTGTCGATGAACTGCGGCAGGTAAAGGCGATGATAAATGAGATCAAGTCGGAGTTGGACGAAAAAACCGTTGCATACGGCAAGAATATCAAACTCGGCGTTATGATCGAGACCCCGTCCGCGGCGGTCAATGCCGATCTGCTTGCTAAGGAGGCGGATTTTTTCAGCATCGGAACAAACGATCTGATCGGTTATACGATGGCGGTCGATCGCGGGAATGCCGATGTAGCATATCTTTATTCGGCGTTTTCGCCTGCTGTCTTACGGCTGATCAGACATATAATTTCCGAAGGTAAAAAAGCGGGAATTCCCGTCGGAATGTGCGGGGAAGCGGCGTCAGACCCGTTGATGATACCTCTTCTGATCTCGTTCGGGCTTGATGAATTCAGCGTGACGCCGACCGCAATTCTCGCGACAAGAAGGGAAATATCCCGTTGGAGCAGACAGGAAGCGGACAGGATCGCCGCAAGCGTTATGTCTTTGGAAACCGAAAAACAGATCGTTTCCGAACTCGGAAAATATGTGAAGATGTAAAACCCGTCAATATTTGATGAGTTTTGCCCGTCTCACAGCCCCGTATTATATGAAGAAACCCACCGTGACCGACCGAAAAGTTATGCCCTTTTGCGAACGGAAAAACGCTTGAACGGAAATCCCGCGAAAAGGAACTCGGTTATTTTCGGAAAAGGTTTTGTCATCCTCTGAAAAGAATACCCGCCGTCAGGCGGGTATTTATTTCTGAGCGCGTTTCCCTTGTGGAAAAATTGTTAAATTTTATGAAAAAGGGTATGCTACCTATTGACAAACAAATTAAAAAGTGGTACTATCTGTTTAACGATTAGCACTCATATGCGCAGAGTGCTAAAACGACGGGTCGGGAACAGTTCCGACACGGAGGCGAAAAACAATGGAACTTGACGAAAGAAAAAGAGTAATACTAAAAACCGTTATCAACGCTTATATCCGAACGGGCGAGCCTGTCGGATCGAAGGCTTTGGCGGGAATGGAGGATCTTCACGTTTCGTCCGCAACGATCAGAAACGAAATGTCCGATCTCGAAAAACTCGGATATCTGATGAAGCCTCACACCTCGGCGGGGAGAGTTCCCTCGGGAGAAGGCTACCGTTATTATGTGATGAACGCCCTTCATTCTTATCGGCTCACTCAGCGCGACACCGACCGTCTGATAAGTGACGTTCGTCGCGCCGGACTGCATAACACGGTCGAGGATTCCGCTCAGAAACTTGCCGATTTTTCCGAATGCGCGGTTTTTGCCGTCAATCCCGTCTGCACGGGCGGCGCGTATTCCTTCGGGCTGATGCCTGTCGGGAAAAACACCGTTGCGTTGCTTGCGATCAGCGGCGTCGGAAGCGTCAAAACAGGTTTTATAAAAACAGAAAACGAGTTCGATCAGAAAACGTTGCAGAGCATTTCGTCCGTTCTTAACACCGTCCTTTCGGGCGTCGCACTCGAACAGATAAACAAGTCGCGGCTGGAACTTCTCAAAAAAGCGATCGAGGAAAATTTCGCGGACGCATCGGGTATTGCTGATGCCGCGGCGGAACTGCTTGAAGAACTTAAAAGTTACGAGCTGACGATCTGCGGCGGAACAAATCCGCTGTCATATCCTGAATTTTCCGATATCGAAGTCGCAAAGAAATATATAAATATGCTGTCAAAAAAGCATGAGATAAAAAACGTTCTTCTTTCCGCGCCTGCCGAAAAAGAGGATTTCAGCGTTCTGATCGGGGAAGAAAATCCGTTTTTCCCGTATCCAGACGCGGGACTTGTGAGAGTCGGATGTGACTCAAAGATACCGGTCGTTTTCGGCGTTATGGGACCCGCGAGGATGAATTATGCGAGATTGAAGGCAGGTTGCTCGTATATCGTGTCTCAGCTCAAACACAGGATAAATGAAGAATATTAGTTCCTCGGCGCATTTTCCGAGCGAAACGGTGAATCACATCGGAGGTAATGAAATGGCTGAAAAAAAGAAAAAGAATAACGCAGAAACGGAAGAGGAAAAAGACCTTCCCGTTTCCGAAGAAGAGACGCAGACTTCGGTCGAAGAAAACGCGGAAAAGAAAGAGAAAAAAGAAAAGAAAGAAGATAAGACGGAAGAGAAAAGGGAAGAGAATTCGGAAGCCGCAAAAGAATCCGAGGAGCTCGCAAAGGCAAAAGACATGTTCGTTCGGCTCGCCGCGGATTTCGACAACTACAAAAAACGCGCCGCCGCCGAGAAAACGGCTTTGCGCGGGGTCGTCGTCGCTGAGACAGTTCAGATGATGCTTCCTATCCTCGACAACCTTGAAAGAGCCGTCGATGCCGCGGCGGAAGAGAATTCGCCTTTGAAAGACGGCGTCGTCATGGTTCTTAATCAGGCGAAAACATCTTTTGAGAATTTCGGAATAACTTCTTTCGGCGAGCGGGGCGAGAAATTCGATCCCGAGATCCATAACGCGATCATGACCTGCCGGGATGACGAGCTTGAACCCGACACGATCGCGAAAGTTCTTCAAAAAGGTTATAAGATCAACGACCGCATAATCAGACACGCTTTGGTTCAGGTCGTTTCGGAACAGTAAACGCATATAAAAGTATATAATTTATTCTTTATACGGAGGAAATATATCATGGGAAAAATTATCGGCATTGATTTGGGAACAACAAACTCTTGCGTTGCGGTCATGGAAGGCGGAGAGCCGACCGTCATCGCCAATGCGGAAGGCGCAAGAACGACCCCGTCCGTCGTTGCTTTCTCCAAGACAGGTGAAAGAATGGTCGGGCAGGTCGCAAAGAGACAGGCGATCACAAACCCCGAAAGAACCATCATTTCCATAAAGAGAAAGATGGGTACTGCGGAAAAGGTCAAGATAGACGACAAGGAATATACGCCCGAAATGATCTCCGCTATGATCCTTTCCAAACTGAAAGCGGACGCGGAAGCGTATCTCGGCGAGAAGGTAACGGAGGCGGTCATCACCGTTCCCGCTTACTTTAACGACTCTCAGCGTCAGGCGACAAAGAACGCCGGAACGATCGCGGGTCTTGACGTCAAGAGAATTGTCAACGAGCCGACAGCGGCGGCGCTTGCTTACGGCGTTGACAAGGAAAAAGAGCAGAAGATCATGGTTTACGACCTCGGCGGAGGTACGTTCGATGTTTCGATCCTTGAGATCGGCGACGGCGTTTTCGAGGTTCTTGCCACCAACGGTAACACGCATCTCGGAGGCGACGATTTCGATGACAGGATCATGAAATATCTCATCTCCGAGTTCAAGAAGTCCGACGGCATTGATCTTTCGGCGGATAAAATGGCGATGCAGAGACTTAAAGAGGCTGCCGAAAAAGCGAAGATCGAACTTTCCGGAATGACGAGCGCGAATATCAACCTTCCGTTCATAACCGCCGACGCGACCGGTCCCAAGCATCTTGACGTAACTCTCTCCAGAGCGAAATTCAACGAACTGACAGCGGATCTCGTTGAAGCGACGATGGAACCCGTCCGCAAGGCTCTTTCCGACGCCGGTCTGACGGTTGACAAGCTCGACAAGATCCTGCTTGTCGGCGGATCGTCAAGAATCCCCGCCGTTCAGGAAGCGCTTAAAAAGTTTACCAATAAGGAACCCCATAAGGGAATCAACCCCGATGAGTGCGTCGCTGTCGGAGCTGCTATTCAGGCGGGTATTCTCGGCGGCGACGTTCAGGGTCTCGTTCTTCTCGACGTCACCCCGCTTTCGCTCGGCGTTGAGACTTACGGCGGAGTTATGACGAAGATCATCGAGAGAAACTCGACGATCCCCGTAAAGAAGAGCCAGATATTCACTACCGCCGCAGATAACCAGACTTCCGTTGAAGTTCATGTCCTTCAGGGCGAAAGAGAAATGGCTTCGGGCAACAAGACGCTCGGCAGATTCCATCTTGACAACATTCCGCCGGCGCGCAGACAGACTCCGCAGATCGAGGTAACCTTCGATATTGACGCGAACGGTATCGTTAATGTTTCCGCGAAAGATCTCGGAACCGGAAACGAACAGCATATCACAATAACCGCTTCCACCAATATGTCCAAGGAAGATATCGACGCCGCCGTTGCGGAGGCAGAGAAGTTTGCCGAAGAGGATAAGAAGAAAAAGGAAGAGGTTGAGGTCAAGAATACCGCCGAGCAGACGATCTTCCAGATAGAGAAGACGATGTCCGAAGCGGGAGATAAGATCACGGACGACGATAAGGCGCCCGTAACCGCCGCCATCGAAAAACTTCGTGCGACGCTCACTTCGGGTTCGGTCGACGAGATCAAAGCGGATACGGAGGCTTTGAACCAGTCGTTCTACAAGATCGCTGAGAAAATGTACGCGCAGACTCAGCAGGCACAGCCAGGCGCGGCACAGCCCGACGGCGACGGCACCGTTGAAGTTCATGACGCCGATTTCACCGTTGAAGACGACGACAAAAAGGACAAATAATACCCCTGTCTTTCGGTAATTTTGTGAGACGGCGCGGCGATCACAGCCGCCGCGCCGTCTTATATTCCTGTTTGAAAGAGAAGAAACGATATGGCGGAAAAAAGAGATTATTATGAAGTCCTCGGAGTGGATAAAAACGCGACCGAAGACGAACTTAAAAGCGCATACAGAAAAAAAGCGAAGATGTGGCATCCCGACCTGCATCCGGGCGACGCGGAGGCGGAAAAGAACTTCAAGGAAGTCAACGAGGCTTACGGAGTTCTTTCCGACAAGGAAAAACGTCAGCGTTACGATCGGTTCGGTCATGCGGGCGTCGATCCTTCTTACGGCGGCGGCGCTACCGGCGGAGGATATACGACAAACATAGATTTCGGCGATCTCGGCGATATCTTCGGCAGCTTTTTCGGCGGCGCGGGCGGATCGAGAAGGCGTTCTTCCGCGATCCCCGGTTCGGATGTGTCTGCTTCGATCACGCTTGATTTCAAGGAAGCCGTTTTCGGCTGTCAGAAGACGGTCACCGTCCGCAGAATGGAAAAATGTGATTCCTGCGACGGAAGCGGTGCGGCAAAGGGAACCCAGCCCGCGACTTGTCCCAACTGTAACGGTACGGGCGTTGTCCGTCAGGTCACGCAGACTTTGTTCGGCGCGATGCAGACCGAGAGCCCATGTTCAAACTGTCACGGAACCGGTAAAATCATAAAGGATCCGTGCAAGGTGTGCGGCGGAAGGGGCGAAGTCCGCAAAGAGAGATCTATCAATGTCAAAGTCCCTGCCGGAATTAACAATAACAACACCCTGACCATGCGCGGACAGGGCGACACCGGGCTGAAAGGCGGTCCGAACGGTGATCTGAACATCTCCGTCAAGGTCAGACCGCATCCGATCTTCGTCCGCAAAGACAACGATCTTTGCTGCGATGTTCCGATAACGCTGGCTCAGGCGATCCTCGGCGATACGATCGAGATCCCGACTCTCGACGGCGAAAAGATAACGTATAAGATCCCCGAGGGAACACAGTCGCATACGGTCACAACGTTTAAGGGCAAGGGCGTTCCGTATATCAACAGCCCGAAGAGCCGTGGAAATCTCGTCGTAACGTTCATCGTTGAAATCCCGCGCAATCTGAATGCAAAGCAGAAAGACATCATTCGCGAATTTGACACACAGAAAACAGGAAAGACTTATGAAAAGAACCGCTCTTTCTGGGATAAGGTCAAGGACGCTTTTGATAAGTAAAAAGACTTCGGATAAAACCGCGAAGAGTTCTTTTCGGATCTCTTCGCGGTTTTTGTTTGAGAAGACAAAAGATGCGCGGCAGAAACGCCGCGCATCTTTCCGTTAATTCCGATTTGAGTCTGTGTCAGATTTCATATGGTTCCGCATACATGAACAGCCCTTCGCCTGAGTAGATAAGAGACAGGGAAATTTCTTCGGTTGACGCATCAAAAAGGTTTACGCTCAACATGTTGCAGGTCATGTCTGCTTCATATACGATTTCGATGGTGTACCCGTTTCCGTCCGTAACGTAACCGTAATATGACAGAGGATCCCCGCTGTAACTGTCATCCGAATAGCACGCCTCATAGTGGTAATAGCCGTCTGTTCCGTCGAGGTTGCCCTCGTACACTTTTACGTAAAGACTGAGCATATCCGAATAATCTTTTTCTCCGGAGCCGTCCTGTGTTTCTTCTATTATATCCGAAAGCATTGCGGAGATACCGTTGAGGTCTTCTTCCGTCAGTCCGTAAGGGCTGTAATCACAGCCGAAGAAGCCGTATTCACCGCTCGTGTAATATGCGATGTCCTCGCTTTCTTCCTCCGTATAGCCATATTCACCGTTGAAGAGCCAGGAAAGAAGTTCCGCGAAATCTTCTCCCATGACATTGATCATTTTTTCGCCCAAAGTTTCATCGGAAAGTATATTCTGTGCTATGGTAAGAAAATCTTCTTCGGAAAGCGTAAGAAGATCTTTGTATTCCGGAACGGAAACAGGTTCGGCTGAGTTTTTCGCCGAAAGACGGAGATCGAAGCCCATGCCCGAAATGTTTTTGAATTCGAGTTCAATGCCGTTGTCCGTCTTTAATGTTCCGCTTATTCCGTAGTCCGTGCTACCCGTCTTGATACGGAGAGCGACTTCGTTGTCCTTTTTATTGTGCGTAAAGGACAGTTCCGTATCCGGGTTAAACTCAGAGGCCTTCCCGTTTTCGGTAGTCTTTGTTTTGTATGTCGCTGTGTACTTGTCAGCGGATTTTTCAACCGTTCTTGTAACTTCGACAGAAATTCCGCCCTGCTCGCTGTATGAGAACAAAACCGAACCCTGCGACGGATCTGTTCCGAAATCGACAGTCAAGTAACCTTCTTCGTCTTCGGGAGCGGCTTCGATCCTGACAACATATTTGCCTTTTACGAACACCTTAACTATGACCGATGTATCATCATCGTATTCGGGATCCGTCTCCGTAAATGAGTTCGGTATAACCGCGTTGAAAAACTCGGTTACGGTATCAGCGTCGATCCTGTATTCGTGAACGGTCGCCGCGATCTCTTTTCCGTCGGAAGTGTAGTTGCCTTTATATGTTTTCTCTGTTTCTTCGATCTTTTTCGCAAATGCTTCGTAAGGCGATTCGGAGTCACCCTTATTTGCCAAGTCGGTCAGATATTTAATAAAATCCAGAACTTCGTCGCCGTTTTCCATCGCGGAAAGGAATGTCTTCCCGATATAAGAATTACTGAATTTTGTGAAGAAAGTGTCATCGAGTTTCCAACCGTAGGTGTTTTCTCCCAAAAGATTGCTCTTGATTGCAACGTTGCCGTCTTTGTCGGAAAAAGCGTCAACCGAAAAGAGCGTTTCGTCTTCGGCGTCGATCTTTCCGTCAGCCGCCGATCCGAAGAGCAATTTCAGTCCCGAATTGCCCTTTAACTCGGATGCCGAGACCTGAGCGGATATATTTTTTGACATTCCCGTCATTGTTGTTCCGACGTTAAAGAACAGTTCGTAAGTGCTGCCCTTATCTTCATCGTAAGAATTGAAATGGTTGAACAGCGCGTTGTCCGAGAACAGCGCGTCGACCGTGTTCTCCATCGCTTCCGAAACATCGTCTTCATCATTGCAGAAAACTTTTGTCGCAAGCAGGCAAGCCGCGCCTGCCAGAATTGCAAGCACAAGAACGATGATTATGTAAAACAGCGGTTTTTTGTAAAGCGGTTTCTTTTTCGGGGTTTCCGACACGGGAACGGCTTCGGTGCCTTCCGCCGCGACGGGGGCAGAAACATCGTCTGCGGATCCTTCTGTCGGAATTTCTTCCTCGGGCGCGCCGACGGGCGCAACTTCTTCGGAAACCTCGGCAGACGCAGTCTCTTCGGGAGCGACACCGGCAGGCGCAGTCTCCTCGGGGATTTCGACAGGTGTTGCCTCTTCGGGCGTCGGAGCGGGAACAACGGGTTCAGTCGCCTCGGACGCCTGTTGCGCGTTCACGGGCGCGCCGCATTCCGAACAAAACGCCGCGTTGTCATTAAGATCCTTGCCGCAGTTTGTGCATTTCATAATTTACCCTCCTGAAATAATCTTGAGTCTCTTTTCTTTTCATCGGGAGACCGAGAACGGAATTTTGAAACTTATCTCGATACCCTCTGTTTATATATAACGTATGAAAGAAATAAATGTGACGGGAAAACCGCAAAAATTTACAAAAAAACCTTATTTGAGAGAAAATAAGACATTTTTCGCTTATTTCTTTTCCCATGTTTCGATCTTTGCGAAAATAAAGTTTTCGCTCGGATCGACCTCACCCTTCACATTCAGGTTAAGCGCGAGCGCGGAACGCATATAGCAGATCGGAATGAACGGCATCGTTTCCGAAAACCGTTCAAGGAGCGTTTTCAGGTCCGCCGTTCCGTTTGAAAAGGCTTCGAGCGTCGCCGAAAATGCCGTTTCTCCCGCATCGTAGCCGATGACGTCGAAGACGCTCCGTATATCCATTTCATACCCGATATTGACCTCGGTTATAAGCAGATCGTAGTTTTTGTTCGCGATCGCGCTCCGATAATCCGAATCGGACAGACTCCGTACCGTTGTCGAAAATCCGAGTTCTTCCAACTGCGCGGCGAGCGCCTGCGCGAGTTGTGTATGGTTTCTGTTATTGTTGTCCGCAACGATGCGGAGATTGACTTTTTCCCCGTAGTATTCGTATTTCCAGTTTTCGTCTTTGTAAAGGCGCGCATTGAAAAAATATTCCGCCGCCGCTTCCGCATCGTAATTGCTCTCGTTCAGGTTCGCTTCCTTCGTCCGCGACCATGAAGGATTGAACGGAGTCCATGTCATGACCGCGCATCCGCGCAAAGCCTCGTCATAAAGTCTTTCGCGGTCTATTCCGACAGTAAGTCCCTTGCATACATTTCTGTAAGACGAGAAAAATGGTCTGTTGGGATTGACGGCAAGAATGATCGCCGAGTTTGTCGTGAACGCGCTCAGTTCGCTCCCTCCGCGGTATTTCGACGAGCCATCCGAAAGATTTGCGTAAAGCGCATCCGTTCCTCCGTAGTTGAAATCGCTCATCATATCCCCGGGGCTGTCATAGCCGACAGTCTCGATCGTGACGATTTTCGCCTCTTTCATTTCCCCGCGAAAAGTATTTGCGGTCAGGATTATCCCTTCCGAGGTTCTTTCGGCTTTGTATTTCCCCGCGCCGACCGCGCTCCCGAGCCTCGAGCCCGTTCCGCTTTTGACGATCGGCACCGTGCAGAGGTTGACATACTGTCCTGCCGCGTGTGTGAACGTGACCGTAAACGTTTTTTCTCCGCTCGGCGAAAAATACGCTATGTTTTCAAAAAAGCGGGAATATCTTTTCCCCGTCTGCGCAAGTCCGTAGGAATACGCGCAGTCGGCGGCAGTCACCGCTGTCCCGTCCGAAAAGACCGCGTCGTCCGAGATCGTGAACGTAACGCTCTTTCCCTTTTGTTCATAACTTTCCGCGAGTTCACATTCGGCGTCCCATGAAGAGTTCACCCGAACAAGCCCGCTGTAACAAAGCGACATAAGATCGCTGTTCACGCGGCTCTCGACCTCGTAAATATCAAGCGTGTCCGTCAGCGAATAGGGCAAACGGAACGTCGTGTCTTCCGTTTTCACGCCTTCGGGCGCCGTCGTTGTGAGTTCTCCCGCGAGATCGGGGATGGACGTCCCGAAAAAAGAGCAGGCGGAAAGAAAAAATGTCAGTAACAAAAAAAGGCATATTGCGGAATATACCTTTTTTGTTCTATGCATGATTTTTTTCTTTTTATCAGTTCTGACCTTCATATTGGCTCTTTGCTTTTTCAACCGATGAAAGCGCTTCTCTGAGTTGATCTTCGGAATTTCCGAGTATCTCCGTGATGTAATTGACCGCGGCGGTACGCATTCTCGCCGTTTCGGTCTTCGCCTTGTCTACCGTCTCCGCAGCCCTTTCGCGGGCGATGATCATAATCTCCTGTTCGTTGACGAGCGCTTCCGCCTGTGCGCGGGCTCTCTCGATCATCGCGTCGGAGTTCTTCTTCGCTTTTACCAGCATCTGCTCCGCCGCTTTTCTCGCCTTTTCTTTCATTATATCGGAATCTTCCTTGACTCTGTTCATCATCGTCTCTTTGTTTTCAAGGAGTTCCTTCGATTTTTTGAGTTCAATCGGAAGATTTTGCCGGATATTGTCCATTATATCAAAAAATCTGGACTCATCCAAAATAACTTTTCCCTTGAACAGCGGAATGTGGAATGCGTCCTCTATCAGGTCTTCGAGTTCTTCAAGATCCTTGTAAAAATCGTTTGCCATCATTTACACCTCTTCACTGTATTTTTTACGAATGTCATTTATTATTTTTCCCGAAACGTAATCCGACACGTCCGCGCCGAATGAAAGCAGTTCTCTGACCGCAGAGGAACTGACATAGCAAAGCTCGGGTCTTGACGCGAGCATAACGGTTTCGACCCCGTATTCGCTGAGCCTGTCGTTGATGTTCGCTATGTTCGCCTCGTATTCGTAATCGACCGAATTCCGCACGCCCTTGACAAGGACTTTTGCTCCGATCTTTTTGCAGAAATCAACAACGAGCCCGTCGTCTGCGGCGACTTTTATCCGCGGATCGTCCGCAAAGACCTTTTCGCACAGCCCGAGACGTTCTTCACTTGTGAACATCCCGCGTTTGCTTTTATTCTCGCAGACAACGACGCAGACGTTTCCGAACAGATCGGCAGCCCTGCGAACAATATCTTCGTGCCCCTTTGTGACCGGATCGTAACTTCCGGGGCAGACCGCAACGATGTTATTCATCTTCATTCCTCACGATATAAACAAGGAAAGACACTCCCGAAAAAGTATATCTCTTTCTCAGAATGAGTTTCCCGATTTCCTCGGGCTTCCTGTCCGCGCTGTCGCATTCGAGAACGACCACCGCGTCTTTTTCGAGCAATTCGCCGTCCGAAATGTATGTGAGCGCTTTGTCCGAGAGTCCCGACGCATAGGGAGGGTCTATAAAAACGACGTTGAATTTTCTGTCCGCGTCGTGTTTGAGATACCTTTTATAGTCGATGTTGAGAAGTTTTGACCGATCTTCGGATTTCGTTCTCTTTATGTTTTCGCGCACGATCGCGCATGAAGACGGCTCTTTGTCGCAGAAAACGCAGAGATCTGCGCCTCGGGAAAGCGCTTCAAGCCCGAGTTGACCCGTTCCCGCAAAAAGATCGAGGACATTTCCCTTGATGTCGAACTGTATCGCGCTGAACATCGCCTCTTTGACCCTGTCTCCCGTCGGACGGACGGGAAGATCTTCGTCGGGTGTTTTGAGACGGACACCTCTTGCCCGACCGGATATTATCCTCATGAGCACCTCCGGGCAATAAAGCCGTTAATATCTTTATAACATTATACCAAATATCATAGAATATTTCAACGATTTAACAAAAAATTCGTTTTTTAGTCCGTTACGTCGGAGAATGCAATCTCTATTCGCTGTACTTTTGAGTGACGGAGTTCCGAAAAACATTTGTCTTCAAGATAAGTTATGAGTTTGTCCACGACCGAAAGATCTTCGTGCGCAATATCAAAGCGTGTAACATAAACGGGTTTCATATATTTGATTGTTCTGTCAAACGCGCAAAGGTTATAGTTTCTGCCGAAAGTTGCGTTTACACAGCAATCAAGGTACCATGCCGCAACGATGTTGTTGTAATGCACCAGGTCGGTCTGGTCGAGATGCTTGTCAAAAATTACACGGAAGCGAATATAGTAACTGTGTCCGGACAGAACGGTCACGGGGGTTTTATGGTTCTCAAACATTGGTGAATCCTCCTCAGCCTATTTAATCCATTATACCATGCAAAGAGAAAAAAATAAAGCCCTTTTGCGGAAAATTTGATAAAACGGGGACATTTTGTTTCCGAAAAGAACTTTTTCGGGTGCGTCGGTTTGATTTTAATGTATAATACTGTTATTTGTTATCAAAAATTTGTATTAAATTTAGTTATTTTGCCACTTCAAATAACTGCGGTTTTATGATAAAATTAAAATACGGATAGGACAATGCCGTTTTCTCGGTGCCCGCCGTTCAGACGGCAAAGACTCTATTCAGTCTGACTATAAGGAGCGACGGTTATGAAGATCAGGTACGTTTCCAGAAGATGCACGGCTTATCAGGACACAAAGGATTATACGGAGAAAAAACTCAAAAAACTGGACAAGTTTTTCCCCGAGGATTGCGAAGTGACCGTGGTCTATACTTTGGAGAAGGATAACCGACACAAAGTCGAGGTCACCGCCGAAAACGGGGGGTTGATTTTCAGAGCGCAGTCAACAACGGACGATTTCAAATACAGCGTTGACGAGATCGTTGAGATTTTGACCCGACAGATCCGAAGACACAAGACAAAATTGGAAAAACGCATAAAAAAGCCGATCGATGCGGAAATTCTCGAATCCGCGGATTTTGCCGAAGACGATTATGATATTATCAAAACAAAAAAGATCGATCCGAAGCCGATGACGGACGAGGAAGCAATTCTTCAGATGAATTTGCTCGCGCACGATTTCTTTATCTATACCGACAGCGAAAACAAACCCCGTATAATCTATCGCAGAAGGGACGGAAAATACGGGCTTATCGAAGTCGAATAGAGCAGAATTTCAACAGGTAAACAATGATCGAAATACAGGTCTGAGCGCTTGATCGATCAGGGGCGCAGGAGAGTTTGTCTCCTGCGCCCGAAACTTTTATAATAAACGCGTGCCGCTTTTGTAGATTATTTGTTTCTCTTCTGTTTCCGGAGAGAATCGCCATAATGATTTTTCGCCTATTGAGAGAAATTTTGTGTTTAGTATGATGCTACTCCGCTAAATAATAGATCTCCATTCTCATATTTTATATTATATTCCAATCCAATAGCTCCGTTGTTGATTCCGAAATGACAGTATCCTTGCGTCTGCGATTGGTTAAAAGAACTGTAATATCCATTTATTAACGATGATGTATCATTAAAGTTTAATGCAAAGCTCTTTATTAAATCCTTTGCTGTTTTCTCATTGATTGAATTAACAGTTGCTGAGACACTGACTAGTTCTAAAGAAAAAATCGTTTTATAAAAACCATATGTGACAGTTGCTTGCTTCCCGAATACATCATGTACATATGTGTAGTATATAACATTTGAGAGATCTGTACAGTCTTCTGTCATTATCGGTGATCCTAGTTTTTCTTTGATCTCTGAAAAACTCATTGTGAAATACAGATCATCGTCAAACGGCAAGGTTGATTTTTTAAACATAGAATCATGTATATTGCATCCGGATAATAGAAA
>CABKLX010000002.1 GCA_902373415.1 uncultured Eubacteriales bacterium | reverse complement strand
CGTTTGTTAAAATTAACAGGGTTGTATCATTGTTTAATTTTCAAGGTTCATCCGCCCTCCGTTTTTCGAGGGCTTAAACAGTATACCACGGCATTTCGGTTTTGTCAATACGTTTTTTTCAGTGTTTTCTTTTTTGTCACTTTTATATTATACGCGTTCAATCAACGGAATATTCCGCCTTTCGCAACGGTTTCCGCGCACGTCAAAAAATGTGGTTGCGGTGTCATGTTCAGTCAAATTTCCGCACTTTTCTACCTTTTATATATATGAGCGTGCGCGTATAAGAATTTCCGGAGTTTCGGATATACATAAAAATAAGCAAATATTTTTTGTCGAAACGGGTTGACAAATGTTATAATATGTGGTACAATATCGACATAAGTAAATCTTTAATTCGGGACAGAGAGACCGACAAGAAACGCTTCACCATCTGCGGATGGGCAATTTTCATGCAAGAAAACTGTGCACTGTCGGCTTCCGGCAGTGTTTTTTTGTTTTTCAGGGAGAGAGCCTATGAAACTCAAAGCCGTCATTATGGACGAAAACGCAATGAGAAGATCTCTGACGAGGATCTCGCATGAGATCGAAGAAAAGAACGAAGGCAAAGAAGTTTTTCTGATCGGAATCCGTCGCAGAGGCGTTCCTCTCGCAAAAACGATCGCCGAGAACATGGAAAAGATCTACGGAAAAAGACCGGAAACGGGCGAACTCGACATCGTTCTTTACAGAGACGATCTTTCAAAGCAAAACGATATGCCGACGGTTGCAAACACGAATATACCGTTTGACGTGAACGGAAAGACCATTGTGATCGTTGACGATGTTCTATATACGGGCCGGACGGCGCGAGCGGCGATAGACGCGATATTCTCAATCGGAAGACCGGCGTGCATACAGCTGGCGGTTCTGATCGACCGCGGACACAGAGAACTTCCGATACGCGCCGATTATGTCGGGAAAAATATACCGACCTCGCAAAAAGAGGTCATCTGCGTCAACATTCCCGAGTATGACGAAAAAAATTCCGTCGAACTTTACGAGATATAAAAAAATATTATATACAACAAATTTTTTCGGGAGGATTTCTTTATGGATCTCATCTACAAAGTCAAAGACAGACCGGGTCTCGGCAAAACAATCGTCTTTGCATTCCAGCAGGTGCTTGCGATCCTTGCGGCAACAATAGCGGTTCCGTCAATCGTAGGCAACGGCATGAGCCAAGCGGCGGCACTTTTCGGTGCAGGTATCGGAACGATAGTTTACCTGCTCTTCACCAAATTCCGTAGCCCCGTTTTCCTCGGTTCGTCTTTCGCTTTCATAGGTTCTATGTTTGCGGCATTTGCAGGTGCGGCTTCCGCAAAAATGGGCTTTATGGGTCTCATAATCGGCGCGGCGTTTGCAGGTATTGTATATGTCGTTATCGCAATCATCGTTAAATTCACAGGCGTTAAATGGATAAACAAACTTATGCCTGCCGCAGTTATCGGTCCCACCGTTTCCATCATCGGTCTTTCACTCGCAGGCAATGCGGTTTCCGACCTTTGGAAAGGTAAAGTCGTTGATGCGGACGGCAACTCTCTCGCAAATCCCTATATTGCGCTTCTCTGCGGACTTATCACACTTCTCGTTGTTATCCTTTGCTCCGTATACGGCAAGAAAATGGCAAAACTCATTCCGTTCATCATCGGTATCCTTGCGGGATATGCGGCAGCTGCAATATTCACAGTTATCGGAATCAAGACCAATAACGTAGCACTCCAACTTATTGATTTCAATGCATTTACCGCGGTATTTGATAATTCAAAATTCGCATTCGGTCTTCTTGAACTCCCAAAATTCACTTTCATCGATGCACTTATCGGCGGCGGATTTAAAGAAATCAATGCAGGATACATAGCAACCGTTGCTTTCGCATACGTTCCCGTCGCATTTGTAGTATTTGCGGAACACATTGCAGACCACAAGAACCTTTCATCCATCATCGGACAGGATCTTACGGAAGACCCGGGTCTTCACAGAACGCTTCTCGGCGACGGTGTAGGCTCTATCGCAGGCGCACTCTTCGGAGGTTGCCCGAACACGACTTACGGCGAATCCGTAGGCTGCGTTGCAATCACCGGTAACGCTTCTGTTGTAACTATTTTTGCAACCGCTATCATGTGCATGGCGATTTCGTTCTTTACTCCGTTCGTAGTATTTCTTGCAAGCATTCCGAACTGCGTAATGGGCGGCGTTTGCATGACGCTCTACGGTTTCATCGCGGTCAGCGGTCTTAAAATGATCCAGGATGTGGATCTCAACGACAACGCGAACCTCTTCACCGTTGCGGTCATTCTCATCTCCGGTATCGGCGGACTTACCGTAAGCTTCAGCATCGGAGGCGGCCACACCGTTACACTCACTGCGGTTGCTTGTGCGCTTATCCTCGGAATTATTGTAAATGCGATCGTAAGACCGAGTCTTAAAAAGAAATCCAAGTAAATATTGACAAATCTGTAAAAGAGTTGTATAATTGAATAAGAGATCCGTAAATCAATAGTTGCGGATCTCTTTTTTCAACAATTTTCGGGAGGACACGGAAATGAACTCTTTCAGAAAGTATTTTGCGGAATTTCTCGGAACGGGAACCCTTGTTTTCATTGCCTGCGGCGTTGCGGCGATAACAAAGGGCTCGATCGTTCCGACGGCGCTTGCGTTCGGTCTCGTTATCGTCGCGATGGCTTATTCGATCGGAAATGTTTCAGGCTGTCACATTAACCCCGCGGTCTCTTTGGCGATGCTCATCTCGGGCAGAATGGGCATCCGTGATTTCATCGGATATGTGATCGCTCAGTTTGCGGGAGGAATTGCCGCTTCGGGGCTGTTTTGGATTATCATCCCCGCAGAATATCATGAGGCGGTCGGCTACGGCGCGAACCATTTGTTTTACAGCAGCCCGATCAGAACGATTGCCGTCGAGGTCGCGCTGACCTTCGTTTTCGTGCTTGCCGTTCTCGGCGTCACGGCGAAAAAGAAATACGAAAATATTGCGGGAGTTGTTATCGGACTTTCGCTGACGCTCGTGCACCTTTTCGGAATCAAATTCACCGGCACTTCCGTCAATCCGGCAAGGAGTTTCGGTCCGGCGCTGTTCACCGGCGGAGCCGCGCTTTCAAACGTATGGCTTTTCATTGTCGCTCCGTTGGTCGGAGGGGCATTGGCGGCGCTCGCATACATACTGCTCGCAGGCAGAAAGAAGAGCGAAGAATAACTTTTCGCAACCGTTTCCCCGACGCACGGGCGTCGGGGATTTTTTTACCGAAAAGCCGCTCTCCTGATCTGAGATTATTTGACAAAAAAATGACGCATCGCAAAAACTCGCAAAAAGCACTTGCAAAAACGCGGCATAAATGATAATATATAAAAAAACCGAGAGCCGGGGTATATACAATGAAAAACTACACTTTTAAATTCATCGACGAAAAACCTTCTCTTGACTCGCCCGTTTGGAACGATATCGAAAAAGCCGTTCTCGACAACGACAATTTTTGCGGGAAAGATGCGGAAAAGATCAACGTGACCGCGCAGGGTGTCTGCACCAAATACGGATTGACGGTTAGATTTGAGGGAGACGAGAAAAATCCCGTAACAAAATACAGCCATGCAAATCAGCCCGCATGGACGGACAGTTGCGTCGAATTTTTCCTTGCACCCTGTCCCGACGAGGCGGGAAATTATCTGAATTTTGAGCAAAGTCTCGGCGGCGCGCTTCTCGTGCAAAAGGGACCGAACGGAGCTGACAGAACATATATTCCTCACAGCGACGATTTTTTTGAAACGGAAAAATATATCGGCGAAAACGGATGGAAGATCAAGTTTTTCATTCCTTTCAATTTCGTTGATAAACACTTCCGGACAACGGAAAGAAATTTCAGAGGAAATTTCCAGTTCTGCTGTGAAGACAAAGATGTTTATCTGACATGGAACAGGATCGAAAACCCCGTTCCGGCATTTCACAAGCCCGAATTTTTCGGAAATATGTCTCTCGGAATGTCCGTTCTCGACAAAATGACCGCCGAATGCATTGAATACGGATACAATGTGTTCGAGATGTGCGAAATCAAAGGCGATAATGTCGACGACAGAACTTTCCTTCCGTCGGAACCGACACATTTTTCGTATTCGATAACGAAATGCGTGGTCTCGATGGTGTTCGGAATGCTCCGCGATAAAGGGCTTATCCGCGAAACCGACAAAGTTGCAGACTATCTTTCCGAATTTTTCCCCGATGACGTAGACCCGAAGTGGTATGACGTGACGCTTGAAAATATGTTGCAGCACAGAAACGGAGGTTCGGGCGGAGGGCAGTGGAACAAACATATTGACCTTTGCGAACCGGGAGACAAAGATTTTCTTTGCTACATATTTGAAGACAAACTTCCTTACGAAATCGGAAAAGAGATCGTTTATTGCGACAGCAACTACTATGTTATTTCCCGCATAATCGAAAAAGTCGTCGGTATGCCGGTTGACGAATGGGCACTCAAAAATCTGTTCAATCCGCTTCATTTCGAATTTGTTTCGTGGAGCAGATGTCCGCAGGGACACTCTTTCGGCGGCACCGCGCTTTCGATGAGAACACGCGACATGGCGAAACTCGGAATGATCTATGCGAACAACGGCGTATACGAGGGCAAGCGATACCTGTCCGAAGAATGGATAAAACTTGCGACAAACGTTCTTAAAGTTGATAACTTCGGAGGCTACGGTTATGCCGTTCAGAAGACTGCATACATGAAAGACAACGAGTTTTATCTCGCAGGCGCGGGTGATCAGAACGTTGTTTTCAAAATCGGAAATCCTCATGTCATAGCGTTCCACGCCGCAGGCGCGGGAGGGCACGCGGGCTTGCTCAGATCCGTTGTAGAGATGATGAGAGAAGAAGAAAAAAACTGAAATCATATGCCCGCGGAATGATCCGCGGGCATTATATATACCGATACGACAGAAAAAAAATCAACCCAAATAAAAATCCACCACCAACATCAGACAGAAACCGACGAGCAACGCATAAGTGGCTCCCCGCTCACACCCGTGTGAGTGCGTTTCGGGGATCATCTCGTCGCTTATGATATACAGCATCGTTCCTCCGGCAAAGGCAAGCGCAAACGGAAGGATCACTGTCGATATGCGGACCGCAAGATATCCGACAAGCGTCCCGACAACCTCGATGAGCCCGGTTGAAAGAGCGATCAGAAGAGTTCTTCTCCTGCTGATACCTGCGGCAAGCATCGGAGCGATAACGACCATTCCCTCGGGAATATTTTGAAGGGCGATACCGCCCGCGACGGTCAGCGCTTCGGCAGTGTTTCCGGAGCCGAAACCGATACCCGCGGCTATACCCTCGGGAAAGTTGTGGATCGCGATCGCAAGAACGAAGAGCATGACCTTATCGACGGCGGAATTGCCGTGAGGGTGAGTTTCGCTGTCGGTTCCCGCAAGTTTGTGAAGATGCGGAACAAGGCGGTCGATGACATTCAGGCACAGCGCTCCGCAAAAGATACCGACAACCGTGACGAGAACGGAAAACTTTCCTCCGCGCTCAATTGAAGGTATTATAAGTCCCAGAACAGCCGCGGCAAGCATAACGCCCGCGGCAAAACCGAGTATAATATCGCTGAACTTATGCGATATTTTCTTAAAAGCAAAGCCGATCAATGCGCCGATAACGGTCGCGCCGCCGACGCCGAAAGCCGTCAAAAGTACAAGTTTCAAGAGCGCACCTCCTCAGAGTCGTTGTCCGACACAGGTCTGCCGTGATCGGTCTGTTCGACTTTTCTCACAATGACGTCGTAACCGCCGCCGTTTTTCAGGCTTACAGTCACTCGATCTCCCTCTTTATGTCCCATCAGCGCCCGCCCGACAGGAGACTCGACGCTTATCATATCTTTGTCAATATCTATGTTGACGGTCGAAACGAGAAGCACCGTCTGTTCTTCATCGTCATCCTCAAAATATAATGTAACACGGCTGAAAATCCCGATACCGTCCCCGACGGTAAAATCGTCGATGACTTCGGCGGTATCGATCATTTTCGTCAGATACCGTATTCGGCGCTCATTTTTGTTCTGCTCCTGTTTCGCGCATTTATATTCGGCGTTTTCCGAAAGATCTCCGTATTCACGGGTGCGTTTGACCTCTTTCAGAAGTTCTCCGCGAAGTTCGCAAATGCGGTAATGGAGCTCATCTTTCATTTCTTTTATGTCGGATTCTGTTAATTTATTGTTCATGTGAGCGATCCCCTTTTAATAAATTATAACACCTGCCAAACAAAAAGTCAATAACGGAAAATCCATAAAATGTATTTTATTAGGACAAGAAAAATCTAAAATACAATGTTAAAATGGTTTTACTCTATAAGATTCGGAGAAAGATTATGTTATCGCTGAAAAACATCGTGAAGGATTATAAAACCGGTGATACCGAGGTTCATGCGCTCAGAGGCATAGACATCGAATTCCGTGAAAACGAATTTGTTGCGATACTCGGTCCGTCCGGCTGCGGAAAGACCACGCTGCTGAATATAATCGGCGGGCTTGACCGCTACACATCCGGAGACCTTATCATCAACTGTCGCTCCACAAAAGAGTTCAAAGACAGGGATTGGGATACTTACAGAAACCACTCCGTCGGTTTTGTATTCCAAAGTTATAACCTTATCCCCCACCAGACGGTTCTTTCAAACGTAGAACTCGCACTGACGCTTTCCGGTGTTCCGAAAGCCGAAAGAAGGAAAAGAGCGATCGAAGCGCTCGAAAAAGTCGGACTCGGAGATCAGTTGAAAAAGAAGCCGAACCAGATGTCGGGAGGACAAATGCAAAGAGTTGCGATCGCACGCGCGCTCGTCAACGATCCCGACATATTGCTCGCCGATGAGCCGACCGGAGCTCTCGACTCCGAAACGAGCGTTCAGATCATGGAGTTGTTAAAGCAAGTCGCAAAAGATAAGCTTGTCGTCATGGTCACGCATAATCCCGAACTCGCGGAAAAGTATTCGACGAGAACGATCAAACTTTTCGACGGCAAGATCATATCGGATTCGGCGCCTTACGAAAGTGATGAAAAGACCGAACCGTTGAGCAAGAAAGAGCAGAAAAAGGTTAAAAAGCCTTCGATGTCCTTTTTCACCGCACTCGCGCTTTCGCGCAACAATCTTATCACCAAAAAGGGAAGAACGATCCTGACCGCTTTCGCAGGAAGTATCGGAATCATCGGCATTGCGCTGATACTGTCCGTATCCACCGGGGTTAACAATTACATAGCACGGGTGCAGGAAGATACGCTCACATCTTATCCGATAACGATCGAGGCGGAATCCGTTGACATGACATCAATGCTTTCAACTCTGACAGACAAAGCCGAAAGCGGAGAGCATGAAAACGACAAAGTCTACGCAAACTCGGCGATGTACGAGATGATGAACAAATTAAACAATCCGAACAAATCCGTCAACGACACGAAGAGTTTCCGCGAATTTCTCGAAGGAGGAAACAGCGGAATGGATGAATATCTGACAGGCATACGCTACGGTTACAATGCGGATCTCGGGATATATACAAAAGACGCAACCGGATCGATCAGCAAATCGGACATACAATCGCTGATGCAGTATATGTACGGAGACATCGCGGGAGCGGAAATCATGGCGACATATTACGACGCGCTTGAAATGTGGTCGCAGCTTCTCCCCGGAGAAAACGGGCAGGCGGTCAGCGACGTTGTAAAGGGGCAGTACGACATTGTCGCGGGTTCATGGCCGGAAAACTACGACGAGGTCGTTCTCGTTCTCAGCAAGAACAATGAGATAAACGACTTCACGACGTATGCTCTCGGTCTCAAAACTCTTGATAAATTCAAAGAAGAGTTCAACAAATATATGGACGGGGGCGTCGTAAACATCGAACAGCTCTCGTGGAGTTACGAGGATATAATGAATATCAGTCCGAAACTGATACTCGCATCCGACTGTTACACGTTTGACGCCGAAAGCAAAACTTACACAGATCTGAGAGCCACAGAAGCGGGACTTGAATATCTTTATTCCAACAAATCAACTTCATTGAAGATCGTTGGGATCATCAAGCCGAGGGAAGACGCAGCGGCAGCAATGATAAAAGGAGGCCTTGCCTACACATCAAAATTGACGGACTATGTGATCGAAAACACGAACGATTCGCAGATAGTTCGCGATCAGCTCGAAAACAAGAACACCGACATTCTCAAAAACCTCCCTTTCCCCTCCGACGAACAGATACCCGACGCAGAGAAGATCTCGGCTGTTACGGATTATCTGAGCGGACTGAGCGACACTGAAAAAGCGGTTGTATATATCAGCATAATGAGCATGCCCTCCGAAGAAGAAATGCAGAAGGTCGTCGGAGACATGATGCAGGAACAGACGCGAGAGAGTATGGAACAAGCCGTCAAGACTGCGATCGCGCAACAGATGCAGGTCGAAGAGAGCACGCTTGACGACTATATCGCGGATATGAGCGACGGCGAACTGAAAGAGAATGCGGAAAAGATCTTTTCCGCGCAATATGCGGCTCAGTATGCAGCGCAGGTAAAAGCGACGCTTTCGCAGTATCCGACGCAACAGCTTTGCGCGTTGTTTGACAACGCCGAGTTCACGAATGCCGACTATCTGATGATGTACGAATATATACTGCCCGCAACGCTTTCGGACTCGACCTATGAAAAGAATCTCGAAAAACTCGGCTATGTCGATCCCGACAGTCCGGATACGATAGATATTTATATCTCAACCTTTGCGGATAAGGATAAAGTTGCGGAAGCAATCGAACGGTACAATGAAGGGAAAGACGAACAGTCGCAGATTAAATATACCGATTACATCGCTCTTCTGATGTCGAGCGTAACGACCATCATCAGCGCGATATCGTATGTTCTCATGGCATTCGTGGCTATCTCCCTGATCGTTTCGTCGATCATGATCGGAATAATCACTTACATCTCGGTAATCGAGAGAACGAAAGAGATCGGTATTCTGCGCTCGATCGGAGCGTCGAAACGCGATATTTCAAGAGTTTTCAACGCCGAAACATTCATGGTCGGACTTTCCTCCGGAGTTCTCGGTATCGCGGTCACTCTTCTGCTCTGCATCCCGATCAACGCCATAATTCATCATCTGACGGGCATCGGAGATCTTTCGGCGGCGTTGCCGGCGATCGGAGGCATTATTCTTGTTGTCATAAGCGTTCTGCTGACAATGATCGCGGGACTTCTTCCGGCAAAAATCGCAGCGAAAAAAGATCCCGTCGAAGCGTTAAGATCGGAATAAACGAATTGTTTTTCGGCCGTAGCGAAAGAACTTTTCCGTGACACGGTTCAATTTGTCATTCAGGTCTTGCATTTGTGAAAAAAGTGTGATATAATATTTTCGGAAAGAGTTTTCGGAAATATATATCACACTTTTTTGATTTCCGAAAACGGGAGAAAATTCGGTCGGAACAAGTAACTATGTGTTCGGATCGGGATCGGATGAAAAGATGCTTCACGAGAAATCCTGCGGTGCGGTGCTGTTCACAGTTGAAAAAGGCATAAAAAAATACCTGATAGTGGAATCAAATTACTTCGGTCTGCCGAAAGGTCATGTCGAAGACGACGAGACCGAACAGGAGACGGCGCTTCGCGAAATTAAAGAAGAGACAGGCATTGACGCGAAGATCGTTCCCGGATTCAGGGAAACGGTCAATTACCGTCTTCCGAACGGAAACGTCAAAGAAGTTGTTTTATTCATTGCGGAATATAAAGCGCAGCCGTACACCGTCAACCGCGACGAATTACGGGGAATCACGCTCTTGCCGTATGAAAAAGCGCTTAAACGCATAACCTACCGAGACACCAAAACCGTCCTGCAAGACGCGAACGATTGGCTCGAACGACACGGATACTGAAGCTTACGGAAATCCGCGATCATATTTGATTTAACGTAAAACTCGCCGAGAACGGCGGGTTTTCTTTTCGCATAAAAATGTTATCTCACGATCTCATATGTAGTTTTCTGACAAAACCGATCGAAAACAACAATATGAATATATATCTGAGACCTCCAAAATTTTCGCAGACGTTCGTTTTCCCCGTATCAAACGTGAAATCAATGACAAAAGAAAATTTTTTCGGTAAAATATTGACATTAAAAAGCAATATTGTATAATATTCCCACAATAAAGTGTCTCGTCTTCGGACACAGTCGCATATATTCCGTTTTTTTGCGTCTGCGGAAAAATTATTTGTCTTTTTCCGTCACATTTTTCTCTTTGAAACGTTATTATAAACAGAGGGGTAAAAATACACTTTCCGCAAAAGCGATTTCCGAAGTTTTTATCCCGAAGATAAACGTTTTGATACGCATCTTAAAAAAATACCGACAGTAAAAGGGGAAAATACCGGAACACTCACATATTTTCGGGACTGTCAATTATCATGTGACCGACAGTAATGTCTTTTGAAACGCATAATAAATTTAACGAAGAGAGGTTAATTTATGAAAAAGTTGTGCACCCTGATTCTCGCGGTCATCTTCTGTCTCGGGCTTTCCGTGCCCGCTCTCGCAGAAGGAACCGAAGGAAAAACAAACATTTTGAAAGGAATATACGATGAGTCTGTAAGAACTCAGTACGTTCCGGACGATCCCGAATTCAGCGGAATTGAGATTTCCGATGAAATGCGTCAGACGGTCAAAAAACTTGTTGACGCCAACATTGTAACCCTTACAATGCTACTCAAACCTCCTACCACTGCCGAAATGGGAGGACATACCGAACCCGATGCGGCTTTCAAGCTTGACCTTGAAAGATTTCCGACATTCAAAGATCTGCAAGATTTTATCGCGGCTACATACACGGATCGGGTTGTTGACGCTTTATTCAATCTGGAGCTTTATATCGATAAAGACGGAGAACTCTGGATAATCCCCTACAATGACGTGAGTTTCGGACATTATTCAATTTACAGCGAATACAAAATAATCATGGTTGAACTGACTGAGAATCACTGTTACTTTGATCTTGACGTTCCTCAGCATGAAGAATTCACGGGAGACGGCATATCTCAGGCGAAGATACGTTACGAAGCAGTTAAGGAAAACGATGAATGGAAACTGACCGATGTGTTCGACGGAGCGCGTCTCTATGAATCTAACACGATAATAAGCGGCGTATTTTTCTATCCGGAGGAAGAGATTCCCGACATTCAGCCCACGACTCCCGATACCGAAACAACCGGTACAACAGAGAAAGATCCCGAAACCTCCGATGTCGCGGGGATCGTTCCGTTTGCCGCTTTGTCTGTTCTCCCACTCGCCGCGATCGCACTTGTTTTCGCGAAGAGAAAAAGAGCAAACGGACAATAACCGTTTTATAATATAACAGTAACAGGCTCCGTTTTCAAAAAACGGAGCCTTGTTTTCAGTTGATTGCTTAATTCTGCTTCAAACAGTTTTTAAGTTCTCCGAAAGTTATGGGAGAAACTGTTCCCTTTCTGCCGATAAGACTGACGGCACAAAGTCCGAGCATTCCGTAAAAATGAAGTTCCTGTCCGTTTTCGAGCAAAACGCAGAGTTTTCCGACACCTTTCTCACCTTTTTCGGCGCGAATGTCGGTTATTTTCTTTCCGACACAGCGGCAAAAGAACCTGTCGGGAATGAAATTGACGGATTTTTCCGAAGTGAATGTTCCGCTCCCGATTTCGACTGTTTCCTCTTCGGGAAAGAAGACAGAAAGACTTTCTTCTCCGTCAAAGTCAAGAATAAATGCGGCTTCGACGACGGTATGTCGGACAAGTTGAAAATCATCGGGAATATTATCGAAACGCGACCAATAATCGCGATCGCCATCGCCGAGTCTTTCAAGACGGTTGTATACGGCGGCTTCTATGTATTCGCGGCGCAGGAACACGGCGTCTCCGAGACACCGTAATCCTACGACAGCGCGTCCTCTATACTTTTTCATCGCTTCCTCGCATTTTTGAGGATCGTCAAAAATCATTGCTTACCCTCCGTTTCGGACGCACAATCGGGACTTGCATTCCGAAAAAATTTGTGATATAATACGTTTATCATAATATACGGACCGGACTATGCTGAAAAGAATTATCGCAGTGTTCTCGGTGTTGCTCTCCTTTTGTCTTATAAGCGGGTGCGGCAAAAATGATGCCGGTACGATAGACAGAAACGATTCGGCAGCGATAGAGAACTATTTCAAATTTGAAAATGCGCCGAAAGAGATCGTTCCGTTTCTCAAAGGGACGAAACAGTTGACTGAAGAAGACGTCATTCGCATTTCCGAAAAAGACGAGCCGAGCCTTGAAGATCTCAAGGATTATGCCTGTATTTTTTCGGGAGACGAAAACGCCTATGTCATCGAATTTGAGATAAACGACAGGATCAGTTTGCAATACGTTTATAACTCTGCCGAAAATGACGTTTCGATTCTGCTTGTCTGTGCGGACGATTCAACGGCGCTGGACATCAGAACGGGAGACGTTCAAAAATATATTAACGAAAGAAAGGCATAAACCTATGAAACAAATCAAAGCGGTTCCCATCACAAACGAAGGCTTTGCGCCGTTCGGACAGTTCTACACAATGGCTGACCCGAAAGGTTACGCTCTCTGCGGCGAAATTCACAAATTCTTTCCCGACAGACTGACGGCTTCCGCGGCGCACAACGTCGGGTACTCGCCGATACTCGTAAAAAAGCCCGAAAAAATGACAGTTTCCGAGATCGAGTACCACACGACGACGTGGGAAATGATAATGCCGCTTAATGACGATATGATCATTCATGTTGCCCCTGCTTCGGCGGGAACGCCCGTCACCGACCTGACGCAGGCGTTTATCGTTCCGAAAAACACGCTCGTCAAGATCAATGCGGCGATCTGGCATCTCGCGCCCCTTCCTAAAAACGAAGACGAACTTTGCGCGATGATCATCCTTCCGGAATGCACATACGCGAACGACTGCACGGTCGTGCCGCTTGCGGAAAACGAGAAATTTGAAATCATCCTTTAAGTTTAACAATTTCAAAGAGCGGATACAGGGGCAACCCCTGTGTCCGCTCCGTTTTTTGAACAGTTCTTCCCGTTTTCAGTACTTCAAGATCATAATAACGAGTTTGCCATCCGAAAAACCGACACCGACATTAAAGAGTCCGTCCGCGTCATCGGCATAAAACATGATCGTGTCGTCCGTCGACATCTCGCTTGTATTTTCAGAAAAACCGCTCTTGACAACCATCGTACGGTATGCTTCTGCCTGATCATAAGTCACGCCCGTGTACGAGATCGTCATAAGAGATCCCGTTTTGGAAAGGGTCTTACTCCGGAAAACGCCGCACTCCGGCTTGGGAACGTTTGCCGTAAATTCATCGGAGCCCCAATCCGAATCATCTGCCGGGGAGGACGAAGCCTGAGAAGAAGGGTCATCTTTGTCCTGATTTCCGGACGAGGAACCGGGGACAACGTCTCCCGAGTCCTGATTTCCGGACGAGGAACCGGGGACAACGTCTCCCGAGGAATTCGTGAACGAAGTTCCGGAAGGATCGCCTTCATTGTTTCCGTTTCCGCAGGCGCAAAGCCCTGCAAGAAGCGCTATCACGGTCAGAAGCAATATCGTTTTTTTCATTTGCTATTCTCCTTATCAACGGTTGGCACGGAAGTTATATTCAGACGGAAAACACCGTCCGAAAAGATCATGTTGACCTCATATACATCTGCGTCTTTGTAAATTCGGTTGACGGTATTCTCATTCGAGTCAAACTCGGAGGTTTTTTCCTCATAATCAAGAGCAAATCCGAACTCTTCCATTTGCTCGCAATATTCGAGAACACGGTCGCGATCAACATTTTTATATTCTGCCGTGAATCCGAGAGACTCCGAAAAAGACGTCTTCGTTCTTTCTCCGAAATCGGGTTCGGGGATCTTGTCGGAAAGCGTTTCGTAACCCCACGGGATCGAATACGTCTCTTTGCCCTCTATCTCATTGTAAGTGTAAAAAAACCCGTTCTCGAACCCGACGGAATAATATCCCTCGTTATACTGTTTGAAATACGCCCTGATCTTGTCTTTATCTGCGTCGGTCATGGAATCGTAACCGCAGAATGAATACCCGTCTCCGAATATATCCTGAATAAAACCTCGCTCAAAATCACTCAGTTCATCAAGGCTCTTCGGGTATACGGACAGGGAATCCGTTTTCCCCTGCTGAAAACCGGGTGCGGCATAGTCGGAGCCGTCGTTATAATACTGATCGTGACAGGCGGCGAGAGACAGAACGGAAAACAGAATAACTGCAAAAGCCAAAAACTTTTTCATTTTTAATGCCTCCGTTCGCTATATCTCACGACGCCTGCCGATAATACCGTTTTTCCGTCAGCCTATGTTTTCGATCGCCGCGGCGGAATCGAACTCCGTCCGATCATTCAGGCTTTCAACACACTTCTCTATCCAATCGCTCGTATCGGAAGATCTGAGCCTGCTCTCGGAAGTATTCTCCCAATAAACCTCGCCCTCGGACAGGTAATATACGATATAATATGTTTTCGAGCCTTCAAACATCTCAAAATCGCCCTGTTTGCGGGAGGAATCGAACACCCACGCGGCGAGATCCGCTGAATAAACCTTCGCGGTCGTCTTGGTCATACCTTCCGTAAGACCTCCGTCGGATGCGGTCGATTTGTCGGCGGAATTCTTTGAAGCAAGTTCCTTGAATTTATCCTCGGTCGGATCTTTTTTCAGAGTTTCAAAAACAGACTCCGCCTTCTCTTTCAGAGCCTTCAGTTCTTCGTCCGTCGCGCCCTTGTCGCTGTCCGCAACCGTCGGATCGAGACGGATGATGCGAACGTTTGCGAGTTTATACTCGTCTCTTTCGGAACCGAGGAAGAACAAAGCGACATACTTATCGCCCGAGCCTTTGACAACGGTCGTGTCACCGGCTTTTCTCTCGGAATCGGAGATCCATTTCTGTCCCTCGGAGCCGACGGAGGTGCTGACCTCCGAATAGGTCTTCTTTTCGGATTTGACGGTGTCTTTGTTTCCTGCGGCAAAGTCTTCCTCACTCGCCTTGTTTGCCTCTACATAAGCCTCGGCGTCCGCTTTTGCGGCCTTTTCGGCCTCGGAAGCCTCTTTCTTCTCGGTGTCTTTGTCCTTATCCTCGTTCTTGGGTTCTTCGTAAGCGAAGTCGAGAGAGATAAAGCTGTAAACATCAAAATCGGTCTTATGTTCACCGTAATACTTTTCAAGCGCGGCGTCATCATAAGAAAGGCCTTCGGAATAATGCGTTCTGTATGCGTCGGCAACAAGAGAATATTCGAGCATCTTGCGCATCGTGGACTCTTTGAAGCCTTTTCCGAACTGAGCGGAATAAAGGGTGTCGATATCGACGCCGTAAGCCTCAGCCGACGTTTTGTCCGACTCTATTGAGGCGTTGATCTGTTCGTCAATGGCATCCTTGTCTATCGTGAAATCGGCATCGTTTACGGCAAGCTGATACAGCGCAAGTTCCTGTTTGAGTGTCTCCGCAGCCGAATTCACAAAATACTCTTTCCATGTTTCGCCTTTGGAAGAGTCAAGAGTATTCGCTCCGTCCACCCAACCGGAAGCGGAAGTATCAACACCGAAATACGACAGATATGTTGAGTAACTGTTGTACACGGTCGAATAAGCATAATTGAATTCGAGAGCGTTTATACTCTCGTCTCCGACCGTCAGAACAGTCTTTCTCTTCATTCCGAAACCGGTATTGTCAAGAACGGTCAGAGTGATGCCCACAGCGAGAAGAAGTCCGATAACGATGCAGAAGACCGTAAATATCGGAAAATCCTTTTTCTGCTTGTTCTTTGTCTTTGCCATAGAAAATCATCCATCCTAACTTTTTTAGTCGCCCCCGAAAACGCGACGATCGCGCGATCTCTGCCGAAAAAACAACGTCGGAGAAAACTCTCCGAGCGTAAAAATTCGGGACGGTCGCCTTGCGACCTGTTTCGCCGTTCGGGACGATTTGCAGTCCGTGCTGCAATCTGTTTTACCTATTATACTATTTTTTTTTCTAAATGTCAAGTTATGCGGCAGTTTTTGTACACGTTCACAAGTCTTTTTATATATTTTCGACACTTTGACGGGCATATACTCTCCGTTGCGTGATCTTTCGCAGACATTACATGAGGACGCAAGCCGAAAAAAAGAACGAGGCGCGGAAAAAGCGCTTCGCTCTTCATAAAAAAATCCGCACAACCGTCCGGTCGATCCGCCGAAAAGACGGACAGTGACACGGCCGAACAAACCTGTCAGAAGGCAGGTGGGGTAAAATCGCTCTCATGTTTTGTGCTTCCAACGTCCCGACAGAAGCCGGGGAGGCCTGCATACCCGCATGAGAAGCCGAAATCCCTTAATCAAGGTGTAGGTTTTATACAAGAACCGCGTCTGAACGCATTGCGCAGAAATTTTTTGTTTTTTTAATCACGGACGCACACAGTCTCCGTGAACGGCTCGGAACCCGAAAACGTCAATCCTCGGAAGGAATGTCGAAATCGAAAAGACCCGCGTTGTCGGCTTTCGCTTCAAAAAGTTTGATGACCGTGTTGAACTCGTCCTCGTCGTCAACGGTAACAAGGGCTTCTTCATCTTCGCCTTCGTTGATGACTTTCAGAACGATATACTCGCTCTCCTCGTTTTCCATATCCTCTTTTTCAACAAGGGCAAGATAAAGACTGCCTTCCGATTCAACGCCGTCGATAACGACGAAATCGGTAACGTTCCCTTCCTCGTCGGTCAGAGAAAGAACGCCTTCCTCGCAGCAGTCACAGTCTTTGTCGTGTTCCGCTTCATGATCGTGTTCGCAACCGCATCCGCAGCCGCATTCGTGCTTATCTTCCATAATCAATTGTACTCCGTTCGTTTATTTTCAATTACATTGTACACCAAATCTTATCCGTTGTCAAGGTGTTTGTCTGCGAAAAATATATTTCCGTTTCCGAGAATATATTGAAAATAAACGGCGGATATGATATACTGTGTCGAAGAAAGGAAGAGCGAGATGAAATACGATCACGTTTTATGGGATTTCAACGGAACATTGCTCAACGACGTGCAGATATGCGTTGACTGTCTGAATGAACTTCTTGCGCATCACGGATCGGGAAGATATACCGAAGAAGAATACAAAAACATATTTACGTTCCCGATAAAGGAATACTACGAGAGGGCGGGCTTCGACTTTGAAAAAACCGGTTACGACGTACTTGCCGAAGAGTGGACGGAATATTACCGATCGCGCTCCGATCTCGTTCTGTATGACGGAGCGAAAACAACGCTTGAAAAACTTGCGGCGGCGGGAGCGCACCAAAGCATTATCTCCGCATCGGAAAGAACGACGCTGTTTTCTCAGACGCGCGTTCTCGGGATAGACGGATTTTTTGACGAAATGCTCGGGCTCGACAACATACACGCGCGCTCAAAAGAAAATATCGCAATGTTGTGGAGAGAACGTAACCCCCTGTCAAAAGCGGTCTTTATCGGAGATACAACTCATGACTGCGAGGTCGCGCGCGCAATAGATGCGGACTGCATCCTTATCCCGAACGGACACCAGGCGAGACGCATCCTCGAAACGACTTCCGCGACGATCTGCGACGGCATAAAATATATTCCGCAAATGCTGCTGTGACGCACGAAGTTCGGAAAATGCCGCTTGACTTCAATATGATAAAGTGCTACAATATAAAAGAAACGAAATATCATCAAAAGAAAGGATCGGAAGACTTTATATGGCTTTCAGATTCACGGAAGAATCGGACAGATTTTTCGATGCGATACTTTCGCTCGAAAACAAGGACGAGTGCCGCAAATTCTTTGAAGACATCTGCACGATAAAAGAAATACAGGATATGCAGCAGAGGCTCACCGTCGCGCAGATGCTCGACGCGGGATGCGTCTATAACGAAATAACGGAAAAAACAGGAGCGAGTGCGGCAACGATAAGCAGGGTCAACAAATGCCTTACTTACGGCAGCGACGGCTACCGTCTCGTGCTTAAAAAACTGAAAAAGAGCGAAAAGAAATGATTTTTTCGGATATACACGTACACACGACTTATTGCGACGGAAAAAACAGCGCCGAGGAAACGGTTCTCGCGGCGCTCGAAAAGAATTTTGTCTCGATCGGTTTTTCCGGTCATTCTTACACATCTTTCGACAGCGGATGGTGTATGTCGGAAGAAGGCACGGAAAAATATATCGGCGAAGTGCTTTTGCTCCGAGAAAAATACAAAGACCGGATAGGTATACTCCTCGGAACGGAACGGGACTTTTTCGCCGACCCCGACTCGCACACATACGATTATGTGATCGGCTCGTCTCATTATGTCAAAGTCGGAAACACCTATCTGACCGTTGACGAAAGCGCGGAGGCGCAAAAATACGCCGCGGACGAGTTTTTCGGCGGCGATATATACGGTTTTGTCGCGGCGTATTACCGGCAGGAAGCACAGATAATTCAAAAAACGGGCTGTGATGTCATCGGACATTTCGACCTGATAACAAAGTACAACGAGAACGGAAAAATGTTTGACGAGGACTCCGGGAGATACAAAAAAACCGTTTACGAAACTCTCGAACAACTGATCCCGTCAAAACCTTTTTTCGAGATCAATACGGGAGCGATGACCCGCGGCTACCGTTCCCGCCCCTACCCCGCGGATTTCATAACGGATTATGTCGCCGAACACGGGTGCGGGCTTGTTATCACCTCCGACTGTCACCGAAAAGAGCAACTCGGGGGCTTTTTCGACGAAACGGAAAAGCGACTGCGCGCGCGGGGTATCAACAACATCTTCGTTGCGACAAAAAACGGGTTCAGACTCGCGGAAGAATATTAAGCATATATACAGGCGCGCGGTTCAACCGCACGCCTTTTTTGACCGTAAAACATTTCATTGCCGCATTGTGTTCATTATATTTGCTTTTTTTCATCATATATAAAAACAACTGCGTCTGCAAAAAAACATTTGCAATACTATTGCAAAAATGAAAATAATATGTTATAATATAGTGGAAAAGGATAACTGTTTTGAGAAATTTTTCAGGGCAGGAATATCCTAATAAAAATTTATCAGGTGCGGGGATATCCACCCGTATGAGAAAAAGGAGCTTTTATGGATCAGAACAACGCAAAAGGAAGAAATTTCCTCAAAGTCACAGGCATTCTCATGATAATCGGCGGAGCTATCGGACTCATTCTGTCGATAATCGCATTGCTCGCAGTCGGAGCATTGGATTATCTTTCCGGAGGCGCTGTTGCAGGCCTTCTTTACGCTTCGAGCATTGTTGCTCTTCTCGGATCGGTTCTTGAGTTTGTTGCAGGAATCGTAGGCGTGGCGAACAGCAAAAAATCTCACAAAGCAACCACATGCCTTGTTTGGGGCATCATTGTTGCAGCGATGACCGTTCTCAGCACAATCCTCGCACTCGCAGGCGGAAACTCTTTCGGCGACCAGATAGTTTCCCTTCTTATAGGGCTTGTTCTCCCCGTGCTTTACATAATCGGAGCGGTAATGAACAAGAAAACTCAGCAATAACACAGGTACATCTCATTATGCACAAAGGCTTTCATTGGATATAATGAAAGCCTTTTTCGTATACATAAGAAAGAAGAACGTCCGTTCCTGCACTTAGAACGGACTTCTCTTTTTATAAAAATTTTTACAGGGGATCAGGCAAGAATAAGTGAGAGGACATGATCTCCGCAGGTCAGCATCAGAACGCTGATGAGCGCGAGAATTATTCCGACGGTCTTGACGGGCGTAAGTTTTTCCCTGAAAAGGATCACGGAAAGAGCAACGCTTATGACAAGGATCGCGGCGTCTTCAACGGAATATGTGACCGCGTTTCCGAGAACGGGCAGGATACGCAAAACCAGTTGAAGCCCGACGGTCGAAACGATGCAGGTCAAGACCAGATATATGACCGACTTCCGCGTTATCTCAAACTCGCGGGCAAAGCGTCTTCCTTTTTTGAATATAAGCCAGAAGATCGCAAATATCGCGGAAATAAGATATGTAACGGCTATGAGTTCGGTATGCTCGTCGGGATAAAGGCTTGAATGAACAGAAAGAAGAGAACAGTAAATGCCGTTCGACAGGAAGATTATCAGACAGTATATGTAGAATTTTTTTGACGTCGTTTTCTGTCTGAAACCCTCAACGTTCAGAAAGACGAACGCAACGAGCATGACGCCTACCGCAACGATCTGAACGACAGTCGGAACCACCGTCTGGAAAAACGACACCGTGACCGGAATTATCAGAGACCCGAAAAGCGAAGAAACCGTTGCGACTGAATATGATCCCCGCGAAGCGGCTTTTATGAGTCCGAAATTGTAAAGAATCAGCATGACCGCGTTGACCGCAGCGATCAGAAGCGTTAACGGGCTCGTTGAAAGGTTAAAGCCCGTCCAAAACATGTTGATCAGCGCGGTGACAAGCCCGTAAAGAGCGGAAAAAACAATTGCCGCGCAGGAAGTGTCTCCCGGGAAGTGATCCGAAAATTTTTTTGAAAAAAACGCCTGCAAGGCAAAACAAACGGACATTACGCCCAAAAGAATGTATATCATTTCCCGCCCTCTTTCTTTCTCGGATATATAATACCATTAAATTGTGTCTTTTTGGTGCACTATCACCAAATTGAAGGAAATGTTTTTGTGTACTTTTTATGGAGCAGTTTTTTCAAAGATGTGCGTTTCGCCCTTGAAAAATGGGATGAAATATTGTATAATCGTATAAGCAAAGTCGTGAGCGCACGGACACGCTCTCAACAACAAAAAAACAACGGAGAAAAAACCATGAATGAATTATTTGCGGCACCGGATGTAAACGCGCATTCGATAAATATGTTTTTTGAAAAATGCCGGCAAAAGAACAATGATATACACGCCATGAGCATATATATCAACAACGAGAAAAAATTTTCGTTTTCCGCCGATCCGTATTCGCCCTATGACAGAAGAGAGATATATTCGCTTTCAAAAAGTTTCACATCGGCGGCGATCGGAGCCGCATGGGACGAAGGGCTGATCGACCTTGACGAAAAACTGACGGATATTTTCCCGGACAAACTTCCCGAAAAAATCAGCGAAAATCTCGGCGAGATGACCGTCCGTCACTGTCTGACAATGACAACGGGGCATGAAGCGTGCGTCATGAGCGCGATGGCTTTTTCCGATGACCCCGCGAGAGGTTTTCTGCAAAGCGAAGTCGGCAAAAAACCGGGAACATATTTTGTCTATAACACGGGCTCATCGTGCATGCTCGGACTGATCCTTGAAAGGAAAACGGGAAGAAGACTTTTCGATTACGCATACGAAAAAATTCTTGAGCCTTTGGGTATTGCAGACGCATATTGGACCGAATGCGCGGCTCCCGTAAACGAAGGCGGAATCGGTCTTCATATCTCCTGCCGCGACATAGAAAAATTCGGACTTATGCTTGCAAACGGCGGCGTTTTCAACGGGAAGCGGATTCTTTCGCAAGAGTGGGTGGACATGGCGTGTTCGGCTCAGGTTTCGAGCGAAGAAAACGGTGATTCCGGTACGGGGATCTGGACGAGCGGTTACGGCTTTCAGTTCTGGCAATCGGCACAGGGCGGCTATCGCGGAGACGGATTGAAGGGGCAGCTCTGCATGGTCATGCCGAAATACGGCGCCGTCGTTTCGATCGTCGCGTGTACCGTAAATACCGAGGAAGAGGTCATCGACGCGATAACGCTCGTCGAAGAGTTGATCGGGAAGAACGGCGAACCGCTTGCACCGCTCTGCTATGCGCCTCTCGGAACGGATAAAGACGTTTCCGCATTCACGGGAAAGACGGCGGTCATTGAGAACAACCCCATCGGGATCACAACCGTCAAAACCGAAAAAACCGATACCGGCATAGCGCTCACTCTCCTGAACGGAACACGAGCGCAGACTCTCCGCGCAGGCAACGGCAGATGGGAAACCAGCGAATTGACGTTCCCTTGCATAACCCCGAAAATACTGTTTTTCATGGATGCGTCCAAAATCGAAACCGTGCGTCTCGCGTCATCGTTCACGGTCGAAGACGGGAAACTTATTATCAGGATGAAACATCTTTCCGATCCTCACACCGTGACCGTCAGCGTCGAACTTGACAATAACGCAGTAACAGCGGCTGTTAAAGCAGAGAACTTTCCCGAGATGTTGCCCGAAAGCGCGGGCAGACTGACCGGAAAGATCATCGGTAAGACGGAGATAAACAGCAAATGAAAGCGATCATAACAGGCGCAAGTTCGGGTCTCGGACGGGAATTCGCGCGCTGTCTTTCGGCGCGCGGAGCGTCGCTCATTCTGACCGCGCGGAGAGAGGACAGACTCGAAGAATTGAAAAAGGAACTCGGCGGCGACGTAAAAACGGTCGTATGCGATCTGTCCGAAAGAGACAGCGTTTTCACGCTCTGCGACGCGGTAAAAGACGAAGATGCGGATATTCTCATCAACAACGCGGGTTTCGGACTCGTTTCGGATTTTCTGTCTTCCGATCTCGATACCGAACTTGAAATGGTCGAAACGAACGCTGTCGCACCGCATATACTGACAAAAGTTTTCTACCGAAGATTTGCGGAAAAAGGATCGGGACGGATACTGAATGTCGCGTCATCCTCGGCATTCATGCCGGCAGGACCGTATTTTTCGTCATATTACGCGACAAAATCGTATCTTTACACGCTTACGCGTTCCGTTGCAAAGGAAGCGCGGGAACACGGCGTTAGGATAAGCGTTCTCTGCCCGGGTCCGATAAAAACCGAATTCGACGGTCGCGCGGGAGTTTCAAAAAGCCTGAAAGGACTCGATGCAAGAACCGTCGCGAAATATGCGATCGGAAAATTCCTGAAAGGAAAAGAACTGATCGTTCCGGGAGCGGACATCCGTCTTCTGAAATTCGCAACAAGGCTTCTTCCGGACAGAGCCTCGATCTTTCTGACGGAAAGACAGCAAAAAAAGAAGTTGAGATAACATCGGAAGTTTTAACCGAAAAAACTTAAACGCGAGAAAACAATGAGCGCCCCGCTTTCACGGGGCGCTCATCATATGTTTTTCGGGCGATCACTCTTTGACAAAAGTCATTTTTGCGCCGTCTTCTTCAAGAACCAAAGATCCGTCCCGAATGGTTGCGGTCACAGTCTCGCCATCAGCGGTCATTTCTACCGTGTTCGCATCCTTTACGGTAAATGTACCGCTTTCGCTGTCATCTTCGTCCATTCCGGTCAATGTCAACGTGAACTTTCCGTCGTTTCCGAATTCAAGGACGCCATTGAACCCGAACGAAGCCAAAAGATCGGAAGACATGCTCATTCCTTCCATCTCAAGAGAAGAAAGCGTCCATTTCGTTCCCGTAAAGTTATCCTTCGCTTTGCACGCGGAAACCGCGCAGACAAACAAAGAGAGAACGAAAGCGATCGCGATGGATATGCAAATCGTCTTTTTCTTTTCTATTCGCCTTTCAAACTATTATATAATACGGCACAAAGCCATATTATCATAACCTCTTTTCCGTTAATATCCCGCTTCGACGAGACGCGGACAATCTTTATGGTTCTTGTATGCAGAGATATACTGTATCATCCACTGATAATACTGATCTCCGAAGCCGCCCTTCATCGGTTCGAGGTCGCGGCTGTATTCGGGAGAATACAGATCGACAAACCCGCCGTTCGGCTGGCGCTGGGCAACCCACTCGTTCCACCATGTCAGAATAACGATCTTCGGTCTGTACTTGAATGCCTGCAACCACTGCTTGTAGAAGGTCACTCCGTGCTTTCTCGATGTGGCGGAGGGATTGGACATATAATTTGCCTGAGCCGCCGCGCAGACGCAGATCTGTTCATAATAAACATTGCCGGTCGCGGTATCCTTGATCGGATGACGGGGATTGTTGACTGTGTTGTTCAGGAAACTCCAGTTCTGAGTCTCGGAGTTCTGAAGCCCCCACATCGTTCTGTAATTGAATTTTTTGGCAAGAGTAATCTTTCCCACGGGGGAATCGTACATTGCTCCGTAATCCGTCGTCCCGACATCGGTCATTCCCGTTCCGAGCATAAGAGGCTTCGCAAGTCCGTTTGCATCGACTCTCCAATAAACCCACAGATCCTTATACTTGTCAAGGCTTACGATATCGTCGTAGATCTTGTTGCAGACATTCCATCCCTCAACGTTCCTGTTCCAGAAAACGACATACGGGGTATCAAGACCCTCTGCGCGCATTTTCAGGCAGGTCTCAAGGAGGAAGACAGCAGGTCTTGCGCTGTAAAGATCCCAGCCGCTGATGCCGCTGTTGCCGACGGTCGAGCTTGTCCAGCCGGAGTCCGTGGTTATGTTTGTGTTATCGAGAACTATGAAATCAACGCCCGCGTTCGAGAGTTGAGTCATGTGCGTTCTGATAACGGTCTCGTCCATGTTCGAATAATATCCGAGCGCGGGTTCGGACCAATAGTGGAAATAGTTTGTAGGACCGTAAGAACCTTTTCCGGCAAGTATCTTGGAAAGATCGTAAATCGTTCCGTAGTTATACTCTCTCGCATAATCGTGCCAGGTAGAATAGCAGATACCTACGATATCGTCCTTGAATGTGATGTCAAGGCCGTACTCGGACTCCTGATAATCGGGATAAAGACTCTTGACATACTTGACATATTCGGAATCTTCCTTCGGGGCTTCGGGGAACTGATCCCCGATAACAATATCCCTTCCCGTGCCGCGCACTACCGTTCCTTCAAAAGACTGCGTAAAAGGAACGACATTGATCGCAGTGTCAAAAGCGCTGTTCGGAATGCCGGTCAGAACATAGGTCAGGAAGAAAGCGGACGTATCGGAGACATCGGACGGTTTATAGACGGTTCCGTCGTCGGCTTTGATCGAACTGTAAACAGCCTTCAGATCAACGCGCTGTTCGTTCCCTCCGACGGTTATAAAGAAACCGGCGGATGAATAATTCGCGCTGTCAAGAGTTGTTATTATGCGAAGATCTGCCGTCTCCGAGTCGGAAGTAATTCCGGATCTGAGCTGTGCCTTGACGCCGAGAGTCCCGGCAATCGGAGCACCTTCCGTTTCGCCGCTCGCTGACGATGCGAAAGTCATAAGACCGACAACGAGTCCCGCCATAAGAACTGCGGCGATAAGGCGTAAAATACTCTTTTTCATAAAAAAAACCTCTATTTCGCAGAAAATCTTAAAAACGCCGCGCCGATCAGAACCACGGCTGCCATTCGCCTTCCGTGTTTTCTCCGCCGTTCGCAAGAGAACCGGGCTGAGAAGCCGTGATGACATCTTCCGTCTCGGCAAATTCGATCTCGGGTTTCAGAAACATGACAAAAATCTCCTTACTTATATATTTAGTAATTTGATTATACAACATTTGCTTATTTTTGTCAAGACCTTTTATGTCAAACAACGGTTCCGCCGACAAAAAACAGACGCCGAGACGGCGTCTGTCGGTTTTTATTCAAATAACTGCAAGCGTATAAGCCGAGTTCTGTTCGGAGATTATCCTCCGCTGCGATCATCTATCTCGAACGCGCGTTACCGCGCGCCTCCAGCTACCTTCAAGACACGATGGGCGGCGTATATGTCTTATATGCGGTATTGCTCCGGATAGGGTTTACACTGACGGGCGGCGTTACCGCCGTCCCGGTGAGCTCTTACCTCGCCTTTTCACCTTAACCGATTGTTCGGATGTTCTTTTCTGTTGCACTTTCCCGGGAGTTGCCTCCGGCGGACGTTATCCGTTATCCTGCCCATGGGAGCTCGGACTTTCCTCAGGGAGAACCTTTCGGCGCATCCCCGCGACCGCACCGCTTGCAGTTTGTTGACATGATCATGACCGCGGATCATCCGCGGCCAAACGCACGTTTACCAAGCGCTTGCGCTGTCTGATCCGGGACGGGGCGGAATATCCTTTCCGTCATCCTCGCCGAAATAATCGTCTTTGACATCGTCGAGATCGACGAGTCTTCTTCTCACTCTGTGATATCTCTTTGCGCCGGGAACGATCTTTCCGGTTTTGATATCGTGGCGTCTTTTCATTTCCTTAAACTTCGGAAGAAGAGTCGGGATGCAGACGGCGATACCGAAAAGCAACGCTCCGAAGCCGATAAACACGAGTTTTATTTTTGATTCCCAAGTTCTGTCCGCAAGAATGATGAAGGGAAAAACTATACCCAAAACTATGAATAAGACGATACAGAACGTCAATGCCCAAACCTGTCCCTGTTTCATAAAGCACCTTCCGTGAAAAATAAAAGATCTGCTTCGCAAGCGAAACGCGCCTTTTTTCTTCAAACGCGCAACACGCGATTTGTTTCGTTTATTATATAACAAAAATCTTCGGTTGTCAACAGTTGCCTTATTTTTTTTGGATAAGAGTCGGCAAGTTAACACCGACATAGAAAATTCATTTTTTATACAAGAGAAAAAATGAGTAATTCTTTTATAATTCTTGTAGCATTTTCACAAATTTTATCATCGTGAGAAAAAATTGCTCTTGACACTCTTGACAACATGCTTTTATATATGGTATAATAACCCGCTTAATGACAATGAAAATGGGAATTTTTGCACATCTGCGACGTTAAAAACGGTTTTTATGTGAATTTACGCTGTTTGACAGCGATTTCAATGACTTTTTTTTAACGTTTTCCGAAAGCGGAAAGCGAAAAAGGGCCAAGACGGAAAAAACCGATCGCCGATGAATATTTTCCCGTTGCTCCGCGGCTTCGCGGACTCTGAGTCGTTTAATAATTACGGTTATAAGATAAATTTGAACGGAGTTGATTTTACCGATGACAGCAAATCTCGATCCCAGAGAGGTCGGCGCGCACTGGTCAACGGATCTCAAGCCGGGTCAGCTTCAGAGAGTTGATTTCTCGAAGATCCGACAGATCCAGGCAGTCCCCAACCTGATCGACATTCAGCTCAGGTCGTACAAATGGTTCGTGGAAGAGGGAATGAAAGATGTTCTCAAAGACTCTTCCAACATAATCGACCACACGGGAACGATCGTTCTCGATTACATCGATTATGCGATCGACAAGGAACCCAAGTATTCCGAAGCGGAATGTAAAGAAAGAGACGCGACTTATGCCGCTCCCCTCCGCATTACATGCCGTCTTACGAACAAAGAGACCGGAGAGATACAGGAACAGGTCGTATTCTTCGGCGACTTCCCCCTTATGACGGAGACGGGAACTTTCATCATCAACGGCGCGGAGCGTGTCGTTGTTTCCCAGCTTGTCAGATCCCCCGGAGCGTACTTCACCAGAGAAGTCGACAAAACGGGTAATAAACTTTTCGCGGGAACCGTTATGCCCAACCGCGGTCCGTGGATCGAATACGAAAAAGACGCGAACGACGTTCTTTTCGTCAGAGTCGACAAAGGAAAGAAATTTCCCGTCACGACTCTTATCAGAGCGTTCGGTATCGATACCGACGAGAAGATCAAAGAGACTTTCGGCGAGGACGAATGCGTTCTTGCGACGCTTGAAAAGGAATACGCGACGAAAAAAGATTTCGGCGTTTCCGAAACTCCGAGAAATCAGGCTCTCAAAGAGCTTTATATGAAACTCCGTCCCGGCGAACCCGCAACGGTTGACGGCGCGATTGCCCACATCGACAACCTTTTCTTCAACGAGAGAACGTACGATCTGACGAGAGTCGGACGCTATAAATATAATAAGAAACTTTCTCTCGGCGGCAGGATCGTTTCCCGTCCCGCGTCCAGACCCGTATGCGACCCCGTCAGCGGCGAGATCCTCATCGATGCGGGAGAAGTCATCACGAGAGAAAAGGCAAAAGAGATAGAGAATGCCGGAGTTTTCGACGTTTATATCGTTGTTGACGAAAAAGAGATCCGCGTTTTCTCGAACGGAATGGTCGATATGCTTGAATTCTGCAAGCGTAACGGCTTTGAGTTCACGCGCGAAGAACTTGAAAACAACGGCGTTACGGAATGGGTCAAGCTCGATGTTCTCAGAGAGATACTCGATTCCTGTTCCAAGAAAGAAGAGATCCTTGCGGCGGCGAAAACAAGGATTTCCGAACTTATTCCGATGACGATCTGCAACGAAGACCTCTTCGCTTCGATCAACTATATCCTCGGACTCAACCACGGCGTCGGAACGGTGGACGACATCGACCACCTCGGAAACCGCCGTATACGCTCCGTCGGAGAACTTCTCCAGAATCAGTTCCGCATCGGTTTCAGCCGAATGGAGAGAACGATCAAAGAACGCATGAACATGCAGAATATCGAGACGCTTACCCCGACAAATCTGCTGAACACGCGTCCCGTCAGCGCGGCGATCAGAGAATTTTTCGGATCGTCTCCCCTTTCGCAGTTCATGGATCAGACGAACCCGCTGGCGGCGATCACCCACAAGAGAAGACTTTCCGCCCTCGGTCCCGGCGGTCTTACGAGAGACCGCGCGAGCTTCGAGGTCCGCGACGTTCACTATACGCACTACGGAAGAATGTGTCCGATCGAGACCCCCGAAGGTCCCAACATCGGTCTTATCTCTTATCTTTCGAGTTATGCGCGCATGAACGTTTACGGGTTCATAGAAGCGCCTTACCGCAGAGTTGAAAAGAGGAAAAACGAAAACGGCGAGATCGAATGTTTCGTCACGGACGAAGTCGAGTATATGACCGCCGACGTAGAGGACTCCTATGTAGTCGCTCAGGCGAACGAACCGCTCGACGAAAAAGGGTGCCTGAAAAACGAGAGAGTTGCCGTCCGTTACAGAGACGAGATCATGGAGACCGAGAGAACGAACGTTGACTATATCGACGTATCTCCGCGCATGGTCGTTTCCGTCGCAACGTCTCTCATTCCCTTCCTTGAAAACGACGACGCGATCCGCGCCCTCATGGGCTCGAACATGCAGCGTCAGGCTGTTCCCCTCATAAAGACGGAAGCACCCATCGTCGGAACAGGTATGGAATACCGCACCGGAACCGATTCGGGCGTCTGCATTCTTGCGAAGAACGGCGGCGTTGTTGAAAAGGTTGACGCAAAAGAGATCCTTATCAGAAACGACGAGGGCGTTCTTGACAGATACCAGACGGTCAAGTTCCTCCGTTCCAACCAGGCGACCTGTATCAACCAGCATGTCATCGTCAAGAAGGATCAGAGAGTCGAAGCGGGACAGGTCATCGCCGACGGACCGTCCACCGATCACGGTGAACTTTCCCTCGGAAAGAACATGCTTATCGGCTTCATGACATGGGAAGGTTACAACTACGAGGACGCCGTTCTTCTGAACGAAAACCTCGTAAAGCAGGATAAATACACTTCCATTCATATAGAAGAATACGAGATCGACGCGAAAGAGACGAAACTCGGACCCGAAGAGATCACGAGCGACATCCCGGGCGTCGGAAAAGATCTTCTCGCGAACCTCGACGAAAGCGGCGTTATCCGCATCGGAGCGGAGGTTCACAGCGGAGACATTCTCGTCGGAAGAGTTTCGCCGAAAGGCGACACCGAACAGACCGCGGAAGAAAGACTTCTCCGCGCGATATTCGGAGAAAAGTCCAGAGAAGTCCGCGACACATCGCTCAAAGTTCCTCACGGAGAGAGCGGTATAGTTGTCGATGTCAAGGTCTTCACAAGAGAGAACTCAAACGAGCTTTCTCCCTCGACGAACAAGATCGTCCGCGTTTATCTCGCGCAGAGAAGAAGAATTTCCGTCGGAGACAAAATGGCAGGACGTCACGGTAACAAGGGCGTTATTTCGAGAATTCTTCCGCAGGAGGATATGCCTTTCCTTGAAGACGGAAGACCGCTCGACATCGTGCTTAACCCGCTCGGCGTTCCTTCCCGAATGAACATCGGACAGGTGCTTGAAGTCCATCTCGGAAGAGCCGCGGCGGAACTCGGATGGAAGATCATGACTCCGGTTTTCGACGGCGCAAAGGAGACCGAGATCTCGAAAGCTCTTGAATTTGCAAAGATCACAAGAGATATATATCCCTGCGAGGAAATAGAAAACAAAGCCGTATTCATTGAAGTTGACACGGAGAAGGGCGGAAAAGACCTTCAAAGGATAGACAAAGAGTGGATCGACGAAAACAAAGAGGAGTTCGACAGGCTCGTTGCGGAGAAGAAAGTCAAGATCATCGACGGCAAGGTAACGCTCCGCGACGGAAGAACGGGTCAGCGTTTCGACAATCCCGTTACCGTCGGATATATGTACTTCCTCAAACTGCACCACCTAGTTGACGATAAGATCCACGCGCGTTCGACAGGTCCCTACTCGCTCGTTACGCAGCAGCCTCTCGGCGGTAAAGCCCAGTTCGGCGGTCAGCGTTTCGGAGAAATGGAAGTTTGGGCGCTCGAAGCTTACGGCGCGGCTTATACTCTTCAGGAAATGCTTACAGTAAAATCGGACGATATAATCGGCCGTGTCAAGACGTTTGAAGCGATCGTCAAGGGCAAGAACGTTCCGAAGGCGGGCGTTCCGGAATCCTTCAAGGTTCTTGTAAAAGAACTGCAATCCCTCGGACTCGATGTCAAGGTTCTCGACAAGCAGAAGCAGGAGATCGACATTTCCACTTCGCTTGAAGACGATCCGGACGATTTCAGATCTATCCGCGACGATAAGAAGGAAATTTCCGAGGCAATGGGCGATGAAGACGAATATATGACCGAGATCGACGACGACGGTTTCTTCACCGAAGACCTCGACGCGTCCGATTTCCTCGACGACGAGATCGCATCCGAGAATTCGGACGACGATACGTTCGGTTTATAATAAAGGAGGGTGACGGATAATAATGACAGATGAAATGAACATCGCAGAAAACGGCGTTGAAGAACAGAACCTTTACGAAGACGCTCTCCGTTCCGCCGAAAAAGAGATCGAAAAGGACAACGTTTTCGAATCTATCAAAATAGGTCTCGCTTCCCCCGAAAAGATCCGTTCCTGGTCTCACGGTGAGGTCAAGAAGCCTGAAACGATAAATTACAGAACTCTCAAACCGGAAAAAGACGGTCTTTTCTGCGAGCGTATCTTCGGTCCCATGAAGGACTGGGAATGCCACTGCGGAAAGTATAAGAGATTCCGTTATAAGGGCAAGGTCTGCGAACGCTGCGGAGTTGAGATAACAAAAGCGAAGGTCAGAAGAGAGAGAATGGGACACATCGAGCTTGCCGCTCCCGTTTCCCATATCTGGTACTTCAAGGGAATTCCTTCCAGACTCGGACAGATGCTCGACATCCAGCCGCGTCAGCTTGAAACGGTTCTTTATTTCGGAAAATATCTCGTAACGGAAACGAGCCCCGCTATCCCCGCGTCCGAACTGCAAAAGAAGCAGACTCTTTCCGAAAAAGAATATGCTGAGATGAAAGAGCGCTACGGAGATGAGTTCAAAGCCGAAATGGGCGCGGAAGCAGTCAAAAAGCTGCTCAAAGAGATCGATCTCGAAGAACTTTCCGCATCTCTGAAAAAAGAACTTGAAGAATCCGTCGGACAGAAGAGGATCAAACTTCTGAAAAGGCTTGAAGTCGTTGAATCTTTCCGTCTTTCGGGCAACAGACCCGAATGGATGATCCTCGACGTTATCCCGGTAATCCCGCCGGATATACGCCCGATGGTTCAGCTCGACGGCGGAAGATTTGCGACATCCGACCTCAACGATCTTTACAGAAGAGTAATAAACAGAAATAACCGTCTGAAAAAACTTCTCGACCTTCACGCGCCCGAGATCATCGTCCGCAACGAGAAGAGAATGCTTCAGGAAGCGGTCGATTCTCTCATCGACAACGGCAGAAGAGGAAAGCCCGTCAGCGGTCCGAACAACAGAGCGCTGAAATCTCTTTCCGACGTTCTGAAAGGCAAGCAGGGACGTTTCAGACAGAACCTGCTCGGAAAACGTGTCGATTATTCGGGACGTTCCGTTATCGTCGTAGGTCCCGAGCTGAAAATTTATCAGTGCGGTCTTCCGAAAGAAATGGCGCTTGAACTTTTCAAGCCCTTCGTTATGAAGAGACTGACAGACCTCGACAAAAATCTGAACATCAAGAGCGCGAAGAAAGCCGTTGAAAGAGCGGAAGATTGCGTTTGGGACGCGCTTGAAAGCGTTATCAAGGAATATCCGGTAATGCTCAACCGTGCGCCGACGCTTCACCGTCTCGGAATCCAGGCGTTCGAGCCCGTTCTTGTCGAAGGCAGAGCGTTGAAACTGCATCCGCTCGTTTGTACCGCGTTCAACGCGGACTTCGACGGAGACCAGATGGCGGTTCACGTTCCCCTTTCAGCGGAAGCGCAGGCAGAGGCAAGATTCCTCATGCTTTCCGCAAATAACCTTCTCCGTCCTCAGGACGGAAAGCCCGTCGCAGTTCCGACTCAGGACATGATCCTCGGATCGTTCTATCTGACGATCGTCCGCGACGACGAAGCGGGAGCATGGGCTGTCGAGAAAGACAAGGACGATTCGCTCCGCGTTAAACTCGACGAAAACGGAGAACCCGTCAAGAGAGGAAAATCGTTCAGAAACGTCGATGAAGCGATGGTCGCTTACGATGCGGGAGCGATCGGGATACACGCTCCGGTCATGATCCGCATGGAAAAGACCTTTGACGGAGAGAAGAAGATAAAGAATGTTCTGACCACCGTCGGACTTCTGATCTTCAACAACCCCATTCCTCAGGATCTCGGATTTGTTGACAGGAACGACCCCGAACGCATGTTCGATCCCGAGATCAAGTTCGTCGTAACGAAAAAGACACTCGGAAAGATCATTGACAGGTCCATCCGCGTTCACGGTATAACCAGAACATCCGAAGTCCTTGACGCGATCAAGGCTCAGGGCTATAAGTATTCGACGCAGGCGGCTATCACCATATCCGTATCGGACATGATCGTTCCGCCCGAGAAACAGAGCATCATTGCCGAGTCCGAACAGAAAGTCGCAAAAGTCGAGAAACTTTACAAGAGAGGCATGATCTCCGACGAGGAGAAATACAGCCAGATAGTTTCCGTTTGGGACAGCACGACATCCGCCGTAACAAAAAAACTTCAGGAAAACCTGAGCGAAAAGAACCCGATCAACATGATGGCTGTTTCGGGCGCGCGCGGATCGATCGACCAGATCCGTCAGCTTTGCGGTATGCGCGGACTTATGGCGAACACGGCAGGTAAAGCAATCGAAGTTCCCATCAGAGCGAACTTCCGTGAAGGTCTTACCGTTCTTGAATATTTCATATCCTCGAGAGGTGCGCGTAAAGGACAGGCGGACACGGCGCTTCGTACCGCCGACTCCGGCTACCTCACAAGAAGACTTGTCGATGTTTCGCAGGATGTCATCATCAGAGACGACGACTGCGGAGCGACGACCGGCGTTTGGGTTTCCGAGATCAGCGAAGGCGACGAGAAGATCGAGTCGTTTGAGTCCAGACTTCTCGGCAGATTCCCGGTTGACGACATTGTCGATCCTTCGACGGGCGAAGTCATCGTCGCAAAAGACTGCGAAAAACCGATGACCGAAGCGGACGCGAAGAGAATTTCCGCCGCGGGCATCAAGAGAGTTCAGGTGCGTTCGGTTCTCGGATGCCGCTGCAAACACGGTGTCTGCGCGAGATGCTACGGTGAAAACCTTGCCACGTCCGAGACCGTAAATGTCGGCGAATCCGTCGGAATCATCGCGGCTCAGTCGATAGGTGAGCCCGGTACGCAGCTGACGATGAGAACATTCCACACCGGCGGTGTCGCAAGCGGCGGCGGTGACATAACACAGGGTCTTCCCAGAGTTCAGGAGCTCTTTGAAGTCCGTCACCCGAAAGTTATGGCGATCCTCGCGGAGATCTCCGGAACGATCACTTTCAGTCAGGTGAAGAACGCTGTCTACGCGACGATCACAAATTCCGAGACAGGAGAAGAAAGTCAGGTGCTTATCCCCTACGGCGCGCGTCTTAAAGTCAAAGAGGGCGACGTTGTCGAAAAGGGTCAGGAGTTGACTTCCGGTTCCTCCGATCCGCAGGATATTCTCAGGATCAAAGGCGAACACGCCGTTCAGGAATATATCATCGCGGAGATACAGAAGGTTTACCGCAGACAGGGCGTTGACATCAACGACAAGCATATAGAGATCATCATCCGTCAGATGATGCGTAAGGTCAGAGTCACCGACCCGGGCTCTTACGAGATCTTTGCGGATTCGATCATCGACAAGGCCGAACTTCTTGACTACGAGAAGAGATACGAAGAAGACAAGGCGGCGGGCAAGGACGTAACTCCGATCACCGTTTCACCCGTGCTTCTCGGTATCACAAAGTCCGCTCTCGCAACGGAATCCTTCCTTTCCGCAGCTTCGTTCCAGGAAACGACGAAAGTCCTCACGGAAGCGGCGATCAAGGGCAAGGAAGACCAGCTTATCGGCTTGAAAGAGAATGTCATCATAGGCAAGCTCATTCCCGCGGGAACGGGACTCGAGAGATACAGAAGAGTTCGCGTTGTCGATGAAGGCTGATCTCCGACATTATCGCAAGCGATAAACGCGATCCGTACCGTTGAAGGGCTGTTTGCGCTGTCCGAAGCATGCGGGGCAGTCCCTGACGGGCGGTAACAAATATCAGACTTAACAACAAACTGACTTCGTTTTCGGCGGAGTCGGTTTGTTGCTTTATATTCGGTTTTTTCTGCGTTGGAGCATTTTGTGCTGAACTGTTCAGAGCTGTATATTACCTCACGATCCCGCAACCGCGTATTTTTTCTGTTGTCCGTTACCGTCGTACCCGTTCACTTGTTTCCGTGCTCGTTTTTCACGGACAGATGAACATTTTCCGAGACTTTTCAAAGTGTATTTAACCTTGACAACATTGGATATTTGTAGTATAATCATAATATATGTCCCGGACTGCGAAACGGGTCGGGAGAACTGCCGATCCGAAACGGAAATCTGAACGGAGGCACAACTATGAACGGAATAAAGAAAATATTGATTTTTATTCTCACGGCGGTCTTTGTTTTTTCAGCCGTGATCCCGTTTGCGTCTTATGCAAATGCGGAACTCGACGAAAAGATCGAAGCGGAGGCTTTTATTGTCACCGACGCAAGCACAGGACAGATCTTATACGCAAAAAACCACGAAAAAGCGGAGATCCCGGCAAATCTCACAAAAATCATGACCGCGGCGATCGCGCTCGAAGAACTCGACCTGCAAAAAGAAGTAACTGTCAACGATTCGGCGATCAACAGCGCGGTCGTGCCGAGAGACACGATGAATATTTCGCTTGTCGAAGGTGAGAAGATCACCGTTGAGGCGCTGCTGTACGCGGCATTGATTCAATCGGCAAACGACGCCGCGAACGTCCTTGCGGAAGCGGTCGGAGGATCGATCGAGTCTTTCGTCAAAAAAATGAATGAAAAAGCGGCGGCGATCGGATGCGAAAACACGTCCTTTTTCAACGCGAGCGGACTGACGTCCGATTCAGGGCAGAATAATGTCACGACCGCGTACGACATGGCGCTGATAATGAGATACGCCATGAAAAACGCGTATTTCAAACAAATCATCAAGCAGACGACCTACACTGTTCCCGAAACCAATAAAAGCGCCGCGAGGGAACTTTCGACTTCGCACAATCTGCTCAAAAAGAACGAGTATTATGAATATGCGACGGGGGGGACCGTCGGCTATTCGAAGACAGCAAAGTATACTGCGGCGACATCCGCGCTCAACGGTGAAAGAGAGCTTATATGCATTGTTCTTAACTGTCCGACGGGAGAAGGCCGCTTTACGGACACGAGAACGCTTTTCGATTACGTTTTTTCGAACTTCGAATATACGACGCTGACACAGGACGACATAAATTCAAAGACCGTTGATGTCATCTCGGAAGACGGGACGCAGATAATCGCGAGGGCTACCCTGACCCTGCCCGGCGCGATCACCGTGCTTCTGCATAAAGATGTTCCCAGAGAAAGTCTTATCATCACAGACACCGTACCGGAAAGTTTTACGGCAGAGGCGACAAATCAGTCTGTTACCGTATCCGCAAACTCCGATCTGATGTTCAGTCCCCTTGCAACCTCGTATTTACAGGCATCGACCGATATTCTCGCAACTCCGGAGCCTGTTCCGACAGGCGATGAATTGACCGAAGAGTCAAAGAACTCTTTCGGAAGCATCGTTTTGACCGTACTTAAAGTTCTCGGAATTATCATACTTGTCATCATCGTGGGAATTATTATTCTCGCCGTATACAGCGTTATTGCAAACAACAAACGCAGAAAAAAGAGAAGAGAACTCAGAAGACGCGAAGCACGGGGCGAAGACGGCGTTTCGGAGAGAGACGGGACAGAGAGCCGCAGAAGGCCTGACAACAACAGACGCACGGCGTCGGGAAGACGGAAATAAGGCGTAACATGCAATACGATACCATCAGCGAAGTCTATGACAGGTTCAACGACGGCTTCGACTATGAAAAATATCTGAACACGGTCTTTCGCCGCTTTCATCCGAGAGAAACGGGGCTCGTTCTCGACTGCGGCTGCGGAACGGGCGTTCTTATGGAGATACTGACGCAAAGGGGCTACGACTGCACGGGAGTTGACGCCTCCGAAAGGATGCTGGAAGGGGCGCGCGAACGATTTGAAAAGAACGGCAAGCGCGCGCACCTCGTATGTCAGGATCTTGAACGGATAGATATGTACGGCGCGTACGATATCGTTTTCTGCACGCTCGATACGGTCAATCATATACTTTCTTTGCGCGGATTGAAGGCTTTTTTCAAAAGGCTGTACAATTTCACCGAGCCCGGCGGAAGTTTTATTTTCGATTTTAAGACGAGAGACGCTTTTGAACTCTCGACTCTGCCGAATATCAGCGAAAAAGACGGCGATATGCTGATCGTTCGGGGGCAGTTTGACGGACAGACCGCGTGGTATGATCTGACGGCTTTTATAAGATCCGAAAACGGATACGCGAAGTTTGAAGACGCTGTCGAAGAAAGATATTACACCGAAGAGACCGTGAAGGAAGCACTTAAAGAGGCGGGGTTTGTTTACGGAGGCAAAATCAAGCGTAAAGAACGCGTGATCTTCTGTGCCCGAAAGAAAGAGAAATGAAAGAAAAACTGTTAAAATACACATGCGAAGGGGCGCGCATACATATCGTGTTTCTGAATGACGCGGTGCGGCAAATGCAGAAAGCCCATGCCCTTTCCGAAGAAGACGCTTCAAGGCTCGGACAGGCGGCGGCGATCGCACAATGCCTGACTGCGGACAGAAAAGAGGATAACGCATCGGTCGCGGTCACACTCAGATTTCCCGACGCGGGAAAGAATTATGTCGCGATTGCAGAGATCGACGGGCGCGTTCGCGGTATGTGCGAAAATGCCGAAAGATCGGTATCCGGAGAAGTTGTCCTGGAAGTAACACAGAAACTGACAGTTCGGGGAGACTATTCGAGCATTGTCGAAGGGACGGATACAGAGGACGCGATAGCGCAGTATTACAAAACGAGCCAACAGGTCGAAGCGCGCTGTGCGGTTCTGAAATTCGGAGACACATACTGCTGTCTTTCGGTCGAACAGTTCCCCATCACATGCGAAGCGGAAGAGATATACAGGCACACCGCAGACAGGGAATGGGAATACCTACGTCCGTTCATAACGGCGACCGAACTGACGGACAGCAGTCTTGACATATTCAAAAAATACAGAAAAGTTGCGGAAACCCCTCTCAAATTCGGCTGTACATGTACGAGGAGAAGCGTTCGCGCGGCGCTGTCGGCGATAGACGAAGAAGAACTGAAAAAAATTGCCGACGGAGACGGCTTTGTTTCCGTCAACTGCAAATATTGCGGCAAACATTACAGAATAGACATCAGTGAGGGCTGAAAAATGAGCAAGTACACGGACAAACTTTGCGGAATGGACGCTTACGGCAGATACGTCCCGACGCAGAACGGAAAAAAGACGGACAAAGAAGTGGGTATATTCTATTTCTGTTGGCTGGGCGATATGGGCAACAAAATACACGATATTCAAAAGTTGCTCGACGGAACTCCCGACGAAACTCTTTGGAGCATGAAGGGACCCGATGAGAGTCCGTTCTGGGGTTTCCATTTCTGGGGAGAACCATTGCTCGGTTATTATGACTGCAAGGATGATTTTGTTATCAAAAGACATCTTGAAATGCTGACTGCGGCGGGAATTGACTACATTGCCTGCGACTGCACGAATGCGATTATCTATCCCGAAGTTTACATGAAACTTTTGCAGAATATAGACAGACTTCAAAAAGAAGGAAAGAACCCGCCGAAGATCTGCGCTTATACAAATTCTTCGTCTGTTTCTACCGTCAGAACGCTGTACGCGGCTTTTTACGAGAAAAAGAACCTTTTTCCGGACGCATGGTACGCGCCGAACGGAAAACCTGTCGTCATAGCCCGTCTTGACGAAAACGATGACAGGCTCGAACAGGAGATACTTGACCGTTTCGACGTCAGAAAAAGCCAATGGCCGAACGAAAAGATCTATTCCGACGGCTTCCCGTGGATGGAATGGTGCTGGCCTCAGCCGAACCATAACGGCTTTATGTCCGTTTCAGTCGCTCAGCACAGCAAAGGAACTTTCTTCCAATGCGAAGGAAACTGGGGAAGAGGATATGATCACAAAGGGAACGAAAACCACGACTGCTACCGTCTGGGACAGAACTTTCAGGCGCAATGGGACACCGCTCTTTCCGATCCGACCGTCAAGAACGTGTTTGTCACGGGCTGGAACGAGTGGGGCGCGCAGAAGATCAACCTCGGCGGCGATATAATCTTCGTTGACTGCTTCAATGAAGAGTATTCAAGGGATATTGAGCCGATGAAAGGCGGATACGAAGACGCTTTTTATCTGCAACTGATCAGGAATGTCAGACGCTTCAAGGGGCAGACCGAGAACGAGGAAAAGGGTTGCGAAAAAACGATAGATATTTACGGCGACGACTCACAGTGGGACGGAGTGACCGCGCAATACCTTCCCATTTCCGATAAAACTTACGGCAGGGATTTTGCGTCTCAGGATCCCGAAATAGTTTATAAACAGGCTCCCGCAGAAAACAATATAACAGAAATCAAGGTCGCGCATGATGCGGATTTTCTGTATTTCCGTATCACAACGGAAGATCCCGTTACGGAAAGAAAGAACCCGTCATGGATGAATCTTTTTATCGGCGCGGGAAAGCCTCACAGATGCGGATGGGAAACGTATTCGCACGTCGTGAACAGACGCTGTGTCGGCTCTTTCGACGCTCTCAACATGTCCGGCAATACGGTTTCATACAGAAAAACGAACGTCCGCATCGATGCAAACAGAATGTATGTTGCGATCCCCCGCGCTGATATAGGCGCCGACGGAAACTGTAAATCGATCTATTTCAAGGTGTCCGACAGCGTTGAAAATTTCAGAGACATAAACGATTATTACGTCAGCGGAAAATCCGTTCCCATGGGAAGACTGAGTTTTCTTTATAATTTTTAATATTTGCCGTTTAATGCAGATACCGACCTCGACATGAATTTCGGGGTCGGTTTTTTCGGTTTTCACGTTTGACGCACTGTTTTTGTTGCATAAACATGTCAAAATAAAATATAAATATAAAAAAATATAATCAAATAGTTGAAAAAACAGTAAGAATATGATATAATTTACAATAACAAAAAACGCGAAAGCGAAAAAAAGGATCAGAATGATGAAGAAAAAACTGAGTTTCAAAGAATATGTTTATGTCGCGAGCATGTTGTTCGGGCTGTTCTTCGGGGCGGGAAACCTGATTTTTCCGATCCACATGGGGCAGATGGCGGGAGCAAACATGTGGGTGTCCGTGTTGGGATTTCTTGTCACGGGAGTCGGACTTCCGTTGCTCGGCGTCGCCGCGCTCGGTATCAGCCGAAGCACGGGATTGTTCGACCTGAGCAGTAAAGCGGGCAAGCCTTACGGTCTGTTCTTCACATGTCTTCTCTATCTGACGATCGGTCCGTTTTTTGCGATCCCCCGCTGTGCGACAACGTCGTTTACGGTCGGGCTGGAACAGATCCTGCCGAACAACGGTCGCGAACGCCTTTATCTGTTTTTGTTTACGCTTGCATTTTTCGCGGCGGCGCTGATTTTTTCTCTTTTCCCCGGAAAAATTCTGACAGTGGTCGGGAAAATACTTAATCCGTGTTTCCTGCTCTTTCTCGGGGTTCTTGTCGCAGTCTCGCTCATTTCGCCTTCCGCCGCCGTTTCCGATGTCGCTCCGCAGGGAGACTATGTCTCAAAACCCTTTTTCACAGGCTTTCTTGACGGATATAACACTATGGACGCATTGGCGGGGCTTGCGTTCGGCATAATCGTCGTTCGGGTCATCTCAGGGCTCGGAGTCAAAGAACCCGGAGCGATCGCGTCGAACACGGTCAGATCGGGGATATTCAGTTGTCTGCTGATGGCTCTCATATACGTTGCGGTCGCCGTTGTCGGCGCGCAGAGCCGCGGAATTTTCGAAACGAGCGAAAACGGCGGAATAGCGTTTGCGCAGATCGCACAGCATTATCTCGGTTACGCGGGACTTTTCGTTCTCGCCGCGACCGTCACTCTTGCGTGTCTGAAAACCTCGGTCGGGCTTATAACAAGCTGTGCGGAAACATTCTCGGGAATTTTCAAAAAAGGACCGAGTTACCGTGTCTGGGCGATAATTTTCAGCGCGGTTTCATTCCTTTTCGCAAACCTCGGACTGAACAGTATAATCACCTATTCCCTGCCTGTTCTGATGTTCCTTTATCCGTTGGCGATCGTTCTGATACTTCTCGCCCTGTTCGGGAAATTTTTCGGACACGACAGGCGTGTTTACGCGTGGACGATCGGCTTTACGCTGCTTCCCGCCGTATACGACGGGTTTATGACGCTCAATGCGAATGTAACTATCATAGACAGCACCGTGATCCGAGAGATAACAAGCAAATACCTGCCGTTTTCCGATCTCGGTCTCGGATGGCTCTGTCCCGCGGCGGTCGGATTTGCGATAGGGCTGACGATGCACCTCGTCTCCCGCCGAAAAATCAAAAACTGACGCCGTCGGATTTTTCCGATACTGCGTCCGATAAAATTTCGCCCCCGAAGAAACCGTCTTCGGGGGCGTTTTGCGATTAAAAACTATCTGCTCTCCGTTATTTTTCGCGCAAACGATGTTCGGCGGATTATGAGAAAGGCGAGAGCGCCGAGAATACCGCCGAAAGTATTCAGTAACAGATCGTCTATATCGGTACTGCGCCCGACAAAATACTGCGCGCTTTCTATAAAGAGCGAGAAAAAGAATGTAAACATGATACCCTTCCAAACCTTGCCCGTCAGAAGAGAGGCGAGAAATCCGACCGGAAGAAAAAGTCCTATGTTTCCGAGCAGATTGATCCACAGAGAGTAGTTATGTCCGCTTCTGTAATCGGCGCGAACGAGCTTGAACACTCGGAAGGGTTCAAGGTTTATCCCTCCGTAATCGGCAAAAACGAATTCGACCCCTCCGCCGCTCAGCTTTATTTCCGGAAACAGCGTCTGCGACACTATACCCGCGACGATCATCGCGAAAATAACGACGGCGACATCTCTGCCGAAATACGTTTTGATATTCTTTTTTGCGAGCCTTCTCTTTTTATGCCGTCGGTACAGGACGGCGCCCGTTCCGGCGATGACAAGAAACGGAAGCATCTTTATGCAAAAAACGATTATATATTTCATCTATCTTCCCGACTGAATAATTTTTTCTGTGAAGTCAAGACTTCGGATATGAAAGGTTTTCTTGAAAAATACGATTACCGTCTCCGTTTTCCGCAGATCGAAAACGACATCAAGACCGACGTTCTCGTTGTCGGCGGCGGATTGAAAGGTGTTATAACGGCGTATCGCGCGAGACAAAAAGGACTTCGCGTCGTACTTGCCGAAAGATTTTTTATCGGTTCGGGCAGAACCTCTTTTATTCCGGGCGTCGTCGTTCCGAACTTCAAAAAGTCCGACGCGATGTCAAGATACGCATCTGCCGTCAAAAATATTACGGAACTCGCCTCCGAAGCCGGCGGAATAAAATGTTCTCTGCTTCCGTTTTATTTTTTCTCGGGAAAGCTGCAGTCACTCCCGAAAGGAACCCGATCTGTCTGCGGCGAGGATCTGACGGATTTCCGCCAAAGCGTCCCGGACGGAATATTTACGGAAAACGGTTGTCTTTGTCTACCCGCTGTCCGTTTCTGCAAAAATCTTGCGGAGCGCTGCCGTCTTTCGGGCGCTTGCGTTTTTGAAAAAACTCGGATAGTCTCCGTGTTTGACGGCTTTGCGACGACAGACCGCGGGTTTGAGATCAAATACGGAAATATCATCAACGCAACCGATGCGGGGTGTGCGGAACGGACGGAAAGACGCTTTCTTCTCCGCGCGCAGATGAGAGGAGAAAATATCCCGCGCATAGCGTTCGGAGACGATATGTTCCGACCGCTGACCGCTTACTCGGAGAACGGCAAAAACCTCACCGTCTGCATAAAATCCGGAACGTACTGCGGAGCGCTTACGGAAAAAAAGAGGCTGGAAGAAAGCCTTTCTCCGCTTCTCGGAGTCTCTCTGAAAATCGAGAGAAGTTGCATCGGAAAAACTTTCGGCGCATTTTCCCTCGGAGAAGTATATGACGGCATCGGTGAAATATAGTCGGCGCTGCGGCGGATCCCGTCGCAGCGCATATATTTCGTGTTATTCCGCAACAATGCTCAATTCGCCGTCTTTCACGTCGACCGAGACTTTTTTCGGGATCATATCGCTGTCACACATATCGGTAACAACTTTGTCCTCGATCTCGCGCTGAACGACCCTGCGGACATTTCGAGCTCCGTATTCTGAACTGTACGAAAGATCCGCGAGTTTTTCAACGGCGGCGTCACTGCATTCAAAACCGATCTCCCTTTCGCGAAGACCGTCCCCGAGATCCGAAAGAAAGATACGGACAATATCTCCGAACAGTTCGCGGGGAAGCGGATCGAAGGTTATGATCTCGTCTACCCTGTTCAGAAATTCCGGGCGGAGAAACTCTCCGAGCGCTTTTTTCGATTTTTCCTCGGTCATGAGCGAAACGCTCTTATTGAAGCCCGCCGTTCCGCTGCCTTTGAGATTGGAACCCGCATTTGAAGTCATGACGATTATCGTATGCTCAAACGAAACGACTCTGCCGTGCGCATCGGTGATCTTTCCGTCATCGAGAACCTGCAACAGGATATTGAGAACATCGGGATGCGCTTTCTCGATCTCATCGAAAAGAATAACGGAATACGGTTTGCGGCGTATCTTTTCCGTCAACTGACCCGCTTCGTCGTAACCGACATACCCCGGAGGCGATCCGATGATCCTCGATACCGAGTGCTTCTCCATGAATTCGCTCATGTCAAGGCGTATAAGCGTTTCGGGAGAATCAAACAGTTCTTTTGAAAGGACTTTTACAAGTTCGGTCTTTCCGACTCCCGTGGGCCCCGTGAAGATAAATGAGATCGGTCGCTTGCGGGGAACAAGGCTGACTCTGCCTCTTCTGACGGCGTCTGCGACAGCCTTGATCGCTTTGTCCTGACCGACGATGCGCTTTCTGAGAGTCTCTTCAAGTCCTCTGAGTTTTTCGGTCTCGCTCGCCTTGATCGAAGTCGACGGTATCCCCGTCCACAGTTCTATGACCGTCACGATATCGTCGAGCGTTATCTCTTTGTCCTTCAGATCGTTTTCGGTCTCCTCGACCGACGATTTGAGTCTGCACTCCGCGGCGCGGAGTTCGGCTATCTTCGCATAATCCGCTTCCTCCCTTTCCTCTTTCGCTTCGAGAGCGTCAAGTTCGGAGGAAGTTTTGGCAAGTTCTTTTCTTTCGCTGAAAAGCCGGCTGTATCTCGGATCTTTCAGCGTCGCGTTCGAGCAGGCTTCGTCAAGCAGATCTATCGCTTTATCGGGAAGAAATCTGTCCGTGACATATCTCTCGGAAAGATCGACCGCTTTTCTGACAAGCAGCATCGGAATTTTGATATTATGGAACTGCTCGTAATGCGCCTTTATCCCTTTCAGCATTTCAACGGTCTCCTCAACGGAAGGCTCATTGACGATAACAGGCTGAAAACGGCGTTCGAGCGCGGCGTCCTTTTCGATATATTTTCTGTATTCGGTCATCGTAGTTGCGCCGATGACCTGAACTTCGCCTCTCGAAAGAGCGGGTTTCATCATATTTGCGGCGCTCTGCGTTCCTTCCGCGTCCCCCGTGCCGACAAGGGTGTGAACCTCGTCTATGACAAGGATCACGTTGCCGACGCGTTTGACCTCTTCGAGAAGTCCTTTCACGCGGCTTTCAAACTGACCTCTGAACTGGGTTCCGGCTACAAGCGCCGTCAGATCGAGAAGATAAACTTCTTTATCCGCAAGTTTCGCGGGAACGTTTCCGTCCGCGATCTTTTGCGCAATGCCCTCGGCGATCGCCGTCTTTCCGACGCCGGGCTCGCCGATAAGACAGGGATTGTTTTTCGTTCTGCGGTTCAGTATCTGCAAAACGCGAAGCATTTCGTTGTCCCTGCCGACGACACGGTCGAGTTTGCCCTCCTTCGCCTTTCGGGTCAGGTTTTCGCAATAGGAATTAAGAAATTTCAGTTTCGGCGCTTCTTTTTCCGCTTTGCCCTGCTTTTTTGCTTTCTTATCGGGCTCGTCGGATGAAGGATTCTTGTCGCTGATCCCCTCGTTCTGCTCGGCTTGGATGGTATTCATTATCCTGTCGAAGAGTTCCTTGCTCGGAGCGCCTCCCGGAGAGAAGTTTTCATCTTCGATATCCGAAAAAATCTCTTCCATCTGATCGGTTATGTTTTCAAGTTCATCTTCATCTATCCCGAGTTGGTTCATCATCGCATCGACATTCGGGATCTTCAATTCTTTGGCACATTTAAGGCACAGACCCTCGTTCTTTGCCTCATTTCCCTCCATTTTCGTTATAAAAACGACCGCTGCGCGTTTTTTGCAGCGTGAGCACATTACCATTCTCAAAAGCTACCTCCCTGTTGGGATTTTTTTAGTTTAGCAACAAACACGGCGTAGCAGATCCCCGCGAAAAGCGTAAGAGCCGCTCCTGTTGCAAGTATCACGACAACGACGGTATCCGTCGTGCCGTTCGTCAAGCCGAAAGCATCGAAAAACATCGTCACGGCAAATCCGATGAAAAGCACCGCCGTCGCGACTTTTCCGTACCACTTTGAGCCTATCGGAGCTCCTTTGCGGCGGAAGACAAGAAGTCCTCCGATAACCATACAGATCTCTTTGAACAGTATCACGGAAACGATCCACCACGGGATCTTTCCGTCCGCCGTCAGACAAATGAGAACGGAGACCGAAAGCAGCTTGTCCGCGGCAGGGTCAAGTATTTTTCCGAGTTCGGAGCACATATCGAAATGTCGCGCGATAAACCCGTCGAAGAAATCCGTCACGACGGAAACGACCATAACGGCAAACGGAATCATGCGATTATCCGCAAGAAAATATGTCAGGCAGAAGACCGCGACGAGCGTGAGCCTTATGCAGGACAGTATATTCGGAACGGTAAAACTTCTTTCTTTTTTATTTCTTTCTCTCATAAACCGTTCTTTCAGTCAATGGTCCGTGTAAACGGATTGACCTTACACAGGACTTTATAAACGACCGTTCTGTTGTATATCGCGTCCTTTTCCGCAAATGTCCTGTCTTTCAGTACATACGGCGAAAGAGAACTCATAACGGCGGAAAGGATGAGCGCGATAAGAACGCCCCGCACAAGTCCGAGAAGACCGCCTCCGAGTTTGTCAAACTGTCTGATGACCGGGACATGAAGAATAAATGTCAGAACGAGCCAAATGAGCCCGATAACGATCCAGGTCCCGACAAAAAGGATCGCAAAGGCGATAACGCGGCTCAAAGAAGATGACAGCGGTTTCGCCATGGCGTCAACGACCTGTTCTTTTGCCACTTCGACGCTCTCGGAAAGATACGAATCATATATTTCCTTCAGCTTATCCGCTCCGACGTTGACATATTTGCAGAAATCCACGAAAAAGCTCGGACTGTCTTCAAATAAGCCGTCAAAATCGATCTCTTCTTCGGAAGACTCGACATCGCCGGGATCGGATGTCAGCTGATTTACAACCCATTTTCTGACCGGCTCTCCGACATATTTCTCGTTGATCTTGTCCCCAACACGGGAAGAAAAAGAGATCGCAACGATAACCGCAACAATGCACCCGACTATTCCGATAACAGATCTCAAAAGCCCTTTTCGGACACCTATCGCGACAAATACCGCGATCACCGCGACCAATACAAGGTCGATGCATACGCTGATTGCAACATCCATAAAACTTGTCTCCTTCTGTGCGGTTGACGGAAACGGATCTCCGACACCTGCTCTGTAACTGACTTTTTAACCGATACAAACCGCTTTTTCCGCGCTTACGCAGAAAACCGCTGAATTATCCGCGCGTATTCCGTACGCGTCGGGAACGTCCGTTTTCGATTTCTCGTTCCCGTAAATATCGAACGCATATACCGTTCCGTCCGCGAGGACGTAACACTCGTCTCCGACCGCGGCAACATCCCGAACGCCGACAAATTCCTTCGTGAACCTGACATTGCCGTCCGCGTCAATGAAAACTATCTCATCCGTCTGCGTCGAAACCCTTGCGACACAAGCGAGAACGATATATCTGCCGTTCTGATCGAACACATCGACGCCGAGCCCGTCAAAGGAATAAACGGCGCGCGTGTCATCCTCTCCGACGCGGATAACGGATGAAGTTGTCAGAACCGTTGCATCGCCCGCACCCCGCGAGAAGACAGAGACAGCCGTCTGATCCTCAAAAACGAAGGAAGACAACTTCTTTCCGTTTTTGACGTCGATACGGTAAACAACGGTGTTGAACGAATCCGACGTCGGAACTATTCCCGTGACCGTCAGAGTGTTTTTGTCGGCAAAGACGGCGTCGGTCAGATACGCCTCCGCGGAATCCCAGATAAAACAGTCATTCTCGTCAAGATCGCCGTTAAAGACCACGAGTTCGGCCTTGTATCCGTATTTCTCCTTGATGATAAAAACTTTTCCCGATTCCGAGATCCCGGCATTGATAACATTGTCCTGCGACTCATAACGGCTTATGACGCCGAAACTGTTGCAGAGATAGACGTTCCTGCCGCCTCTGTCAAAGAGAAGGAACTTACTCTTCCCCGTTCTTACGGCGGGGGAAACAAGACTTATCTTAAAAGAAGAATACCTGTATCCTTCCTTTGAATAAACGGTCGCCGATGTCTGTGTCACGCGGACAATGCCGTCGGCATAAACCTCGGAAACGCCGTTTTCGTCTTCCGAGAACACGACCGAGCCGGGAGATACCTCGCCCGAAAGCGCCTGTTTTATGTCAAAGAACGAGCGCCGTATACCGTCAACGCTGAGCGATGAAAATTCCCAAACGAAGAACACCGCGATGTAAACGATCACCGCGACAAGAACGATACGTCTCGCAAAAACGAGCGTCTTTATCTTTTTCTCTTCGTTCATAATTCTTCCTCAATAAATGACACTGTCAAGGAAAAGCCCGTGCGCGGGAGCCGTATGCCCCGCGTTCTTTCTGTTCCCGGAGTCTATTATCTCTTTTATTTTTCCTTTTTCGATTTTACCCGCCGCGATATCGAGACAGGTCCCGACCATGATACGCACCATGTTGTAAAGAAATCCGTCGCCCCGCACGCGGAATGAAACGAGGTCGCCTTGTCTTTCAAAACGCGCGCTTTCGACCGTTCTCGTCTTATCCCCGACGGAGGCTCCCGCGGCGCAGAATGCCGAAAAATCGTGAGTTCCGACAAAAGCCTCGCATTCCCTGTTCAGTTCCTCCGTATCAAGCGGCAAGGGAAAAAGGAGCGCGTATTTTTCGTAAAACGGATCGCGGATACGCGAATTCAGGATATAATACACATATTCCTTGCTCTTTACCGAATATCTCGCATGAAATTCCGGGGGGACTTCACAGCAGTCAAAGACCGAAATATCCCTCGGAAGAAGCCCGTTCAAACCTCTTACGACGCGATCGGGCTCCGCTCTTTTTTCGGAGCGGAACGACGCGCAGTAACAGTTAGCATGGACGCCGCTGTCCGTTCTCGAACACCCGCTGAGCGCTTCGACGGAGCCGAAAAACGCCGTCAGCGCTTTCAGAACTTCTTCTCCGACGGTATTTGCGTTTGCCTGACGCTGATACCCCGCATAATTCGTTCCGTCAAAACGGAGTTTTATCATATAGCAGGTCATAACACGAACATCCCGCAGGTAAAAGAGAAATTATTCAGAACAATGACACCCGCAAGGAACAGACAAAGCAGTAAAAAGGCCGCGTAATCGCGAAAACGGAAACTGTATTGCGTCAGACGTGTTCTGTTTTTTCCGTCGCCGTTATAGCAACGGCATTCCATCGCTATCGCCAGCTCGTCGGCACGCCGGAAAGACGAGATAAAGAGCGGAATGATGATCGGAATAACGGCTTTGACCCTTTTCAGCAGGTTGCCGCTTTCAAAATCGGCACCTCTCGCTTTCTGGGCGGAAATGATCTTGTCGGTTTCCTCCGTCAGCGTCGGAATAAACCGAAGCGCGATGGTTATCATCATCGAAAATTCATGAACAGGCACCTTTATCGCTCTCAAAGGAGACAGCAGCCGTTCAAGCCCTCCCGTAAGCAGAACGGGAGACGTCGTATAAGTCAGCATCGCCGTCGAAATAACGAGAAGCGCTATTCGGAGGATCATTTTCGTCGCGTTGACGATGCCGTCGGCGGTTATTCTGAATATCCAAAATTGCACGAGCGGGTCGCCCTTGCCGTAAAACAGATTTATCAATCCCGTAAAAACGACGATTATCAAAAGAGGTTTAAGCCCCTTCAAATAAGTCTTGAACGGGATCTTTGACAAAACCATAAGCCCGACCGTCGCCGCCGTCGCGAGCGCGTAACTGAGCGCCGTTTTCATGACGAACAGGATAACGATATAAAAGACGACGAGGATCAGTTTCATCCTCGGATCGAGCTTGTGTATCACCGAGTTGCCGGGGAAATACTGCCCCAGCGTCATATCCCTAATCATTGAGTTTTCCTTTTTCGTTCAAATATCTGAATATCTCATCGACCGCGCGTTCCGGTGTGAACACCGAGCCGTCTATGTCATAGCCGCTTTTTTTCAGATCAAGAAAGACGCGCGTTATCTGCGGAATATCAAGTCCGACGGAAACGAGTTCCTCCGAACGCGCAAAGACCTTTTCCACGGTGTCGAACATCGCAAGTTGCGCGTTGTTCATAACCATGATGCGGGAACAGCTCCTCGCGATGTCCTCCATCCTGTGCGAAACGAAAAGAACGGTCGCGTCGGTGCTTTCATGATACCCCTGTATCTCATCGAGAAGCTGATCCCTTCCGTAAGGATCGAGACCCGCCGTCGGTTCGTCCAGAACAAGGACTTCGGGACGCATCGCCATTATTCCCGCGATCGCAACCCTGCGTTTCTGTCCGCCGGAAAGATCGAACGGAGACTTTTCGAGAATATTTTCGTCAAGACCGACGAATCTGATCGCGTCAACAACGCGTTTTTCGATCTCATCTTCGGTCAGTCCCATGTTTTTCGGGCCGAAAGAAACGTCCTTACGAACGGTCTCTTCAAAAAGCTGATATTCGGGATACTGAAAAACAACGCCGACGCTGAATCGGAGATTTTTCAGCGAATATCCCTTCTGCCAGACGTCCTCGCCCCTGAAAAACAGTTTTCCGTCCGTCGGCTTCATCAGTCCGTTCAAATGCTGCATAAGCGTAGACTTACCGCTTCCCGTATGACCGATAACTCCGATGAACTCTCCCTTTTCTATCTCAAACGAAACATCGTTCAGCGCAATATGCTCGAAAGGCGTTCCCTGCGAATACACATGAGTGAGATGCTCGGCTTTTATAAGCGCGTTATCTGACATCCTGCCGCACCTCGTACTTTCCGTCCAAAACATCCCTCAGGACTTTGACGCATTCATCTTCGGTCAGAACGGACAGGGGGACGCGAAGTCCGTGACGGCGGAGAAGAAACATCAGATCCGTGCTTTGAGGAACGTCGAGTCCGACGCTTCGCAGCAGTCCCGCATTTTCAAAAACATAATGCGGAGTGCCGTCGATCAGGATCTGTCCGTCGTTCATGACAACGACGCGCTGAGCCTGCGCCGCCTCGTCCATAAAATGAGTGATGAGAACGACCGTCGTTCCCCCCTCATGAAGTTTTTTGATTATTTGCATAACGTCTTTCCGCCCCTGCGGGTCGAGCATCGCGGTCGGCTCGTCAAGGACAAGAATCTTCGGACGCATGACAATGACGCCGGCGATCGCTATCCTCTGCTTCTGCCCTCCCGAAAGACGGTGCGTCGCATGGTGGGCATATTCGCTCATACCGACGCTTTCAAGAGTTTCGTCAACTCTTTTTCTCATTTCATCGGGTTCCACACCGAGGTTTTCGAGCGCAAACGCAACGTCTTCCTCCACGACTGTCGCAACTATCTGGTTGTCGGGATTCTGAAAGACCATTCCGACGGTCTTTCTGATATTTTTAAGAGAATCATCGGTCTCAACCGCCGTATCCATACCGTCGACCCACACTTTTCCGCCGCTCGGAAGAAGTATCGCGTTCAGGTGCGATGCAAACGTTGATTTTCCGCAACCGTTGTGTCCGAGAACGGCGACGAAAGAGCCCTGCTCGATCTCTATATTCATATCTCGGATAACGTCCCTGTCCGTGTTCTCATAACGGAAAGTCAGGTGTTCGGTCTTGATTATCGCCACTTTATCTTTGAATTTCCTCTCTGTGCCAGATTGCGGTCGATCCGCAGGGCAGATTCAGCCCGCCGTTTCCGACCGGAAGTCCGATCTCGTCGGCTTCGACTCTGCCTCCGAACTTTTCGCCGACCGTACAGCCGAGCATATGCTGCATACAGCCCGCGGAAAGTCCCGTCGTATAACTGTTAAGCATGAAAAACAGCGGATCGTCCGAAAGAACGTTCACGCAAAGCGTCAGGAGCCCGTAAAGCTCGTCTTCCAATTTCCAGATCTCGCCGCCGGGTCCCCTGCCGTAAGACGGAGGATCCATGATGACGACGTCGTAACGTCTGCCTCTCCTGATCTCCCTTTCAACGAATTTGACGCAATCGTCAACGATGAAGCGGATATTTGTTATCCCGTTTGCGAGCGCGTTTTCCTTCGCCCATGCGACCATACCTTTCGACGCGTCCACATGGCACACGTCGGCACCCGACGCGGAACAGGCGATGCTCGCCGCGCCCGTGTAGGCAAAAAGGTTCAGCACGCTTATTTTGCGTCCCGCCCCGCCGATCGCCTTTGCGGAGAAATCCCAATTGACCGCCTGCTCGGGGAAAAGCCCCGTATGCTTGAAATTCATGGGTTTGAGATTGAATTTCAGTTTACCGTAACATATCTGAAAAGATGGCGGCAGTTTATTTATCTGCCAACTTCCTCCGCCGCTCGAAGAACGCCTGTAAAGAGCGTCGGGATCTTTCCATTCGCGGGCTTTTTTTTCGGTCTTCCAGATCACCTGCGGATCGGGTCTGACAAGAAAATATTTTCCCCACCGCTCGAGTTTTTCGCCGCATGAACAGTCGACGACCTCGAAATCCTTCCATTTATCCGCAAGCCACATTCTTTTTTTCTTCTCCTTTGCGAAGACGGCATGATACAGTTTTCCATTATAATTCAGGATATATTATAACATACTTTTCCCGATTAGTCAATAAAATTATTATTTATATAAATTTAAGCCACAAAAATTCCCGACAAATTCTCAGGAATAACTTTCGGAAAAGACATCGGGAAAACAGAAGGACGCCGCCGGATCCGATCTCGGCGACATCCTCTTCAAATTCAATTCTGTTTCGCTCGGTAAATCAGCACGGATATGCTTCCTTGAAGCCGTTTTCGAGACGGACTTCTTTTGCATTCGCTTCATCCTCATCCCTGCCGTCGGTCATGATATAAACTTTCACTTTCGGTTCGGTTCCCGACGGACGGACGATCAGAGTCGAGCCGTCTTCGAGGGAATAGGAAAGGACGTTCGCTTTCGGAAGACCGTCGAGCCCTCCCGAATAGTCCTTGATTTCGGTAACTCGGACGCCGCCGATCTGCTTCGGAGGATCGGCGCGGAGAGTTTCCATCATTTTTTTCATTTTTTCCGCACCGTCGAATCCCGACATAACAAAATTCAGGGTTTTCTCCACGGAGAAGCCGTATCTCCCGAAAACAGACATGAGCGCGTCATAAACGGTCATTCCGCGGCTTCTGTAATATGCGGCGGCTTCGGCGATCATCAGAGAGGCGACGACTCCGTCCTTATCTCTGGCGTAATCCCCGAACAGATAGCCGTAACTCTCCTCATACCCCATAATGAAGGTATGTTCCCCCGAATCGATATAATGCTGGAGTTTCTCGCCGATATACTTGAATCCCGTAAGAACATTTTCTATCGCAACGCCGTTGGCTTTGCATATACGCGTCGCGATCTCGGAGGTAACGATGGTCTTTACCGCGCACGCGTTCGCAGGCAACGTTCCGTTTCTTCGTCTTGCGTTTATGACATAATCGAGCAGAACGGCACCCGTGCGGTTTCCGCTCAGAAGAACAAATTCGCCGTCCGCTCTCCTTGTCGCGATACCCACTCTGTCGCAGTCGGGATCAGTTCCGATAACAAGATCGGCTCCGATCTGTTTCGCATATTCGACGGCGAGCGTAAGCGCCTCGGCGTTTTCGGGATTTGGAGATTTGACCGTCGGGAAATCGCCGTCGAGGACTGTCTGCGCGGCAACGGGCAAAACGTTTCTGAACCCTGCCCGTCTCAGCGCTTCGGGAACAAGCCTGTGACCCGCGCCGTGAAGCGGAGTGTAAACGATTTTCATATCCGCATTTTCGGCGATCGCGTCGCGGTCGATATTCTGTTCCAGAACTCTTCCGAGATAAATATCGTCGAAATCTTCTCCGAGCACGGTTATATATTTTTTCGCATCTTCAAACGGAACGGTTTTTACATCGTCGAAAATATCGATCTGTCCGATCGTGTCGGAAACGATCTTCGCCTGTTCGGGAGAAAGTTGGATCCCGTCCGACCAATAAGCCTTATACCCGTTATATTCTTTCGGATTGTGCGAAGCCGTTATATTGACGCCTGCGGAACAGCCGAGCTGTCTGATCGCAAAAGACATTTCGGGCGTGGGACGCGGTCCGTCGAAAAGGAATGTCTTTATCCCGTTCGCGGCGAGGACGGAGCAGACTTCTTCGGAAAACTCCCGGCTCATGTGACGGCTGTCGCAAGCGACGGCTACGCCCTTTTCGCAGGCTTCCGCCCCCTCGTCTTTGATGAGTTTCGCAAGCCCCTGCGTCGCATATCTGACGGTATAAACATTCATCCTGTTCAAGCCCGCGCCGAGGATTCCGCGCAGTCCCGCGGTTCCGAAACCGAGCATCGAACAAAATCTGTCCTCGATCTCTTTTTCGTCGGTAACGGATTTCAGTTCTTCCTTTGTTTTTTCATCGACTTCCTTGCTGTTCAGCCATTTTTCGTAATTCTCGCGGTAATTCATAATAACGCCTCCGTCTGAATTTATTCGTGTTTTGACCGATCAGGATTTCAGGCTCTGTTCGATCGCTTTTGCGAGCTGGTCGGGGCATGAAGTCCCTTTTCCGTTGCAATTGATCCCTTTAAGCCTTTTGACCGCTTCCTCCGCGTTCATGCCGATCACAAGGCGCGACACGCCCTGAGTGTTGCCGTTACAGCCGCCGTCAAAAGAGCAGTCGGTTATAACGCCGTTATCGTCTATTTTCACCTTGACCGCGCGGGAGCATACGCCGCTGGTCTTATAGTTTATCTCCTTCATTTTCGGAAAACCCTTTCAAAACTTATTTATGATATTTGATATTATTATTGATCGTAAACGCCCGATATATTTGTTCGAGCAGGATCACGCGCATCATTTGGTGAGGAAATGTCATCGGAGAAAAAGAAAGCCTGATGTCGGCTTTTTTCTTGACGCCGTCGGCAAGTCCCGTGGAACTTCCGATAACAAACGTGACGCTTGAATGCGAAAAAGCGACGTGTTCGATCGTTTCCGCGAGTTTTTCGGATGTCATCGTTTCGCCCTCGACGCAGAGCGCGATCACATATCCCGAACAGTGTTTAAGAATGGCGGGCATTTCCTTTTGAGGATCGGACTCATCCGCCTCGTATACGGAAAGACGACAAAAGCGCGAAAGCCGTTTTGAATATTCATCAACGGCATCGCGCCAGTATTTTTCTTTTAACTTTCCGACGCACACGACATTCACGTTCAGCATATCAAAACTCCAATATCCGCGAATGTTCGTCCGCGGGCGCGACATATACGCTTATATCCGTGCCTACGCGCAATCCCGCGGAGCGCAGGATGCCGCAGACCGTTTCTTCCGCGACCTCGGGCGTGTTGTTTTCCTTGCTCAGATGCGCGAGGATGGCGGACTTCACTCCCGATCTCGCAAGACGGCAGAGCGCGCTCGCGCACTGATCGTTTGACAGATGACCGCACTCCGAAGCTATCCGTTTTTTCAGATACGGAGGATATATACCGTTGTTGAGCATATACGGATCGTGGTTCGATTCGAGAATAACGGCGCGGCAGCCGTCAAGCATGGAAAGCATTCTTTCGTTGTATGCCCCGCAATCGGTCAGGTATCCGAGCCTCAGTTCTCCGATACGGACTATGTAGCCGCTGCAACGCGCGCTGTCGTGAGAACTGTCAAACGGAATGACCTCAAACACCCCGTTCGCCGCGCGAGAATAAGGCGGGAGAGGAATAAAAGCGTCGTCTCCGAGAAAAGGAACGGCGGCTCGGATCGCGGCGACGGTTTCGGCGTTTGCCGCGACGGGGATACTGTATTTTTTCAATATCGTTTTCAGTCCGCCGATATGGTCTGTATGTTCATGGGTGACAAATATCGCGCCGACTTCCGAAAGATCGGAGCCGATCTCGGCGAGCGCGCGCTCTGTCAACTTCACGCCCGCTCCCGCATCGATAAGTATCGCATTTCTTTTTCCGTCCGCGGAAATATGTTCAATAAACGCGGAATTTGCTTTGCTTCCGCTGAAAAGTGTGCAGAACCGAACAGACATCCTATACCTCTTCGCGCGTAATGTCCGCTCCGATACTGCGGAATTTGTTTATCAGATCTTCGTAACCGCGTTCGATGTAGCCCTTGTCCTCGATCTCGGTCACACCCTCCGCCATAAGACCGGCGATGATCATGGCCGCGCCCGCTCGAAGATCGAGAGAACGGACTTTTGCGCCGGTAAGTTTTTCGACGCCGTTGACGATGCAAAGATCGTCGTCAACGCTGATCTTCGCCCCCATGTATGCGAGTTCCGAAACATAGCCGAAGCGCTTGTCATAAACGCCTTCGCGGATATGAGACTCCCCCGAAGCGACGGTCATCAAAGCCGTCAGCTGAGGCTGCATATCGGTCGGAAATCCCGGATACGGCTGCGTTTTGAGACGGACGGACAGGAGTTTTCCTTTTCGGGAAACTTCGACCGAATCGTCGTACTCGACAACTGTAACGCCCGCGTCGCGCAGTTTCGCGGTTATCGATTCAAGATGCTTCGGAATAACATTGCATACGCGGACTTTTCCTCCGGCGGCCGCGGCGGCGACCATATACGTTCCCGCCTCGATCTGATCGGGAATTATCGCATAACTCCCGCTGCCGAGAGGCTTTCCGCCTCTGATCTTGATGATGTCGGTTCCCGCGCCTCTTATATCCGCGCCCATGGAGTTGAGAAAGTTCGCAACGTCAACGACATGGGGTTCTTTCGCGGCGTTTTCGATGACCGTCATCCCCTGAGCACCCGTCGCGGCGAGCATGATGTTGATTGTCGCTCCGACACTCACGAGGTCGAGATATATCCTTGTTCCGGTAAGACCGTTTTCGGCGTTGCAGCGGATCATGCGGCAGGAATCGTCCACTTCCGCGCCGAGGAGACGGAAACCCTTTATATGCTGGTCTATGGGTCTGGCGTCAAACGCGCATCCGCCGGGAAGCCCGACGGTCGCTTTGCCGAATCTGCCGAGCAAAGCACCGATCAGATAATACGACGCTCTCATTTTGCGAACGCCGTCCGACGCGGCGGAAACTTCGCCGTTCACTCCGGAACAGTCGATAACGACAGTTGTCCGGTCTTTATATTCCACGGTCGCCCCGATCTCGCGCAGGATCTCGATAAGAGTTCTGACGTCGCTGATATCGGGGACGTTTTCGATAGTACATTTTCCGTTTACGAGCACGGCGGCGGGGATGATCGCGACCGCGGCGTTTTTCGCGCCGCTGACGGTTACTTCTCCGTTCAGGCTTTTTCCGCCGCGGACTGTGTATCGTATCAAAAAATAACACCTGCCTTCGGTTTGTCGGACTTGTAGGACGAAATCGGACGTGCCGTTCATCCGTCCTGACGATATACAAACACGGCATATCGTATCCTTTAAGTTATATTTTACTGCATATTCCGATTTTTTGCAATAGATATATATAAAATTTCACAAAATAATACTCGTTGACACCGAACGGAACATTTTCATACATCCGCAAACAGATCGCAAATACGTTGAATAAATATCAAAAAAGACTTGACAAATGTTCATAATTATGATACAATAACGGCGGATAAGAAATATGGGGCATGAGACGGGTCGATCCGCGTCAAGTGCCTGACGGGAACTGCTTTATCTCTCCTTTAAGATTTTCCTGAACGCCTGATCGGGCTTTCCGCAAAAAGCCGGATCGACAGGCGCGAGAGGACGAACGGATAAGCGCATTGGGTGCTTATCCGTTCGTTTTTTTCGGTTTTTCGTTTTTCGGCTGTACCTATATAAAAGTCTTATAAGCGTTTGCGCGCGCAAGATCAGCGCATATGTATATCCATTTGCGGAAACGGTATCTCGACACCTTCTTCAAAGAATTTTTTCGTGACCTCTTCGGTGAGGGTGTTTTTCGCGTCCCAATACTCCTCTTTTTTCGTCCAGCAACGGAGGATAAAAACGAGAGAACTGTCACTCTGACTGTCAAGGATGACCGCGGGCGAGGGATCTTCGAGAACAAATCGGCTTTCCTCGGCGATCTCCGAAAGAATCTCGCGTACTTTATTTATATCCGAACCGTAGGCGACGCCGAAACGCAGATCGAGTCTGCGCGTTTCTTCCGCGCTGTAGTTGACGATCGCGGCGTTCGTCAATCCGCCGTTCGGAAGCGTGATATGTTGATTTTCAAAGGTTCTTATGACCGTATAGAAAACATTGACGGAGATAACCGTGCCCTCATTGTCGGCTGTTTTTATATAGTCGCCTTCCTTAAAGGGCTTGAATATAAGAAGCATCAGACCGCCCGCAAAATTTGAAAGCGACCCCTGGAGCGCAAGACCGACCGCAACGCCTCCGGAAGCGAGCAGGGTGAGAAAAGACGATTCGGGAATACCGAGCACGATCGCCGCAGACACGACAAGAAGGACTTTCAGAACGATACCGACGGTGCTTGAAAGAAAGGAACGGACGGTACTGTCAAGTTTTGAGAACAGTTTCCCTTTGTCAAGGATCTTCAACAGCCACTTTACGAGTTTCCACCCTACAAATATTATAAGAAGGGCGAAAATGGCCCTAAAAAGAAATTCCGTCGCGTGCTGTAAAAGATACGTTTTGATCTCTTCAAAAGTTTGCATAGACAACTTTCCTTTCAAAAAAAATAAAAACAGACTTACTGCGGAGAAGCCCCGTTTTTCGGAAGAACCCCGCGGACGGTTCCGTGACGGTATCAATTGTAACACATAAATGTAAAAAAAACAACTGCCGAAAAAAATTTCTGTTTGGGTATTGACAAAGTCCACAATGCGTGGTATACTACACATAGTGTCACAAAAAACAATCAAACACAAGATGTTGTGTTTTATCATAGAAGAGAAAAATATTGCATTTCGGGGAAAAGAGGCATTGTTTCGGCGTTTTCGGCAGTTTCGGTCTTCGGAGCGGAAAAGGACGCGGGAAAAAAGTACGTTTTGCCCTGAGGGAGGACATAAGAAATGAAAACAATCATCAAAAGAAACGGCGAAGCCGTTCCGTTTGACGAATCGAAGATCTTCAACGCGATCTACGCGGCGAACAAGGCGGTCAAAGACGAGCCGATGACGAACATCGACTTCGAATATCTGACGAAGAAGGTTCTTCAGCAGCTCGACGGAGATCAGTGCACGGTCGAACAGGTTCAGGACATCGTCGAATCCATGCTCATAAAATACGATTACGAGAAAACGGCAAAGGCGTATATTCTTTACAGAGCGGAGCACGCGAAGATAAGAGATGCGGAATCCGATCTGATGAATATTTACAACGAACTCACCTATTCCGACTCCAAAGATGCGGATATCAAGAGAGAGAACGCGAACATCGACGGAGACACCTCGATGGGAACGATGCTCAAATACGGTTCCGAGGGCGCGAAATATTACGTTGATAATTATGTTCTGCCGAAGGAGATCGCAAAGGCACATATAAACGGCGACATCCATATCCACGACAAGGACTTTTATATGCTGACGGAGACCTGCTGTCAGATAGATCTTATCAAACTTTTCAAAGACGGCTTCTGCACCGGTCACGGTTATCTTAGAGCGCCGCAGTCGATCATGAGTTACGCTTCGCTGGCATGTATCGCGATCCAGGCGAACCAGAACGAGATGCACGGCGGACAGAGCGTTCCGAACTTCGATTATTCAATGGCTCCCGGCGTTGCGAAGACATATGTCAAGGAATATTACGAAGCCCTTGCCCAGAGCCTTGCGGTAAGGCTTGACATCACCTATGAGGAAGCTTACGCCATCGCGAAAAAGATCAAAGAGGAAGTTCCCGCGCCGACGCTGAGCAACGCGGACGTGTTTGAGGCGGAGCTCTGCAAATGGTTCACGCAGGCGGACGACAAACTCGGGCTTGACGGAAAAGTTCTCGTCGCGGCTCACAAGAATGCGGCGGACACCGCATATATAAATACGGACAAAGCGACATTCCAGGCGATGGAAGCACTCGTTCACAATCTGAACACGATGAATTCACGCGCAGGCGCGCAGGTTCCGTTCAGTTCCGTCAATTACGGGACCGACACAAGTCCCGAGGGCAGAATGGTCATGAAAAACCTGTTGCTCGCAACGGACAACGGTCTCGGAAACGGCGAAACGCCGATATTCCCCGTTCAGATATTCAAGGTCAAAGAGGGAGTCAACTACAATCCCGAAGACCCGAACTACGATCTTTTCAGACTTGCGATCAAGACGAGTGCGAAAAGGCTCTTCCCGAATTTCAGTTTCATCGACGCGCCGTTCAATCTCGAATATTACAAGCCCGGCGATTACAACACGGAAGTTGCTTACATGGGTTGCCGCACAAGAGTTATGGCGAACACTTACGATCCGACGAAAGCGGTCACCTGCGGAAGAGGAAACCTCAGCTTCACATCCATCAACCTTCCGAGACTCGGCATAAGGGCGAACAGAGACATTGACACCTTCTACAGGGAACTTGACGAGGAAATGGAGCTTGTCACCAAACAGCTACTTCACAGATTCAAGATCCAATGCACGAAAAAAGGAAGAAACTATCCGTTCCTTATGGGTCAGGGCATCTGGATAGACTCCGACAAGATCGGTCCCGACGACAGCGTCGCAGAGATTCTGAAACACGGAACTCTCAGCATAGGCTTTATCGGACTTGCCGAAACGCTTAAAGCCCTCACGGGAAAGCATCACGGCGAGAGTGAGGAATCGAGAAAACTCGGTCTCGAGATCATCACCCACATGAGAAAGTTCTGCGACGACAAGTCGAAAGAAACAAACCTCAACTTCACGCTTCTTGCGACCCCCGCAGAAGGTCTGAGCGGAAGATTTGTCCGTATCGACAAAAAGAAATACGGCATAATTCCCGGAGTAACGGACAAGGATTATTACACAAACTCGTTCCACGTTCCCGTTTACTATCCGATCAGCGCATTTGAAAAACTCGATATTGAAGCGCCTTATCACGCGCTTACAAATGCGGGACACATCAGTTATGTCGAGCTTGACGGAGACACCTGCAAAAACCCGCAGGCGTTCGAGGCGATCATCCGCCACATGAAAGAGGTCGGCATCGGTTACGGTTCGGTCAACCATCCCGTTGACAGAGACCCCGTTTGCGGCTTTACCGGAGTCATCGACGATGTCTGCCCGCGCTGCGGAAGACGCGAAGGCGAACCCGTAAGCGTTGAAAGGCTCAACGAGCTGAGAAAGAAGTTCCCCGGCGTTCCCGTTCCCTGCGACTGCAATCACTGATAAAAATTTCTTATATAAAACATAACTTATAAAAACGGAGGAATATCACATGAACACGATGGTTAAAAACATAAACGGACAGGTTGGAGAAGACGTAAAATTCGAGCGTATCCGCAGAATTACCGGATACCTTGTCGGAACTCTCGACAGATTCAATGACGCAAAAAGAGCGGAAGTAACCGACAGAGTTAAGCATGGAATTTCAAAGAACCGATAATACATTGCGCCTGTGCGGGGTCGAGACGGAATCAATCGTTGACGGCCCCGGCTTCCGCTTTGTCGTGTTCGTTCAGGGTTGTCCGCACCGCTGTCCCGGATGCCACAATCCGCAGTCTCATGATTTTGACGGCGGTTATGCCGCGACGGAGGAAGAGTTATTCGACGCGATAAAAAACAACCCGCATCTGGAGGGCGTAACATTTTCCGGAGGCGAACCGTTCTGCCAGCCGAAAGCGCTTGCGGATCTCGGGAAGCGCGTGAAAGAGGAACTCGGGAAAACGGTCATGACATACACGGGATATACACTCGAACAGCTGACCGAAAAAAACGATGAGGCGATAAACGCGCTCCTTGCGGTCACTGATATTCTTGTTGACGGAAGATATGTTGAGGCTCTTCGGAATCTGACGCTTCTTTTCAGAGGAAGCGAAAACCAGCGCGTCATCGACATGAACGAAACACGCAGACAGAACAAGATCGTTCTTTACGATCTCGGTTACTGAAAACGGAGGGCGGAAAATGAATATCAGACTCAATCCCGACAAAAATATCGTCAAAACCGTCAAGGACGGTTTGAAGGCGAAAGACGGCTACTGTCCGTGTCGCGTCGGAAAAGATCCGGACAACAAGTGTATGTGCAAAGAATTCAGAGAGCAGATCGCAGACCCGGATTTTGAAGGCTACTGTCACTGTATGCTCTACTACAAAGAAAAATAATACGAATGAAAGAAGGTAATCGACATGGCAAACAAGTATGCGGGAACAAAAACGGAAAAAAATCTTGAAGCGGCTTTTGCCGGAGAGTCTCAGGCAAGGAACAAGTACACCTATTTTGCGTCGAAAGCGAAAAAAGAGGGCTACGAGCAGATCGCGGCGCTTTTCCTGAAAACAGCCGACAACGAAAAAGAGCACGCAAAGATGTGGTTCAAGGAACTTGACGGCATCGGAGACACCGCTCAGAACCTCGCCGCCGCAGCGGAAGGCGAAAACTATGAGTGGACGGATATGTATGACGGTTTTGCGAAGACTGCCGAAGAGGAAGGCTTCAAAGAACTTGCCGCGAAATTCCGCCTTGTTGCCGCGATCGAAAAAGAACATGAAGAGCGTTACCGCGCACTTCTGAAAAACGTTGAGACCGCTCAGGTATTTGAAAAGAGCGAGATCAAAGTCTGGGAGTGCCGCAACTGCGGACATATCGCGGTAGGACCGAAAGCACCCCTCGTGTGCCCGACCTGCGCTCATCCGCAGAGTTACTTTGAACTCAGAGAAAAGAATTATTGATCGAAATTCTGTTTTCAGAGAAAACGATATCATAAGAATTAAAATATGCAACATACAGCCCGCCTTTCGGCGGGCTGTATGTGCTTTCGTATACAAAAACTCACGGGGCGGTTTTGCGCCGTCCCGTGAAGTCTTAAAAAATATTTTTTATCAGAAAAGTCCCGTGATCCTGCCGTTCTCGTCAACGTCTATGCGTTCCGCGGCGGGAGATTTCGGAAGTCCGGGCATCGTCATGATGTCGCCTGTCAGAACGACGATAAAGCCCGCGCCCGCGGAGACTTTGACATTCTTGACCGCAACGGAAAATCCCGTCGGAGCACCGAGGAGCGTCGGATTGTCGGAAAAACTGTACTGCGTTTTCGCTATGCAGACGGGGAGATTGCCGAAACCGAGTTCTTCAAGGCGCTTGATCTGCTTTTTCGCGGCTGTCGAGAATTCAACGCCGTCGCCGCCGTACACTTTTTTGACGACCGCTTCGATCTTCTTTTCTATCGGAAGGTCAATTTCGTAGGAGAAGGTGAAATCGCCTTTTTCCTCTTCACAGAGACGGACGACTTCGCGCGCAAGGTCTTCCCCGCCCTTGCCGCCGTCAGCCCAGACGGTCGAAAGAACGGTGTTCACGCCGAGCGCGCGGCATTCGCGGATAACTTCATCGATCTCCGCGTCGGTATCGGTCGGAAAGCGGTTGACCGCGACGACACACGGAAGTTTGTACACGTTTTTAATGTTTGAAACATGGCGGAGAAGGTTCGGAAGTCCTTTTTTAAGGGCGTCAAGATCTTCCGTCGCAAGTTGCGTCTTCGGAAGTCCGCCGTGCATTTTGAGAGCGCGTATTGTCGCGACAACGACGACGGCAGACGGAGTAAGCCCCGCCATACGGCATTTTATATCAAGGAATTTTTCCGCGCCGAGATCCGCGCCGAAGCCCGCTTCCGTGACCGTGTAATCGCTCATTCTGAGCGAAAGACGCGTCGCCGTGACGGAATTGCACCCGTGAGCGATATTCGCGAAAGGTCCGCCGTGAACGAACGCGGGAGTGCCTTCAAGAGTCTGAACAAGGTTCGGTTTCAGCGCGTCTTTGAGAAGCGCCGCCATAGCGCCCGCGGCTTTGAGCTGACCGCAGGTGACGGGTTCGTCTCCGTAAGTGTAACCGACGATTATACGCGAAAGTCTCTGTTTCAGATCCGATATGGACGAAGAAAGGCAGAGAACCGCCATTATTTCCGAAGCAACGGTTATATCGTATCCGTCCTCGCGGGGGACGCCATTCGCCTTTCCGCCCAATCCGTCAACGACAAAACGAAGCTGGCGGTCGTTCATGTCAACGCATCTCTTCCACGTTATGCGGCGGGGATCAATGCCGAGCGCGTTTCCCTGATGTATATGATTGTCGATCATCGCGGCAAGCAGATTGTTCGCCGCACCGATCGCGTGAAAATCGCCCGTAAAATGCAGATTGATGTCTTCCATCGGAACGACCTGTGCGTAACCGCCGCCCGCGGCGCCGCCCTTGACGCCGAAAACGGGACCGAGAGACGGCTCGCGGAGCGCCACCGTCACATTTTTCCCGATGCGTTTCAACCCGTCGGCAAGTCCGATCGTGGTCGTCGTTTTTCCCTCGCCCGCCGGGGTCGGGGTCATTGCGGTCACAAGGATCAGTTTACCGTCTTTTCCGTTCGGCGCGTCCATGATCGAAAGGTCGATCTTCGCCTTATATCTGCCGTACTGCTCAATATACTTTTCGTCTATTCCCGCGGTCTTTGCGATCTCGGTTATCGGCTTCATCTCGCATTGTTGCGCGATCTCAATATCTGTCGGATAAGTCATATTATCATCTCTCCTTTTCGGCTGTAACGGGGCGTTTTGAATGAAATCGGAAAAAGCCTTCCTTTTTCGGGTATAACAAAAGGCACACTTGACCGGAAAAAGATCAGGTGTGCCCAGACGGTCGGCATTTTCGGTTTTTCACTCCCTTGCGGTCATCTCCGCAAAACTCCGTCAGTCATGAAAAACTCTTATGCTTATATTATAACAGACGAAAACGCTTTCGTCAAGTCCAAACGGTATGTTTTCTCAATTTTGTTTCGTATCGCAGTAAACGCAGCGATAAGTCTTTGTTTCGGGATCGGCAAGCCTGAAAACATGCGGAAGATCTCTTTCCGTCGATGTTATGCACCTCGGATTTTTGCAGAAAAGAACATTCGTCAGAGTCTGCGGAGCCGAAATCTTCTTTTTTTCCACGATCTTGCCGTTTTTTATGACATTCACGGTCACGGACGGATCGACATAGCCGATAACGTCAAGATCGATCTCTATATCCGCGTCGATCTTGATTATATCTTTTTTCCCTTTTTTGACGCTCGGAACGTTTCTTATCATCGCAACGGGACATTCAAGTTCGTCAAGATGCAGAAGAGAATACAGTTTCATTCCGTTTCCCGCGCCGATGTGATCGATGACAAATCCGGTCTTCACGCTGTCAATATTCATACGTTTACCCCCAATAGCTTCATTATAAGAGCCATTCTGATATATCTGCCGTTATGCGCCTGTCTGAAATAGCAGGCTCGCGGATCGCCGTCCACATCCGTCGAGATCTCCTCCACGCGCGGAAGAGGATGCATGACGCACATATCGGGGCGCGCTCTTTTCAGTTTTTCCGCTGTCAGAACATAACAGTTTTTGAGACGCAGATAATCCTCTTCGTTGAAAAATCTCTCTTTTTGAACGCGTGTCATATAGAGTATATCGAGATCGGATATGACCTCGTCGAGCGACGTTTTCTGCGTGTACGGGATATTTTTTTTCTTGATATATTCCTGCTTGACAAATCCGGGAAGTTTCAGTTCTTCGGGAGAAATGAGAACGAATTCTATGCCCTGATAGCGGGACATCGCGCCGATAAGAGAATGAACCGTTCTTCCGAATTTAAGGTCGCCGCAAAGCCCTATTTTAAGATTGTCGAAGCGACCTTTCTCGCGGCGGATCGTGAGAAGATCGGTCAGGGTCTGCGTCGGGTGATAATGTCCGCCGTCTCCCGCATTTATGACGGGAACAGAGCTGTGCCTCGCCGCAACGATCGGCGCGCCCTCTTTCGGATGACGCATCGCGATTATATCGGCATAGCCGCTGACAACTTCCAGAGTGTCGGCGACGCTTTCGCCTTTTGCGGCGGAACTTGACGAAGCCTCGGAAAATCCGAGAGTGCTTCCGCCGAGCGAGAGCATCGCGGACTCAAAACTGAGCCTCGTTCTCGTAGAAGGCTCGAAAAACAGCGTCGCAAGTATTTTTCCCCGGCATACATCGGAGTATTTTTCGGGAGTCTTCATTATGTCTTCCGCAACGCGGATAAGTTCGTCGATCTCCTCTGTTGAAAGATCGAGAATGTTTATGAGATCTTTCATCTGTTTTCTCCTATCCAGGACTCGTCAGACGGATCGTTTCTGAAAGCGATAAGCCTGCCGATGTCTTCCTCTTTGATGTAACCCTCTTCCGCGGCTATCTGAGCGATAGCGTCAAAGTTTGTCAGGCTGACGTTTTTTACATTCGCTTCGGAAAGCCTTTCGAGCCCTTTTTTCATTCCGTATGTAAAAATGCTGACAACGCCGAGAACATCCGCGCCCGCTTCGCGAAGAGCGTCCACGACATCGATCACGCTGCCGCCCGTCGAGATAAGGTCTTCGACCACAACGACCTTCTGTCCCGCGTCGAGCCTGCCTTCGATCCTGTTTTTTCTGCCGTGATCCTTCGCGCCGGAACGGACATAGCCCATCGGCATTCCCGTTATATGCCCGACGATCGCCGCGTGAGCGATACCCGCGGTCGAAGTACCCATAAGAACTTCCGCGTCGGGATAATTTTCCCTGACAAGTTTTGCAAGCCCCTCTTCGACGTCGTTGCGGACTGCGGGAGCGGTCAGCGTCAAACGGTTGTCGCAGTAAACCGGGCTTTTGATCCCGCTTGCCCATGTAAACGGCTCATCGGGGCGGAAGAAAACCGCCTTTATGCTCAGCAGATCTTTTGCGATAAGTCTTTCTGTCTCGGTCATCTCACATTCTCCTTTTCCGTTCGGTCTCGGTTTTAACCGACAAATTCTTCAACACATCTCATATAAGCCGCGACGGGATCGGCGGCCTGCGTCACGGGACGCCCGACCACAATATAATCCGAACCCTCCGCTTTTGCCTGCGCGGGAGTCATGACACGTTTCTGATCCGCGATCTCGCCGTCCGCAAATCTCACGCCGGGGGTGACGGTCAGGAAGCCCGAACCGCAGGCGTTATGCACTTTTTTTGCTTCAAGAGGAGAGCAGACAACGCCGACAAGACCCGATTCCGCGGCGTTTTTCGCATAATGCGCGACAACGTCTTCCAGCGGCTCTTTTATCAGAAGTTCTTTTTCCATTATTTCGGCGTCGGTCGAAGTCAACTGTGTGACCGCGATGAGGAGCGGTCTGCTTCCGTCCGGGCGCGTCAGCCCCTCGATTGCGGCTTTCATCATCCGGCTCGTTCCCGCCGCGTGAACATTGCACATATCGACATCGAGAGAGGAAAGAACCTTCATCGCTTTTTTCACGGTGTTCGGAATATCGTGCAGTTTCAGATCGAGAAATATTTTGTGTCCGCGAGCCTTTATATCACGGACTATCTGCGGTCCCTCCGCGTAAAAAAGTTCCATGCCTATCTTGACGAACGGTTTTTTGTCCTCAAACCTGTCAAGAAAAGCGAAAACCTCTTTTCTGTCCGCGAAATCACAGGCTATAATAACATCTTTACCCACGATGCGCCCTCCCTATCGTATCTTTCAGATTTTCTATTCCGTATTTATCCATGACCCTCGGAAGATCGTTTATTATATCTCTGCATGCAAAAGGATCGACGAGATTGGCGGCTCCGATCTCGACCGCGCACGCCCCCGCGCTCATCATCTCGATCACGTCCTCCGCGCAAGATACGCCGCCGCATCCGACAACGGGGATCCCGCACGCGCCGCTGACCTGATATACGGCTCTGACGGCGACGGGGAACACCGCGCTTCCCGAAAGACCTCCCGTCACATTGGCGAGGATAGGTCTTCCCGTTTTCAGATCGAGCCGCATGCCGAGCAGAGTATTTATAAGACACAGACCGTCCGCCCCGGCGTCTTCACACGCTTTTGCGACGGAAACAATATCGGTCACATTCGGAGAAAGTTTCGGGATAACAGGTTTTTTGACGGCTTTTTTGACCGCCGCCACAACTTCCGCGGCGCTCTTCGGGTCGCTTCCGAAATTCGTTCCGCCGCTGTGAACGTTCGGACAACTGACATTTATTTCAAGCCAGCCGACCGTGTCGCAACCGTCGAAAATCTCGCTGACACGGACGAATTCGTCAACCGAAAAGCCTCCGATATTCGCGATCACTTTTTTCGAGAAGCATTTTTCGAGTTTCGGAAGTTCCTCCGAAATAACCTTCTCCGCGCCCGGATTTTGAAGTCCGACCGCGTTCAGCATTCCCGAAGGTGTCTCCGCTATTCTCGGCGTAGGATTTCCGAATCGCGGCTCGGCGGTCGTGCCCTTGAACGAAAACGTGCCGAGGATATTTATATCGTAAAGTTCGGCGAACTCATATCCGTAACCGAAAGTCCCCGACGCGGGTATAACGGGGTTATCGAGGGGTATTCCGCAGAGTTCGGAAGTCAGCCTTCCCATATTATTTCCTCCCTTTCGAGTACCGGACCGTCGCGGCAGATCCTTTTGTTTCCGTAAAGCGTCTTGCAGGAGCAACCCATACAGGCTCCGAAGCCGCATCCCATGCGTTCTTCAAAACTGAACTGTCCCGATGTTTTTGCAACGGCGTTGACCGCTCGGAACATAGGCTCGGGACCGCAGGCGTAAAAATATGAATAGTCGAGAGATCCTATAATGTCGGTCACAAAGCCTTTTTCGCCGTAACTCCCGTCGGCGGTCGCGATAAAAGTGCGCGCGCCCGCTTTTATGAACTCCTCCTCGTAAAAAACTTCCTGTTTCGAGTTAAATCCGAGGACGGCGGTTACGTTCTTTCCCTCGGACACAAGTTTTTCGCAAAGTCCGAGCATCGGCGGGGTTCCGACGCCTCCCCCTATCAGAAGCGGAGAGTCTCCGCTTTTCGCCGTGTCAAATCCGTTTCCGAGCCCGACGAGAACATCCGCTTCATCTCCCGCTTTCCGGTTCTTCATCCGCTCCGTTCCTTTTCCGACGACCTTATAGATCAGCGTCATCGTTCCGTCTCCGTAACGGCAGACGGAAATCGGTCGGCGCAAAAACAGCCCGTCGATCTTAATATTCACGAACTGCCCCGGAGCGGTCAGCGCGGATGTATCGCCGTCAAGGGTCATCTCATAAACATCTTTTGCGATCCGCGTGTTCGACCGCACGGCAAATCTGACCTGTTTCATATGATCCTCTTTCCTCCGTAAACCGTCATTACGCATTTTCCGTAAACTTCTCTTCCCGCAAACGGCGTCGCCCTTCCTTTTGTCCTGAAAGATGAGGGATCGACCGTATATTTTGATTCAAGATCAAAAACCGTAAAACCCACGTCTCCGTCCGGTACGAAACGCTTTCTCGGAGCGACGGACATAAGTTCGACAAGTCTTTCAAGACTTATGACGCCCTTTTTAACGAGTTCGGTATAAAGAACGGGGAACGCCGTTTCAAGTCCGACGACGCCCATCAGACTTTTTTCGAGCCCCCGCGATTTTTCTTCGTCGGAATGAGGCGCATGATCGGTCGCTATCATATCGACCGTGCCGTCCTTTATTCCTTCGACCAGCGCCGCCCTGTCATCGGCGCTCCTCAGAGGCGGGTTCATTTTGAAACGACCGTCTTCACGCAGATCTTCATCGCAAAGAACAAGGTAATGGGGCGCTGTCTCGCAGGTGACGTCAACGCCTCTTTTCTTTGCCCGACGGATAAGTTCAACGCTCTCACGGCATGAGATATGACAGACATGATATGAGCACCCCGTCTGCTCCGCGAGTTCAAGATCGCGGGCAACCTGCGCATATTCGCTTTCACTGCATATTCCTCGGTGTCCGTGCCGTTTCGCATACTCCCCGTCATGGATATATCCGCCGTGCAGAAGCGAATTCTGCTCGCAATGCGCCGCAACGATCTTTCCGAGTTCCTTTGCCTTTATCATTGCGGAACGCATCATATCTTCGCTCTGAACGCCGCGTCCGTCGTCGGAGAAAGCGCATACGAACGGAGCCATTGCTTCCAGATCCGCAAGTTCTTCGCCTCTCTCGCCTTTTGTCAGAGCGCCGTAGGGCATGACCCTTACCGAAGCGGTCTTTTCTATCGCGGACAGTTCGACCGAAAGCGATTCGGGCGAATCGGGAACGGGACAAAGATTCGGCATTGTACAGACCGCGGTAAAACCGCCGCCCGCAGCCGCAAGCGACCCGCTCTCTATCGTTTCTTTATAAGAAAATCCCGGTTCGCGAAAATGTACATGTACGTCGCAAAAACCGGGAAAAACAAAATATTTATCATCACACAGATCAGAGAAAAGACCGTTTTTTTCAAAAAACTCTTCCGCGCATCTTCTCGTTTTTTCATCGAAGTATCTCACGCCGTCTCTCCTTTTCTTCGGGGCAATAAAAAAGCCCTGCCGAGAGGCAAGACCGTCATCAACCGTTTCCGCCCGAACATGATGGACATACAAACGGGTCGTTTCAACAATCTTGCCGACATCTCGTGCCGCCTTAAAAACTGTTTGATTTAATATATCATATTTCCCGTCGGTTGTCAACAGCCGACGGGAAATCTTTTTCTTATGTTCCGAAAAATTTACAAAGCCGAGGTATTCTTTTTTTCATTCTCTGCGCATTTGCGGCATTTCTTCTTTTCTTTCCGTCCGCACGCCGAACAGCAGCCCGAACAACCTCCCGAACCGCAGCATCCGCCCGATCTTCTCCTGAACACCGAGGAGAGAGCGACCGCTGCCCATGCGGCGATAAGCGTCATGATAATTATATCAAGCACACTCATATAAACAGCGCTCCTATATTATACACAAGCGTTGCGGCGACCCATGCGACACAGCATTGCAAAACGACAACGGCGACCGTGGAGCCGACGGAACGGAGTTCTTTTTTGACCGTTGCGATCGCGGCGACACAGGGGGTATACAGCAGAGTGAACACAAGAAAGCTGACCGCAGAGAGTCCCGTCGGAAACACCGTTGAAAGGGCTCCGCCCAAAGCGGAAGTGGTCGTTCCGAGAAGCACGGCAAGCGTGCTGACAACGGCTTCCTTCGCGGTGAAGCCTGAAAGAAGGGCTGTCGCGGCGCGCCAGTCGCCGAAGCCTGCGGGCGCGAGAACGGGACTGATAAAGCGTCCGATCCACGCAAGCATACTGTCCGAACTCGATTCAACAACATTGAAACGCGCATCGAATGTCTGAAGGAACCATATCACGAGAGTTCCGATGAAAATGACGGTGAACGCTTTCTGCAAAAAATCTCTTGCCTTTTCCCAGAGAAGCAACAGAACGCTTTTCGGAGAAGGAAGGCGATAGTTCGGCAATTCCATCACAAACGGAACGGGCTGTCCGACAAACGCGGTCTTTTTCAGAACGAGCGCAACGAGTATGCCGACGATTATTCCCGCGGCATACAGCGCGAGCATGACAAACGCGGCGTATTTCGGGAAAAATGCGGCGCAAAAGACGGTATATATGGGGATCTTCGCCGAACAGCTCATAAAAGGCGTCAGCATGACCGTCATTTTTCTGTCTCTGTCGGACGAGAGCGTTCTCGTCGCCATTATCGCGGGGACGGTACATCCGAAGCCGATCAGCATCGGCACGATGCTTCTGCCCGAAAGACCGATTTTTCGCAGAAGTTTGTCCATGACAAAGGCGATCCTTGCCATATATCCGGTGTCTTCGAGAACGGAGAGAAAAAAGAAAAGCGTCACGATGATCGGAAGAAAACTCAGAACGCTTCCGACGCCCGCAAAAATGCCGTCTGTCACAAGACTGTGAACAACGGGATTGATCCCGTAAACATCAAGTCCCCGATCGACAAGCGCGGTCAACGCGTCGATCCCGCGGGCGAGAAGATCGGAAAAGAAACTTCCGATCACATTGAATGTCAGGAAAAAGACAGAAAACATGACAAGCAAAAAAACGGGAATGGCGGTATATTTACCGGTCAATATCCTGTCAATTTTTACGCTTCTTCTGTGTTCCTTGCTTTCATGGCATTTGACGACCGCTTTTTCAACGACATTTTCGATGAAGGTATAACGCATATCTGCGAGGGCTTCGTTTCTGTCAAAATCGGTCTCGGCTTCCATCTCAACGATACTGTGCTCGATCATTTCCCGTTCGTTTTCGTCGAGCCCGAGTTTATCGGCAAGCGCGGGATCACCCTCGATCAGTTTTGTTGCACAGAATCGGGGGCTGATATCTTCCGCGACCGCGTGGTCTTCTATCAGGTGCGCGACCGCGTGGATACAGCGGTGTACGGCGCCCGAACGGCAGAAATCCGTCACGGACGGACAGATCCTGTGCTTTGCGGTTTCGACGATCCTGTCAACGAGTTCGGAAACGCCTTCTCCCTTTGCCGCACTGATCGGGATGACGGGAACGCCGAGAGAAACGCTCATCATCTTGACATCGACCGTGCCGCCGTTCGCGCGGACTTCGTCCATCATGTTGAGAGCGACGACCGTCGGTATATGCATTTCAAGCAGTTGCAGAGTAAGATACAGATTTCTTTCTATGTTCGTCGCGTCAACGATATTTATGATACCGTCGGGTTTTTCGTTAAGTATAAAATCGCGGGTCACGACCTCTTCCTGCGTATAAGGGCGAAGAGAGTATATTCCGGGCAGATCGACGACCGAACATCCGCCGGAATTTTTTATCTGACCTATCTTGCTGTCCACCGTCACGCCGGGAAAGTTTCCGACGTGCTGATTGGAGCCTGTCAGAACGTTGAAAAGCGTCGTTTTTCCGCAATTCTGATTGCCGACAAGAGCAAATCTCATTTTTCGATCACCTCCGAGACCTCGATGTTCCTTGCGTCCGAAACGCGAAGTGTCAGTTCATAGCCTCGGACTCGGATCTCTATCGGATCTCCCATCGGAGCGATTTTTATAAGAGCTACTTCCGTGCGGGGTATAAGCCCCATATCGAGCAGGCGAAGGCGAAGTTCTCCTTCTCCCCCGACGGATATTATTTTTCCGGTCATACCGGGACGCAGTTGATCGAGAGTCATATTCTCTTTCCTTTTTCTTTGTTATTTATATGTTAGCCTATTCTAACTTATTTGTCAATACCTATAAGTTATTTGTCAATTAAAATCTTTTTTTATGTTTTTTTACCGAAGCGGAAACAACGCACCGCGGCATGAAAGCCGCGGCGCTGAAAAGGTTTCTCGGTCTTTATTGATCGTCTTTCCGGGAGTTCAGTTGTTTTCTCGCACGCGCGATGTATATGAGAGAAAAAGCGATAATAACAGATCCCATAAGGCATATCATAATGATATTTTTCAGATCGCTCGTCTGCGCGGGAGCGAGCGCAACGATATCCGAATCGCCCTCTGCCGTCGTTTCCTGTTCGGCATGAGAAGGAATAACGTTCTGCGTTTCGGCAAAAGCGCACAAAGGAGCACTGACGGCAAATATTAAACACATTATCACGCAAAGCACCCGTTTCATGCGATACCTCCGATTTTTTCCGTTATATGATCTCCCTGACGACTTCTCCCGTTTCGCCGCTTCTGAAAACAGCCTCCATAAGTTTCATTGTTCTGCGAAGTTGACCGTGCGTGACGATCTGAGTTTCCTCTCCGAGGATCGCCTTCGCAACATTCTTATAGTAATCCTTCTCGTCGGAAGGAACTCTCGGAACGGGAAAAGACGCGATCGTATCGTCTGTCCTCGGAGCCATTGTCTTTGTCATTCCCGCGGAAGTCTGAACGGGAACCGCGTCGCGGTTTTCCCAGTCCGTGACCTTGACGATCTTTCCGTTCATATTCCAGTCGTTGATCACCATCGAACCGTTTTCGCCCTGAACGTACCAGCGCGGAAGTTCGATAAAGTTCGATGTTCCGACCTCGACAAAAGCGACAAGCCCGTTCCTGAATTTGAGCGTAACGGAAAATCCGTCATCGACTTCTGCGTTTGTAACATAAGTCAGATCGGCGTGAACGGAAACGATGTCATCCCATCCTGTCAGGCAGAACATCTGATCGAACAGATGTATGCCCCAGTCGAGAACCATTCCGCCGCCGTGGCACTTCTGGTTTCTCCAGTCGCCGGGAATGCCGCGCGAACCGTGAACGCGGCTCTCAACGCGGAAGATCCGTCCGAGTTCGTTTTTGTCGTAAACTTTCTTTACGGAAAGGAAGTCTTCATCCCACCGTCTGTTTTGATGTACGGTGAACACAACGCCGTTTCTGTCGGCGGCGGCGATCATCTCTTCAAGTTCATCCGTCCCCAGACAAACGGGTTTTTCGCAGATAACATTTATCTTATGATCAAGAAGTTCGATGCAAACGGGTTTGTGCGCATCGTTCGGAACGGCGACGATCGCAAGATCGACGCGCCCGCTGTCGAGCAGCGCCTGCATCGAGTCAAACGCGGGGATACCCGTATCCTCTTCAAAAATCCTGTTTCTTTCGGGATCGATGTCGAAAGCACCGACGACCTCGAAAATTTCGGGCATTTCTTTAAGTCTTTTAATATGCCAACATCTCGCCATTCCGCCGTAACCGACAATGGCAACTCCGATCTTCTTTTCCATAATTTTCTCCCAAAACGGTTTTCAAAGGCTTTCCTTGCCTTTCCGTTTTAGATTATATACCGCCTCACGCCGTATGTCAATGAAATTTTGTTTAAGTTTTCAAAAGGTCGAGTTCTTCGTCCGTAAGTTTTCTGACTTCTCCTTCTTCGAGCGTCGGATCAAGTTCAACGCCGCCTATACGGACGCGTTTCAGCGTTTCGACCCTGTTGCCGCAGCAGGCAAACATTCTCCTGACCTGATGATATTTCCCCTCGCTGATCACGACGCGGGCTTTTTTTTCGCCGAGCCGTTCGAGTTTTGCCGGTCGGGTGGTAAAGCCGTCTTTCAAAGTCATGCCTTCCGCGAAGAATTCAAAACATATCTCGTCAAGCGGGCGTTCAAGAGTCGCTATATATTCTTTTTCGACGTGGCGGGAAGGCGACGTCAGCATATGCGAAAAAGCCCCGTCATTCGTCAGAAATATAAGCCCCGAAGTGTCTTTGTCGAGCCTGCCGACGGGAAACATACCCTTTCTGAAAAGTTCCGAAGGAACAAAAGAGAGCACATTTTCTTCGTCCGCAACCGTTGTCGAAACAAAACCGCAGGGCTTGTTCAGCATCATATAAACAAACTCCGAAGTGTCCGTCACAATGCCGTTCACGCGCACCTCATCGCTGTCCGTCACCGCAAAAGAAACATCTCTGACGACCGTTCCGTTCACGCTGACTTTGCCTTTTCTGATAAGAGCCTTTACCTCGCTTCTGCTCCCGACGGAGCAAGCGGAAAGGACTGCATCAAGCCTTTTCATCAGAAACGGAATACCATTCTGCGGAAGTATCTGAGCCTGTTATGGAACAGATCGAAAAGTTTCGGGCTCTTTATCAGGAAAAATTCGCCCGGCATCTCGACGAATTCGCCGTTATACATACATTTGTACTGATAAAGCTCGTACATCGGATCCTTTTTCAGATCGTCCGTATTGAGTTCGAGAGTACCGCCCATGTTGAATGTCTCGACCTGTCCGTCAAGGCTGTCTTTTATCATATCCCAATAGTTTGCGGTCAGTTTCAGCTCCCGCAAAGCCTCGGAGTTGGCTCCGTAAAAGTTGTACGCCTTGTTTCCCATTTTGATAAAGAAGGAAGCCGAGAGATACGGATCGTCGGAATATTTTTCCGTGATCTTCAATCGTCTTTCCGTCGCTTCGAGCTGTTTATACGCCTCTTTCAGCTTCGGGGCGAGCCTCTCGCGTTTTTTATCGGTCGTTTCGGGATCTGCGATCTCTTCTTCAAACCGTTTTATCTGTGCGCGGACGTCGTCAAGGACTTTGCTCGTATATTCCCTGTCCTTTTGGCTGTTATATTTGTAAAGATATATTTTCGCCTGAGGATCGAGCGACGACGCAAATTTCTTATAATAATCGAGATCGCGTCTTCCGAAGCCCTTTTTATCTGTCGTTTCAACCAGCAATTTATAAAATATCTCAACGTATTCGTCAAGCGTTTCCGGTGTTGAAACATGAAGTTCCGCGCCGCGCTCATGGCTGAACCTGATATCGTTTTTCAGTCTGACGGTAAAGTTGGAATAAAGCCTTTTTTCCTCTTCCTTCGGATCGTTTTTCGGGTCAATATGAAGTCTGTAATTCGTCCTCGGCTGCAAAACGAGTTTTTCGTTGCGGATATATCCCAACTCTCCGAAAAATTTTCGGATGTCGTTTTCAGGCTCTTTAAAATCCACTTTGTAATCGCAGAACGGATCAAAAATAAGGTATATGATATGTTTTTTCTTCATATACGCTTTCAGGTAATCGGTAAATTCCGCGACGAGTTCCCTGTTGTCGTAATCACAGACAAATCCGCGCGTGATATATCCGATCGACCACGGCGTGCAATAAACGGGAAGTCTGAAAAGCATACAGCTCAGAACGATCTCTCCGTTTTCGTCCGAACCGATAAAAGCGTCGGGCTTAAACAGTTTTCTGAAACGCGCCCACCCGGCTGTCTGCTGAAAAATTCCGTTTTTCTTGGCAAACGCGTCCGCGCGCGCAATATCCGTTTTTTCAAAAATATACATAGACTCAGTTCTCTCTTAAATTATTTATCTGAAAGCGTCTTTTTCATTTCGGACGGAACACCTTGTCTCTGTCCGCGTCTCATAACTCTTTTTCACGGATCGGGAGTGAAAAAAGCGCTTTGTTTCGGAAAAAATCATTCATTTTCTCTGAACATCCCGATAACGGCGTTGTGAAGATTTACAAAGCAATTCTTCTTCGCGGTTTCTTCGTCCTGTCCGTCGGGCGTTATGCAAACGATGCGGGAAACGCCGTGTTCGAGCAGTTTTTCGGCGCCGTCTCCGACCTTACCGCAAAGACAAACGACCTCTTTGTCCCGGCTTCGCTCCGCAACACGCGAAACGGTTTTTCCGCAAACGCTCTGACCGTCGGCGCAGCCCTCTCCCGTGATGATCATATCGGCAGTCTCAGCCTGTCCGTCAAAGCCGACCGCGTCAAGCACGACATCCGCGCCCGAAGCAAGTCTCCCCCCGAAAAAAAGCATTATACCGGCGCCGAAGCCCCCTGCTGCGCCCGCGCCGGGAGTATACGCAACAGATCTCCCGACTTCTTTTTCCGCAACGTCGGCAAGGCGGCGCACACCGCTGTCAAGGATCTTCACAGTCTCTTCGTCCGCGCCTTTTTGCGGTCCGTAGACCGCCGCCGCTCCGTGATTTCCGTAAAGGGGATTCATCACATCACACGCGCCGACGATCTCGCATTCGGAAAGTCTTTTGTCCAGACAGGAAAGATCAATGCTTGAAATCCCTGAAAGATTGCCGCTCTTGGGAATGAATTCACAGCCGTTTCGGTCGTAAAACTTCACACCCATCGCGCACGCAGCGCCCGCGCCCATATCGTTCGTTCCGCTTCCGCCGAGGCAAAATATCAAGCGGCGACAACCTTCGTCAAGAGCCGCACGGACAAGCGCGCCGACTCCATATGTCGTTGCATTCATTATATCAAGGCGGGTCGCCTGCAAGCCCGCGGACTGAGAGATCTCTATGACCGCGGTATCGCCGAAAACGCATATCTTCATGCCGTTGCGAACGCATCCGAAAGAATCCGTTCCTTTGACAGACACGATCCGCGCTTTTCCCGAAAGCGCCGCGGCGAACGCGTCAACACTGCCCTCACCGCCGTCGGCGACCGGTAGAGAGGTTATTTCCGCAGAGGGAAGAACTTCCTTTATCGCGGCCTTGACCGTGCGGCAGACCTCGGAAGAGGTCATCGTTCCTTTGAAAGAATCGGGTGCTATCAGTATTTTCATATCTCGATACCTGCTTTCTCGTCCGCCCGAGAGGAGCGCTGACGAAGTGTTGTTGAATTATCATACAGGTCTTTTATTATTATTTTGTTCTGTAAAGTTTTGCCCCTGTTTCCGAAGAAGATACCCCGCCACGCGAGAAGCATCTCCTTTCGGACACGTATCGCACCAAAATATAAAGGCAAAACGCTTTTTCATATATTTTATACGCCCGGACACCAAAATAAAGCCTCCGTCCGCACTTCGCTTTTCAGAGGCTGAAAAAAGAAACGGGGTACCACTTGCGGCGGCACCCCTCGGAAAGTCAGGCATTCGCGTCCGTCGGAACGGACGTAACACGGTCAAATGTCAAAACAAAGACCGCATGAGGCCGAACGCCTGTTAAAGCCTTGACCGAAAGACGCAGACGGGCGGAAAAACCGCCCCGCCCGCAGGAAAGATCGTTATTGCCCGCACACCCGGCAACTTATCTTCCGAAAATCTCGGAGATCAGTCGGCGTTCTCTTCCTTCATCTTCGCAAAGCACTCGCTGCAATATACCGGTTTGTCCTCTCTGGGCTGGAACGGCACTCTCGCAGGGCCGCCGCACTTGGCGCAGGTGGTATCGAAATACTCTCTTGCTCCCTTTGCGGCGTTTTTCTTCGCGGCTCTGCACTCTTTGCATCTCTGCGGCTCGTTCTGGAAGCCTTTTTCCGCATAGAACTCCTGTTCACCTGCCGTGAAAACGAAAGTCTTGCCGCAATCTTTGCATACTAATTCCTTATCTTCGTACATTTCGAGAAATCCTCACTTAAAATAATTTTGCCCTAAACCGGATTCACACCGATTCGCAGAAGACGACCGAGAAACGAGGTAATTCAAACATCTGGAGCCGTCGCCGAATGTGCTTCCCGGAGTGTGCGATCCGAGAACTCAAACGAACGGCGGAAATGTCATCTGACCTGAAGTCAGCAGTCTTTTCAACGCCTTTAAGTTGGGCATATGTACGAGTCTTCTCTGAACGGAAGATCGGAATTCTTTGTTTAAGCGATCCGCTGATCGCACAGAAAGGTTCTTTTATAAATATATGTTTGTTTTCGGTTTTTGCCGATCAGGCTTCATAATACTTTCTGATCTTTTTGCGTATGCGCTGAACCGCGTTGTTGACAGCCTTTTCACTGACATTCAACTTGTCCGCGATCTCGGAGTAACTTTTTTCGGAAAGATACTCGTCGAGAACGTCGTTTTCAAGCTCCGAAAGTTTTTCTCTGAGTTTGACGAAAAAGCTCTTTGAGTCGAAGCCCGACACGACGTCAGTCATATCTGCGGCGACCGAATCGGTCAGTTCATCGGTATCTCCGTCGCGCTTCAACGAGCGGTATGCGGAGATCATTCTGTTTCTGATGCAGGTTTTTGCGAATGCGTCAAACGGAACGCCTTTGTCGGGATCGAAGGAAACGCACGCGAGATAAAGCCCGATCGACCCCTCCTGAACAAGGTCTTCGCGCATATATGCGGGATAGGAATTCGCTGTTGCGGAAATGAAAGGAGCGTACACATTTTTAACTTTCGAAAACCGCACTTTTTCCGTCACGATTTTTATCCATTCCCTTCACAGTTTTTCCACATATTTTTATATGAAAGCATACGAGGAACACCCCGCAGATTTTAAAGCTCCGGAATGTCCCTCGTTTTTTAATTATTGATAACGCAATAAACCATTGTGAAAACCGTTTGCGCGCCTGCGCAAGATCAAATGATCGCCCTTTATATCAGTTAATAATCGTCTCTTCGGTGTCAATATCGAAAAGATGGATCTTCTGCATTTCGAAGCATACCTTGATGGTATCGCCGGGACGGGCAAGCGTTGTCGGAGCAACTCTCGCCGTTATCTTCGTATCGTTGACGTCAAGGAACAGATACGTTTCCGCGCCCATCATCTCCGTAACTTCAACGTTCGCGGTGATCGTCGAATCGGGGAATCTTTCAAGATACATATCTTCGTCGTGAACGGCTTCGGGTCTGATTCCGAGAATGACCTGCTTGCCGCCGTAAGACATGAGTTTCTCATAATTCTCCGTCATGACTTTTTCACGGGGAAGTTTGAGTGCAAACTCGCCGAAGTTGACGAAAACATCTTCGCCTCTTCTCGTAATCTTCGCCTCGATGAAGTTCATCTGAGGAGAACCGATGAAGCCCGCAACGAACATATTGCACGGCATATCGTAAAGATTCTGCGGAGTATCGCACTGCTGGATAAATCCGTCTTTCATAACGACTATTCTGGAAGCCATCGTCATAGCCTCAGTCTGGTCGTGGGTAACGTAGATAAAGGTCGTGCCGAGTCTCAAATGGAGTTTGGAGATCTCCGTTCTCATCTGGGCACGCAGTTTCGCGTCAAGGTTGGAAAGAGGCTCGTCGAGAAGGAAGACCTTCGGTTCGCGGACGATCGCACGTCCGAGTGCGACACGCTGTCTCTGACCTCCGGAAAGAGCCTTCGGGCGTCTTTCAAGCAAATGCGAGATGTCAAGAATTCTCGCCGCCTCGTCAACTCTTCTCTTGATCTCTTCTTTTGAAAACTTGCGGAGTTTAAGTCCGAACGCCATGTTCTCAAAAACAGTCATGTGAGGATAAAGAGCATAGTTCTGGAAAACCATCGCTATGTCTCTGTCCTTCGGAGGAATGTCATTGACAAGTCTGTCGTCTATGTAAAGTTCGCCTTCGCTGATCTCTTCAAGTCCCGCAATCATTCTCAGAGTTGTCGATTTGCCGCATCCGGAAGGTCCTACGAAGACAATGAATTCTTTATTCTTGATTTTAAGATTGAAATCGGTAACCGCACGGACGCCGCCGGGATAAACCTTACCGATCCCCTTCAATATAACACCTGCCACGAGATGTACCTCCAATATAAATAACTGTTCGTCAAAAACGTCAGTCATACCCGTCTCACTCAAAACGGGCGCACTGCTCCTATGCTAACAAAAGAATGATACCACAAAGCGCGCAATTTGAAAAGTGGCGTATTAACCAAAATTTAAGCGTCGATTTGTTTATCTTTTCCAAAACATACACTCTCTGTCCAAAATTCAGGACTTAAAACACAAAAAATCAACAATCTACACAGAAAAGTCATACCGAAAGTCTTCCCCCTTCACGACGCATCTTTTCCGCGCCGCCGACCGCGTTTCAGACCGAAGAACAGATTCGTTCCCCGTCCGCGAGATCCGACCTTCATAAGCACATCATGTCAAAATCCTTTTTATCGGACAGCGAATGTGATACAATCAGATCAACACAAAGCCGACCGGGACGCTTTCGCTTTTGAATTAAATCTAAAATATAAGATTATTAATAATGTACGTTCGACATCTTTCCTTTCGGCAAAAGCGGCAGCAGACCCGCAAAACTGTAAATGAAGCGCACACGGCAATTCAGGAACAATGTTATTTTTTTCAATTAAAAATGGCGAAAGGAAATTCCACCTCAAATGTATCATATTATGTTATTCTTCAAATGGGTTGTCTATCCGGTTTGGTGGCTATTGAAAGTATTCTTCTGGTCCATCCCGGTAGCTCTCATAAAGCTCATCAAGAACTCATAAGCACAAAGGCGCAGTAGCCTGAAGCTGTTCCCGTAAAAAACTGCGAAACCAAGGACACCAGCCCTGTGCAGTTTGAGAACAATGTAATTTCTTTTGGTAGTAAAACTGTCGAGGTTTCATCGGATGTGTCGAAAGAGTTTGAGAACAGTGTAATAATTTTTGCAGTAAAAATTATATCAGACAAATAGCGTGCGATCGGTTCAGCGATCGCACGCTTTTCAAATTAAGATCCGCTTTTGTGCATAAGTATCGGTTCGGCGTATCCAAAAGGCTTTTTATTCTATTCGGACGCCCGGCGTTCCGCGCGCTTTGATTTGCGGTTGAGACCGAAGGTGCGGGGAAATGTTTTGTCAAGCCTCGTCCAGAGTTATCCATGTATACGGCTGTTCCAAGCCTTTCAGAATACCGTCGCGTATTCTGATCCCTTCCAAAATATTCTCATGGGAGACGGGGATGTTCTCAGGGTGACGGAAGAACTCGACCGTATTGTTTGTAAGAAGCTGGAAAAAGTCTGATTTCACGTCAAAATGCTTGCTTCCGTCTTCCCATACGACGGTCGCGCCGTAATCCAAGCCCTCGCAACGGTGTGTATAGTGGATCGCGCCCTGACGGTCATCGGGATATCTGAGTTCCGCGACGAACTGATCTCTGTTTCCGCAGACCGAAACGGCAACGGCTCCGTTGCCGACAAGGCAGGCGCAGATCTCAATGGGGTGGATCAACTCGACCTCAAAATTCCAACCGCTTCCGTGGGCGATGACCGATCGTGCTTTATGGGAAATGTCGGCATACTCTTCCGCAAAGCGAAGGGATGAAGATGAGAAAAACGGCGTGTTGTACTTTTCAGCCAACGCGATGATCTGTTTCGCCGTCGCCGTGTCGGGAGCGAAAGTTTTATCTATAAATACCGGTTTTTGATAGGGGAGTACCGTTTCCGCATAAGGCAGGTGATTTTGCGGATCATCGGGAGAAAGAAGGAAAAGAAAGTCGCAGGTCTCGCAGACCTCCCGCATCGTTCCGAGCCTTGTAACACCGTTGTCGGCGCACCATTGCTCGGTCGTCCTGTCTCCGTGGGGCGAATCGATCTCCGCCCATGCGTAAAACTCCGCGGTTTCGCCTTCCGCAAGCGCGTTTTTGATCCATTTGGGATAATTGTTCGCATGAAATTCATCAAGATAGTAATCAATAAATCCTATTTTCATATTAAAACCTCAAAAAACGATCTCCCTGTTTTCTTCCGCAGAACGGTAGACAGCGTCAAGCAATTTCTGACTTTCAAGGATATACAGAATATTGCTTTTCGTGCGCCGTCCCTCGTTGCAGGCGTCAATGAAATCCCTGTCTTCCGCGGCGTACATATTCGGGATCTCACCGGAGGACTCGCAGATGTTCAGATCATTGTCATAAACAGTATACTGATCGCCGTATTGGAGTCTTACGCCCGCTTTGTCGCCCAGAAAATCGATGAAAAGTTCGTCTTTTCCGATATTCTGCGCCCACGATCCGTTAAAGGAGACAGACCCTTTGTCGGTGCGGATATAGCCCGTGACAAAATCCTCGACGTCGTTGATCCCGTCCGGGATCGGAGGGCCCGCCCACATACCGTTATATTTATACTCGGATATAACAGGCGCCATTTTTGAATAAGTGTTTGCGGAAACGCTCCGAATTTTTGCGCCGTCCAGAACGTAAAGGATCAGATCAAGGAAATGGATGCCCCAGTCGATCAGAACGCCGCCGCCGGACTGCGATTTGGTCGTAAACGCGCCGCCGAGACCGGGAATGGAACGGTATCCCCGGAAAGAGCAGTAAATGTGATAAACATCGCCCAATTTTCCGTCCCTGTTCATCTGAGCGATCTCTTCGACAGACTTATGATATCGGTTACATACGCCGATAGCGAGCATTTTTCCCTGTTTTTCCGCTTCGTCGTACATTTCCTGCGCCAGCGGATAGTTGACGGTTATGGGCTTTTCGCAAAAAACGTGTTTTCCCGCTCTGAGCGCGTCCATGGTGACGGTGTAATGAGCAAAATTCTGCGTGAGAACATATACGATGTCAACTTCGGGATCGTTGAGCGCGATGTGATAGTCCGTGATCGCCTGTTCCGCACCGAACCGCTCTTTTTTGTCGAGGGCTTTTTCTTCGATAAGATCGCAGGCATATTTTATCCTTACGTCTTCCATTTCCGAAAGCGCGGGAAAGTGGGCGGCTTCGGAAATACGTCCGCAGCCTATGATCGCCAGAACCGTTTTTTTCATAAGAATTTTCCTTTCCGTAATTTTCTGCTCTTATTGTAGCATTGCACAGTAAAAAAATATTTATCATAAAGGGATTGAGTTTTATCATTTTATGTGATAAAATATCAAACAGAAAACCGATGGGAGAAAATATCATGGCTCAGAGCAGATACCATTACGATCAGTATTATTTTTACACACCTGTCCCGTGCGGAGATTTTTCGCTCTATCAGTTAGGCGAGCTTTATTGCAACGAAACGACGTCCGTTGACAACCACCGCCAGATATGCGATGAACTGAGTTTTATCACATCGGGGAAGGGGTGGTTTTATGAAAACGGGCAAAAGTATCCGGTGAGCAAAGGCGACTGTTTTTTATCATTTCTGAAAGAGACTCATCGGATCGAGAGCGATCCGAAAGACCCTCTTTGTTTTTTCTATATCGGCTTTATGGGAACGGCGGACAAGACCCGTGAGATGACCGACTTGCTGAGATGCAGAAAAGAGAGAAAATATCGCCTTCCTCGGATCGAACAGCTTTTTCGCATGATCATAGAGGAAAGCTGGGAAGCAAAAATATACTGCAACGAAATGATCGGTTCCCTGCTGCTGCGGATACTTCTGCTCATGCTGCGCGCTCTGAACGATGAAGAAAACCCGGCGGCGCATACGAACAGGCTGAGCAGCGCCTCTTTGGTATATCAGATCTCGGCATATTTGCAAACGCACGTTTTCGAGATCGACGCTTTATCTCATATAGGTGAAGTTTTTAACTACAATTACAAATTGCTCTCATCGATGTTTCACAAAGCCGTAGGCGAAACACTCCGCTCATATTTTTTGCGTCTCCGCATGGAAAAGGCGCGGCAGCTGCTTTCCGAAGGCTTTTCGGTCACGGAGACGGCGCAAACGCTCGGATACTCCACGGTGCATCCTTTCTCCCGGGCATATAAGACATATTTCAAGGTAAATCCGAGAAAGGATAAATAAAGGTCATAGTTTACGTCTCGGAAAAGCGCATAAATGCGGTCGGATTCCGAATCATGAACAGAGGCGGCGCGACACGGAAAAATATGATCGGAGTGCAAAAATATCCCAATGCTCACGAAAGAGCATTGGGATATTCTGTTTAATTATATTCTGAAAATATCGCGGCTCGGAAAACGATACCGCCGATACGTTTCCTCGGCGTCTCAGTTGACCGGATACCCGAAAAGATCGCACAGCTGCGGGATCGAATATGTTCCCTTGTAATAGGTTTTTCCGTTCAGGACCATTTGTTTTCCGCTTGACATCGAATCGATCCGATATGTTCTGTAATCGTCATACGCTCCGCCCACATCGTCCCTGATGTAATGCATGTTGATATTCGTTCCGTCCGTACCGTATGATCCGATACATCCGGGAACGCCCACTGCGGGAATATACCATTTTGTTCCGTCGACAGGGCTGTACGGACCGCCTTCCTCATAATCTTCGGGTTCGATCCAGACGCGATAGGTTTCACAAGTGTAAAACATTCCGTTGACATTGAATGTCAGTGAAGTGATTACCAACTCCGTTTCGGTCTCGCCCGATCCGATGTCCTGTGTTACCATCTCGGCGCTCATCCATGTTCCGACGAGAGGAGAAATCTTTTTCCATCCGTCGTTTCCGCCGAGACTGACAACTCCGTTCTTGCGGGAAATACCGTATTCTTCGCCGGTTCCGCCGAAGTTGAAGACCAATTTCTCTTCGGAGACGGAATAAGATCCGCCGCCGTTCGCCTCGTCGGTCTTGTTGACAGCCCAACTGCGGCCTCCGTAAACCAGATCGATCCATTCATAATCGTCGGACACGGGAGTATAAACACTTATCTTTTCCGAAAAGTTTCCGTCGCTTTTAAGTGTTCGCACCGCAACGACAAGATCGTTTCCGGAATAATATATGCGGCTCCATTCTCCGACAAATTCACTCAGATCACCAGAAACGGACGGGACGGTCGGATCTTCCGGAATATCTGTGCCCTTTTTCTCTTCAAACCATATCTTCGCGTCATCTTCGCCGCCCGATGTAATATCGGCAACGAAACGGTCGGTCGCCTCATCGCTTTCGGACCCGTATATGTAAAGTTCCGTCTCCCCGTCTCCGAAATCGTCCGAACCGGAGATGTGTATCGCGCTTATACCGCTGTTCGAATATATCGGGGCGGTCTTCCAACCGTTTCTTCCTATCCGGATATAATCTCCGTCATATTCAAACAGCGCAAAATCCAAATACAGTTTACCGTTATCTCTGTCGAAAAATGCGTCGGAGTCGCAGACATAACGGATATGCTTCCCGTCAGAGGTCGTCCGGTCATATTCTTCCCCGTCAATATCGGTCCCCCCGAAGATGACACTGTTTCCGGACATGGCAACGACGGAGCCGGGTCTGTTGTCTTGATTTCCGCCGTTAAAAAGCGGGAATTTTCCGGAAAAGATCCGTACGCAGAGAACAGAAATCAACGCAAGAGCGACCAGACCTCCGAGAATGCCAAAAACGATAGGCAACGCCTTGCCGGAAGATTTCTCTTCTTTCTCGGGCGTATTTCGGAACGATTCGGACAGCGCCAGCACGAGATCCGTCACCAAGCGGTCGTATTCATCACGCCGCGCGACCGCCTCGGGGTGTTCCCATTCGATCGCAACTCTGAACCAATAAGCGGCGGAAAACAGATCGTCCGTTCCGCAGTAATACTTCGCAAGACACCAGGAAGCATCAATGTTTCCGCATCGCGCGGCTTCCGCGAGCATCGGGGTCGATTGCTCCGTCGGGAGTTGCATGGCAAGGTCATACATGGCGGCGTGGACTTTGCCGTTCGCCGCCGTCTGAAGAAGTTCCGACGCGCGCCCTTCATAAAGAGGCGAGTCCTCTTTCAGTACAGTCGCAAGACGGTAACAGGCAAACGGATTTCCGATTTCCGCAGCGATCTCAAGTTCTTTGAGACTTTCATTTCCGGTATGACCGCTTTTGACCGCGTTCATGTCCTGTTCGGTCGCGGCGATGCGGAATTTCGCGGCGTCTTTTATCGCATCGATCTCATGAGCCTTTGCCTGAGATTGGATCCTCTCCGTCTGATAAACCGCTTCCGTGTTACGTATTTTCCATTTTCTGTATCTGACAGGCCAGAAGATCGCATAGATACCGAGCGTCAGCGGGGTGAGCAGATACAAAAGAAGATATTTTGCGAACAGCGATCCGCCCGAGCCTCTGAATTCAAGCGGGCTTCCGCCGATATGGGTATGCCTCGTTTCCCATCTCAGGATAAGGATTTCGCCCCAGAATTTGCCTATACCGAAAGTAACGAAAGTGATCAGCCCCGCGAGCAGATGAAATCCGAAGAATCCGCCCGCTCCGCCGGAGAAACGGCTCGCAACAGGGTTCTCGTCATCGGCATAGAACGTATGCTTGACGACCCATCTTTTCATACCGAGCCCGAGCCATATTCCGTAAATTCCGAGCGTTATCAGCGTCAGAAAAGACCAAAGCAGATACCTCCCGATGAGTTGACCGCCTCTGCCGTCAAAGCGCAGACGTCTGCCGTGAATGACGGTATGTTTCGTCTCCCAACGCATGAAAAGGCAAAGCATCCACGGATAAGCAATGCCCAACGTCAGCAAGCATACAAGATACATGAGAAGCCTATAACCGATAAGCTGGATCGTTTTCCCGTCAAAATAGGAATCCTGTCTGACGGGAATTGCTTCGGGTACGGGTTTCTGTTGCTGTTGACTGGGGGTGTTCGCGGAGTTCATACAGATCGCTCCTTATGTTTTTTATTTCCGATCAACGAAAACAACGCCGACAAAAATGAAGCCGATCTCAAAAAGAGATGTCCTCACGCGGCGTGTTCCGATGAAAAAAAAATACATCGTATATTGAGTTTTCACGGAGTCGCGGTATGCATTCGGGCTGAAAATAAGACAATAATTAAAGTTTCTTGCTGTTTTTTAAGTATTTTTGTCTCTGTGTGGATTATAGTAGCATAAATATGTTGCTTTTTCAACATATTTTCGGTCAAAAATTGTCACGGTAATATTTTTTTCGCATCTTTCACAAAAAATATGACATATTCGGAGTATAACTATCTGCTTTGAACATTTTTTGACACATAAATCAAAAAAACGCGCGCCGAGGCCGATACTCGCATATGTCGATACTCGCTTATAGGGGAACGGAAAAAATGATCTGCGAATCTCATCGCATCGGGCAGATCACGGCAGAAAAAACCCCGCCTTTATTATCTCGTCTTTTTCTGCCGTAAATCCTGACCTTCCCGTATCTCGTTGATTGCGCCTAAAAACGCCTCCGTTTCTTTTCTTCGGATACCATACCGAGGGAAGGCATACAGTCGATCGGGATATCTTCGTAATCGTTCTTTACCTATTCAGATAGGTTCGCAAGACAGTTTCACGGCTCATAGTCGTTACAAGCATCATTTCCATAGCGGATAATTCAAGATTTGCGGGAAGCAAGTCAGCATTTTACTCTTGATGCAGAATATCTGCCTTTAGCCATAAGTTCGTTCTTCTTATCTGCAAGCGAATGTATGATTTGAGAGCGTTCCTGCTCGGTTAGATTGATATAATACTTCTTCATTTGTAGTCCCTCGATTCGATTACGGTATATCCATAATCGTTGCCGGCTTCAAATATGCAAAAAAAGAACCCCGAACCATACAGTCCGAGGTTCTGTCGTAAACATCGTTAAATGCCGAGTTTACAAGGCTTTTTTATTCAATTTACAATGTAGCCGTTACAATGAAGCCACCGGATTAACAATTTACGATTCTCGTGATTTACGACACGCATTTGTCGTAAATCACGAGCGATGCTCAAAAAGTCATTTGTCGTAAATCTGTCGTAATCCCCGTTTTACGACATTTTTTTGGATTAACAAAACGCCGCAAACGCTGTCAAAACCTGATTTTTGTGGGTTTTTAGTCTGCGAGGGACTTCATTGTGGGGATTCGGACAGAAACCCGGAATTATCGGGAATTATCAAGCATTTACGGGCATTTTACAATGATAAAACCACACAAACAAGGTCGTATCGAGAATGATCAAGAATTTTGAAATGAGTATGTTGGTGTAACTTTTGGTGTAAGGTGTAAGCTTGATATACCTAATTGCCCGCCAAAGAAGCGCGTCTCTTTTATTTGTATAAATGCATTATACACCAAAAGTCCCAACAGAGCAGCAATTAGATCCCGCAAAATGAGAAAGATAACCGGAATCGCCAGCACTGTAAATAGGACACTGTCCAAAAGTGTGTGTTTGGATGTTTTCACCATATTGATTGCCTCCCGAGCAACTGAAAATTGATACAGTTATTATAGTCCCCCGAGTGCAACAACAAAAGAACTGTTCCGAAAAAGTCCTTTTTTTATATCGTCACGGAAACTGCAGAAGTGATGCGGTTGTTATTTCTGCCCACGAATACCGCATCATGTACTCTCCGCGATAAGCATTGACGGCATAAGGAATATGCCGACCGCAAAGCCGCTTTCGCTCATGGCGTACATATTGTAAACATCGACTTTTCCAAGTAAACGTTGTTGGCCGATTCGCTGCCGACCACCAACTTTTTGAGAAACGGACCGGTCTGTCCGCCGAGCATACGAACACAGGCGGAGTCAGGAGAGCGTGTTCAAAGCGTTATCCTCATTCAATAGTCAAGAAGTCAGAGAACCCGGTAATTTCAAACACCTCCCTAACCTCATCGGAAACATGGATAAGCTTTAGTCCCGCTTTCTGTGTCAAAGCCTTTTGCGTTTTGAGAATGACACGCAGTCCGGCGGAAGAAATATACTCCAGCTTTTCCATATCCAGCACAAGTGATTCTGCTGTGGAAAGAATGGCGGATATTTCCGCTTCCAACTCGGGTGCCGTCACCGTGTCCAACCTTCCGATAAGGGCAAGGGTCTCGGTGTTTTTCTTTTCAATTTTAAGACTCATAATAGATACCTCTCCATCGTATTTGATAATCAACAAATCAAATCATCGTTTATCACGAAGCTTTCTTTCACTCTGCCAGAAAGCTGAAAGATAATACTTTTTCCCGGCGTTAGTGTGAATCATTCTGTTCCTGCTTACTCATGGGACGTTTCCTCTTTTTCGACAAACGGAATCAGCTTTTCACGAAGAAGTTCAAGCGCCCTTTTTCTCATTTCTTCTCCCCAGCGATCGCCCTTCAGCATGCTCGTACAACACCGGAACCATGCCAGCGGATGAAGCCATCTCACCTCGGGATTTGTTTTCTCGGCTTCTTCCACGGTGTCGCACCCGAAATAGCCACGGAAAAATTTCTCGTATATCTCCGAAACTTCCGACGACTGCATTTTGTAAAATGCGTTATATTCGCCGGGAGCAGTATTCGCATACACCATGGAAAACAAAATTCTCGATATATCGAACATGGGTGTTCCCGTGCTGAGCTCTCCCATATCAATCAGACAACATTCATCGCCCTGAACCATAATATTGTTAATATTGAGGTCACCGTGAATGCAGGTGTCGGCTTCGGGAACAAGGTCAAGAAAACGATGCAGACATTTTCTTTCTTCATCGGTGATGCCCGTGATATTGGCAATATCCGCACGGTTTGCTTCCTTGAAGGATGGAATCTCCGGGTCGGATGTATGTATAGCGTGAACCTTTTTGCAGGTATCCGCGTACATTTTCACATATTCGTCGAGTTTTGTGTGATCGGTACGGATCAGCTCTCCCAGCGTTTTGGACTTGATCAGCTCATACACGACACCTTTTCGCCCGTTCGCCTCCACAATGTCATAGGAGATCGCCGTGGGAATACCCATGACAAATGCCTTTTTGGCAAGCGACTTTTCATGTTCAATCCATTCTATGTCGGTATTGTCGTAATACAGCTTGATGATCGTCTCATCGTCGATACGATAGCACTCGCCGCACGCCCCTCTGCCAATGACCTCACAGCCGTCAATGCTGATCTTGCGGCAGGCAGGCTCGATTTCCATGATCTCCGAAAATCCTGTCATGTTAAACACGTCCATTACTTCGGCGTTTGCGTTGATCACACGGAAAGGCTTTTTTTCGCACCTTTTTTTTAGGCTGAGAAGTACGCGCAGTCCTGCGCTGGATATGTAGTCAAGCCCTGCAATGTCAAGCGTGACGCTCTCTGCCTCGCCCGGCAATGCGGCAAGTGCCTCTCCGAATTCTGTCGCATTTGCAGAATTGATGCTTCCCTCGACGAAAGCCACCGCTTCTTTGTTCTTTATTTCGATATTTACCTGCATGGTTTTTCTTCTCCTTTTATGAAATACCGTTTCAACGGCTTGTTTCAGTTCGTCATACATTCTAAGATCGGACAGGCGACTGAGTACCTCGACATACTCGCGAAACAGCCATTCCTGCCTGTCTCTGCCGTATTTGAATTTATTCCAGACCGATTCTCCTTCAGCTATAAGCCCTTCTGACAAATCCCGAATATTGGATAGCTTATCCGCGCACACGAGCATGGCGCATTTGCGGTCGCAGTTTTCAAGTGCAAGTAAAGTTGCGTCCTTGCGTTCCTTCCAGGAAAGTCGTTTGTTTTCGGTGTCAAACAGAACAAGCCGTAACACCTCTTCACCGAATTCCCGTTTCAGGTCGTCGGGCGAAACACCGCCATCCTCGATCGTGTCATGCAAAAGACCTGCACAAATCAGCTCATCGTTCGCTCCGTTTTTGGCAAGCTCCATCGCCACCGAAAAGGGATGCGTGATATAGGGCTTACCGTCTTTGCGTGTCTGCCCTCCGTGAACCTTCAGGGCAAACAGAAAGGCTTTTTCTACCATGTTCGTCATGCGATGCAGCCCTCATTTCATACCAAACACAACAGTCAGCACATTTTTCCCATCCGTGTTTTCGTAGTGAATGCTCGCTGCCGTCTTCTTCACTATGAAGATACCGAGACCGCCAACATCGCGTTCTTCTGCGGAAAGTGTCACATCCGGTTCTTTAGCGGTGGTAGGATCATATGGTGTGCCGTCGTCCTCAAACAGAAGCGACAGCTTTTCATCGCTTGCCGTTACGGTAATCTTGGCATTTGTCGCCCCGCTGTAATAAACGATATTGGAGTAGATCTCATCCACTGCGATTTGCACCTTGTTTGCGACTTTCATCGGCACTTTCCACTCTTCCAGCGTGCTTTCCATGAACTCCGTGACTGTTTTGATGGAATCCTTATCGGGTGTTACCGAAATATCCGTTTTTTTGTCTTTTCCGCTGAATTCTATACACAGCATGGTGATATCGTCAAACTGCTCTGCCTCTCCGACAAAAGCATCCAGATCGGCTTTTATCGCAGGGAGAAGCTCGGCAGGTGTTTTTTTGCTGTTTTGTACAAGCACTTTGCCGAGCCGCTGCATACCGTATTGCTCGTTTTTGCGGTTCATGGCTTCCGGAACGCCGTCGCTGTATTGGAAGATCTTATCACCGGGTTGGAGCTGCACGATTCCGCTTTTGTAACGGATGCCCTCCATACCGGCGAGAACAAAACCTGCTTTAACTTTGAACGGTTCATACACGCCGTTTTTCCGGCAGATGAACGGCATCTCATGCCCTGCGTTAACATAGCGAAGCTCTCCTGTTTTCAGATTTAACACGCCTTCAAAGGCGGTGATGAACATTTCCTCGCTGTTGGATGCGCAGAGAATGTTATTGACCTCTGTGAACACCTCGCCAAGGTCGTCGTGAAGTCCGGTGTGATCCTTGATGAGCGTTTTGCCGATCACCATGAAAAGTGCCGCGGGAACGCCCTTTCCCGAAACATCGGCAACGACAAAAGCGAGATGGTCGTCATCCACCATAAAGAAATCATAAAAATCGCCTCCCACCTCTTTAGCGGGATCCATCGTAGCATAAATATCAAACTCATCCCGATTCGGAAAGGGTGGGAAAATACACGGCAACATAGAAGTCTGAATTTTTGCCGCTACGTCAAGCTCGGCTCCGATTCGTTCTTTTTCGGCTGTGACGGTCTCAAGCTTTGAAATATACTCCCCTATCTCATGGTACATTGTTGAGAAGGAATCCGCAAGGTCCTTGATCTCATCGTCATTTTTGACAAGGATTTCGGGTGCCGTTCCGTCCTCCAAATGCTCAACCATACCAAGCGAGGCATCGTTCAACTGCCGTATGGGCATGACGATGCGGCGTCTCATATAGATAGTCCAGATAACTCCGCTTACGACAGCAATAACTGCTTCGATCAGCAAAACCTGAACGATATAGTTGGTTTTGGCTTTATTCAGAAGCTCCATGTTTTTCACAACTCCGACGATGGCGACCACATTTCCGCCGCCGTCCTTGATCGGATATACACTTGTGGTGTATCCCTTCCTTGCGTACATGAAGTTATGAAGCTCCGATTCCCCTTTCGAAATGGAATCATAAACGTTCAAAAACTCCTCGTTGACCTCATCCCGAAATCCGATATCATAGGGTGAAAAACCGCTCGTTTTACTGACCACATTGTATATGTATTCTCTCTCTTTTGAGTCCGTATGAACTTTTGCGACATATATAACGCTGCAATCCTCTGCGTTTGCGGTATGCTGGAGCTGTTCACGAATTGAATTGTATTCATCATCTGCCGTTTTGCTCTCCAGATATTTGTCCAACTCCCCCGGTTCAATGCCGAGAGCGACATTTTCCGCAATACCGTTGGCGATCTGCATATACTGCTGTTTGAGCGCATCCGCAAATTCAAAATAACCGACGATTCCGATTGCAAAAGACAAAAGCATGATAAGTCCGATCAAGGCATTAAAGATCGGACGTATCAATGATTTTGTAAATTTTCGTTTCTGTTCCATATATTGTTCTCCGTTTTGCATGTGCGATGGCTTTTATAATTCCGCATGAACCTCCCACAAGCCTTCCGCATTTTTTTCACTCTTTAATGACTTCGTAAAGGCGGAAACGATCTTTCTGCCCATTTCGTCCATTATATCCGACTCAAGCGGATCTGCCGCAAGTGTCGGAAATTGCAGGATAACCTGATAATCTGCCGTATTTTCTCCCGCAATAACCTGTACGACTGCATGATGCCCGCCATTTTTGTCCGACCTCAAAAGCGGAAGCAGAAGCTCATCGCAAAGATATTCGATTCCTCTTGACTGCCGTGCAGTCAGACCGAAGGACAACGCGAATTGACGGATCTCACTGCAAAGCGAGTAGATATCAATAGATTGTGACTGACTAATTATATTTTAGCACAATAAAATCGTCTAATCAACCAAGAGGGTGTAATTTCAAACTTTTTTTAGTTTTTAAATTTTATAAGACCAACAAAAACGAAAAAGAGCCGCCGGCTCGCATAAAAAATGTGAGTTGGTGGCATTTCCTCTTGCCAATATTCAATTTTCAAGGATCTCAGAGGTCTCTTGTTTTGCCCTCTGTATTTGATTGCTGAAAGAAACCGCGAAAATTAACCCCCCTTTTGAAAAAAATAAATTGCCCTGTTTATCTTGTGTGAAAGTTAGATAAACAAGGCAAAAAAAGAGCCTGCTATGCAATAAAACATAGTAGGCTCAAGAAAATTATGCGATTTGTGTTCGGTTTGGTGTACCAATGGTGTAAATTGGTGTAAGCCTCTGGTGTAAACCCGTTCATAAGTCGAATTATCGAGAATTATGAAGAATTATAAAGGGTTATTTAATCCAACGACTTCATTGTGGGGAAGAGCAGGACATCGCGGATAGATGCGGAGTCGGTCATGAGCATAACGAGGCGGTCAATACCGAAACCGATTCCTCCGGTGGGAGGCATACCGAGTTCAAGCGCGTACAGGAAATCCTCATCGGTGCGGTTCGCTTCCTCGTCGCCCTGTTTGAGAAGTTCTTCCTGAGCCTTGAAGCGCTCGCGCTGGTCGATCGGATCGTTCAACTCGGAATAAGCGTTCGCCATTTCCCATCCGTTCATATAGAACTCAAAGCGCTCGACATAATCGGGATTTTCCGGTTTTTTCTTTGTCAGCGGGGATATCTCGACAGGATGATCCATCACAAACGTGGGTTGAACAAGCTTGTCCTCAACATATTCTTCAAAGAAGAGATTGAGGATGTCGCCTTTTTTATGACGCGGCTCGAACTCAATGTTGTGTTTCTTCGCGACCTCGCGCGCTTCATCGAGCGTGGAGATCTCGTTAAAATCGACGCCCGCATACTTCTTGACGGCGTCGAGCATCGTTATTCTCTCAAACGGTTTGCCGAGATCCATTTCGATGCCGTTATAAGTTATTCTTGTCGTTCCGAGAACCTCCTGCGCAACATGGCGGTAAAGATTTTCGGTCAGATCCATCATCCCGTGATAATCGGTATACGCCTGATAAAGTTCCATCAGCGTGAACTCGGGATTGTGACGGGTATCGAGCCCCTCGTTTCTGAAAACGCGTCCGATCTCGTAAACGCGTTCGAGACCTCCGACGATAAGCCTTTTCAGATAAAGTTCCAATGAAATGCGGAGTTTTACATCCTCATTGAGCGCGTTGTAATGCGTTTCAAAAGGTCTTGCCGACGCGCCGCCCGCATTGGAGACGAGCATCGGTGTTTCAACCTCCATGAATCCCTGTCCGTCAAGATACCTTCTGATCGAAGAAATGATCTTCGAGCGTTTTATAAACGTATCCTTAACTTCGGGATTGACGATAAGATCGATGTATCTGCGGCGGTATCTCGCGTCCGTGTCGCTGAGCCCGTGGAACTTCTCGGGAAGCACCTGCAAACTCTTTGAGAGGAGCGTTATATCCTCGGCATGGACGGAGATCTCTCCCGTCTTTGTTTTGAACACATAGCCCTTGATACCGACAATATCACCGATATCCGTTTTCTTGAACGCCTTGTATTCATCCTCGCCGACACTGTCGCGCGCGACATAACACTGTATGTTTCCGCAAAGATCCTGAACATTGCAGAACGAGGCCTTTCCCATGACACGCTTGGACATGAGTCTGCCCGCGATCGTGACGGTCTTTCCTTCAAGCGTCCCGAAATCTTCCTTGATCTCCGAGCTGCGGTGATCGACGTCAAATTTTGTAATGACGAACGGATCCTTTCCCTCGCTTTGCAGTTCCGCGAGCTTCTCGCGCCTTATGCGAACCTGTTCGCTGAGCTGTTTTTGCTGTTCGGCCTCGGTCATAGGCTGACCGTTGTTGTTATTCTCGTTCATAAAATTCTCCGTTCCTGTTTATCTTTTATCCGCTCTTCCGACCGAAAGGACTTTCAGTTTGTAACTTCCCCCGTGCGGGATCTCAACCGTCACTTCCGCGCCTTTTTTACAGCCGAGCAAAGCCTTTCCTATCGGGCTTTGATCGGAAATCTTCGCGGGGGTTGCGAGAGGATCGGACTCTATCGTCGAAACAATGATATATTCAACGTCCTCCTCGAGATCGTAATCGTGAACGCCGACGATAGATCCGACGGAAACAACGCCCTTTTTAATGCTTGATTCATCGATGATCTTCGCGTGTTTTTTCATCTCTTCCAGCGACGCGATCTTCTCCTCGTGCTTTGCCTGTTTATCGAGAGCCGCGTCATATTCGCTGTTCTCCGAAAGGTCTCCGTGGGAACGCGCTTCCTGGATCTCCTGCGCGATATCCGGACGCTGCGCTTTCAAAGACATAAGTTCTTCTTCAAGTTTGTCGAACGCTTCCTGCGTCATTTCGATCTGTTTGCTCATTATTTAACCTCTTTCAAACGTGTTTTTTCTTTATAATCTATGCGGCGCGCATCAAAAACAACTTACTGTCCGACCGCTTTCCATGCGGCATAAAGCTGATCGTCCTCTTCGAGGGACAGTTCATACAGTTTTGCCCTCTTTTCCGAAGAAAGCTCGACCTCTATATCGGGCGTCAGCCCCACACCGTTGAAATCAACGTGATTTGCCGTAAAATAGCGGAAAGTCGTGAATTTAATATACGATCCGTCCGAAAGCTGTCGGGTCGTCTGACCGATACCCTTCCCGTAAGTCTGTTCTCCTACGACCGTTGCGCCGTTCAGATCGCGGAGAGAAGACGTAAACATCTCGGCGGCGGAAACGGTTGACCCGTTCACGACGACCGCCATCGGTTTTCCCGAAACAATCGGATCTTCCTTCGCATACTTCGTCTCGGTCGAATTCTTTCCCTCGATCGTTATGATGACTTCTCCCTTTTTGACAAGCATATCGACCATCGAGCAAACGGAGTCGAGTTCTCCGCCCGGATCGTTACGCACATCGAAGATATAACTCTTCGCACCCGCATTTTCAAGATCGGTCAGCGCCGTTCTGAATTCTTCAACGGAGTTATATCCGAACTGATATATGCTGACATATCCGACATTGCCTTCGAGCATCTTATACTCGACATATTTCTGAGTGAATTCCGCGGGAGTCAGATCAAAACTCAGATCCTCGCCGTTTCTGTCAACGGCGACGGAAAGCGTTTTTCCCTCTCGGACAAATCCGACAACATAGTCGTAAGCGTCATCGTATGTCATACCGTCAAGACCTTTGCCGTTGACCGACGTCACGATATCGCCGATCTTTAACCCAGCCTCTTCCGCAGGAGAATTGCCGAGGACACGGTAGACCGTCAACCCCTTTTCAAGGACGGCGGTCGCATAATTGAAAAACTGCAACCCTATACCGCCGAAATTTCCGGTGAAACTGTCGGCAACTGCCTTGTAGTCCTCCACCGAATAGTAAGTGGCATATCCGTCTTCGGTCAAACCGAGCATATAACCGTAATAAAATCCTTCTTTTGCCGCTTCTTCATCGAAATCTTCGATCGCGTACGCGTCGATGAGCGCTCGCATTTCGGCAATCTTTTTCTGCGTATCGGCATCGAATTCCGAAGAAGTATCGGATTTGTACAACGAAACGCAGGATGTGACCGAAAAAAGAATAACTGCGGTCACGACTCCCGAAAGGACAGAAACAATAATATTTTTTCTCACTTAAAAAACCTCATCAAACAATATCAAACCCTGTCTGCGGAATTTCCCGCAGACAGGTCTGTTTTTTTATTCCGGCAACAGCATCACGACGCGATAAGATCTTTGATCGATTTTGCGGGCTTGGCATTCCGATAGTTGACATAAAGCGACGGGTTCTGATACGAGCCCTTATACATTATCGCGAAATCGAGGTGCGGACCGGTCGCGGTTCCCGTCATGCCGACATAGGCGATGACCTGTCCCCGCTTGACCTTCGTTCCTGCGGATACGGCAAAACCCGAAAGATGATTGTAATAAGTCAAAAGCCGACTTCCGTGGTCGACAACGACCTGATTTCCGCCGCCCGTCGTGACCCATCCGGCGCGAAGCACCGTTCCGTCTCCCGCGGCAACGACTTTCGTTCCCGTTGCGGCCGCGATGTCGATCGCGTGATGGAAGCCCGTTATAACCTTTCCGTTATAAGTATATGTTCTCCAACCGAAGCCCGAAGAAACATACGACGACGCAGGCACCGGCCAGCAAAACTCATCTCCGTAATACGAAGCCGACGTATCCGCAAGTTTTGCGATCTCTTTTTCAAATTCGGCTTCCTTCTCCGTCCATGCCTGCTCCTGCGCTTCAAGTTCTTCCGCGTCCGCGGTAAGCCGGGAAAGTGTTGTTTGAAGCTCGGATTTTCTGGAGATCAGCTCGGCTTCCGCCTCCGCCTGTTCTTCCAACTCGGCGGTCTTCATGTTCTTTCGCTCTTCGATCTCATCGACAAGGATCTTTTTCTCCTCTGCCTGAGCTGCAAGGTCGTTCAGCAACTGGCTGTCATATTCCGCGACGGCTTCGACAAGGTCAAGCTTGGTCAAAAGCTGCGAAAGGTCGGTCGATGTAAGGATCGCTTCAAGATAACTCTGCGTTCCCGACTCATACGACGCGCGCGCACGCGATCTGAACTTGACCATAGTCTCATCGTATTTATCCTGTACGACCGCAAGTTCTGCGGTCTTGACTTCAAGTTCTTTTTCTATAACTTCAAGCGCGGAGTTGATCGTTGCTATCTGCGCTTCGGTTGCCGCGATCTGCTCGTCGAGCAAATTTTTTTTCGCAAAAAGCTCCTCTTTATTGCTTCCTATCTCGGCAAGTCTGTCTTTGATGTCCTTTATCTGCTCTCTCGCTTCGTTGAGTTTTTCCTTTGCGGCTTCAAGCTTCTCCTGCGTAGTCGCCGCTTCGAGCGGCTCGGCGCCGGAGAAAGAAAATCCTATCACACAGCCTATGCCTATAACGGTCGCGAGGATCAGACAACACATTTTTTTCATAAGTAAATACCTCCTTTTTGCGAGGGAATAAGGGGGGCGGAACAGGTCGCCGCCGTTTCAGCGGATGTCCCGAAACCGAAAAATTAAACGTTAAGATATTTTTTGACGGGGATGACCGATCCGAATACTCCGATAATACCTCCGAACGCAACAAACAGCGCAAGGATCAGCCCGAAATGAGCGTCGAAGTCGAACAGACTTATTCCCCTGACAAGATCTCCGAGAACCGGAGAGATAAACGATTTGTAAAGAAGTCTTTCTACAAAGAATGACAGCACGCCGCTGAATATTCCTATCAGAAGACCTTCAATGAAATACGGTAACTGTATATAGAAATCCGTCGCACCGACATATTTCATTATGTTGATCTCCGTTCTGCGCGCAAAAACGGACATTTTGACGGAATTCGTTATGATAAAAAGCGAAAGAATGAAGAAAACGACGATCACAACGCCCGAGAAGAACGAAAGCACCTGCTTGATCTTCACGACCGTGTCAACAAGGCTCTTCGTTGAACGGATTGCCGGTTTTCCCGCGTTTTCACCGCTCTCAAAAACTCCGAGACCCTCAATGTTCTGAATTTCATAAATAGTCTGTTCGTATTTGTTCAGATCGATCAGGTCAAAGATGAACGAAGGTCTGAAAACGGAAGCGTCAAGCCCTTCAACAGACTCCTGACCGAGCTGTTCGGTATAATTCTCAAGCGACTGCTGAGGAGATTCATAAACGATATTCGTTATATTCTTTATGGATCCGAGTTTTTTTTCAAAGTCGTTGATCCCGACCTGAGATATATCTTCCTCAAGGAATACGACCACCCTGTTCTCGCTCCCGACGGAATCGACGATCATATCAACGTCTTCGACAACGAGGAATGTGCTTCCGAGAGAAAGAAGACAGACGCTCAGAACGATGACCGAAGCGATCGTCAGAACGTAATTCCTGAAAATATTGTAAACAGCGTTTTTCAGAGAGAAAAGAAAACCGTCAAAACTCATTCGCCGTCAGCCTCCTTCCCTTTATCGGTATCATCCGGAAGACTTTCGGGATCATCCGCGACGGAATGTTCGGAATCCGCCGGGCCCTCTTCCGCATCCGATCTGTTTTCGGAAGAAATTCTTTCGTCCGTGTCGGAAGCAAGATCGCTTTCTGCCGCCGCACTTCCGTTTCTCCTTCGAGGACGGACATCTTCTTCGGGCTCATCATCCGTGGCATCGGTTCGGGAATTCGACACGTCATCTTCCTCGTAATATTCATCTTCGGAATCTTCGCCCGACGCATCGGATACGCCTCTCGACATACGGCGCGCCATGTATTCTTCTTCGACCTCGGGATGAGCGGTATCGCTCTTTATGCGTCCGTGATTAAGTGTCACGACTCTCGCGCCGAGGGTATCGACGAACACCTGCTCATGAGTAACGACGATAACGGTTATTCCCGTCTGATTTATCAGGCGAAGCATGTCCATGACCTCAGCCGACATTTTCGGGTCGATATTTCCCGTCGGTTCGTCCGCAATGATCATTTTCGGGCTGTTTACGATCGCTCTCGCAAGCGCGACCCTCTGCTGTTCTCCGCCCGAAAGCTGAGACGGAAGAGATTTTTCCTTTCCGGTCAGTCCGACGATCTCCATAACCGTCGCGACCCTTGTTTTGATCTCGTTTTTGCGTCTTCCGACCGCTCGCATTGCGAACGCGATGTTGTCAAACACATTCATGGTCGGAATGAGCCTGAAATCCTGAAAAACGACGCCGAGTCTTCTTCTGTATTTCGGGATCTGCCTGTGGGTCAGATTTTTGGTGTTTATACCGTCAACGACGACTTCTCCGCTCGTCGGAACATCCTCCGCTGTCAAAAGACGGACGATCGTTGATTTTCCCGCTCCGGAATGACCGTTGACGAGAACGAACTCGCCATCTTCGATTCCGAGGCTGACTCTTTTCAGCGCCGTCGTTCCGTTTTTATGCGTCACGGTGACGGACTTCAAATTGACCATTTTAAACTCCTTTTTTTGGGCAGAAGAAACATATCCGAATGCTGATTTTATATGATATATACAAATAAGTATATACTCCGAAATAAGCCGTAGAAGGTACAGATCCTCTTCGGGTCTCTACCTTCAACTTCGGATATCAGAATTTTGTCGGGTTCGATTGCAGATATTTTTTGACCATCAGCGCGACCTTGAACACGATCGCATGGTCAAACTGCTTTAAGTCGAGCCCCGTGAGTCTTCTAATTTTTTCAAGTCGGTAAACAAGAGTATTTCGGTGAACGAACAGTTTTCGGGATGTTTCCGAAACGTTCAGATTGTTCTCAAAGAACTTTTGTATCGTAAACAGAGTTTCGTGATCGAGCGCATCGATCGAGCCCTTTTTGAAAACTTCCTGCAAAAATGCCTCGCAAAGCGTCGTCGGAAGATAATAGATAAGCCGCCCGATACCGAGATTGTCGTAAGACATGATGATCTTTTCAACGTCAAAGACCTTTCCGATCTCGATCGAAACCTGCGCTTCCTTGAAGGAGCGGGAAAGGTCGCGCAAAGAATTGACGACCGTTCCTATACCTATCACCGCGCGGGTGTAAAACTCGCTGTTCAGAGTATCCACGATCGAACGGGCAAGTTTTTCGAGATCGCGTGATTCCGTATTGGGCTTGACTTCCTTGACGAGAGCGATATCGTTTTCTCCGATATTTATAACAAAATCCTTCGTCTTGTCGGGGAAGAGGCTCTGAACTATATCATAAGCGAAGACTTCCGTTCTGTCGATCAGACGGACAAGCAAAACAACGCGGGGAACGTCACCGCTGAAATGCAATTCCTTCGACTTGGCGTAAATATCTCCGGGAAGAATGTTTTCAAGCATGACATTCTTGATGAAATTCGATTTATCGTATTTCTCGTCGTAAAAATCCTTCATCGTGTTCAGAGAAACAGAAAGAACTCCCGCGATATTCTCCGCGAGCGCGTCCGTTCCTTTTACGAAAACGACGTTGTCCATCTTTATGCGTGATCCGATGACGCGGTATGTATATCCGTCGGAAAAAACCGTGTCGTTCATTCCCATGATATCCGACAGGCTGTTTCCCATGCTCTTTCCTATGAGAGAAGGATCACTGCAAACCGCGACCGTTCCGGTTTCGTCGAGAATACCGACAACTCTGTCGGTGGTATCCTTCAACTGCTGGATAACGCTCTGATACAACTTACTTGACATTTCGAAAATAACTCCGATCTGTATTGTTTGGTACTATTGTTTATATAGTTTACTATAAATATGTGCAAAAATCAAGTGCTTTTATAAAAGTTGTACTAAAATTTAAAATTAAAATATCAAAATTTCACAATTTTACTTAAATCCGCGCCGTATTTTTCGACAGTTTGATTTCTGTTCCGTTCTATCTCCGATCTCAGTTCCGCGACCGATCCGAAACGCTTCTCGGGTCTCAGAAATTCGAGAAAACCGACGCGGACATTCTCGCCGTAAAGATCGAGAGACGGGAGCGCCTGTCCGTCAAGTCTTTTAATAATGTTCGTTTCGACCGAGACCGCGTCCGAATCGCTGACGGTCGGACGTTTTCCCACATTCGTGACCGAAAGATACAGGCAGTCCCCGACTTTGGTACAGGTCGCGTAAACGCCGAGGCGGGGAAGCAGTTGAAGAGGCTCAAAAGAGGTGTTGACAGTCGGAAAACCCCAGCCCGAGCCGACGCCTTCACCGTGAACGGTCGTTCCCGAAAGCGAAAACAGGCGGCCGAGCATCATCGAGGTCTTTTTCATGTTACCCTCGGAAATGTAATTCCGAACGGCAGACGAACCGATCTTTTCACCGTCTCCGTCAAGGACTTTCAGGTCGCACACGATCGCGTCGAGCCCCTGTTTTTTTGCAAGATCGCCTATGTTTCCGCCGTTTCCCGAACCCGATCTGCCGAAAGTCGTATCGCGTCCGCAGACGACTGCGGCGCAATCGTATTCGTTTTTCAAAAACGAAAGGAACTCCTCCGCGCCGACAGCGGCAAAAGCCGCGTCAAAATCCACGGTCACGACGCGATCCGCCCCGCAGGAAAGAAGAAGCCGTTCTTTTTCCGAAGGAGATGTTATAAACCGAACAGGATCATTCGGATTGAAAAAATTCCGCGGATGGTTCGAAAACGTGAACGCAAGCGTCGATAAGCCGCGCTCCGCCGCAATTTTTTTCGCCGTTTCGATCACGCGACGGTGTCCGAGATGCACCCCGTCGAAATTTCCCGTTATAACTACATTTTTCATATTCTTGACCAAACGGCTTTCACACCGCCGTTTTCAATGCGGCAAAGCCCCAAAAAAGTATCGTCTTCCGAATAAGCGCGCATCATCGGCGTATTTCCCGAAATCCTCGGCAGACGGTTCACGCCGACGGTTCCGCCGTTCAGATAAAACTTTTTCCCGTTATCCGGTACGGTACAGTATCCGAGATGTTCAAAGCACTCTTCGCTTTCGCGGCAGATCGACAGGATACGCCCCTCGCGCGCATAACTCTCCGCGGTCTCGAGAGGAACCGCGTCCGATATGTCGAACCCGTTCGCCTTTGTGCGGCGAAGAGAGGTCATGCAAGCGCCGCATCCGAGCGCCTCGCCGACGTCGTTAATAATAGTTCTTATATAAGTTCCCTTCGAGCAGGATATGCGGAACGAATACTCAGATTCCGCGATTTGTCCGAGAAATTCCGTTTCGTAAACGGTTATTTTTCTCGTTTTCCGCTCAACGGTCTTTCCCTCACGGGCAAGTTCGTAAAGTTTTTTCCCTCCGACCTTGACCGACGAATACATCGGGGGAAGCTGTTCGCGATCACCGCAGAAAGAAGCGAGCGCCGCTCTCACGTCCGCCTCGCAAATGCCGTCGGCGGCACGTTCTTCGAGTACCGTGCCCGTTATATCCTGCGTATCCGTCAGAACGCCGAGTTTCATCGACGCGACATATTCTTTGTCCCCGTCAAGCAGATCGGAAAGTTTCGTGTCGTTCCCTGTCAGGATCGGAAGCACGCCCGTACACATCGGGTCGAGCGTTCCTGTATGTCCGATCTTGATCTTTTGTCCGAGCGCGCGTTTCATGCGCGACACCGCGTTATGAGACGTCATCCCGGACGGTTTATCCAAAACAAATATCATTTTTTCTGCGCGTTCCATTTCTCCGAAATAACGGAAATTATGCGGTCGATCGCTTCCGCGGGTTCCCCGGACACGGAACAGCCCGCGGCGCGGACATGACCGCCGCCTCCGAATGCCGCCGCCACGTCAGCGACGTTGAAATCGCATTCCGAGCGGAGAGAAACACGGATCGTCCCGTCCGAAAGTTGACGCATCGTTACGCTGACGACGCTCCCTTCAAGACGGCGGACGACATTTGTCATTCCGTCCGTTTCGCTGTCTTCGAGACCGAGACCTTTAAGCATGTCCTGCGTTATGCAGCAAAGCGATACCTTTCCGTCGAGATATACGCGGATATTGTCGATGACGGTCTTTTCGAGCAGAAGCTGCTTCATCGGCGCGACATCGAACAGTTTTCTGTTTATATCCGCGGAATCTATCCCGAAAGAAAGCAGTTTTGCCGCCGCGATATGGGTCTGCGGGCGTACATTCGAGAATTTGAAACAGCCCGTGTCAAATGCTATCGCGGTATAAAGATATTCCGCTGTTTTTCCGTCGATCGGAGTCCCCGTCTGTTCCAGAAGCATGAAAAGAACTTCGCCCGCACTGCTCGCTTCGGGGCAAACGACCGTTTTTTTCGCGTAATGAGTATTCGTATAATGATGATCTATGCAAAAATCGAAGGTTGAAGCCTCGTTCTCGTACCTCTCGCCGAGCAGTTTTTCCGATGCGACGTCGATGCTGACTTTTACCAAAGGTTCAAATGCAGGCTCGAACGCCGACACGCCGTCGGTAATGAAACGAAGACGGCGCGGAACGATGTCCGAACAGGCAATGCAGACCCTTTTTCCCGCATTTTTCAGAACCTTTTCAAGCGCGAGAGCAGACCCCAGAGTGTCCCCGTCGGGCGAACGGTGCATATATATGCAGATTCGGTCGCAGGAGAGCAGATCGCGGAATATCTCCGCATCTTTTTCGGACAGACGCGTCTCCGTCATCTTTCCTCGTCCTCCTTCGGGGTCTCATCTTCGATCCGTTTGAGTATCTGTTCGATCCTTGCTCCCGTCTCGACGCTTCGGTCAAACTCAAAAGTCAATTCGGGAACGTTTCGCAAAGCCAGCCTGTTTCCGAGCTGACTGCGCATGTAGCCCTTGCAGGCTTTAAGCCCTTTGCGGACTTCCTTTTCATCGTAATCTCCGAGGATGCTGACAAACACCTTCGCATATTTGAGATCGGGAGATACCTGAGCGTGTACAACGCTCGTCATCGGGGGAATGCGCGGATCTTTGACGTCGCGGATTATCAGAGCGAGTTCGCGCTTGATCTCCTCGTTGATCCTTCCCTGTTTGTAGCTGTTAGCCATACACAATCCTTTCGGTTCGCTTTTTGCAACAGCCCGGAAAAAGTTTCTCTTTCCGGGCTGTCATCTTGTATTTCGGATTTTTATCTGGGTATTTCTTCGTTGATGAAGGCCTCGATTATATCGCCTTCTTTGATGTCGTTATACTTATCGAGTCCGACGCCGCACTCATAACCCTCGGCGACCTCTTTCGCGTCGTCCTTGAAACGTTTGAGAGAGTCAAGAACACCTTCGTAAACAACTATATCGTCGCGGATAAGGCGTATGTTCGCATTGCGCGCGATCTTGCCCTGTTTTACCATACAGCCCGCGATCGTTCCGACGCCGGAAACGCGGAACGTCTGACGAACTTCCGCGGTACCGATATGTACCTCGCGGAACTTCGGCGCAAGCATTCCCTTCATCGCGGTCTCGACTTCTTCGATGCAGTCGTAAATGATCCTGTAAAGTCTTATATCGACCTTGTTCTTTTCAGCCATATCCTTCGCGACGGCATCGGGTCTGACGTTAAATCCGACAACGATCGCTCCGGAAGCGGAAGCGAGCATGATGTCGCTTTCCTTGATTCCGCCGACGGCACTGTGGATGACCTTGACGCGGACTTCATCGTTGCCGAGTTTTTCGAGAGAAGATTTGACGGCTTCCGCCGAGCCCTGAACATCTGCCTTGACAATGATGTTCAAAGTCTTCATATTGCCTTCCTGTATCTGAGAGAACAGATCGTCGAGAGTGACCGCTCTCGCCTTGTTTGCGGCTTCTTTCTGCTCCGCTTTTCTCTGCTCGACAAGTTCGCGCGCCATTCTTTCGTCCTTGACAGCGTGGAAAACGTCGCCCGCCGCGGGAACTTCGGAAAGACCGATGATCTCAACCGGAGTGGACGGACCTGCGTCGGTTATCTTTCTGCCGTTGTCGTCGGTCATCAGACGGATCTTTCCGACCGCCGTGCCGGCAACGATTATATCGCCCGCATGAAGCGTGCCGTTCTGAACGAGAACCGTCGCGACGGGACCTCTGCCCTTGTCAAGTTTCGCCTCGATAACGGTTCCCTTCGCTTCCCTGTTCGGGTTCGCTTTGAGATCCTGCATATCCGCAACGAGCAAAACGGTTTCGAGAAGATCGTCAATACCGTTTTTCGTGGCGGCGGAAACGGGAACGCATTCAACGTCGCCGCCCCATGCGGAGGGAACGAGATCGTATTCGGTCAGGCTCTGAATAACTTTGTCAAAGTTTGCTTCGGGCTTATCCATCTTGTTGACAGCAACGACAATCGGAACGCCCGCCGCTTTCGCGTGGTTTATCGCCTCGACAGTCTGCGGCATAATGCCGTCATCCGCGGCAACGACGAGAATAACAACGTCCGTCACCTGCGCTCCGCGCGCACGCATGGACGTAAACGCCGCGTGACCGGGAGTGTCGAGGAATGTTATCTGTCTGTCTCCGACCTTCACCTTATAAGCGCCGATATGCTGAGTTATGCCGCCCGCTTCGCCCGCGGTGACGGAGGTGTGGCGGATAGCGTCGAGGAGCGACGTCTTACCGTGGTCAACGTGACCCATGACAACAACAACGGGATCTCTCGTTTCGAGCTCGTAGTCTTTATCGTCCGAGTCGTCAATGAGTTTGTCTTCGATCGTAACAACGACCTGCTTCGTAACGGAAGCGCCGAAGTCCTCCGCGACAAGAGACGCGGTATCGTAATCTATTATCTGCGACGCGGAAGCGAATATACCGAGCTGCATCAACTTCTGGATGACCTGAGTCGTTGTCATTCGCAGTTCCGCGGCAAGTTCGGAAACGGACATTTCCTCGGGAAGAACGATATTCGAAAGATGTTTTTTCTTATCCTTCTCATACTGTTCCATTCTCTTCAACCGCGCTTCCGCCTCTTTTCTCCTCGCGGCGTTGTCGGGTTTTCTCTTATTTTTCTGTTTTATGCGCTGATTGGATCTTCCGTAATCCTTGTTCGCCTTCTCGCCGACGATATCGTTAAGACGCTCGTCGTACTTGGAAAGGTTGACATTCGTCTGCTTTCGGGTATCTACAACGACGGCGGTGCCGAGTGTCGAAGAACCTATCGATCCGTCTTCGACGATCGAAACTCCACCCTTGGCGGGGGTTGCCGCGGGACGCGGAGTTATCGTCTTCATTTTCTGTTTCTGAGGAGGCTGTTTCTTCTGAGGCTGTTTTCTTTCTCTCTGTTCACGCGCGGGCGCGGGAGTTTTCTCCTCTGCGGGCGCGGTCTGAACGGACGGAGTCTGCGGCTGAGATATCTCCTCCTTCTCCCCGACAGGCTCTTTATCCTCGGATCCGGACTTCGCTTTCGCTTCGTCCATGGCTTTTACGGCGGCTTCGGCTCTCGCCTTGTCTTCCGCTTCCTTCGCCTTTTTCGCTCTGATCTTTTCATCGTATGTCTCGAAATACTCCTGAAGAGTTCCGAAGCCCTGCATCTGAGTGAAATAATCGAACAGGACGTCGAGACGGTCGGATTCAAGCACGGTGCTGTGCTTATACGATCCCTCGCCGAAATACTTCGTCAGAATGTCCGCCACATCGGTGACCTTCACTCCGAAGTCCTTTGCAATTTCGCCTATCTTATATTTCGCCATATGTTCTTTCCCCCTGTTTTCTTTCTACCGCCGCCGCAAGCCCCGCGTCGGTTATACCGACGACCGCAACGTTGCCCATTCCGAGCGCCGCTCCGAGCTCCTGTTTCGTCATGTCGGTGTGTATCGTTTTGATATTGAACGCCTCGACCGTCGCTTTCGTTCTGTCCGACGCATCGCAGGCGCAGACGAGCAACAGGCATTTCTTTTTCGATTTTGCGATCATTTCCGCGCCGGGAACAAGTTTTCCCGCCTTACGGCAGAGTCCCAGCATACCTTTGAATTTATCCGTCAACGGCTTCCTCCGCAAGATCGTATATGTGTGCGGGAACCGACGAGCGCAGAAGTTTCGGAAGTCTTCCGGACTTTTTCAGTTTTGCGACGCAGTCTTTGTTTGCGCAGACATAAGCGCCGCGACCTTCGCTTTTCTCCGCTTTTCCGACGGAGATCTCCCCGCCGATATTCGCGATCCTTATAAACCCGTGTTCCCTTTTATCGAATTTTCCGCCGCATCCGGCGCAAGTGCGCACGAACGCTCCGCGGACTCTTTCTTTTTTTGCCATTATTCGCTGAGAATGTCGATCCTGTAACCGGTCAGTCTCGCCGCAAGACGGACATTCTGTCCCGTCTTTCCTATCGCAAGAGAGAGCTGATCCGCGGGAACCACGACTTTACAGCTTTTCTGTTCGCTGTCGATCTCAAGAAGTCTGACCTCGGCGGGAGACAGAGCCGCGATGACAAACTCGCCCGGATCTTCGCTGTATTTTATAAGATCTATTCTCTCGCCCGAAAGGTCTTCGAGAATGGTGTTGATCCTCGATCTTTTCGGTCCTATGCACGAGCCGACCGCGTCAACATTCGGATCGGTCGAATGAACCGCGACCTTCGATCTTGATCCCGCTTCTCTCGATATTCCCTTTATCTCAACAACTCCGGAAGCGATCTCGGGAACTTCGACCTCAAAAAGTTTCTCGACGAATTTCGGAGTCGTTCTCGAGAGCATGACTTCCTTCGCGGTCGAGCCTCTGCGAAGATTCGGCTGTCCGACGCTGACATAAAGCCTGACAACGTCGTCGGGCTCAAATCTCTCGCCGGGGATCTGTTCTCTCGGGAAAAGCGGCAACTCGTGGCCGTTGACCTCGATCATAACCGTTCCGCTCTTCGGATCGACGCTTCTGACGGTTCCGCTCATGAGCGATCCCTGTCTTTCTTCAAACGCCTGGATAACGGATCCGTTAACGGCTTCGTTGATCGCCTGAACGATAACGTTCTTTCCGACCTTGGCGGCGATACGTCCGACGGCGGACGGATCGACCTCGAGCATCGCAACGTCTCCGAGTTTGTAACGGCGGCTGATCGCTTTCGCTTCTTCGAGAGAGATCTCCGTCTGCGGATTTTCGACGGTCTCGACGATATCCTTCTTTATGCAGACTTTTATATTCTCCTTCTCCTCGTTGAAGATGACCTCGACATTATCCGCGGGAACATTTTTATCTCTCTTGATGGTCGACGCTATCGCGGCCTTGATCTTTTCGAGCATATAGTCCTTCGGTATATTCTTTTCTTTTTCGAGATCTTCAAGTGCCCTGTAAAACTCTTTGTTCGCCTTCATTTTCTTTTCAAAACCTCCGTCACACTAAGTCGATGCTTATCTTGGATATGAGGGAACGCCCGACGTTCCTCGTTTCGTCTTTTATCTTCAATATTATATTCTCTTCGTCGTGACCGACAAGCGTCGCGTCAAATTTCTTCGGGAAAATGCCGTCAAGGCTCTTATAAGTATGAACCGTGACCCGTTTTCCTATAAAACGGTCGAAATGTTCGTCCCTTTTCAGTTCCCGGACAAGTCCCGCGGAGGAAACTTCAAAACAGTAACTCTGCTGTATCGGGTCGAGTTCGTCAAGTATCGGGCTCAGAAAGCCGTCGACCTTGACACAGTCGTCTATGCCGACACCGCCGTCGCGGTCGATATACACGCGCAGAAAATATTCCGCACCCTCTTTCTTGAACTCAACATCCCAAAGTCTCAGCCCTTCTTTTTCGAGAAAGGGGGTCACGACCTCGGCGACTTTTTCACAAACTCCCAAAAACACGCCCTCGAACTTTCATATTTATTTGCGTATCATATTTATTTCTTTACATAATCTCAAAGAGCGGTCGCCCGCTCTTCAAGTCAAGTATAGCATACTTTCAAAGAAATTACAAGTACTTTTTTACAATAAATTATGTTTTTTATGTGTACTTTCACCAAGTCCTTCCCCGAAAAATGCGGTTAATTCTTACATTGAAGAGAATTTCACGCCAAGAATGTCGCACACAACGCGTCCGAGACCGAGCCCGGGAAGCGTCAACGCCGCCCAAGCGATGCTGAACGGAAGGCAGATCTGCCCCATCAGATTGAACGGAACGCCCGAATAGTCCCAGACGCCGAGACCGAAGCGCAGATTGACGATGCAGCCGGTGATAAATTCCAGAACGGTTACGCAAAGCCCGCCGATAAGACAGAACAGGAAAAGATTGCAGTCTTTCAGAACAGTCAGTCTGAGGAGATTGACGCTCAGAAAGCAGAGCCCTCCGAGGATGAACATCGACCAGTGAGTGCGAGCGCGCCATGCCATTTCGATCATCTGATAAACAAAACCGCCGGCAAGGAACAGATACACGGAATAAAGTATTTTCATTGTTTTCCGTCCTTTCGTTTTTTTCACTTCTATTCTCTCCGCCGCGATTACAAAATATTCCTTTCCGTCTTTTTCTTTGCGCCGAAAACGAAAGTCCCTTTGATCCCGAATCTCATTTTCGTTCCGAAGACGCCCGCCGAAAGACAGACCAGAGCGGTCAGCGCGATCGCGGGAACAGCCGCGTAACGGCTTTCCGAAAACGAAAAGATATATTTCAAAAGTTCTCCTACCGCAACGGTTGCCGCAACGGGAAGAACGACGCTCCCGAGAGGTTTTATATTCACCCCCGCTTTTTTATGCAGACGCGCGAGACTGAACGAAGTGTTTATCACGTTTCCGGCGTAAACGGTTGCCATAAAGCCCGTAAAGCCGAGAACGGGTATGAGAGTGAAAACGACGCAAAGACGCAGGATCGCTTCATATATATTATAGCGCATTACGGCGACCTGTTCGTCCATTCCTTTCAGTATACCGTCCGCAACGCCGTCAACATACATGGCGGGGATCAGGGGAGCAAGATACAAAAGCAGTTTTCCCGTTTCCGGATTATTGAAAAGAAGAACTCCGAGAGGATCGTAAAAGACAAGAAAGACTCCCGTGACGACAGAAGAGAAGATCAGCGTCAGCCTTATTATCTGTCCCCCGCGTTCGCGGATCACATCGTATCTGCCGAGTGTATATGCGCGCGTAACCTCCGGGATCATGACCTTTATGAACGCATACATAAAAGACGCGGGGAAAAAAATGACTGGAACCGCGAGGCTCTTGACCGCTCCGAAAGCGGCGAGCGCTTCGGAATCGCTCATTCCGTAACGCACAAGACCGACGGGCACGGAGAGGTTTTCAACGGTTGTCAGTCCCGTTCGCAGATATGAACTCGCGGCGACCGGAGAGCCGATCGAAAGCATTTTGCGAACGGTGCCCGCAACGCTCCCGTCCGAGCGCGGAAGGCGACGCTCATCAAAGCGCCAGAAAGAACAGGCGACGATACAGGACACGGCTTCACCCGCAACAAGTCCGAAAACAAGTCCGACACAGCCCGAAACGATCCCGGTCGGAGGACATATAAGAAAGACAAGAAGCGTGAATGCGACTTTGCAGAGTTCTTCCGTTCCGTTTGCGACGGCGGTTTTATACGCCTTACGTTCGGCGACGAAAAACCCGTTGAGACAGGAACCCATACTCATAAACGGAAGACCGAACGCGAGAATGCGAAAACAGATCTCCGTCTCGGGTCTTCCGAGAACGGTGCCGGCGATGATACCCGAGAAAAAGAAAAGGAGCGCGCACGCGCAAAGACCGAGGACCGCCGACACGAGAAGACATTTTCGGAAACGTCTTGTTGCCGTTCCCCGTGTTTCCGCAAGGCTCAGTGCCTCGGCGACGATGCGTGTGACGGAAAGATTTATCCCGGAGGTCGCGAATGTCGTTGCGAGCATATAGGCGGATGCGATCAGTTGAAAAAGTCCTATTCCTTCCGTTCCGAGCGTGTCCGACAGGTAAATGTTGAACCAAAGTCCGACGAGATTCAGCGCCATACCCGTCGCGCCGATGACGAAAGCGTCTTTCAGAAGCCGTCCCTTTTCCTTCATTCCGCCTCTGTTTCTCCTTTTCTCAAATTTCTTTATTCAATTGTATGCAAACAACGCCTTCCGATATTTACAAATGCCGAAAAAAGTGTTATAATCGTTATCAGAAAGCTCGGAGGTAGCTCGGGATGAAGAAAAACAGACGGATAAAAAAGGAACGAACCGCATGGCAGGCGCTCGCCGCGTCCGCGCTGTCGGGGCTTCTGATGTGCGCGTCGTTCACGTTTGAAGCGCTCGACCTGCTCGCGTTCGTTGCGCTCGTTCCGATGATAACGTCGGTGTCTTTTTACCGTGACCGCGGTTTCGGCATGACAAAGTGCGCGTTCGTTTACGCCGCCGCGTATTATCTGCCGAATATGCTTTGGCTTTACAGAATGTGTCCGATGACGAATTACGGTATAGGTCCCGTGCCGTCGGTGCTGATACTCACAGCCGCCGTACTCGCGATCTCCGCCGCGGAAGGCTTTGTTTTCGCCGTCGCTTTTCTGCCCTTCAACAGGCTCAGAAAAACCCGACTGCCGATGTTTCTGATCTTCCCCGCGCTGTATGTCTTCGCCGAATTTTTGCAGGCGCACGCATGGGAGTTTTCGTTTCCGTGGGGCAGGCTCGGAACCGTCATTGCGTCTCACCCGACGCTGATTCAGACCTCGTCGCTGCTCGGTTCTCTGTTCGTTTCGCTGATAATCGTTTTTTTCAACTCGTTTGCGGCGGAGGCGGCGCTCGCGGTAATAAAGACAAAAAGCCGCAAGCGCGCGGCGGCGTTCCTTTTCTCCGCGGCTGTTCTGTTTTCGCTGAACGCGGGTTACGGCGCGGTGCGCGTTTCGAGCATTGAAAACGGACGCAAAGATTCCGACAAAGTGACCGTCGCGGTCGTTCAGGCCAATCTCGGGTCAATGTCAAAGTGGGACACATCTCTTTCCGAGTCGCTCAAAAAATACATATCGCTTTCCGACAGCGTGGAAGCGAAAGATCCAGACATCTATCTTTGGCCGGAGACGGCGGTCACTACCAATATAAATAATGAAAACGTGCTTGAACTGCTGAAAAATTTCGCGAAAGACAGAAACTCTGCGCTCGTGACGGGTATCTTCGACGGAGAAGAAAGCGAATACAACGCTCTCGCCGCCGTCCGAGCCGACGGAACGGTTCCGGAACCGTATTATAAGCGGGAACTTGTGCCGATGGGAGAGTATATTCCCTTTTCGGATGTTTTTTCGATATTTGTTCCCGAGAATTTCGGAGACTTGAAGGCGGGAACGAAGCCGACGCTTATTGACACGGGCTTCGGGAAAGCGGGCGGACTGATCTGCTATGAATCTATATACCCGTATGTTGCGAGGGAAAGCGTCGGAGCGGGGGCGGAATATTTTTTTATGGTGAGCAATGACTCGTGGTTCGACGGAAGCGCGGCATTGAGACAGCATCTGTGCCACGCGGTCATGCGCTGCGTCGAGAACGGACGGGACATGGCGCGCGCGGGGAACACGGGAATCTCCGCCGTGATCTCATCGTCGGGCACGGTCGAAGCGAGATCGGAGGCGGACTCGGAAGAAGTTATCGTTTCCGACCTCGTCGCATCAGATTCGAGAACCGTTTATTCATATATCGGAGATATTGTCGCCGTCCCCTGCGCGGCGGTGTTCGCGGCGGGAATTTTTCTTATTATAAAGGACGCTGTCAAGAGTATTTCCGAGAAAAGAGCCGGAAAAAAGACGGATTTCACATAATGTTCGATATTTCTTCAACTTCGCCTATTGCAAAACGCGACGGCTTGTGATATAATACTAAGGCTTGATTTACGGGGGCAGTCCTCTGCGTTTCTCTGCACGAAAGCCCTGCTTTATCTTGACACAAAATATGTTCAGGAGGAAAAGAGAATGAAAGAACTGATCATCAAGAATTTTACCGCGGATCAGATCAAAGCGGAGCCTTTCCCGTTCGAGATCGGAAGCACCGTTAAGGTACACGTTAAGATCAAAGAAGGAAACAGAGAAAGAATCCAGGTCTTTGAAGGAACCGTTATCGCAAAGAAGCACGGCGGAGTTTCCGAGACCGTGACCGTCAGAAGAGTTTCCTACGGTGTCGGCGTTGAAAGAACTTTCCCCGTCAACTCGCCTGTCATCGACAAGGTCGAGGTCGTTCGCAAAGGTAAAGTTCGCCGCGCCAAACTGTACTATCTGCGTGACAGAGTCGGCAAAGCGGCTAAGGTTAAAGAGCAACTCTGATTATTCTTTCAGCGGTAGCCGCGAGGCTGCCGCTTTTTACTTTTCGTAAGCAAGGGAGGGCGTATATATGGATGAGAACAGATTTCCCGAAAACACCTCGGCGGAACAGAAGACAAGAAAGACGAACAAAAAGCCGATAAGGGATTTTTTCGACGTTTTTGAAGCGATCGTTCTTGCCGTGGTCGCATCTGTTTTTATAATGACTTTTCTGTTCAAGACCGGTTATGTTGACGGTCATTCGATGGAATCGACGATGTCCCACGGTGACAGATATTTCGTATCCGATCTCTTTTATGAGCCCTCGCGCGGAGACATCATCGTTTTCGAGCCGGACCTCAGCGGTCTGAACGACAGCAGCGAAAAACTTTATGTAAAAAGGATCATCGCGGTCGAGGGAGATCATTTGCAGATCAAAGCGGACGACGAAAATCAATATCACGTTTATCTGAACGGCCAGATCCTTCGTGAAGAGTATCTCGACGATTTCCAGATAACGAAGCCCGCCCTCGATATATATAATTTCGCAGGTTTCAATTTTAACGACGAAAACGGAAACGTATGCATTGACGTGACGGTTCCCGAAGGATACGTGTTCGTCATGGGAGACAACAGATTGAATTCCCAGGACAGCCGTTGCATCGGATTTGTGGACACGCGCCGTATTGCGGGCAAAGTCCTTCTCAGGTTTTATCCGTTCAATAAGTTCGGAACCGTTTCATAAACAGACCGATTTATGCGAAAAGGAGAAAATTAAGTGGCAAACATCAACTGGTATCCGGGTCACATGACGAAAGCGAAAAGGATGATGGCGGAATGCCTGCCTTTGATCGATGTCGCGATCGAACTGGTCGATGCGAGGATCCCCTTTTCATCAAAAAATCCCGACATCGCGAAAATGACCGAAAACAAGCCGAAATTCATCGTTCTGAACAAGAGCGATCTGTCCGATCCCGTACAGAATGAAAAATGGCTGAAATATTACGCAAACACGGGATATACTGCGGTGCTGTTCGACAGCAAGACAAAAAACCGCACGGCGGCAGTAAACGGCATCATGAAAAAAATATCGGACGTTTTCAGCAAGCAAGCACAGCGCAACTCCGAAAAAGGAATGCGCGGGCGTTCTCTGAAAATCATGGTAACGGGAATTCCGAATGTCGGGAAATCGACGTTCATCAACTGTCTTTGCGGGTCGAAAAGGGTCAGGGCGGAGGACAGACCGGGAGTCACGAGAGGCAGACAGTGGATATCTCTCGGCGGAGGTATCGACCTGCTCGATATGCCCGGAATACTCTGGCCGAAACTCGAAAATCAGAACTCGGCGAAACGCCTTGCGATGACAGGCGCCATCAAGGACAATGTCGTTGACACGGAGGCGCTCGCCTGCGATCTGCTTGCGATCCTGAGGGCGCATTACGAGAAGAATTTCCGTGAGAGATACAAACTGACCGAAGAACTGCCGGAAGACGATTACGATCTGCTCGGTCTGATCTCGAAAAAACGGGGATTGATCCTGAGCGGAGGCAGACCCGACGAGGAGAGAGGCGCGATCATGCTTCTCGACGAATTCCGCGCGGGCAAACTCGGAAGAATCACACTTGACGATATAGAACAACTCGCACCTATCCTGAAAAACATCGAATGACGGAAAATCCGTCTTTGCGGCGGCGGGCTATCCGCCGATCCCCGTTTCTCGGCTGCGGTGCGGGTATTTTTTCGGAGGAGATAAATGGCTCTTTACGCGATAGCGGATCTTCATCTGTCCGAAAGTACGGATAAGCCCATGGACAAATTCGGAACGCAGTGGCACGACCATGTTCGCAGGATCAAAGACAATTGGTGTCTGTGCGAGGACGATGTCTGCGTCGTGGCGGGAGACACATCGTGGGGGAGCAGTCTTGAAGAAGCGGAAGCGGATTTTCGGCTTATTGACTCTCTCCCGGGCAAAAAACTCATTCTGAAGGGAAACCACGACTTTTGGTGGACGACGCTGAGAAAAATGCGTCTTTTTCTGAAAGAAAAAGGCTTCAACAGCATAGATTTTCTTTATAACAACACGTTTTCTGTCGGCGGCGTTTACGTTTGCGGGACTCGCGGCTGGATCGCGGGGGCGGGAGCGGAAGAAGATCTGAAAATCATCGGGCGTGAGGCGGGCAGGCTGAAACTGTCGATTTCGGAAGCGAAAAAAGCCGACCCGAACGCAGACCCCGTCGTTTTTCTGCATTATCCCCCGATGTTCGCTTCCGAACGGTGCGCTCCGATCATGGACGTGCTGCACGAATTCGGGATCAAAAGAGTCTTTTACGGACATCTGCACGGAACGGCGGCGCATGAACTCGCCGTCCGCGGAGTCTGCGAGGGAATGGAAATGAAACTTATATCGGGAGATTTTATCGGGTTTGCTCCGATAAAAGTGACCGACTGAGTCGGGAAAGGAGAACCGAATGGAAACGGTATTGAGAACGGTCGGACTGACGAAGCGCTTCGGAAGAGCGAGCGCTGTCGATCATGTCAGCATGACTGTCAACAAGGGCGACATCTACGGGTTCATCGGCAAGAACGGAGCGGGGAAAACGACGTTTATGCGCGTTGTTCTCGGACTTTCCGCGCCGGCGGAGGGAACCGTTGAACTTTTCGGAGGGCTCAGCCCCGAAGAAGCGGGAAAAAAGATCGGCGCGCTGATAGAGGCGCCGGGGATATTTCCTCACTGCACCGCGAAAGAAAACATGAAACGTTTTGCGATCCTCAAAGATGAAGATGAGAGCAAAATCGACGGACTGCTCGATTTCGTCGGGCTCGGGGACGTCGGAAACAAAAAAGCCGGTAAATTTTCGCTCGGAATGAAACAAAGGCTCGGCATCGCTATCGCTATGCTCGGAGATCCCGAACTTCTCATTCTCGACGAGCCTGTCAACGGGCTTGACCCGACGGGAATGAAAGAGATAAGAGATCTGATCCTCCGTCTCAACCGGGAAAAAGGGATAACGGTCCTCATATCGTCTCACCTTCTCGATGAGCTTTCAAAGATCGTGACCCGATACGGGATAATCAACAACGGAGTTCTTGTTGACGAGATCGACACTTCGGAGATGAAGGCAAAGACCGGTCACAGGCTCATAATAGTTGTCGACGACGTCGAAAAAGCCGTTTCCCTGCTCGAAAAAGAAGTCGGAAAGGACTCGATCGTCATAAACGGACACGCGATCGGACTCTCTTCCGGACTTGACCGCACGGCGGAACTCAACGCATTGCTCGTAAAGAACGGCGTGGCGGTCAGCTCGCTTTCCGTCAAGACAGACGGCCTCGAAAAATACTTTATTGAAAAGGTGGGCGGCTGATATGAAAAATTTGCTGAAATATGAATACAGACGCCTGTTCAGGCAAAAAAGTTTCATCATTTTTCTGGCTGTCGGCGTCGGGCTTGTCTTTCTGTCGCTCGGTTCGGTAAAACTGCTTGAAATCGCAACCACGTCGGAGTACGACGAAATGACAACTACGGAAATGATCTTCGGAGCGAGTTATAACGGAATAAATGCTTTCAGAGACGGCATCGCGAATTCAAACGCGACAATGATAACGGCGATCATAACCGCGATCTTCGTTTGTTCGGAATATTCGTTCGGAACGATAAAGACCGTTGCCTGCCGAGGCTATTCGAGGCTAAAAATCTTCACCGCCGAATTCATTGCGGCAATGACGGCTTCGCTGATATTCGCCGCGGCGGCGTTTATTTCTTCTCTTTTGTTCGGCACGCTGTTCTGGAACATCGGAAAATTCAAATACGAGGCTTTGTGGTCGGTCCTTTTGCAGACGCTCGTTCTTCTCGCCATGACCGCGGTATTTTTCATGCTGTCCAAACTCGTGAAAAAGACCGGCGGCGCGATAGCGCTCGGAATATTTTCCCCGATCGTTCTCAACCTTCTTCTGTCCGTTGCCGACATTCTTATAGATAGCAAAAAGTTCAAAATTTCGGAATATTGGCTTTCGGGATGTCTTTCCGCAATTCAGGCAACTTCGCCTTTGAGCACGGATGTGTTCGCCCTCATGCAGGGAAGGCCGTCTCTCGGCGCGACTCTGATAGTCCGGACGGTCATCGTTTCCGTTGCGTATATCGTTCTCTCTTTCGTTCTCGGAAACCTCGCGTTCAGAAAGCAAGAGATATAACGGAATAGGCGAAAGTTCAAACCTTTTTTAAAAAAAATTTTTAGGGTATTGAAATTGTATATATTGTATGCTATAATCCCAGTAAATGTGAAAAAATAGGAGATAAAGTCAACATGAAACTTGAAAAAGTTACCAACAAAGAGACGAATGTTGTCGAGCTGGAGATCAGCGTTCCCGCCGACGAGTTCGAAAAAGCAGTCGAAAAATCTTACAGAAAAAATGTAAAGAAACTCAACGTTCCCGGCTTCCGCAAGGGCAAGGCTCCGAGAAAAATGGTTGAGAGAATGTACGGCGCGGGCGTGTTCTACGACGACGCCATGGAAGAGGTCTATCCCGAGGCTTACAAGGCGGCGGTAGACGAAGCAAAGATCGAACCGGTTGACAGAGCGAACGTCGAAATTCTCGAAGTCGGCGAAAACGGCTTCCGTTTCAAGGCGACCGTCACCGTTAAGCCCGAGATCAGGATCGAGGGATACAAGGGTCTTAAACTGACAAAGAAATCCGTTGAAGTGACCGAAGCGGACGTTGCGAAGGAACTCGCGGACTATCAGAAGCAGCAGTCGCGTCTCGTTGACGTTGAAGGCAGACCCGCGCAGGACGGAGACACCGTTGTTATCGACTTTGAAGGTTTCGTTGACGGAAAGGCATTTGACGGCGGAAAGGCTGAGGGTTATTCGTTGAAACTCGGCTCCGGAAGTTTTATTCCCGGATTTGAGGATCAGATCGTCGGGAAAAACGCGGGAGAGGAATTCTCCGTAAACGTCACCTTCCCCGAGGAGTATACGGAAGAACTGAAAGGAAAGCCCGCCGAATTCAAGATCAAACTTCATGAGATCAAAGTCGAAGAACTTCCCGTTCTCGACGACGATTTCGCAAAGGACGTTTCCGAATTCGACACTCTTGCCGAGTTCACCGACGATATAAAGAAAAAGATCGCGAAGAGAAAAGAAGAGACGGCGGAAGCCGATCTCGACGCGCAGATTTCCGACAAACTCGCGGAACTCGTTGAAGGCGAAATTCCCGAATGCATGTACGAAAGCGAGATCGACTATCAGATGCAGTCCTTCGACCAGAGACTCAGAAGTCAGGGACTGAGCATCGACGCTTACGCAAAATATATGAACTCGACCGCGGAGCAGATGAGGACGATGTTCAGAGACGGCGCAGTACGTGACGTCAAAGACCGTCTGGCACTCGAAAAGATCGCTCAGGAAGAGAAAGTCATTGTTGAGGAAGCGGACATCAACGAGGAATACGACAAACTCGCAAAGGCATACGGCACGGAAGTTGAGAAGATCAAGTCCGATTACGTGACCGAAAGCATAACGAAGGATCTTGTTATCCGCAAAGCGTTTGAAGCGGTTAAAAACGCAGCTGAGATAACCGAGGAAACTGCGGAAGCAAAGCCGGCGAAGAAGACGGCGGCGAAGAAGACGGCGGCAAAGAAGACCGACGGCGAGACCGCCGAAAAGAAGCCCGCCGCGAAGAAGACGACGGCGAAAAAGGCTGACGGCGAGACTGCCGAAAAGAAGCCCGCCGCGAAGAAGACGACGGCAAAAAAGGCTGACGGCGAGACCGCGGCAAAGAAACCCGCGGCGGAAAAAACGACCGCAAAAAAGACCGATAACAAAACCGAGGAATAATCGGTCGAATACAAGCATATAATCGGAGGGGGAGGTCACAAGAGGGCTTTCCCTTGCGTTTTCAAAAAACAAACCGAGGAGGAACAAAAAATGAGCAGTTTGGTACCCTATGTCGTTGAACAGACTTCGAGAGGCGAAAGATCTTATGATATATTCTCCCGACTTTTGAACGACAGAATCATATTTCTGACGGACGAAATAAACGATACGACGGCCAATCTCGTCGTTGCACAGCTTCTCTATCTCGAATCCGTGGATCCGGATAAAGACATTTATCTTTACATCAACAGCCCCGGAGGAAGCGTTACCGCAGGCATGGCGATCTATGACACGATGAACTATATCAAGTGCGATGTCAGCACGACGTGCATCGGTCTTGCGGCGAGCATGGGCGCGTTCCTGCTTTCGAGCGGAGCGAAGGGCAAGCGCTACGCCCTTCCGAACAGCGAGATCATGATCCATCAGCCTCTCGGCGGATTCCAGGGGCAGGCGACGGACATAAAGATCCACGCGGACAATATTCTGCGTATAAAAGCCGATCTGAACAGGATCCTTTCGGAAAACACGGGCAAGCCTCTCGAAGTTATCGAGAAGGATACCGACAGAGACAACTTCATGACGGCGGAAGCCGCGTGCGAATACGGTCTTATAGATAAGGTCGTAACAAAAAGATAAAACCGAAGGGTAACGGATAATGTCAGAAGAGAAGAAGCAGTGCGCTTTTTGCGGAGCGACGGAAGACGACAGACAGAAACGCTTTATCGCGAGCATGTATGAAGGAATATATATCTGCGACGAATGCGTTGAGATCTGCGGCGAATATCTGAAAGGCTTCAAAAAAGCGAAAACCGCTGCAAAGAAAAAGAAGATCGATATCAAAACGCCCGCCGAGATCAAAGCCGTTCTCGACGAATATGTTATCGGACAGGACGAGGCAAAGATCATGCTGTCCGTCGCGGTCTACAATCACTATAAGCGCGTTTTTTCAAAGCCCGACAAAAAGGACGAGGATGTGGAGATACAGAAATCAAACGTCCTTGTTCTCGGACCGACGGGAAGCGGAAAAACGCTTATGGCGCAGATACTTGCAAAAACGCTGAACGTTCCGTTCGCGATCGCAGACGCGACGACGCTGACCGAAGCGGGTTATGTCGGAGAGGATGTCGAGAATATCCTTCTGCGTCTTCTTCAAGCGGCGGATATGGACACCGAAACGGCTGAATACGGCATAATATACGTGGACGAGATCGATAAGATAACGCGCAAAAGCGAAAACCCGTCGATCACCCGCGACGTTTCGGGAGAGGGCGTTCAGCAGGCGCTGTTGAAAATACTCGAAGGCACGGTCGCGAACGTTCCCCCACAGGGCGGCAGAAAACACCCGAACCAGGAATGTATACAGGTCAACACGCAGAACATTCTTTTCATCTGCGGCGGGGCGTTCGAAGGGCTTGACAAGATCATTCAGAAGAGGCTTTCGGGCAACGCGATAGGCTTCGGTTCCGATATAAAGAGCAAAAAGGAAGAGGACTCTTCCTACTACCTGCGGAAATGCGAGGCGCACGATCTGATAAAATTCGGTCTCATTCCCGAACTCGTGGGAAGAATCCCCGATGTTGTAACGGTCGATAAACTTGATGCGGAAGCGCTGAAAAAGATACTGACCGAGCCGAAAAATTCGCTGATACGGCAGTACAAAGCTCTGCTTTCGATGGACGGCGTAACGCTTGAATTCACGGACGGGGCGATCGACGCCATTGCGCGTCGCGCGGCGGAGAGGAACACAGGCGCAAGAGGGCTTCGCTCGATCGTCGAAGGGGCGATCACGAAAATAATGTTCGAGGTTCCGTCGGACAAGTCGATCAAAAAGGTGATCGTCACCCCGGAATGCATCACGGACAAAGCAGATCCTATCGTCGAGCGCGCAGGAGCGTAAAAGGCGTAACGCTCCCCTTTTTACGAGAAAAGAAAAATACAGACGGTCAAAAGTCCGCGCGGCACCGAGCCGCGCGGTTTTTCCGTCTGATTCCGAACTTAATTCCGCAGCAAGGCAACTTAAATTTGAAACGTATTGACTTTTCGGGAAACAGAGTGTATAATACAGGCGAAAATCCGAAGAAAGAAGGGAGAAAGATCGGTTATGAAAAAAATAATTTGCGCACTCATATGCGCGACCCTTTGCCTGGCTGTGTTCGCGGGGTGCGGAGACAATTCGGATAAAACAGTGCCCGCAGAACCGTCGTCTCAGAACGAGACCACCACCAAAAACTCTTCGATCGATCCGGAAACGGGTACGGGAGAAGATATGACGACGGAGCCGACGCAGGAGACGACGACCGAAGAGGACGGAGAGCCGACAACGGGCGCGATAGAACAGGATTGGCCCGTGTCGGAAGAGGACGTTAAAAACTACGTCAATATGGTATACGGAAAGTACGAGATCTACAGATTCAAGGAAATGAACATTTCGAGCCCGGCGCAGTACGGAAGTGTTTTTCCGAGAAAAGATGCCTTCGGCTCATACAAGGCGCCGAGTTTCATTGAATCGAAACTCTACAAAAGTGCCGAGGAACTGCTTGTCGAAAACGGAGAAGAGGTATCGGGAGGCGGCATACTGACGCCGGCGGAAGCGCAATATATCTCCGCGACGGCTCAGTCAACCGTTTTCGGAGCCGTCAGGATTTCAAAGGTTCAGCAGGCTGTAAACGAGATCTTCGGAAGCGGAAGATTTACTTTCGACGGCTCGATCGAAAGCGGCTATACAAAGAGCGGATATTATATTATACCCGCTTCCGCAGGCAACGACGGTGCGGCAAGTCTCGACCATTACACGGTTGAGTCCGTCACTTTTGACGAAGAGACATCTACCGCAACGGCAACCGTGACCGAGAAATGGACCGATTATTCAAACGACGGAAGAATCGTCATCAGAAAAACGGAACTTTCTCTGCGGATCAGCGGAACAAGCATTTCTCTGAAAGAGATATTCTATTAAAGACAGCATAAAAATTCCGAACGGAGTTTGCCGCAGGCGGCAAATGACCGTCGGATCATGCGGGATACGGTGCAGCCGATCAGGGCTGCGCCGTATTTCTCTTTCAGCGCCGACGGCGGATTCTTGCGGGTATCCCCATCAGTTTCAATGCTTTTTTTCCGTCGGGATCTCAAACACGCCATGCCGAAAAAAGGCGCCTCGATCGAAACGTGCTTTTCCCCGTTCCCCGCTTTGGCGCTGTCAAAGACTTCCGTTCCCCCTGTCAGCCGACCGACCGGTTCGGAGGGACAGTTCTTTTCATGGCGGCGCACCTGCGGAGAACAGAAAAAAATGCCGCAGATCAACAGCATCCTGATCTGCGTCGGACAGGGGCAGGCCCTTCGGAGAAAAATATGGCGTAAAGCAACATCGGAAGTTCTAAAAAACCTGTAAAAACTGTATGATTTTTGTCTTCTTCTATTGACAAAGCAAAACAAAAACAATATAATATAAATGAACATTTGTTTTATTGCATATAAGGGGGAAAATATATTGCGCACAGTAAACGAAGAAGCCCGCAGGGCAAAGCAGATCGAGATCATGGAAAAGTGCTTTGATTGCTATGCGGAGAACGGGCTTTCCTCTGTCGGTATCAAAGCCATCGCGGACGACTGCGGTTGCAATGTCGCGAGCCTGTATCAGTATTTTGACAATCTCGATGACCTTATCATTCAGTCCACAGAGTACTGTATGAGTAAGGTAGAAGATGATTTTATGGCAAAAGCCCCCACAGATGTTGAGGACTTGTGGCGGTTCATTGACGAGATACCATATTGGACGGCGAAAAAGCACGGCAAGAAATACAGACTTATGTATCAGGTTTATACCCACCCGAAATACAGAGAATACGGCAAGAAATTCTTTAAGGGTGTAGATGAACGATATACCGAATACGCAAAGAGCTTAGAGCCAAAGCTGGGGATTCCCCACGAAAAGCTGACACCACTGATTTTCATTCTGATAAGAGCCTGCGTCCATTACGCACTGTTTGAAGATGATTTTTATTTGAAATCACAGATTGAAGTGCTCAAAGAAACCCTGGAACTATTTCTTGCGAAATACAACCCGAAAGCAAAACAGGGTACTGTTATAGAATAAGTCAATTAAAAATATTCTCTTAGGAGGAAGATTCAATGAAAAAACGAATTTTAAGCATTGTGCTTACGCTTTGTATGGTACTGGCATTGATGCCGCAGATGACAGCAGAAGCGGCTTCCTGGGAAAATGAAATCTGGATCGGTAACACCCCTGTCAACCAGAGCACCAATATGACGGATAACACCTGGGTATTCTTCCCCGGTTACAATACTCTGGTATTAAGTGACGGTTTTGTGAAGACAACCGCTTCCAATCTGTCCGGTTCAAAAGACAAAGCTGTCATCCGGGTCGGATCCATCGACAATCTTACGATCCAGCTGCTGGGAAATGCCACAGTCGGTGTGCCTTCTACAGAACACCTCCCCCCGGAGGCTGCAGACGGCATCAGTACCTATGGCATCTATGCGCCGAATACGAGTCTGGCAATTGAAGGTACCGGCACTCTGAATGTCAATTCAAACGCCAATGCTATCTGGTGCAAGGATTTAAGAGTGGAAGGTCCGACCCTGAACTGCAACTCTTTCCGCACGGCTATCAGGGTCATTGACAGCAGTGCATCGATTGATACGGCAGCAACAAGAGGTAATATGCTTGTCAAGAGCGGAGCAACAGTCACCGCCAAAACCACGAGCGGCAGCGGTATTTATCCCGAAACATTCGTCCTTGGCGGATACGGTGCTGATTACAGAGACAACGGCGGGGCCGCCATCCTGGTATCCGGCTCACTCACCGTTGAGAATTCAACGGTAAATGCTGAAAATTCCTGCAATAAGCTCCCGACTGTTACATCCGATTTTACCGGTTTTAATGGTATTCTTGACAAAACAAATGTTTTCTACAGAAGTTCGTTCTGTACAACGATCTTTGTCTGGAATGATCTGACGGTTTCCGGAAGCGATGCATCTGTTACGGGTAAGTTAAAAAACACGACAAGCGGCTATATTGATGACTCGGGAAGATATTCTTTCAGGCTGGGCGCTGTTGTAGCGAATAAAATGTATGTCAAAGAAGGCGGGACGCTTGAAGGATTTATTACTACCACATATCATTCGGAATATGCACAGGGACTGAGAAGATTCTATCGTGAAAGTCATGATCTTCTGGTTCTTGAAAATGCATTAATCAGCCGCAGCGGTGAAGGCACCGTCAGAAGCGGCATCGTAAATATTGATGTTGCGGTTGAGACCCCTGAATATGCAGACGGCCCCTATTATGTAACAGAGGATTTCAGTCCGACACAGAAATACGGAAACCATCTTGAAATAACCATCGGCAAAGTATCGACTGTCTATTTGCGTACAACCGACAGCGGTCCGGAATGGTCTTTCCAAAGCAACTTCGGACGTGCTTATTCCCTTGACAGTGCGACAATCGACTTCCGTGACTTCCCCAATTCGGTCTTTGTGCAGAACGGTTGGCCGCTTGACTGGGGTATCCCGAACATTTATATCCAATCGGGCAACTGGACGATTATTCCGCCGTCTGCAGAGGAAGTAAACTACTATATTGAATCCGGGACCCAAACCATCCAGCTTCAAGACCAGAGAGAATATGCCGGCGGTCATATCTATATTGCCGAAAACGCGACTGTGAATATTCAGGGCGACGGAATTGGTGAAAACTGGGAAATTTCGCCGATAAACAGCACAGCTACGGCAGGCGGAGCGGTTCGCTTTATCAGCGGTACGGTCAAAAATGCTCAGGCAGACATGGCAAACAAGGTATATATTCTGGACGGCAATATCAACTTCAATCTGAAGGACTACTCACAGGTTGTCAGGCGGGAGGATGGCCTGCAGCTTTATAAGGACATATATGTTTTGAGCCCATGCACTGACAGGCTGACTACAATTCAAACAGGTGAGCAAATTATCACACCGGAAGAAAGCTATTATTACCCGCTTGGTGACGATCTCAATCTTGTTGTCTGGACGGTCAATGATCTTCCCATAAAATATGTCACAGTAACGCAGGAAGACGGAGAGACCTACAACCTGATCCCCGGAGGGAGCATTGAGGGCCTTGGAAGCGAATACCACCGCCTCGTAAGAGCCGAAAGATATCGGGAATTCGTTCCAAATCCAAACTACAAGTTTTTCAGAAATCCCGACGAGAGCGTTACCATGAATGCCGCGGGCAGTATCAATACCTATGAAAACCGGCTTGATTCCGCGTTCTATGGCCCTTACCTGATCGGTTCTACAACCGATTTGGACAGCAGTCTTCGCGCGGAGTGGTCATACCAGAAGGATAACGGCGAAAAGGTCGTTGTGGGCGGAAACTCGCTTACCTGTACGATCAACGATTTAAGCGATATCGTAAACTATCGTACTTACACCTGCACGGTTTATGAAAAAGCCGCGGATGGAAGCGAGAAAGCAATCGGTTCCTATAATGCCAAGGTCTATGTGATGAGATGGGAGCAGCCGGACACGGTATATGCCGCCATCGATGAAGAAGTCACCTTTACCGTGAATCCGTCAGCAGAAACTGAGTGGGCAGCAGGCTTTTTAAGCACTTTGAAGTGGCAGGTAAACAAAGGCACGGGCTGGGAAGATATCCCTAAGTCCAATACAGTCAGCTATACTGTCACGATCACTGAGGAAAATGCTTTCTATAAATACCGTCGCGTTGTCTGGGGTAGTACCATCGGCAATTTTGATAAACATGAAGCCGGTATCTATGTTGAAATGAATTCGCCTGAGCTGTCGGTCACATTTGCGCCGGAGATTGCTTCTCAGCCGCAAAGTATCAGGATTCAGGAGAATGACACGGCAAAGCATGCGCTTAGTGTGCGTGCAAACAATGCGGAAAGCTATCAGTGGCAAAAGAAGGTTGACGGTGCCTTTGTGGATATTGAGGGTGCAACCTCAAGTACACTGGAGGTTGGCGTTGGAGATGTAGGAACCTACCGCTGTGTGGTAAGCAACGCAAGCGGCGAAACAGTCAGCGAGGAAGCAAGCGTTACAACGAACCCTGCCCCCAGTTGCGGCACCCTCAGCCCAGTCAAGGCGGCGTTCGGTGAGAAAGCTCAATTCGGTATCGGTATAGACAATGCGCCGGGGGATAGCGGCATCTCCGTCAAGTGGCAGTACAGCGCGGATGACGGGGCAACCTGGGTCGATGTGGTAAGCACGGACGACAGGGACAACATCAGCATGATGGTCATCGAGCTGGTATTCAGTCAAAAATGGGATGACGGTACCGTTGTCATCATCAGCAGAGAAATCATTTCATCCTCCATGACAATCAATAAAACGACTGCCGATATGGACGGCTGGAAGGTGCGCTGTGTGCTGACCGACGCGGTTGGCATGTATTACTCAAACACCGTCGAGCTCAGCATCGAAATGCCCGACTACACCGTTACCTTTGACACCGACGGCGGCACGGAGATTGCATCCAAGACAACCGTGCAGTGGACGGATACAGTCCTGGACGGCGTTTCCGATCCCAAAAAGGACGGCTGGAAGTTCATCGGTTGGAAATACGGGGATGTACCCGTTACATCTCAAACCACATACAAGGAACTTGTGCCGGACGGTACTCTTTTGAGTATCGAACTGCAAGCACAGTGGGAGGATATTGCCGCACCCACAGGAGAAATCCGTGTCGGCACAAATAAATGGGCAGAATTTCTCAACAGTATTACCTTTGGTCTGTTCTTCAAGGATACGCAGACGGTAACGATCACGGCGAGCGATAACAGCGGCGAAGATGTTACAATAGAATATCTGTTAAGCGATAAAGAGCTTACTGTTGATCAACTGAATTCAGCCACCTTTACTGCATATACCAAAGCGTTCAGTATCAACCCTGATAATCAGTATGTAATTTATGCAAAGCTTACCGATACAAGCGGTAATGTAGCATACATTAATTCCGAGGGTATTGTGCTTGATGCAACGGCTCCTGTTATCACAGGCATTGAAAACGGCAAAATCTACTGCGAAGCACAGACCGTAACGGTTGACGAAAAGTATATTGACAGCGTGAAAGTCAACGGCACAGCGGTTACACTTGACGAAAACAATCGGTTTACACTGAATCCGGCAGAGGGCACACAGACAATCGTTGCCACCGATAGGGCGGGCAATGTATCGGCTGAAATTACCGTAACGGTGAATGACGGACACACTTACGGCACATGGCAGTCAAATGGTGATGGAATGCACACACGCTACTGCACCGTTGATGACTGTAACGGCTATGAAGACGGCGACTGCGACGGTGGAGAGGCAAGCTATTTCAAAAAAGCGGTTTGTGACACATGTCATGCAGAGTACGGCGCACTGCTGACTGATTCAACAGCGCCAACCGGAGAAATAACCGTTGGCACAAATAAATGGAACAGCTTCCTCAACACAATTACCTTTGGCTTGTTCTTTAAGGATACGCAAAGCGTAGCAATAACGGCAGCCGATGATAGCTATGACCACGACGGCTATACCGATAATAAGGCTGTTAAGGTTGAATATTATCTTTACAGCGGAGATACTGCGTTAACACAGGCAGACCTTGCAGGCAAAGAATTTACGGAATACAACGGTGATTTTAATATCAATCCCGATAACAAGTATGTTGTCTATGCAAGGCTGACCGACCACGCAGGCAATGTTACCTACATTTCCTCCGAGGGCGTTGTATTAGACGCTTCTGTGCCTGTGATTTCCGGCATTGAAAACGGCAAGACCTATTGTGAAGCACAGACGGTTACCGTTATAGAAGAATATATTGAAAGTGTGAAAGTAAACGGCACAGCGGTTACACTCAATGCAAACAATCAGTTTGTACTGAATCCGGCAGAGGGCACACAGACAATCGTTGCCACCAACAAGGCGGGCAATGTATCGGCTGAAATGATTGTAACGGTAAATGACGGCCACACCTACGAATGGCAGGATGATAACGGACAGTATTGGCAGAAGTGTAAGTACTGCGGTGATGAAACGGCGAAAAAGGATATTCCGACCATTACAATAAACGGTGCGGATACGGTTTGCATAACGCAGGATTACCAGTTCAGCTTTACTTTGCCCGAGGGCACAACCGACGCCGAATCCGGGTATAAATTCACCAACAATGGCGGAGGTATCAAATTAACCGCCGAAAACGGCATGTACTCCGGTGTGCTGGAGTCGCAATTTTATGATGAGAACGAAATCAGCTTCAAGCTGAAGGCGTATGCGAAAACCACCGACGGCTTCGTTTTCTCTGCCGAAAAGACTGTTGCGATTCAAAACGAACACGCAGGCGGTGTTGCAACCTGCATAGATTTAGCAATTTGCGATACCTGCGGTGAGCCTTACGGCGAGATTGACAGCACAAATCATAATCTTGAAAAGATTTCTGCAAAGGACGCAACCGTTACGGAAACAGGAAACACAGAGTATTGGCATTGTAAGGATTGCGGTAAATACTTTGCTGACGAAAACGCTACAAACGAAATTAAGCTTGATGACACGGTAATTTCAAAGCTCTCGCCTGAAATCATTAAGGGTAAAGGACAAAGCATAACCGCAGGAGATAAGAAAGAGCTTACTTTCAAATCAAATGCGGCGTTTGGTGATTTTCTACGAGTTGAGCTTGACGGTAAAACCCTTGATGAGAAGAATTATACCGTCAAGGAAGGCAGTACGGTTGTAACCTTAAAGGCTGATTATGTAGCTGCTCTTTCAGCCGGCGAGCATACGATCGGTATTGTATCCGAGAGCGGCATTGCTACCGCAACATTTACCGTCAGTGAGAAAACGGCGGCAGATGACGATACGAATCCTCCGACCGGAGATAACAGCCATATGGCATTGTGGATCGCGCTTCTCTTTGTCATCGGCTGTCTGCTGACCGTCACCGTGATCAAAGCTTTTGAAACAGACCGGAAAAGGAGAAATAAACATGAGTAAAGTGAAAAAGAGTATACTGATCGTTGTATTGGCGCTTTTGGCGGTTGTTTTAGTCGCCTTGATTGCATTTTTCGGAGTGTATTTCACCAGGATCCAAACCATCGGCAGCATTGATCAGCTTACGGATTACGAGGATGGATATAATCTCTATCGCATGGATATCAAATACGATTACAGTCTTGACGACATCATCGATTACGGCATCAAGGACGATCAGACGATGATCGACGCAATTCTGAAAGAGGCGCTTCCGCTGTTGCCTGTGAAGATCAAGGCGCCCAATTTCGGATGTACGTCGTTTTCTCTGACCGACACGGACGGCGACGTTCATATGGGACGTAATTACGATTTCAGAAAAAACACATCTGCCATGTTGGTTTACTGTGAACCGAAGGACGGATATAAGTCTATCGCTTTTGCCGCGCTTGACAATGTTTCGGCAAATATTCCCGATGAGAATATCAAGAAAAAGTTGGCGTGTCTGACGGCTCCGTTTATCTGTCTTGACGGTATGAACGAGAAGGGCGTGTCTATCGCCGTGCTGACACTTGACAGCGAGCCCGTACATCAAAACACAGGCAAACCTGTCATTTCAACCACTCTTGCGATACGCCTTGTCCTTGACAGGGCGGCGACCACAGAGGAAGCGGTGGAACTTTTACGCGGCTATGATATGTTCGCTTCCAGCGGCAGAGACTATCATTTTTACATTTCCGATGCATCCGGCGACGGCAGAGTGATCGAGTATGATATTAACGGTGAAACGAGAGAACTTACAGATACTCCGTCAGAAGCGGTTACCAATTTCCTGATCGGTTACAAAGACGAGGTTCTTCCGAATCAGAAAAACGGTATCTACGGTCACGGCAAAGAGCGCTATGACGCCGTTTTGGATGTGCTTGAAGATGAAAAGGGCTATTACACAGACGAAACCGTATGGAACGCGATGAAAGCGGCGGCGCAGGATCCCGACCCCGATTCCGTCACAAGCAACACACAATGGTCTGTTTCATATAACAATACCGATCTTTCCGCCGATATCGTCATCCGCCGTCATTGGAATGACATAACGCATTGCGAACTGGAAAATAAAGAGACAACGCCGCTTAAATGAGCGGCACGGTCCGGTAGACGAGAGAAAACGCAACTTTCAGGCAAAACAAAAGCGCCGTATATCTACGGCGCTTTTGCTGTATACGAAAAAGGGCAAGAAAAAAGAGAAGTTCACGCTTCTCTTTTTTCTTGCCCTTCGCTATGCTCAGCGCTCCTGTAAAACACAACTGTCTCAGAAACTCTGAGCTTTTCCGTTCGGAATTCTTTCGTGCCCACGGCTCGGACATCCGATACGCAAAACAAATTTATCTGTCCTCGGCTTTTAACGAATAATACTCAATCGACGGTCGGACGTTCAATTCCGAAAGAAGACGGCGGTATTCGGCTTCCGCCTTCGGATCGCGGTCAGAGACTTTTTTCGCCTTTATAAGCAGGTTCTTGGGAGTGTCGAGCGGCGAACAGTATTCGACGCACGATACCTTATATCCGCACGCTTCGAGTTTCAGACAGCGAAGGCCGTCGGTCAATATATCGTTAAGCCTCGCGCGGAAAACACCGTGCTTGATTATGGGATCGAGATCGGGTTTTTTATAAGTATCAAGCAGTTCTTTGTGACAGCACGGAACGCAGATGATGTTCTTTGCGTCGTGCCTGATCGCGAATCCGAGCGCCATATCGGTCGCGGTGTCGCATGCGTGAAGAGATATGACGGTGTCGGCGCGGGGCGCGTCATAGGTGCGCAGATCCTCGCATATAAAAGTCATATTGTTATACCCGAGATCGGCGGCAATCTTTCCGCTTTCCTCGATGACATTCGGTTTAATGTCTATCCCGATGAATTTTGCACGGACGTGACGCTGTTCCCAAAGATAATAATTCAGAATAAAGGAAAGATACGATTTTCCGCACGCGCAGTCTACGACCGTTATATCGTTCATCCCGTCAAACATTCCTCCGACAAGGTCAAGAAAACGGTCGGTCTGATTATATTTTCGGATCATATCGTTCTTGATCTTCCCATCCGCGGTCATGAATCCGAGCCGTTTCAAAAGCGGAGCGGCTTTTGCAAGATCGATGTTATATTCTTTGTTTTTAAGGGTCTGCGGCGCGGAAATATCTTCCTTGACGTCAAAGTTTTCAAGCCTGACATTCCTGTCGTCTATGATAACGCGGCAACCGTGACCGCGTTCAAGATATTCGACGACCGCGCTGTCGTATTGCAGAATGACCGTGCAAAGATCGGCAAGCAGAGCGCGTATATCGCCGTACTCCCGTGTTCCCGCAAAACTGTAAACAAATTTATCGCCGCGCAGAAACGCTCTCCCCCGATATTCCTTCCTGCCCGAAACCGCCGTCCATGACAGTCCGACAAAAAAATCGGCGGAATTTTCATATTTCGACGCCAATCCGCCGAAAAACATATCTATCTTGCCCTTTTGTCTTGCGTTCATAAATACTTACCTCTTGAATTTTTATGGGGAATGTGGTAGAATATAAATATCTGAATTCACGGAGAAATTATAATGGCTGAAACTTATCAGACCTCGGACGAGGAAAAAGATGTCGCTGTCCTTATCGGGCTTGACACCGATGACGGTGAAGCGGAAATATCCATCGACGAACTTGAACGGCTTTGCGACACGGCGGGGATAGAGACTGCCGCAAAAGTCCTTCAACGCAGAGAGAAACAGGAGGCGGCGACATATATCGGCAAAGGAAAAGCCGAAGAAATAGCCGAATTTATCAAAAACAACGGCGTCAATCTCGCGGTCGCGGACGATGAGCTGAAAGGCTCACAGGTGCGCGAACTCGAAGAGATACTCGACTGCCGCGTCATAGACAGAACAACTCTGATCCTCGACATTTTCGCTCAGCGCGCGCGTTCGGTCGAAGGAAAACTGCAAGTTGAACTCGCGCAGCTCAAATACCGTCTTCCCCGCCTTCAAGGCTTCGGAAAAGCGCTTTCCCGTCTCGGAGGAGGCATCGGAACAAGAGGTCCGGGAGAAACGAAACTCGAAACGGACAGGCGGCATATACAGCGCAGGATCACGCATATAGAACAGGAACTCGCCGAGATCGAGAAGAGAAGAGAACAGAACAGGCGCAAGCGTGAAAAGGACGGCACTCCGACCGCGGCGCTTGTCGGTTACACGAACGCGGGAAAATCCTCTCTGATGAACGCGCTCTGTGAAAACGCCGAAGTTTATGTGATGGATCAACTCTTTGCGACGCTTGACCCGACCGTCCGAAAACTCCGAACCGACGATAACCGTGAAGTTTTGCTCGTCGATACGGTAGGTTTTATCAGAAAACTGCCGACGGCGCTGATAAAGGCTTTTCGCTCCACGCTTGAAGAGTCGATGAACGCCGACATACTTTTGTTGGTCGCCGACTGTTCAGATCCCGAAGCGGAAAGTCAGATAAGAGTCGTTCGCAGAATTCTTGCGGAACTCGGCGCGGAGCAGAAGCCGTCGTTCATAGTTTTCAACAAGAACGATCTGATCCCGAGGAGCAAAGTCATCGTCCTCCCGCCCGATCTTTACACGGACGAGGTATGTTGGGTCAGCGCGAAAACGGGAGACGGGCTTGAGGAACTGCGTTCAAAAATCCTTGATCGGCTTGTCCCCTCGAAAAAATACACTCTGCTCATTCCCTACTCCGACGCGGGCGTGATCAGCGAACTTCATGAAAAACACAATGTTATATCGGAGGAATACGTTCAGGAAGGGATAAAGATCGAAGCCGTTCTCGGCAAAGACGCTTCAAGATACGAAAAATACGAAATATAAAACACCGATCCTTCGCAAACCGCAGACCCTTTTATGAGTCTGCGGTCTTTTATTACGGCGAGATTATTCCGAATAGGATGTTCCGAGAGAGATCTTTCCTTCTCCCTGAGATTTCTTGAACGCGACATAGTCCTCGTAAGAACCCTTTCTGTCGATCATTCTGTCCGGTGTCAGTTCAATGATCCTGTCTGCAACGGTGTTGACTATCTCATAGTCGTGAGACATGAACATGACATTTCCTTTGAATGAGGAAAGTCCGTTGTTGACGGCGGTTATGGATTCAAGATCAAGATGGTCCGTCGGTCGGTCGAGGATCAGCATATTTGAGCCGAAAAGCATCATGCGGGAAAACATACATCTTGCCTTTTCACCGCCGCTGAGAACGCGGACTTCCTTGTAAACGCTGTCGTTTGAAAAAAGCATTCTTCCGAGAAAGCCGCGCAGGTATGTTTCGGTCTGATCTTTTGAATACTGTCTCATCCAATCGAGGATCGAAAGAGTACAGCCGTTGAAAAACGACGAATTATCGTGGGGAAAATACGAATAAGTTATGCTTTGTCCCCATTTGTAAGATCCGCTGTCAGGCTCGGAATTTCCGACAAGGATCTCGAAAAGAGCCGTTATTGACATTTCGTTTCCGACAAAGGCGATCTTCTCTCCCTTATTGACGGTAAAGGTCAGATCTTTGAAAAGAACAGAGCCGTCGGAGGCGGTCTTGGACAGGTTCTCGACAAAGAGAATATCTTTGCCCGCTTCTCTGTCCATATCAAAGCCGATGAACGGATATCTGCGGCTTGACGACGGGATCTCCTCAACTGTCAGTTTGTCAAGAAGCTTCTTTCTCGCGGTCGCCTGTCTCGATTTCGATTTATTTGCGGAAAAGCGTGAGATAAAGTCCTGCAATTCCTTTATCTTTTCTTCGTTTTTCTTGTTTTGCTGTTTCTGAACGCGCTGCATCAACTGGCTTGATTCATACCAGAACTCATAGTTTCCGACATACATTTTTATACCGCCGTAATCTATATCGACGATATTGGTGCAGACGTTGTTCAAAAAGTGACGGTCGTGGCTGACAACAAGAACCGTTCCGAAATAGTCGCTGAGAAAATCTTCGAGCCAAGCCACGGCTTCGATGTCAAGACCGTTTGTCGGCTCGTCGAGCAGAATGATCTCGGGATCTCCGAAAAGAGCCTGAGCAAGCAGCACTTTGACCTTTTCGCTTTCTTTCAAGCCCGACATCTGATCGTAAAGCACGCTTTCGTCAAGTCCGAGTCCCTGAATGAGTTTGGACGCGTCGGATTCGGCTTCCCATCCGTTCAGTTCCGCGAACTCACCCTCAAGTTCGGACGCCTTGATGCCGTCCTCCTCCGAAAAATCTTCTTTCGCGTAAAGAGCGTCCTTTTCCTTCATAATCCGATACAGGCGCTCGTTGCCCATGATGATCGTGTCGAGAACGGTATATTCATCGTAAGCAAAGTGATCCTGTTTCAAAACTGAAAGCCTTGTTTTTTCGGGTATCGTAACCGTTCCCTTCGTCGGTTCGAGATCTCCGCAGATCATTTTCAGAAAGGTAGATTTCCCCGCGCCGTTCGCGCCGATTATACCGTAGCAATTGCCCGGTGTGAATTTCAGATCAACATCTTTGAAAAGTACCTGACCTCCGAAATTAAAGGTCACGTCGGAAACAGTAATCATCCGTTTTTCTCCCTTGAAAGTAATACGCGTTTATTTTACCACACTTCGTCGGAGTTTGCAATCAAAACGGCAAAGTGTCGCAATTTGTTCAATCGGAAAAGTTTTTCATCTATTACCCTTTTCCGCTCGGAGCCGACCGGGTTTTCCGGTCGGCTCCTTTTTGATTGAATTGCGTTAAGAGATGGTTGCAGAAACGTTCGATTCGGTCAGATTCGGGCATGTTCCATGCGCCTTGTACGCCGCGATATACTGTTTCATCATGTTGTAATACTTCGCGCCGTGTCCGCCCGACATCGGTTCGATATCCCGGCTGTATTCCCGGTTATAGTTGTCGGTGAATGTCGGAGAAGAAGTCGAGCCGTAGTTCTGCGCAACCCATTCGTTCCACCATGCCAAAACAACTATCTTGGGTCTGACATTGAACGCGTTCTGCCACTGAGTGTGGAACGTCGCGCCGTTCTGTCTTCCGATCGCGTTCGGGTACGTCGTGTTCGCGTTCGACATATATGCCTGCTGCATTGCGGGCGCTACGGGCATCTGCTCATAGAATGTCTTGCCGGAAACGGAATCGTAAGCGCCTCTTCTCGGCTGGTTGTTATTTTTGAGCAGGTAGCTCCAATCGGTGGACTGACGGACGGTCTGAAGTCCCCACATCGTTCTGTAAGTGAACATATTGTTGTACAGGGACGGTATATTCGCTTCGGAAGAACCCTGCGTCGAAGTCGTCGATCCCGTTCCGAGAACGAGCGGAAGCGCTTTTCCGGAAGTATCGTTTACGAGGTAAACGAAGAGATCCTTGTATTCCGCTTTATTTATAAACTGCGAATACGCTTTTCCGACGATCGTCCACGCCTCATCGTCGGTATTTCTGTTCCAGAATACTATATAAGGTGTTTTAAGACCTTCGGAGCGCATCTGAACGCAGGTATCGAGAACTGCTTTCGCGCTTGAAGCCATAACGCTGGTCCAGTACGTTTCGGTCGTCGAAGAATTGATCGGAGAGTCAACGATAGAATAGGACGCATTGGTGTTGTCGAGAATTATAAAGTCAACTCCCGCATTCGCAAGCTGGGTCATGTGAGTTCTGATGACGCTCGTATTACTGCTCGAATAATATCCGAGAGCGGGCTGTGCCCAATAGTGATACAGCGGATAGGGGCCGAAAACTTTGTTTCCCGCAAGTATCTCGGTCACATTATAGATCGTTCCGGTATTATAGAGGCTTGCATAATCATGCCATGTCGAATAGCAGATACCGACAAGGTCTTCCTTGAATGTTATGTCAAGTCCCTTGGTGGATTCAACATAGTTGGGATATGTTCTCTTCATGTAAGCGATGTAATCGGAATCCACGGTCGCATTCGTTACCGTTACGGTGCAGGTCGCGGATTTTCCGCCCGCGGTCGCCGTGATAACGGTCTGTCCTGCAGAAAGCGCCGTGACGGTTCCTCCGGAAACTCTCGCGACGGCGGGAGCGGATGAACTCCACGTAACGGTCTTATCCGTCGCATTCGACGGGCTCACCGTCGCCGTCAAAGTTGAGGTGTCGCCGGCGGTCATGTCAAGCGTCGAAGCGGAAAGCGTGACGCTTTCAACATCGATAACGGGATCGGGAACCTGATCCGCGATCACTATATTCGACTGCTGACCGAAAACAAGAGTATTATCTACCGTTCTCCAATATGGAACAACGCTTATGGTCTTTGAAAAAGCGGCAGAAGGAACATTCGCGAGAACATAGGTCATGAAATACTTTGACGACGCGCATATATCCGTCGGCAGATATGAAACGGTAAGTCCGCCGTCGGTCGCGCTGATGGAACTGTAAACGGTTCCCGTCTCAACGTTGACGGAATTGCCCTCGTAGGTTATTCTGAAACCGACGCGTGAATACATATCGGAGTCAACGGTCGTTATGAGACGCAGATTTGTTGAAGCAGATGCGGAAGTCGTTCCCGCAGAAAGCTGTCCTCTCACCACAAGTACGCCCGCGTCAACGAATTTCGCGTAAGCGAGCCCCGTCGTTTCGAGATACGGCTCTGTATAATCCTCGTCTGCAAACCAGCCGGCGAAAACCTTTCCGGAAACCGTCGGGCAAGTGCCCGTCTCCTTATATTCTGAGACGTCCAATCTCGTGTCGGGCTTGCTGACAGTAACAGTACAGGTCGCGGTCTTTCCGTCAACAGTTGCGGTCAGAACCGCCGTACCTTCGCCGTTTGCGGTTATTGTTCTGTTCCAAATGGTTGCAACTCCGCCGTTGGAGGTCTGCCATGTAACGGTCTGATCTGTCGCATTCGACGGGGTGATCGTTACGGTAATATCGCAAGTGTCGCCGACGGTCATATTAACGACAGACGGGGTTATCTCAACGCTCTGAACGGGGATATTTGCAACACCGACGGTATAAGTGGTGAACGTCTCACCGTTTATCGCCGTTGTTCCCTGCGTTGCGGAATAACCGTCCGCGCAGGACGGAGCGGACATATATGTTCCCGACGTAATGCCGCTATTGTTCACTACGGTGAATTTGCCGCCGCCGCTTTGCGAATCAAGTCTTGCGACCTTACCGGAAGCAACGGAATTTTTAATGGTATTATAACTCGATTTATAGGACGTGAAATCAAACGTACCGCCGGTTATCGAACCGAGCGTTCCGGAAACGGTTATACCGTTGATCGTTCCGCCGCTGATCGTGTTCAGAGTCGAACCCGATGCGATATTTATTCCGGCATTTGCCCCCGTCGAAGAGAACACACCGCCGGAAACCGTTCCGACCGTGCCGCCGTTGCTCAGGAACAGACCGTTGCCCGATGAACCGCCGGTAAACGTGCCGCCCGTTATCGAAGTGATAACGCCGCTGTCGGATACATAAACAGCGTCATTCACGGTCGAAGTTACGGAAGTGCTTCCGGAGATCGTGCCTATCGTGCCTCTGTTCCAGATTCCGTAACCGTTCACGGAACTGAACGCGGTATTCGAGATCGTGTTGACCGTTCCGGCTTTCGCCGTAGATCCGCCCGAGCCTACGAGAAGCGCGGAATTTTTGTTGTTTGTGCTTGCCGCGGAAGTTCCGGTGTTCTTGACGGTCGAATTTTCGATTTTGTCCACAATGCCCGTTCCCTGGACATGAATGCCCGAGCCCTGCGTTGCGACCTGCGCCGTAGAATTCGAGAAAGTCAGAGTTCCGGCGGTCTGATAGATCGCGTCAAGGTTGCCCGATGTCGCGCGGTGATCGAGAAGTATGTTTATGAATGTAAGATCTCCGCTGCTGAGGATCACAAGATCGTCGGTCGTCGCGCTCTTGTAGATCGTTCCCACAGAACTTCCCGTCCCCGTATACGGAGCCGAATCGGAATAACTCTTTCCGTTGATGACGGTCGTGTTATTCTGATCGTGAGAATATACCAGCGAGGATGTGCCGTAATTATACCCCTGCATATAGATATATGCGGGAGCGGAAAGCGGACGCATTGTTCCCGCGAGATACCCCTCGACATTCTGATTGAAAATTTCAAAATATGCGGATTTTGACGCATAGTTTGAGGTGTCGCCGAACGCCGTTACAAGATTCAGCCTGTAATTTATGTTCGACGAGGAAACGTTCGAGGATGTTATATAATCCCCGTATCCCAATGAATAGAACCAGCCGTCGCACGCGCCGCCTGAAGTAGCCGCATAGCCGATATCGATCGGATATGTTGCCGCCTGACCCGCAGTCGAAACGCCGACAACCAGAGACAGAGCCATCGCGACGAACAAAACCGCCGACAAAAGCCGTTTAAGTGTCTTTCTCATGGCAAGAGATCCTTTCATGTATGAAAATTAATTTTTTTGTCGCATATATGGGCAAAACCGCCGTAACAACGTTTGTTGCCCGAGAAATCCCAAAAATGCAGAATTCTATATATACTTGTATATATAATATAATAATTTTTCATTTTTGTCAATAGGTGTATGCAGTCTCGCAACAAAAGAGGAAAAAATCTCCGCAGTCATATTATTGTCTGCGGAGATATATTTCATCATCTGTTTGTCAATTTCCGAGATTGAGTCCCGAGCATCCGTCAAAAGCGTAATTCTTAACGACCGCGGCGCTCGGAATGTTGATCGAAGTCAGCGAAGAGCAACCCTCGAACGCGCTTTCGCCGATCGTCGTCACTCCGTCATGAAGAACGACGGTAACGAGCGAGGTGCAGTCCTCGAACGCCGACGGAGATATTCTCGTCACACCTGTCGGAATAACGATCTCGGTCAGAGAGGAGCAACCGAAGAAAGCATGGGAGGCGATCTCCGTTATCGCGTTCGGCAAAGAGATTGCCGAAAGTTTCGTACAGCCCGCGAAAGCATATCTTCCTATGGTCTCAACGCTTTCGGGAAGAATGACCGTTTCAAGATTGGTACAGTCGGAGAACGCGTAATATCCGACCGAAGTCACTCCGGAAAGGACCGTCACCTTTTTGATTTCGGAACGGTTCGCATACCACGGAGCCGCGCCCGCCGAAACGGAGTCTATATCTCCGAAGCCGCGTATCAGAAGTTCGCCGTCGCCGTAAAGAACATACGAAGCCGAATCGCCGCAGGAGCCGCTTTCGACAACGGTTCTCGGATCGGAAACGGTCACGGTGCAGACCGCGCGCGCTCCGTCGGGAGAGATCGCGGAGATCTCCGCAGTTCCTTCATACATTGCAACCACGACACCGTTTTCAACGGTCGCTACGGTCGGATCGGATGTTTCCCATATAATAGCGGTGTTCGTCGCATCCGACGGGGTGACCGTCGCGGTCAGTGCGAAGACGGTTTCGGGGGTAAGCAGGAGAGAATCTCTGTCGAGAGTTATGTTTTCAACCGTTGTGTATACCGACGCGACAAAGACAGCGCAGGACGCGCTCTTTCCGTTCGCGGTCGCGGTCACGGTCGCAGAACCGACGCCGACGGCGGTGACCGTTCCGTTCACAACCGTCACGACAGATGTATCGGAAGAAGTCCACTCAACGTCTCCGCCCGAGACTGTCACGGCATTGACGGTCGCGCGAAGCGTGTATGTCTCGTTTTCTTTAAGTTGGAGCAACGCCGCGTTGAGAGACAGATCGGAAGAGGACGCGCCCGAAAGCGTTACTGTTACCGTGCAGATATCCGTTTTCCCGTCCGCAGTCGTCGCGGTCACAGTTGCGGTTCCGACTCCGACGGCAGTCACGGTTCCGTCGGACGCAATACTCGCAACATTCACATTATTTGAAGACCATACAACGGTCTTGTTCGTTGCGTTCAGCGGAGCGATTTTCGCGTCGAGCCCGAAAGTCTCGCCTACGCGGAGAGCCAAAGTTGAAGACGAAAGAGTTACGCGAGAGGTCGAAACATACGAAGAAGTTACCGTAATCGTACACTCGGCAACATGCCCGCTTGCGTTTGTCGCTTTTATCGTCGTTGTTCCCGCCGCGAGGCTTCTGACAACGCCGTTTTCAACCGTTGCCACCGTCGGCACGGTCGATGTCCATGTCACGGTCTTATCCGCCGCATTGGACGGCGTTACCGTTGCCGTAAGCGCCAGATTTTCTCCGACATTCATCGTTGCGGAAGTCCTGTTCAGCGTTATTCCCGTTGCGGGAACGGTCGCCGTTACGGTAACCGCACAGGACGCGCTCTTGCCGCCCGCCGTTGCCGTTATCGTTGCCGTGCCTGCGCCGTTCGCGGTCACAACGCCGCCGTATACTGTTGCGACGCTGCCGTTCGAAGTTGACCATACAACGGTTTTATCCGTTGCGTTCGACGGATTTACGGTTGCGATAAGAGTCAGATCTTCGCCGACGAGCATAGACGCGGAGGTCGTGTTCAGCGAAACGCCCGTTACGGGAACTGTCGGGACGCCGCCCGTCGCTGACTTGGAAGAAGTATCGAACTTGTTCAGTCCGTTGTTGATTATGATCAAAGGATAGTTTTTATAAGCATAGTCAAGGTCGAGCCCCGTGCTTTCAACTGAGCCCGCAAGGACTTTTCCGCCGCCGAGAGACGTGTATTGCCACATTCCGTAAGTACCCGTATATGTAACGGAATGAGGCTCACCGTCGTTTGCGCCGTACTGAGCTACCCAATGGTCATAGGGAGTAAGCTGCGAATCGTCGATATAACTCGTAAAGAACGAAGTGTATGTATAAATTCCCGTGTAATAGCCCGCATTGCCGACGTAATCGCAGAAAGTCTTTATAACTTCGGCATTCTCGCTCTTGCGGGAAGTCGATTTGGCATTGTCGTTTTCAAAGTCGTACCAGACAGGATATGTAAAATAACCGGGATATTTGTTGAGTTCTTCAACAACAAGTTGAGCCTCGCGAAGAGCCGCGGAAGTCGTTGTCGCGTAAGCGTAAAGATAAACGCCTATATCTATACCCGCCGCTCTCGCGCCCGCGATATTCGCCGCCCATTGACGGTCGTAAGTCAGCGTTCCCGTGGAGTCGGTCACGCCGAGACCGAGCCTGATTATCGCAAAATCGACGCCGCTCTGTTTGAGTTTTGCCCAGTCTATCGTACCCTGATGGTGCGAAACATCGACGCCCCATGCGGGAGACGTATAATCCGTAACGCGTACAGTTGCGCTGACGGAAACCGAGCCGCAGGAAGCGGTTATGGTGGCTTCGCCTTTCGCCACGCCCGTTACAACTCCGTTCGAAACGGTTGCGACCGAAGTGTTCGACGACGCCCACGAAACCGCGCCGCCGCTGCAAGTTGCGGTCAGCGTTACCGTTCCGCCCTTGTTGACTGCGGCATAGCCCTTGTCTATCGTTACGGTTGCCGTGGTCGCCTGTGTTACCGTTACGGTGCAGGAGGCGCTTTTGCCGCCCGCGGTCGCAGTAAGAACAGCCGTGCCGACGCCGTTTGCGGTTACGACACCGTTATAAACCGTGGCAACTCCTCCGTTTGAAGTGGTCCAAGTTATGGTTTTATCCGTTGCGTTCGACGGATTTACGGTAACAACAAGCGTGCCTGTTCCGCCGACCGAAAGTGAAAGCGTGTTTTTGTCAAGAGAAACACTCTCGACGGGAACGGTCTGCGTCGAAACGGTGTAAGTCGTATACGAAACACCGTTTATAGTTGCCGTTCCCGTGGTGTAATCAACTCCGTTCGGCGCCGCCATATATGTTCCCGAAGTCAGCCCGCTGTTATTAACCACCGTGAATATTCCGCTGCCGGAGGTCGAATCAAGCCTTGCCACTTTGCCGGAAGCGATATAATTTTTTATCGTGCCGTAATTGCTTTCGGTGTACGTCGAAAAATCGAAAGTGCCGCCCGTTATCGTGCCGAGCGTTCCGGATATCGTTATACCTTTTATTGTGCCGCCGCTTATCGTGTTCAGCGTCGAACCTAAGGTTATGTTAATGCCCGCATTAGCACCGGTCGAGGCGAAAACGCCGTTCATTACCGTGCCCACGGTGCCGTTGTTGCTTATGTAAATTCCGTTGCCGTTCGTTCCGCCCGTAAAGTTGCCACCGTTGATTATCGAAACCGAACCGCCGTCAACCCAGAGCGCTTCGCCGTAAGAAGTCGTTATGTTCGAATTTGTCCAAGTGCCTATCGAACCGCCGCGCAGATGTATGCCCGACGAAGCGTCCGTTCCGCTTGAAGAAGTTCTTGTTGAGATAAACGAAGAATTTGCAACGGAAGAAAGTTTGCCTTTAACACCTACCGCCGCGCCGTAGTCCGAACCCGAAGCCCTGACCGTAACGCCGCGGAACGTAGCGTCACCCGCCGTCTGATAAAACGCATTGTTATTGCCGCTTGAACTTGAAGAATTGAGCGTAAGATTTCGGAAATTCAGCGTTCCCGCCGACTGCGCAACCGTATCACAGTTGCCGTTGCCGTTTATCGTGCCGAAAGTTTCCGTGCCCTCTTCCGAACTTACGGCGAATGTGTTGCCCGTTATCGTTGTCGTATTTGCCTTTTCCTGATTGAACGCATACCCGCCCGAAACCGCGGTCAGAGTGCGTCCGTCAAGGAACAGTCTTATGGGGAGCGATGTTTTGTATTCCGTGCCCCGTGAAGTAAGTGTGCAGTCCTTTGTCAGTTCGCCCGCAACGGCGCTCCAATTCGACGCAAGAGTGCTGTAAGCGCCGACATAAGACGGGCTGTTTATAAAACCGCCCGGATAGCTCATGCCGTAAGAATTGAAATCATTCAGAGATGAATCCGCCGTATCTGTCGTTCCGTTCAGATTGTAATAGAACGTGCGGAAAGGCTGCGTTGCGGTCGAAGCCGTATTTCCTCCGCCGCCGGGATTTGTCGAGGGATTTTCCGACGAACCTCCGCTCTCCGTGCCGCCGCCCGTAGATGAAAGCAGACAGAACCAGTCAAGTTTCATTCCCGCATAGCCGGAATTCAACTGTGCGGGCGTCAGCCAAATGCTTCCGCTCGTTGCGTTCTGCGTCCCTCTTGTCGAAGACGGATAACTCTCATAAACGTGATATTTACCGCCTGAGAAGTTGACGAGCGCAATGAAATGTCCGGGGACGTGTCCGATTGCCACGCCGCCGTTTGCAAGATGGTTCTGAAGAGTTGTGTTATATGAGGTTATGTTCCAATATCCCGTGCCGCCGCTGCCGCCGCAATCAACGGTAAAACCGTAACGCGAACCGTATTGTGCCTGCACTTTCGGATAAAGGTATCCTCTCGTCGTACCGCCTGCGGAAGAGCCCGCGTTATATGCGCCTATTTCATGCGCCCACGCCGCGACCTCCGTCACGCTCATGCGTCTACCCGTAAGATAGCCGACCGCGTTGACAAGCGAAAAAATGCCGCAGCCCGTGTCGTACAGGTTTCCGCCGCCGTAATAGTACGACTTCCATTTGGGGTCCTTCTGTATAACACATCCGAGCGGCGTCACCGCCGATGAGCCTATCGAAAACGCACCGACGAATGTCGCCGTGAGCGCAACGATAAGAAGAACGCTGAGTATGCGTTTAACTTTATTCATGCGAACAACTCCTATTCTTTCTGCCGAGAATGTCGGTAAAGGCAAAAAACAATATGTTTGCCGTGTTTCATATTATAACATAGCTGTAACAATTTGTCAATTTTTTCCCACATTTTCCACATCGAAAACCTCGAAAAATCGGTTTTATGTGCATATTATACAAAGTTTGCAAGAATACATTTCCTTTCGGCGCAAATTAAAAATGAAAATCCTCTCCGTGTCTTCAAAAACACGGAGAGAAATAAGTTTTTACTGTGCCGTTATTTTATTTACTTTTGCTGTGCCGCGTCGTCGGGATTCTTCATCGCGTACAGACCGCGAATGATGAGCGTAACCTCTTTTTGGTATTTTGTGCTGTAAAGAAGCGTAACCGCAGTCACTTTTCCGAACTGTCCCGCAGGCATACCGCCTATCGCAAAGCCGTCAAAATCATTACTCGGAATTTCAATTTCGGCAACGGGGGTAGCAAAGGTTGCTCTTATCGAAACGGCAAAGCCGCCACGATCGCCTGAAACATTGACGATATCCGCAATGATTTTCTTGTAAGGTTTCAGATTCAGGGACGGAATGAGCGATTTGGGAATTGAAAGCGAATGCTCCGCGTTTATCGTTACTTTTATCGCGGGTGCTCCCTCGTATTCGATAACTTCAAAGTCCGTGCCCGCGTTTTTCGGCTCTGCGGCAAGTTTTGCGGCAATGTCTTCCGCGCTCATATTGATAAGCGGGGACATCTCCGCGCTCTGATTGAATACTATCTTTCTCCAAGTTTCGGTAACGCCGTTCAGCGTAACTTCAACATCGTAAAAATATCTTGCGCAGTCGGTTGTGTCGAGTTTTGCGGAGTAAACGGAATAGTTTTCCGTCTGTTCAACAAACGTCGCATCTTTGCCCTCGACTTTTACGGTCGCCCCGTTCGGAACGTAAAGCGTCAGATATTCCGCTTTCGGTTCGTCCAAAAGATCGCCTGCCTCGTTCATAACGGCGAGAGGAATTGTATTGTTTATATCAAGAGCAAGACACTTCCATACTTCCTGAGCATATTCCCTGTTATCGGAAATACCTGTGCCGTCTACCGGAGAAGTCGAACCCATGTTATTATACTCGTAAGGTTTGAAGCTGTTTTTTTCAAACAATTTGCGAACAGTCTTTGAAGCAATGGGAAGTTTGAGTTCTTCCGCGGCTGCCTGAACGGCGGCGCGGGATTCTTCCATAAGTTCCATGTCTTCAAGCGTTTTGAGAACACGGGTATACTCTTCGCCGTTCACGGTAACTGTTATTTCCGTTCTGTCGGCGATATTGTTCATATCGAAATATCTTGTATAAACGGAATAATCGCCGCGGCTCTCGCCCTGAATGTTTTCGCCGTCTATTACAACATTCGAACCGTTTTCGGCATAGACCGTAACTGCTCTTCTGTTCGGGTTTTCGAATGTCGGAGCGGCTTCAACACTTACGGCGCTTTCGGCATGCATTATGTCGTGCGCGATACGCTCGCGCATTCTCTGCGTAAAGGCGGAATCACGGTACATGTTTGACATAGAAATATAAAGAGAATCAAAATATGTATCGAGATAAGTGTCGAGACTTATATCGGTCACGCCCCATTTTTCAAACAGAGCCCCTATCTTCTTTTCAAGAAGCGTCAGATACTCAAAATCTTCGCTGCCGTCGCGTATCGCCTCGGCACGGAGAGTGGGCATTATCATGTTTCTGTTTACAACGCCGTCGCCATCTCTTCCGTAACAAACAACGAATCCGTCGCCTGCGGGAGTGGTATACTCCTTCGTATCACTGTGCCATGTTCCGGGATAATTGTAAATATCTCTTATACCGTCGACTCGGTTTGTTTTTGCGTCAATGCGGTAATACCAGTCCGCGCCCCAATAAAGGTTGCCGGTAAAGCCCCAGTCTTTTGTCATCCAATGCGCGAGACGCGCGGAGATAAGGTCGTCCTGAATGTGGTAAGTCGGGTAGTATCTTACGGGAACAAGGCAGCCGTACCACCACATCTCATAGCCCTCGGAAATACGGTCGCGCACGGTCAGTTCGTCGCTGTCCGCCGCAGACCAAACGCCGCACCAGATGTTGACGTCAAACATCGTTTCTCTGGACGCCGTGGTTATCATATTCTTAACGTTCGGATTCAGCGCATGGTAACTTGCAAAAGTGTCGGAAACTTTCTTATTCATCTCAACGGTGTCGGCGGGTTCGTCATAAGGATAGGTAAAGCACTTGTCAAGAACACCGTATTTTTCGAGCGCGTCAAAATATCCTTTCGTATATCTGTCCGCCCTGAAACACGAAACGCCGGGATGCGTTTCTATATATTCAGCGGTTTTCTTTGCGGCATCCTCATCGGAATCGCCGCCTCTGACGGTCGGTATATTGTATCCGTTTATACGGTAACGGAGCAGGTATTCATAAGTCTCTTCATAAGGAACGGAGCCGCCTGTGACACCGTAAGGCGCGTCGAAAGAGTGTTCTTCGGGAACGGCAAAGTCCCAAACGGTGACTTCAACGGGTATCTTTATGGGTTCGTCGCCCTCCGCCTCAACGGTCACTTCCGCCTTGTAAAGTCCGGGAGTCTGGTTTTTGTCGCTGTAAAAGGTTATCCAATAGCCCTGATTTGTGTTTTCTTCGATGTCCAGTTTGTTCAGGTCGGAACAGTCGCCGCTTATCGGAATAAGCAGGTCGGGATACCAGCCTTTGCCGCGTCCCGTGACGTAATCCTGCGAAATGTAGTGATAATACTGATAATACAGCGTTACGTCTTCTATCTTCTCCGTGCCGCCGTCAAGCACAAGGTCGGACATGGTGACGCGAACATTTTTCTTCGCGTTATCGGGTCTGTAAACGAACTGCATACCCTCGCCCTCGTTTTTGGCAAGAGTTGCCGTAAGTTTTGTTTCGGGAGTGGGAGATATTTCCTCCTCTTTCCGATACTTTTCGGTGTTGGTCAGCAAATAGATGTTCTCTATTCCGCACTCAACGGGATAGCGCGTAATCGTGCAGCCCGCAAGAAGCGAAACAACGAGCAGAACGAATAATGCTGCCGCAATGATTTTTTTCATAAAATTTTCCTTTTCACGCTCTGACAAACTCGATTTTTGTATTTTATTTATTTTTTTGCTATATCATCAACATCTTTCATCGCATAAATGCCCTTGATAATATATGTTCCGCCGCGTATAGATGCGGCAAAAAAACGGTGTACTGTTTCCGCGTCACCATTATATCACAGCCGCAGACCGTTTGTCAACATTTTCTTATTGAAATCGAAGCGCGGAAACAGCAAAAAACTCACGTATTTTATGAATAATACACAAATTTAATAAAGATCTATAAAAAAATTTTAGCATAAAATATCTCGACCGATGTCTTTTAATATCAAAAAACGGCGAGGCTTTCGGCATCCGCAAAAAGCCCCGCAAATATGTAATATTATCCTGGTTATGAAAGATCCGAAAATCATTCGGAAGACAGTTTGACCGCGGTCGCCGATATGATCTCGATATCGGCTTCTCCGCCTTCGGCAAGGCGGAAAACGAGCGAAGAAACACGCTGTTTTGACGATGTGGGGTCTATGGGCATCTCAAAGATCAAAGTCTGCCCGGGCTCTATATCCGGGATCTCACACGTCGTTTTTCTGACCGGATATACGATATCGCAGACCAAACCGCTCAGTTTTTCCGCAGACAGGTTTCTGACTGTCATGCGGACTCCGTCGAAATCTTTCCAGAGATTGTTTCCGTCGGCAAATTGCGAAGATGATATACGAAAACGAATGTTCTCATCGTCGATATGTCCGACTGTCGGGGAAGAGACGATCTTCACCTCTTCCTCCATACGCGAGGGAAGTATCAGTATCGCCTTTTCCGCACTTTCGTCGGAGAAAGACAATGTCAGAGTGAATTCCTCGGTATTCGGGATAGAAATATCGAGGGAGTATGTCTTTTCCGCGGTTTTTTCGGCTTTTGCGCCGTTTATCAGCACATCGGCGTCGGTCTCGGCGTAAACGGTAACTTTTCTGACATTCGGATCGGTTTGAGATTTTTCGTGAACGACGCTGAACAGATATTCGTCGTCAGACAGTATCGCCTCCGCGATTTGTTTTCTTGTTTTCGTCATGCGGGAACCGTCGGAATAGTAAGACGTGGCGTTTTCGTAAAGATTGTCATACCAAACCTGCAAAAGAGAGTGCGTATCGACGCAGATACCGAGTTTTTCTGCAATCTTTTCGTACTTATCGCGGAGAACGTAAAGATACTCATAATCTTCCATTCCGTCGCGGAACGCTTCCATGCGAAGAGACGGAACGAGAGCATTCGCGTTCACTTCCCCGTCGTTCTCTCTTCCCTGATAAACGAGAGAGCCGTCGCCGGCAGGCCACTCGTCGCAAATATAAACGTCTTCAAACATGTTTCGCGTGTATGTATACGCGTATCCTCCCTCAGAGGTCTTTTCGTATTTTTTGTCGAGCGACACATTCCAATACAGAAATCCGTCGATCCCGTAATCGTCCGACATGATCCCCGTTATGCGCGGCGAGACAAGGTAGTCGTTTATATGCATCGTCGGACACGGATAAACGGGGAAGTTACATGTATACCACCAGACTTCAAGACCTTTTTCATGCTGATCGGAAACAGTTTCCCGATCGACCGCATCTGGCTTGACGCACCAATCAACACAGTCGCTGAGCGACGAAGGTATACCGGAGGTCGAGGATATGACGATCTTCAACCCGGGCAACTCTTCCCTGACCTTGCGGGCAATTATGCCGATCATTTCATACATATCGGGATTAGGCTCATCAAAATACAGATTGGTATATACTTTGTCAAGCCAATCTCCGTCACGCATCTTTTTATAAACGCGCTTAATACTGTCAGTAATATATACTTCTTTTGTTTCCTCGTTGTAAGGGGGTCTGAACAGCCAGAGAGCATCTGTAACGGTCTCTTTTTTTATATATTCTTCATAAGCGCCGAAATCACTGCCGGTAGGAGAACCGTTGCTTACGGGAAGGAAAAACAGATTCGCGCGGAAAGAATTCATGAGCGTTTCGTAAAATTCAGTACTCTGTCCGTCATATTTTCCTGTAGTTCCCGAGCCGAAACTCGAACCGAGATGATTGACCGCGCTGATCTCAAAATCCCAGACCGTGCATTCGACAGGAATATCTATCGATCCTCCGTCAAAAGTGACGCTGACAGTCCCTTTGTAAAGCCCCGCGGCAGTCGAACTGCCTGCACGCACGGTTATCCAATAACCCTGATTCTGACATTTTTCTACGGTAACGGAATTGTCGGCGGTTTTCAGATCCAGCAACGCATCGGGGTAATATCCCGCTCCCAATGCCTGTCCGTCAAACACCTTATCGACAAGATGATACCGCTGTCTGTAAACGGTCATGTCCGACACCGTCAGTTTTTCTCCGTTTTCTTCGCAGACAAGATCCGAGACGGAAACAGAAAGCGAAGACGTATCGGCATTCTCGCGCCTGAAAATGAACTGAGCCCCCTCGCCCTCGTTCCGTGCGAGGCTTATACAGAGTTTTTCCGAGCCGTCGAATGTCAGGTCCTCGTCGCGGGTCACTTTCACGGTATTATCTCTTATGTAAATATATGCTCCCGCGGCGGACAGCGGATTTCTTTCATCGGGTCGCACCGAAACCGAGCAAGCAGAGAAAAACCCGAAAGTAAGCGCAAAAAGCATTACCGACAGGATAATCGTTTTCCGCATTTCTATTTCTCCTTGGCAATATCGACCGTTTCTTTCACTGCGTAAATACCTTTAATGATATACGTTCCTCCGGGAGCGTAGTTGTAATAAGACTCCATGTCCGCCATCAGCGTCAGACGCGAAACTTTATTGCGTCTCGCCCCGGCTGGGAAATTACCGTAAACATATCCGTCAAAATCCTTTTCGGCGGTCGCAATATCCACAACGCTGCCGGATACGGACGAAACTGCCTGAATGTCAAAGCCCTCGCTGTTTTCGGAAAGACAGACAAGATCTACGGTAAGCATTGAATAATCCGTCAGATTTTTTACCGGAATAAGCGATGAGGGAACCGTAAAAGTATGCACTTCATCGATCGTGACCTTGACCGCGGGCGAGCCTTCATATTCAATGACTTCGTAAACGGCATCGGCGTTTTTGCTGTCTTTCGCAAGGGCTGCGGCGAGATTTTCGGAGTTAATGTCAAATATGCTGACGGTTTCCTGCACCGTGTGCAAAATTACCTTTCTCCATGTCTGCGTCTCGCCTCCCGACGTGACTTCGACGTCGTAGAAATATCTCGAATCCGTTCCGACGTCGATCTGCGCGGTATACACGGAATATGTCGCTTCCGCGGCAATAAGTTCCGCTTCCGCGCCGTTCACTTTTACGGTTGAGCCGCAGGGAGCATACAGGGTCAGAGTTTCGCAGGTCGGTTGTCCGACAACATCCGTCGGTTCATTCGTGATAACAAGCGGGATCGTGTTCCGCATATCCGATGCGATGCATTTCTTGACCTCTTCGGCGTAATCGCGATTGACCGAAATGTATCTTTTGATCACATAGTCGGAACCGTTCTGCGCAAGTTGCGCGCCGAGCGAGCCCAGTTTCGAATATACATACGATATAAATGTGTTCTTCTCATAAATAAGGCTTGCTTCTTTGCCCGACATAGAAAGACCGAGTTGTTCGACATCGGAGCGGATCTTTGCCCTGACCTCTTCCATCAGTTCGATATCTTCAACTGATTTCAGTACTCGGTTATACTCTTCGCCGTTCACGGTAACGGTTATCTCCGTTCTGTCAAAAAGCGTATTCATATCGTATACCGCCGTATAAACGGAATACGATCCGCAATCGGTTTCGGAAAGTTCTTTTCCGTCAACCGAGACTGACGAGCCGTTCTCGGCATATACGGTAACGCACCTCTGATTCGGGTTTTCATAGGTCGGGAACGCTTCGACCGCTATCGCGCAGTCTGCGTTCATTATATCGTGAGCGATACGCTCGCGCATTTGTATCATATATTCGGGGTCGTGCTCAAAGTCAGCCATCGAGTTGTAAACAGCGTCGTAATACGTATCCATATACTCATCGACGGTAATGTCCGAGATGCCCCACTTTTCAAACAGCGCGGAGATCTTTTTTTCAAGAATGCAAAGGTATTCGTAATCCTCGCTTCCGTCGCGGACGGATTCAAGACGGATCGTCGGAAGGATCATATTCCTGTTCACGACGCCGTCGCCCTCTCTCGCATAGCATATAAGGTATCCGTCTCCCGCCGCGCCGACACAATCTTCGCCTGTTTCCGAATTATAGAAAACATAAGGCTGCGTGTATATATCCCTGTCGGCAGATCCGTATTGCGCGCCGTTGTAACCGAGGTCGCACCTTCTGTTCATATCGGTCACCCATAACAAATTTCCCGTTATGCCCCAGTCCTTCTGCATCCAATGGACAATACGCGAGGAAATAAGGTCGTCCATGATATGATAAGTCGGATACGGATTTTTCGGAGAGACGCAACCGTACCACCACATCTCGTAACCCTCGGAAATCCTGTCGCGGACCGTCAGTTCGTCGCAGTCGTGATCGGACCAGATACCGCACCAGATATCGACGTCCGTGACGGCATCGCGCGACGCTGTCGTGAGCATATTCTTCACGTTCGCATTCATGTTGTGAATGCTCTTGAATCTGTCCGACATAGTCTTGTTCTGCTCGTATGTATCTGCGGGTTCGTCAAAAATGTAGGTATAGCATTTGTCGAGGATCCCGTATTTTTCAAGCGCGTCAAAATACTCCTTTGTATGCATCGACGGCATAAAACACGAAACTCCGGGATGCGACTCGATATATTCGGCGGTCGCTTTCGCACTCTCATCGGCACTCAGGTTTTTGCCCCTGACAGCGGGAACGATACTGCCGTTCGTTCTGTAACGGAGAAGATATTCGTATGCTTCCTCGTAAGAGACGGAACCGGAAAACCAACCGAGGCTGTAAGCCGCATCGAAAGAGTGCTCTTCGGGGATCTCAAAGTCCCAAACGGTCACTTCCACGGGAATTTTTATCGGCTCCGCGCCGTCATATTCAACGGTCACTTCCGCTGTATAAAGTCCGGGCGTCTGATCTTTTCTGCTCCAAACGGTTATCCAGAAGCCCTGATTTGCATTCGCCTCGACATCTATACCGTTCAAATCGGAGCAGTCGCCGCTGATCGGGATAAGCATATCGGGATACCAGCCCGCGGTCTTCAGTTTGCTGTAATCGCTTCCGCAATAAATATAATGCTGATAGTACAGCGTGACGTCTTCCATAAAATCCGAACCGCCGTTCAGCGTCAGATCGGTCATGGTAACGCGCACGTTCTTCGCATCTTCGTCGGGCTTCAGAACGAATTGCATCCCCTCGCCCTCGTTTTTGGCGAGAGAAGCGGTCATGACCGTCTCGGCGGTCGAACCTATATGCGCGTATTTTCCGTATTTTTCCGCGTTCGACAGCAGATATACGTTTTCTATCCCGCACGGTTCGTCGTGAACGCTGATCGAGCATCCCGAAAACAGCGAAATTGCGAAAAACAGCGCAAGAAATGCGGCGGCGATCTTTTTCATGATTAAATCCTCCGAAAACTTGAGAAAGGGTATGCCTTTACCGCCGATTTTACGAGAAAAAGCGAATATCGGGTCCGTACGACATACAACTGCAGACAAATACAAATAAATTATACAAAATATAAATATACCTGTCAATGAAAAATGTTCAACATTCATTTTTTTTCTCTTGCATTTTTGCCGATAGTATGCTAAAATAATGGCGTATATTATAAAAAGGTCGTGTTGAAAATGAATTATATCTCAACAAGAGGCTGTTCCGAGAAAAAAACGGCGGCGCAGGTCATCAAACAGGGGCTTGCCGAAGACGGAGGGCTGTTCGTTCCCGAGTCGATCCCGACCGTTTCGTCGGACTTCATAAAAAAACTCGCGTCGGAGGATTACGCTCACCGCGCGGCAGATATTCTTTCGCTTTATCTGACGGACTATACTTACGACGAACTCCTCGCTTCCGCATCCGAAGCGTACAAGGAAACAAGTTTCGGGAAATATGCCGCGCCGGTAAAGAGCCTTGACGGAACGCATAAAGTGCTTGAACTCTGGCACGGACCCACCTGCGCATTCAAGGACATGGCGTTGCAGATCATGCCGAGACTTCTGTCGGTTGCCCTCAAAAAGACGGGAGAAAAAAGAACGGCACTGATCCTTGTCGCGACCTCCGGAGACACGGGGAAAGCCGCTTTGGAAGGATATAAAGACGTTGACGGCGTCAAGATCATGGTCTTCTATCCCGAAGACGGTGTTTCGGACATTCAAAAACTCCAGATGGCGTCTCAGGAAGGATCGAACGTCAATGTCTGCGCGATCAAAGGAAATTTCGACGATGCCCAGACAGGCGTCAAACAGATATTCTCGGACAGAGAGATCGCGAAAAAACTCGATGAAAAAGGATATTTTCTCTCGAGCGCGAACTCTATCAACTGGGGCAGACTCGCACCTCAGATCGTATATTATTTCAGCGCGTACTGCGATATGATGAACGCGGGAGACATAAAAGAAGGAGACGAGATTGACGTTTGCGTTCCGACAGGCAATTTCGGGAACATATTCGCGGCATATCTCGCGAAAAAGATGGGGCTTCCCGTACGCCGACTCATCTGCGCGTCAAACGTCAACAACGTGCTGACGGATTTCATCAACACGGGCGTCTATGACAGAAACAGACAGTTTCATACGACGATCTCCCCGTCGATGGATATTCTTATCTCCTCAAACCTCGAACGGCTTCTCTGGCTCATTCAGGGACCCGAAAGAACAGCGGAGTGCATGAACCTGCTGAAAGAAACGGGAAGATATGAAGTGTCTGCCGAGGTCAAAGAAAAGATCGCGTCCGAATTTGTCGGATATTTTGCCGATGAGAACGCAACAAAAGCGACGATAGCCGAGGTATTCGGCGACAGCGGTTATCTGATAGACACGCACACCGCCGTCGCGCTTTACGCGGCGAAAAAATGCGCTTCGGACGTTCCCGTTCTGACCGCGTCGACCGCGAGCCCCTACAAGTTCGCCGCAGACGTGCTTTCCGCGTTGACGGGGAAGAGGGATATGTCCGACGATTTCTTCCGCATCCTCCGCGAACTGAACGAAAAGACCGGAGCGCCGGTTCCGAAGCCTCTTGCCGATCTCGAAAGCAAGACGCGCCGTTTCACGGCGTCCGTCGGGAAGAGCAAAGACGAAATGTTCGCCGAAGTCGCAAAATTTGCAAATTGAACAGTTTTCGAAAACGGTTAAAACGGCTGCCCCGAGGCAGCCGTTTTTTAATGATTTACAGATTTGAAACTATATCGAGAGTTTCTCTCGCGATCTCGAGTTCCTCGTTCGTGGCAAGAACAAGCGTCCTGATGCGCGCTCCGGGAGCGGAAATATCCGCTTCTTTTCCCTGGATCGTTTTTTCGTTCAACTCCGGATCGATCCTGATCCCGAGGAAGTCCAGATCGGATGTTATCCTCGCTCTGGTCTCGGCTCTGTTTTCGCCCACACCGGCGGTGAATACTATCGCGTCGCATCCGCCCATGGCCGCTATATATCCCGCCATGATCTTCTTGCACTGGTAGCCGAACATATCAAGGGCAAGTTTCGCGTCCTCGTTTCCGAGATCCGCCGCGGCATTGATATCGCGGAAGTCGGGAGAAATACCGCTGACGGCTTTCAGCCCGCTCTGCTTGTTCATCAGGTTATCCGTTTCGGCGGGAGAGAGATGTTCTTTCTCCATTATATAAGTGACGGCGGCGGGATCGATCGAACCGCAACGTGTTCCCATGAGACAGCCCTCAAGCGGTGTCAGTCCCATCGAGGTGTCGATACATTTTCCGTTCTTTACGGCGCAGAGCGAAGACCCGTTTCCGAGATGGAGAGTAACAAGGCGGAGTTCTTCGGGCTTCTTCCCGAGAAATTCGGCGGCGCGGCGGGAAATGTACTTATGGCTCGTGCCGTGAAATCCGTAACGCCTGATTTTATATTCTTCGTAATACTTTTTCGGAAGCCCGTAACGGTAAGCATAGGCGGGCATGGTTTGATGAAATCCCGTGTCGAAAACGGCGACCTGGGGAACGCCCGGCATGATCTTTTCACAGGATTCGATCCCTTTCAGATTTGCGGGATTATGAAGCGGTCCGAGAGGAATACACTCTCTGATCGCATCTTTTACGGCATCGGTGACAAGAACGGAGCCGCTGAATTTGTCTCCGCCGTGAAGGACTCTGTGACCGACTGCGCCGACCTCGGAGACGGAAGAGATCACACCGTGCTCCTTATCTGTCAGAGTGTCAAGAACGATCCTGATCGCCTCGGTATGGGAAGGCATCTGATAAATTATCTGATACTGTTCCCTGTCGGGATATTTCATCGTAAAAATACCGTCTTCGATCCCTATTCTTTCGCAGGATCCCTTGCAGAGAACGCCCTCGTTTTCCATATCTATAAGCTGATATTTGAGAGACGAGCTTCCCGAATTGATAATAAGAATTTTCATAATCTGACGTCGGCGGTCTTCCGCCGTCCTTTCTTTCAGTTATTTTCCGTATTTATATTTTCGTTTTTATTCTCGCCGATATTCCGAAATTCCGCTTCTTTGGATTCGCAACGCTTTCCGCGCCCCGAAAAAACCGTTATGCAGGCAAGCGCGGAAATTCCGACAGTCGCAACGGCGATGCCGACTGCGTTCACCCTCAGCGAAAGTGAGTCCTTAAATATATTGAGATAATCGAGAACCGCCTGCGAACTGAAACTGAAAAATTCGTTTCCGTTCAAAACATCGAGTAACACGCCGATAACAAGCGTCATGATCCCTGCGCCCGACAGCGAATAAAGACATTGACGCACGGCGTTTACCGCCCTTCCGCGTTCAAGCAGACAAAGAAGCCCGAATATCAGACCGACAGCGACGGCGAAGCCCCCGACGGCAACCGCAACAACACGGATCTCATAAACATATCGAACGGTCGGATAAACGCCGGAAAAAAACGGAAGCGCTATGACCGCGACAACCTGCCCGTCAATGTAATCGACAAACTCCTCTATTTCCGCTTCCGTTGCGGAAAAGCCCGAAGATCTCGCCTCTTCCGAGTTTGCATAAGCGACGCACGCGGCGCGGAGGCTATCGTCAAACTCCGTCAGTCTGAACTTCCCCTCATGCTTATTGACGGTGAAACGAACATAATCGGCAAACGCCGTCACCGTATAATCGTATCCGAGAAGTCCCTCGAACATTTCCGCGGGAAAGCCGCCGAGAGTTCCGCGCGAAACAAGCCTTTCGCAGGCGTTTCGGTACATATCGGAATAAAAACCGTTCTTTTCCTGAGCCTTATCGGCAATAGAAATATACGCGTCCGCATCGGTCAAAAATCCGCCGAGCGAAAAATAAAACGTTCCGACAAAAAGAATAACGGTCAGACAGATCAGCAGAACTATGGCCGCAACGGTGCGTAATGTCTGAAAAAACACATTCTTTTTCATTCCGTCACCTCACTATCCCGGGCCCCGAAACAAGGTCGGCGTAAACGACCATGCGCTGTGTCGCGTTTGACGGTTTTCGGAGCGGATAACAGGTGAAAAAGACCAATTCGTTTCCGGTCTGTGAAACCTTGAACGCCTCACGGTCATCCTTGCTCACGATCGAGATCTCCCTCACCGCATACTTATACGTTCCGTAATTGGTGCGTATGATGATCTCGTCTCCCGCTTCAAGCCTGTCAAGCCGCACAACGTTGTTGTTATGCGTCGTGACGAGCGTCGTTCCGCCGTATCCGGGAATGTAACTTGAAGTAAACATCGCCGCACCGTCGGTTATCGACTGCTCGCTTTCGCCCATTATCAGGTTCAGAGTTCTTTCGATCTTGGGGATCTCAAGTTCCCCGAAAACCGTGTTGAAATGCGGATATTCAATATCCTCTATCCGTACATATCCGCCGGAAGGGTTCGGATCGTCTTCCTTATTATATATGTCCTGACGGTTCGGAAATTCAAATATACCGTTTCCGCCGAACACGGTCCTGACCGTATCAAGAGCGAGTTTCGGATTCACGATCTTGACGGAAAGAACGGTATAAATGAGCGTAAACGATATGCATGCCAAAAAAATCGGCATGCATATACATTCAAGAACTATTCTGAGTTTTTTGTTTTTGGTTTCAAACATAGCGAAAGCACCGAATAGATCTGCGCACGGCGCAAGAAACGTCGCACGGAGGAAAATAAAGCCGTTTATTTCCCGATCAAGCGCAAGCGTTGCTCTTTTCAGATCTCTTTCTCGCGATAAAGAACGCAACCGCAAGAACGGCAACAACTGCGAGAACGGAGCAGGTTATAACAACAGGGAGATTGACTCCTGCCGCAGGAGCGGGCTGCCCGAAGATATAAACAAGAGCCGAAGAATCCGTATTGCTGCGAAGAACGACTGTTCCGGTCGTATTCGGATCGGTTCTGTCAAAGTCCGAACTGATAACAACGGACGCGTCGATCGCGGTCGCAAGATTCTTGAATATGTCAAGCGTCTTGTTATAAAAATCATCGGAAACTTCTTCAAGTTTAAGAGTCTGAACGGTTGCGCTTACGGAAAGTTCCGTTCTGATAAGGTTTTCGAGAGCTTTGATCTGAACTTCCGCCGCCGCGAACTGATCGTCGGTGATATCAACCATCATCAGATAGCTGTTAGCCTTTGCGGCATAATCAGCGGGAAGTTTGATATAAACTCCGTTTTCCTTCGTCTGATACTCTTTTGAACAATAGTCGATCAACTTCTGTTCGTTCGCAGTGATCTCTCCCGCAAAAGAAACCACACAAAGTCCGAGCACCATAACAGCCGTCATTACAATAGCCAATACTTTTTTCATTTTGGGATCCTCCGATTGTGATTTACGGTTTGATTGTGATTATATATGCCAATTGTTTATCCGAAATATCCGACCGACCGTTCAAGTATACGATCGATCTTCTGTTTTCCGTACTCTTTATACATACAGCGCAGAGATTCCGAAAAATCCGGAGTACGGGTCTGCATATTATGGGCGTCCGTCGCAAGCAGATCGACCATATCCGCCCTCATCATTGCGTCGGCGGTTTTAAAAAAATGAGACGAGGGTAAAAAACTCGAAAAGTTCACCTGAAAACGGACGCCCGCCTCTCTCAGTTTTTTCAGTTTCCGAAGAAAAGAAAAATCTTTGTATCTCTCGGTATGAGCCAAAATCAATATAACATCCGAATAGGAAAGACCCGATACTATCCGAGAGACCTTTTCGGAAGACAGTTCCGAAGAGAGTTCGACAAGAACAAACGGGGTCTCTGCAAGAGATAAGCTTGACAGATCGACAAAACCGAATATATTTGACGAGTACATTATCTCCGCACCGAGCGCGATCTCACAAAAATGTTCTCCGCTCGCCGAAATCGCCTCAGTCAGATTTTTGTAAGCATCCTCTCTGTTTTTCAGAAACTTTTCCGTCGATATGTCCCGGAAGTCAAAATGCGGCGTCGCTACAATTTTTTCAACGCCCAGCGAACTCCATTTGCGCAACATTTCCAAAGAAGTCCCGACATCGGGTGAGCCGTCGTCGAGCCCGGGCAGAACGTGCGCATGAAAATCGATGAATCTCATCTTCGGGTGTCCGGTTCGTCACTTCGCGTTGCCTGTTTTTTCTTTCGGCTGCGGGGAGAGGGTTCATCATCGTCATCGGAATCGTCTCCGTATCCGTAGCCGTAACCGTACTTGTAGCGTCTCGTTTTTCCGTAACTGCCGTATTTTCTGTATCTTCCGTATCTGCCGCCCTTCGGTTCGAGAGACGCATCGTTGACAACAACGCCGATCAGATCGAGATTGGCCATCTCTATATTTCTCAGGGACTCTTTGAACTCGGAATGGAGAGAGTCGTTTTCCCGAACGACGAAAAGGATCGCCACTTTATGACCGGCAACGACCATCGCGTCCGAAACTATATTCATCGGCGGAGTGTCGATAATAATATAATCAAAAACTTTTTCGAGACTTTCAAGCAGGGCATCCATATATTTGCCGTTAAGCAGCTCCGCCGGATTCGGGGGCAGGGAGCCCGCTTTTATAACGAAAAGATTCCCGTATTTTGTCTTGAAAAGACATTCGTCAAGTTCCGACTGTCCGCTCAAAAGACTTGAAAGACCTATATCGTTCTTGATCCTCAAATACTTGTGAACCTTTGGCGAACGCATGTCCGCATCAACGAGACACACCTTGTTTCCCGCTTCCGCAAGTACATAAGCCAAATTGATGGAGACGAGGCTCTTGCCTTCTGCGGGCAAAGAACTCGTGACCGCGATCCTGTGGTTTTCTCTCGAAGACAAACAGAAAGAAAGATTCGCTCTGAGCGTCTTGAAAGCCTCATTGAAGAGGAAATTTTTTTCGGCATCGAGAGGAACTATCTCCTCGGTACCTCTTCTGTTTTTAGCCATGAAAGCTCTCCGTCTTCTACTGTATTATCTCGGGAGGAATAACTCCGAGAACAGGAACGTTATACGATCTGAGAATATCCTCCTGGGTTTTGATTCTGTCATCTGTGATATACCGTATAAAAACGATCGCAACAGCGGCGGCAAATCCGACAAGCGTTGCAAGCGCGACCTTCATCCACATATTCGAGCCGTTTTCAACGGTCGGAACCTCCGCGTTCATGAGAACGGATATCTTACCGACACCGAGCTCTCCGTTTTCACCGGCGATGTTGACGCTCGCCTGAGCGACGGCGTTGGCGACATCGCAGGCGACCCAACGGTTCGTTGCCGTTGCGGAAATATTCAGAAAGTAAGTATCTTCGACCTGCGACACGCTGACCATTCCCGCCAGCGTCGCGGAAGTATATCCGCTGTAATCGATTTTTGTGTTTTCATGCAAAATTTCCGAAGCGGACTGAAGCGTTGTGCTTTGAGTCATCATAAATTTGAAAGACTTCGCAACTTCCTTGGATGCCGAAAGATCCGACCCGGCGATATTACCCGACGACACCTGTTTTGCGCTGCACGCGACTATCGCAGTCGAGGTGAACTGCGGAACATACGTCACGTAAAAATACGCAAAAGCCGCGGTTCCCGAGATGACGGGAAGGATTATAACGAGGGCGAGCCATCTTTTCAAAACGCGAAGAAAATCGCCCAGATTGAAATCCGTATGAGACATTTTTCGAGTTGACCTTCTTTCGGTTTGATAATTACCGTGAAGCGGAAAAGCAAAACGATACGGAACATAGCGTATTCCGCCGCTTTTCCGAGCAGTTTTCCGAGTTATAACGGGTATAATCCGCCTATACGGTCATTATACCATAATAACAAAAAAGTGTCAATATGCAAAATGCGGAATTTTCGGGAAACAGCCTCTCCGCGAGGCTGTTTTTCCCTCATTTCTCTCATTTCAGTTCGGAAACGATCCTGTAAGTATCTCTCGCGATCTCCAACTCCTCATTCGTTGTCAGAACAAGAGTTTTGATCTTCGCGCCGTCCGCGGTTATATCTCTGTCCTGTCCGCGGAAATCGTTTTTCGAAAGATCTATCTTGATACCGAGTTCTTCAAGTCCTTCGCAGATCGATTCTCTCGTTTCGGGACCGTTTTCGCCCTGACCCGCGGTGAACACGATCGCGTCCACTCTGCCGAGAACCGCTATGTACGAACCGAGAAGTTTCTGGATCTGATAAACAAGCATTTTATACGCAAGCGTACATCTCGGATCGCCGTTTTCCATGCCTTCCACGATATAGCGGCAGTCCGAAGTTTTTCCGGAAATACCGAGAAGACCCGCTTTTTTGTTGAGTATCGTCGACAGTTCCGTTCCGAGCTTTGTCGGATCGACCGTTTCACCGTTGGCGAGTTTTTCTTCAACGAGTTTGTCGAGCATGAAGGTAACGACGGAAGGATCGATCGTTCCGCTTCTCGTGCCCATGATCGGACCTTCAAGCGGAGTCAGACCCATGGTCGTGTCGACGCATTTGCCCGCTCTGACCGCGGAAAGCGACGAACCGTTTCCGAGGTGAAGAATGATCAGATTCAGTTCCTCGGGTTTTTTGCCGAGAAAATCCGCAGCCTTGCGCGAAACGAACTTGTGGCTCGTTCCGTGGAAGCCGTAACGGCGAACTTTATATTTTTCATAGTATTCGTAAGGAATACCGTACATATAAGCGTAATCGGGGATCGTCTGGTGGAAACCCGTGTCAAAAACAGCGACCTGGGGAACGCCCGGCATGATCTTTTCGCAGGATTCGATACCGTTGAGATTGGCGGGGTTATGAAGAGGACCGAGGGGGAAACAGTCGCGGATCGTCTGCTTGACCTCGGGGGTAACGAGAACGGAACCGGATACCTTGTCTCCTCCGTGCAGAACGCGGTGTCCGACCGCCTCGATCTCGGAAACGGACGAGATGACCCCGTGTTCCTTGCTTACGAGCGTGTCGAGAACTATTTTCAGCGCCGCCGCATGATCGGGCATATCGACATCCGTCTGATACTTTTCCGAATCGGTCTTGAAAGTGAACGCGCCCGTTGCGCCCTTGACGCCGATCCTGTCGCAAAGTCCTTTTGCGATGACCTTTTCGGTCTCGATGTCAAACAGCTGATATTTCAGCGACGACGAGCCGGAGTTGATAACAAGAATCTTCATTTCTTTCCACCTGTCTTTTCCGCGCGCATCCGAAATACGGATCGGGACGCGCGCCATATTGATTTTTTTTCAGAAATACTGTATAATAACTGCGGACACACCAAAACGAACCGATGCATCGCGCATAACAAATGTATTATATTATAATTCGACAAAAATTGCAAGTGTGTTTACATTTATTTAATAATTGCGGGAGATAAAAGATGATTTTTGCGACGGCGGCGGAATACAATCCCTTTCACAACGGTCACGCATACCATGTTTCGCAGATGAGAAAACTCGGTGCGGACGGCATAATCGCGGTCATGAGCGGAAGTTTCGTTCAGCGCGGAGAACCTGCGATCATGAACAAATTCGACAGAGCGGAATGCGCCGTGAGCGGAGGCGTCGATCTCGTGCTCGAACTGCCCGTATCGTACGCCGTCGGATCGGCGGAAAGATTTGCGGCGGGCTGTGTCCGCACCGCGGAAGCGACGGGTATCGCCGACGCGTTCTGCTTCGGAAGCGAAAGTGCGGATATCTCCGAATTCGAAAACACGGTTCTTACGCTTGAAAGCCCTGATTTTTCGGCATTTCTGCAAGATGAACTCGCAACGGGGAAAACGTTTGCGGCGGCGAGGTCGGAAGCCCTGAAAAAATGCGGAGCTTTCGTTCCGGAAAAGCCGAACGACATTCTCGCGGTCGAATATATAAAAGAAATGAAACGGCTGAAAAGTCGCATGAAAACGGTTACCGTAAAACGGGTCGGAGACTATCACGGGGGCTCGGAAGGTTTTGCGTCCGCGTCCGAAATAAGAAGAAAAATCATGTCGGGGACGCTCCCGCGCGAAGATCTTCCCGACACAACGTCAAAAGCGTTTGAAAGACTTGAAAAACAAGGCGCGGCACCGGCGGCGATCGAAAGGCTCGAACGCATGATCCTGGGATTTTTCAGAACCGCAAAAGCCGAAGATCTGAAAAAGTTTTACGCGATGACGGAAGGCTCGGAGAACAGAATAATCGCCGCCGCCCGAACGGCGACCTCGATCGAAGATCTTTACGGAAAGGTAAAAACGAAAAGATATACTATGGCGACGGTCAGGCGCATGGTGATCGCGCCGTTTCTGCAAATCGGGAAAGAAGAGCCGAAAATACCGTTTCTGCGCGTCCTCGCATTCAACAGGCGCGGAGCGGAACTGATGAAAAATATCAAAAAAAATTCGGATATTCCGCTTGTAACGGTCTTCACGCCCGAACTTGCTTCCCGCACGGAATTCGCGGAGCAGATCGAACTTGAACGCCGTGCGACCGATATTTTTCAGCTTTCGACGCCGACTGTCGGAGCGTCTTTTTCGGATTTCACGCGAAAAATAACGCTGTCGGGAGAGGAGTAATTTGGTAAAAAGTTATAATATTTTCGCCGGCCTATTTACAAATCGCAAGTTTTATAGTATTATATATACAATATAATAGCGACGCGCGGCGCTCCGTTTTTTGCGGATCGCGTTACGGACGGTTTTTTCCGGATTTTCGCCGCGCGGACAAAAAGCAACTTACGGAGGATGCAATGGAAGCTCACAGGTATAAAAGGATCCTGATAAAGCTCAGCGGAGAGGCTCTTGCGAACGGAGAAGGACACGGCATAGACTTTGACAACGCGAGAAAAGTCTGCGAAAAGATTAAACTTTGCGCGGACAGAGGCACTCAGATCGCGATCGTTATCGGCGCGGGTAATTTCTGGCGCGGCAGACAGGGCAACGACATGGACAGGTCGGTCGCGGATCACATGGGAATGCTGGCGACGATGATCAACTGCCTTGCGATAAAGGACATTTTCGAGCATATGGGACTCAAAGCGGAGGTGCTTTCCGCGCTTTCGATGCCGAAGATCGCACAGCTTTTCACAAAAGAAGCGGCGACGGAAGCGATGGAGAGAGGGAAGATACTCATTCTCGGTTGCGGAACCGGCAACCCGTATTTCACGACCGACACGACCGCAGTTCTCAGAGGCATCGAGATCGAAGCGGACATCTGTCTTTTCGCCAAAAACGTGGACGGAGTCTACACGGCGGATCCGAAAAAAGATCCGACCGCGAAAAAGTACTCGCGCATTTCATACGGCGAGATGCTCGAAAAAGATCTTAAAGTCATCGACGCCGCCGCGGCGGCACTTTGCAGAGACAACGGTATGCCCGTTCTTATTTTCGATCTCGGGGACGGCTCTAACATCGAAAGAGCCGTATCGGGAGAGGACATAGGCACGGTACTTTATTAAAATAATTTTTGGAGGTCATTATGGATTACACGGCTTACGAAGAAAAAATGAAAAAGACCATTGCCGCGCTTGAAACGGAGTTCGCTTCGATCAGAGCGGGCAGAGCAAACGCATCTGTTCTCGACAGGATCTCTGTCGAATACTACGGCTCAAAAATGAAGATCAACGAAGTCGCGCAGATCTCGTCGCCCGATCCGAGGATGCTGACGATCAGTCCTTATGACAGATCGCTTCTCAAAGAGATCGAAAAAGCCATACAGGCGTCCGATCTCGGAATAAACCCGCAGAACGACGGCAAGATAATCAGACTTGCGTTTCCGCCGCTGACCGAGGAAAGAAGAAAAGAACTCGCAAAATCGATCGACAAGACCGCGGAAGGCTCAAAAGTCGCGATCCGCTCGATAAGACGCGATGCGATGGATGCTTTCAAGGCGCAAAAGAAAAAGAGCGAGATCACGGAGGACGATTTGAAGATCGCCGAAAAGGACATCCAGAATATGACAGATAAATACATCGGAAAAATCGAGGACGCGGCTGAGAAAAAGACGAAAGAGATCCTTTCCGTCTGATAAGCGCGCGGGAGAACGGTTAATGTGCGGTTTGGACGCGGAAAACCGTTTCTCCGACAAGGAAAACATATACGGGATCGGCGCACGGGCTTTTTGTGCGCCGACGGACTTTATTTTACGCCGCCGAGACAAACACGGCGACCGCAGAGAAGCCGTCCGATTTCCCGCAACAAGAGAGGAATAAATGAAAGATAAATCTTTGACCGTTCCCGAACACATCGCCTTCATAATGGACGGAAACGGAAGATGGGCTTCCGCCCGCGGGATGAAAAGAAGTCAGGGGCATTACGCGGGAGCGAAAACACTCGACGAAATAACGCGCCTCTGCTATAAAAAAGGAATCAGGATCGTAACTTTTTACGCTTTTTCGACCGAAAACTGGCGCCGTCCGGCGGAAGAGGTCGCGGCGCTGACGAATATACTGACCGAATATCTGAAAAAAATGATCGGCTATTTCGAGGAAGGCTCCGACGAGATATACACGCATACGAGAGTGCGTTTTATCGGAGACACGAGCGTTTTTTCGCTCGTTCAGCGCGGAATGATCGACAAGATCGCAAGCGTATCGAAAAAATCCGAGTCGAAAATGGAGATGAATATCGCCGTCAATTACGGCGGGCGCGCCGAAATAGTCAACGCGGTCAACTCCTTTATAAAAGAGCATAAGGGAAAGAAAATATCGGAAAAAGACATCTGCGAAAGGATATATACCGCGGGACAACCCGATCCCGATCTTATAATCAGAACCGCGGGAGAAATGAGACTTTCAAACTTTCTGATCTGGCAGTCGGCATATTCGGAATTTGTTTCGGTTCCCGTTTGCTGGCCGGATTTCGGAGAGAAGGAACTCGATGCGGCGATAGAAGAATACAACAGCCGCACCAGAAAATTCGGAGGGTTGGGATAAAGAATAATGAAAACACGAGTTATTTCCGGCACGGTGCTGACCGCATTGCTGATAGTCTGGATATATTTTTCTTACGTTCCGTATATAATGAATACGGTGGTGGCTCTTCTTTCCGCATTTGCCGTATACGAGGTCGCAACTGCGATCGGACGCAAAGGCTGTAAACTGTATATGCCGTTCTGCGTCGCTTACGCGATAGGATATCAGTTCATCCCGCAGACGAGCGTCAACTGGCGCTTCACGCTTCTTTTCGCGCTTGCGGGCATCATGTTTCTCATCGCCATCTTCGGATTTTCAAAAGAGATCGGATTTGAAAACCTCTGTCCCCTGTTCTGCATGACCGTCGTCATATCGCTTTTCTTCTCGACATTGACGATTCTGCGTTCGGACGAAGCGCACGGTCTCTCGTACATGATCATGGTATTCCTGACCGCGTGGGGCGGAGATACCGGCGCGTATATGTTCGGCAGGCTCTTCGGGAAACATAAACTCGCGCCCCATGTCAGCCCGAAAAAAACGGTGGAAGGCTTCATCGGCGGCGTTATGACGTCTGTTCTGTTCTCCGTTATTATGGGGATCATTGTCCGCTACGGGCTCGGAAAAGAGAGCGTCTCTTTCGTTCTTTTCGTCGCGATGGGTCTGTTCGGGGGAATTTTCGCCGTTATCGGAGACTTGGCCGCGTCGGTGGTCAAGAGAAATTATGATATCAAAGATTACGGAAAGCTCATCCCCGGTCACGGAGGCATAATGGACAGATTTGACAGCGTTATGTTCACCTCGGCGGCTTTCTGCTGCGTCAAAGTCGTTGCTGACGGGATCGCGGCGCTTGCCGGAAGCGGAACGGTATGAATATGAAAAAAAAGATCTCCGTACTCGGTTCGACGGGCTCGATAGGAACGCAGACGCTTGACGTCGCCGCAAATCTCGGATGCGAGATCGAAACGCTTGCGGCGCATTCGAACATCGAACTGCTGGAAGACCAGATAAGGCGGTTTCATCCCGAATTTGCGGTCTGCACGGACAAAAATGCCGCGAATACGCTCAAAACGCGCGTCGGAGACACAAATACAAAGGTTCTCGGGGGCGACGAAGGTCTTTTCGAGACGATCGAGAACGACGAATCGGAACTGATCGTCAACGGGATCGTCGGAATGGCGGGCACGCGCCCGACGATCGCGATAATAAAAGCGCACAAAACGGCGGCGCTCGCAAACAAGGAAGCGATCGTTACCGCGGGAGAATACATCTGCTCGCTCGCAAAAGAAGAAAATGTTCCGCTGATTTCCGTGGACAGCGAGCATTCCGCGATCATGCAATGTCTCGAGACCCGAAAAGGCGAGGCAAATATAAAAAGACTTTTGCTGACGGCTTCCGGAGGACCGTTTTTCGGAAAAACAGCGGAGGAACTGCAAAATATCCGTCCGTCGGACGCGCTTGCGCACCCGACGTGGAAAATGGGGAAAAAGATCACGGTCGACTCCGCGACGCTGATGAACAAGGGGCTCGAAATAATCGAAGCCGTCCGTCTTTTCGGCGTCGATGAAAGCAAGGTCAGGGTCGTTATTCACAGGGAGAGCATAATACACTCGGCGGTCGAATTTGAGGATAACGCGGTCATGGCACAGCTCGGAGTTCCCGACATGAGAGTTCCGATACAGTACGCGATCACGTATCCCGACAGAAGCCCGTCGCCCGCAGACGCTCTCGATTTGGCTCAGATCGGAAAACTGACCTTTTTCGATCCCGACGAAAAGACTTTCCGAGCGCTTTCCCTTGCAAGGCAGGCTATCAGAACGGGAGGCACCGCGCCGACGGTTTTCAATGCGGCAAACGAAGTCGCCGTTGCCCGCTTTCTCGAAGGAAGACTCGGCTTTTTACAGATCGCGGATTTCGTCGAGCGGGCACTGAACGACACCGAGATCATTTCAGATCCGGAGATTGAAGACATTTTTGAGACCGACCGGAAGGTCAGACAAGGTTGCTTATGAACGTATTATTACAGGTATTGTACACGGTTCTCGGACTCGGCTTTCTGATTTTTATCCATGAACTCGGACATTTTGCCGCGGCGAAAATATTCAAAGTCCAAACGAACGAGTTCTCTCTCGGAATGGGACCGAAACTCATCAGCGTCAAAAAGATAAAAGCGACGGGTAAAAGGCGCGTCACGTCCTTTTTCTCAAAGGATAAGCCCGAACTCGAACCGGACGGAAACACGGCGTATTCGCTCCGTCTGCTCCCGATAGGCGGTTTTGTGGTCATGGAAGGCGAGAACGACGAGAGCGACAGCGAAAACGCTCTTTATAAAAAAGCGAAATGGAAACGCCTTATAATCATGCTTGCCGGGATAACGATGAATATTCTGGTCGCGATAATCATTACGTTCTTTCTGACGCTTACGACAAAAACACCGACGACTGTCATCGCCGAGTTCAACAGCGACGCGGTCTCTGTCGAATCGGGGCTTCGCGAAGGAGACCGGATCGTCAGGATCGGAAACACGAATATAACGACATATACCGACATTTCAAGAGCGTTTCAGGATGCGGTCAAGGAAGACTCGGTCGATGTCACCGTTGAAAGAGACGGCGAAACGGTCGAACTGAAAAATGTTGTTTTTCCGCGTATGAACATGAAAGGCGAGCCCGCGACGGAAGAAGATCTGAAAAGCGGAGAAATGACTATGTTCTCCGTTGATTTCAAGGTCTATGCCCAAGAAAAAACAGTCGGAAATGTTTTGAAAACGACATTTGCGGACACTTTTTCACAGGTCAGAGTCATGTATGATACGCTTTACGATCTCATAACGAACAAGATCTCGGTCAAGTATATTTCCGGACCTGTCGGAGCGTCAACCGTGATAAAACAGGCGGCGGACGCGGGCATCGAGTCTTTCATGTACGTTCTCGGATTTATTTCGATAAACCTGGCGGTCATCAACCTTCTTCCCCTGCCGGCGCTTGACGGGGGGCAGGCACTGTTGCTCGTCATCGAAATGATAACCCGCAAAAAGATCCCGGAAAAGGTCAAAGGCGCGATCAACGCGGTCGGAATGGTATTTATTTTCGGGCTCGCGATCATTATCGCGGTCAAAGACATTATTTTCCTGTAAGCGATATGAAAAAGAAATTTTATATAGGAAACGTACCGATAGGCGACGGAAGCGTCTCGATACAGTCGATGACGAATATCCCGTTCACGCGGTTTGACGAACTGAAAGCGCAGGCTCTCGCGTTGGAAAAAGAGGGCTGTCAGATCATACGCGCCTCGGTTCCCGACCGCCTTTCGGCGGAACGTTTCTCCGATCTCAAAAAAGCCCTGTCCGTTCCGCTCGTCGCGGATATACATTTCGATCACCGTCTGGCACTCGCCTCGATCGAAGCGGGAGCCGACAAGATCAGGATCAATCCCGGCAATATCGGAGCGGAGCATATAAAAGAGGTCGCGCGCGCGGCTTACGGAAAAAACATTCCGATACGCGTCGGAGTGAACGCGGGCTCGCTTGAAAAGGATCTTCTTGCGAAATTCGGGCATCCGTGCGCCGAGGCGCTCGCGCTGAGCGCTCACAACAACGTCCGCATTCTTGAAGACTGCGGGTTTGAAAACATCGTCGTTTCGATGAAAGCGTCCGACGTTCGGATGATGGTCGCGGCGTACCGTCTGTTTTGCGAAAAATACAACGGGCACGGATACCCCATTCACGTCGGCGTGACGGAAGCGGGAACGCTGAGAACGGGAACCGTAAAATCCTCGATCGGAATAGGAACGCTTTTGCTCGACGGAATCGGCGACACGATCCGCGTTTCGCTGACCGCAGACCCCGTCGAAGAGGTGCGAACGGCGAAAACGCTTCTGCGCTCGCTCGGGCTGAGAAAAAGCGGCATCGAGGTCGTTTCGTGTCCCACCTGCGGAAGAACGACCGTCGATTCGGTATCTCTTGCGACAAGGATCGAAGATGAGTTTTCGGAGATCGGAACGCCGATCAGAATAGCCGTTATGGGCTGTGTCGTAAACGGAATAGGAGAAGCCGGAGAGGCGGATTTCGGAGTTACGGGCGCGAACGGGAAATACGTTCTTTTCAGAGACGGAAAGATCGTGAAAAAGGACATAACCGAGGACGAGGTCTTCGGCGTCATAAAGGAGCAAATAGAAAAAATCGTAAAAGAGGAGAAAAAATGAGCAAAGCAGTTATAACGGTCGTCGGAAAGGACAGCGTCGGAATAATCGCAAAGACCTGCACATATCTGTCCGAGAACAATGTCAACATTCTGGACATTTCGCAAACGATCGTTCAGGGATATTTTAACATGATGATGATCGTCGATCTTTCGGCAGCGAAAACGGGTTTTTCCGAGATCGAGCAGAAACTTTCCGAGATCGGGAAAGAAATGGGAGTCGTTGTTCATACTCAAAAAGAAGAGATCTTTGAGATGATGCACAGGATCTGACGGAGAATAAGCGATGATCAACATATATGAGGTAAACGAAACAAACTCGATGATCGAGCATCAGAAACTCGACGTCAGAACAATAACGATGGGTATAAGCCTTCTCGACTGTTGCGATTCGGACATCGAAACGGTCTGCGGGAAGATATACGCGAAGATCACATCGAAGGCAAAAGATCTCGTCTCGGTCGGAGAAGAGATCGAAAAAGAGTTCGGTATTCCGATAGTCAACAAAAGGATCTCGGTAACGCCCGTCTCGCTCGTCGGAGCGGGATGTTGCAGAACAACGGACGATTTCGTCCGCATCGCAAAGACGCTCGACAGAGCCGCAAAAACGGTCGGAGTCAATTTCATCGGAGGATTTTCCGCGCTTGTTTCAAAGGGAATGACGCCCTCAGACGAACTTCTGATGAGATCGATCCCCGACGCGCTGTCGCAGACAGACCTCGTCTGTTCCTCGGTCAACGTAGGATCGACAAAGACGGGAATAAACATGGACGCAGTCAGGACAATGGGACGCGTCATACTTGAAACCGCCGAAAAAACAAAGGATAATGACAGTCTCGGATGCGCCAAACTCGTTGTTTTCTGCAACGCGCCTGACGACAACCCGTTCATGGCGGGCGCTTTTCACGGCGTGACGGAAGCGGACGCGATAATAAACGTCGGCGTCAGCGGACCGGGAGTTGTCAAATGCGCGCTCGAAAAGGTGCGCGGACAGGGCTTTGAAACGCTCTGCGAAACGATCAAGAAGACTGCGTTCAAGATAACGCGCGTCGGACAGCTCGTCGCGCAGGAAGCGTCTAAAAGGCTCGGCGTTCCGTTCGGAATAATCGACCTGTCTCTCGCGCCGACGCCCGCGGTCGGCGACAGCGTCGCTCAGATACTCGAAGAGATCGGGCTTGAAAGCGTCGGAGCGCCCGGAACGACGGCGGCGCTCGCGTTGCTCAACGATCAGGTAAAAAAAGGCGGCGTTATGGCGTCGTCCTATGTCGGAGGTCTCAGCGGAGCGTTCATTCCCGTCAGCGAAGATCAGGGCATGATCGACGCGGTAACGGCAGGATTTTTGACGATAGAAAAACTCGAAGCGATGACCTGCGTCTGCTCGGTCGGGCTTGATATGATAGCAATACCCGGCAACACTTCCGCGGCGACGATCTCGGGAATTATCGCGGACGAAGCGGCGATCGGTATGATAAATCAGAAAACGACGGCGGTGCGTGTCATCCCCGTCATAGGAAAAGATGTCGGCGACACCGTCGAATTCGGGGGACTGCTCGGCTACGCGCCCGTTATGCCCGTCAACAAAGCGTCGTGCGAAGCGTTCGTTTCGCGAGAGGGACGCATTCCCGCGCCGATACACAGTTTCAAAAACTGATACGGAGCAAAGACTTAAACGACCGCCCCGGGCGCAAGCCCGCGACGGCCGTTTTTTTTACCGTTTTCATTTTTGAAGATATTCGGTGAGTTCTCCGAGTTTTGATTTTGCGGTCTCCCGTCCGATCTCGTAAGCCGATTTCAGTTTTTCGGGATCTTTTTCGACGCGCCCGACGGGAAGAGAACTTTCGGGACGGATAACGAAAACTTTCCCTTCGCGTTCCTCCTTCTCAATATAATCGAGCGTTTCGTTGTACATAATATGGCGGTTGGCGACCGCCTCGACGAATTTCGGATATTTGCGGTATTTCAGGCGCATGAGAGGCATCATTCGGTTTTTTTTCTTGCGATACGTCTTCGGTTGAGTCAGAACCGCGACGTTTCTGTCATAACCGATGCTCTCGAAAAACCCGAGAGGGATCGAATCCGCGATACCGCCGTCAAGCAGTTTTTGTCCGTCGATATCGACGATCGTCGAAACGAGCGGCATCGATGCGGACGCTCGGATCCAATCAAATCCGTGATCGCCGTATCCCGTATATTTGTGATAGACCGCTTTTCCCGTTTCGACATCTGTGCTTACGGTATAAAACTCCATGGGGTCTTTTTCATACGTTTCGAAATCGAACGTATCGTATTTGAGAGGAACTTCGCCGTAGCAGAACTCTGTATTGTAAATATTACCTGTTTTCAGCAGCGAGCCGATGCCGCAATACCTTTTATCCGCACAAAACCGAGTGTTATACCGAACGACGCGCCCGATCTGATGAGACTTGTAATTGCAACCGAAAGCAGCTCCCGCGGAAACTCCCACAGCGCCGTCGAAAACCACTCCGTTTTCCATCATTACATCTATAACTCCGGCGGTAAAAAGACCTCTCATCGCGCCGCCTTCAAGGATCAGCCCTTTTTTCATACAGTCACCCCCGACTCAAACTTTTTACCGCATATATTATATCCCGAAAAAGTGTCTGTGTCAACCGCGAACCTGTGTCATTTCGGTATTATCCGATAAGAAACGACCCGCCGAAATGAAGTGAACCCCAAAGTTAGACACTTTTGGAGGTGCATATCAAAAAGCGGGTCGTTTATGTTTTATTTCGTTTTGAATTCTATGCTTCCGGCGCTCGTTTCGATCTTTATCCGATACTCGCTTCCGCGCCCGAACGAACGGTCCGAACCTTTGACTTTTTCGCCGTCCACGGTCACGCTTCCCGCGGACGCGTCAAGTTCGACATAATACTTATCTTCGGAATAAACGCCTTTTTTCAACGAAACTTCCACGCCTCCCGCGGAAGTCTTCAAATCAAGGCTCCCCGCAAAATCCTCTATATCTACGCTTCCCGCAGAGGAAGTCACGGTTGCTTTTCCGACCTCGACATCGTTCATCTCGATCTGTCCCGCGGACGATTTGATTTCAAATTCTCCGAAACCGTGAACACGTTCGATCTCGACCTCTCCCGCGGAACTTCTGACGGTGATGTTTCCCGACGCCGAGCCCGTCAAGCCGCAAATATTTACATCGCCCGCTTTGCTCTCGATCGAAAGCGAGGTCAGTTTGTCTTCGGGAACGGTCACAATTACGCTGTCGTTAAAAGTTCCGAAGATCCCGATATCGAGCGTAAATCCGCTGTATGGGGAAGAAACCTCGAGGACTCCGTTTTTGACGGAGTATGTCGGAGAAAATGCCGAAGAATAACTTTTGATTTCGATCCTGTATTCGCTTCCGGCAACGACGGAGACTTTGCCGCGTCTTATATTTATTATCGCCGACGAAAAAGGCTCGAGCACTTCGTTTTTTTCGATCTTCCCGTCGTTTTCGGCGAAATGATAATTCCAATCGCCGTCAATGACAAGTCCCCTGCCTCCGAGCGCAAAGCCTATACCTCCGACGATCGCGCCCACGAGAATAAAACAAGCAGAAATAATAAGTATTTTTACAAAGCCTTTCATTTCCGCGCACCTCCGTTCGTAAAGATCAGACGGCACAGTTTGCCGACGCCGATTCCCTCATATTTGCAAAGATAAAACGTTCCGACGCCGCAAAGCCCCCCGAGGCCGACGAGAAGTATCCCCGCGCCGGAGAAAAGCAATCCCGACGCAAGATTTCGGAAAGAGATAACTATTCCGAACACCAAACCGCCCGCGCCTCCGAGCAAAAAGCCGACCGATACAGCGATAAGAGCGACCGTTATTCCGAAAGCCGCCGAAACAGGACCGATCCATATCGGAAAAGTCAGAACCGTTATCAGTATCTTTCCCCACACGGGCATCCCCGACGTTTTCACGGATGTATCGGGGGAAGAAACGCCCCATACGGCGCCTGGGGTCTCGTTCATGATCATCCCGGGGACCGATTGCGTTCCCTTCGCCGCACTTACGTTATTTGCCTCTGCGTCCGAAGGAAATTCCTCGTTTCTGATGTTTTTCGCAAGTTCCGCAGGGTCGCCGAGTTCGTCGAATATCGCTTTCGAGCCTCCCGCGTCATCAATATATTCGGAATAATACCTGATCGCACCTTCACGTTCTTCAGCGGGAATATCGCTCAAATTTGCTTCAAGTATCCGAAGAAATTCGCTTTTATCCATGGCTGTCGCCTCCCAAAACTTTGTCTACTCTGATTTTGTAATCGTTCCACGCCGCAAGGTATTCGCGATACTTTTCGCGCCCCTGCTCCGTTATCCTGTAATACCGCCTGTTCCTGCCGCCGAACGGCACGTCGTATGTCGTCAGCGCGCCTTCCTTTTGCAGTCGCCGCAAAACGGGATAAAGGGTGGACTCCGAAATGTCGATGACCTGCCTGACTTTCTGCGTCAGAACATAGCCGTAAGCGTCCTCGTCGGACAGAACGGCAAGCACGCACGCGTCGAGCAGTGCCGAACCGAGTTGAAATACCATTTCATCACCTCTGCTATTCTTTGGACAATATTATATGTCAATACCCTTTTGAAAATTTTTTTTATTTTTGTTTTCGGCGAAAAAAAATCCCCGACACGGCGAAATTTTTCGCAAACGACTTGAAAAGAAAAAGATTATATGTTATACTTCTGTATTATAATAGGTAATTATACGGCAACGTATCCGTCACCCGCGAGGCGCGGCGGAAAACCGAAAAAATAAAAACGGCGGAGAGATAATATGGATAACGCAAGACTTGCAGATCTTTTGTTCGGAGATGTTACGCAGACCGAGGAGGATATAGCGAAAAGATACCCTCAGAGAGAGCTTCCCGAAGGCGCGAAAGTAACGCGTTTCGGACCGAGCCCGACCGGCTTTGTTCATTTCGGAGGACTTTTCCCTGTTTTTGTCAGCGAGAGGCTCGCCCATCAGAGCGGCGGCGTATTTTATCTCAGGATCGAAGACACCGACGCGAAACGCGAGGTCGAAGGCGCGGCGGAAGGTCTTGTCAGAACGCTTGAACATTACGGCGTCCGTTTCGACGAAGGAGCGATCCTCGGAGAGGACGGAAAGCTCGCCGACAAAGGCGATTACGGTCCGTACAGGCAGAGCAGACGCGCGGATATTTATCACGTCTTTGCAAAAAAACTCGTTGCGGAGGGCAAGGCTTATCCTGTTTTCACGACGAAAGAAGAACTTGAAAGGATAAAAAGCGCGGACAAGAAGTCCGAGAACTCCGAAAAAGATTGGGACGGCGCGGCGCAGGAAAGGCGCGAACAACAGCAAAAACAGCGGTCGATCACGCTCGAAGAAGTCGAAAATCATCTTGCGGCTGGAGATCCGTATTCCGTCAATATCCTCGCCGACGGCGACGGGGAACGGAAAGTCAAAGTGACCGATCTGATAAAGGGGACGCTTGAACTGCCCGAAAACGACGAGGATTTCGTGCTTCTTAAATCGGACGGGATACCGACTTACCATTTTGCGCACGCGGTTGACGACCACCTGATGGGGACAACGCACGTCGTTCGCGGCGAAGAGTGGCTTCCGAGCCTGCCGAAACACCTTCAACTTTTCAGATACCTCGGCTTCAAGCCCGTCAAATATATGCATATTGCCCAACTTATGCGTCTGGACGAAAACGGCTCGAAAAAGAAACTTTCAAAGCGCGATATGGGCGCAAACCTCGACGATTACGAGCGCATGGGCTACGCGCCGGAATGCGTTGCGGAATACGTCATGACGCTTCTGAACTCAAACTTTGAAGAGTGGCACGCGCAGAATGCGGACAGATCATATCTCGATTTCCCGTTCAGCATAAAGAAGATGAGTTCGTCGGGATGCCTTTTCGACTTCAACAAACTCAACGACGTTTCAAAAAACGTGCTTTCCCTTTTTTCCGTTGATAAGATTTACAGTGAAACGGCGCAGTGGGCAAAAAAATTCGACCCCGAATTTTTCGCGCTTCTCGACCGTGATCCCGATTACGCGAAAGAGATCCTGTCGATCGGGCGCGGAGGCAAAAAACCCCGCAAGGATTTCGCGGTTTATGCCGACGTCAGACCGTATATGGACTTTTTCTACGACGAGTTGTTCACTCCCGATTACACATATCCCGAAAATCTGAAAAAAGAAGATATAGAGAAAGTTCTCGATATGTATCCGTCGGTTTACGATGAGAGTAAAGAACAGAACGAGTGGTTCGACGATCTGAAAGCGATCGCGGAAAAACTCGGTTTCGCGCCCGAAATGAAACTTTACAAGCAAGAACCCGAAAAATACGGCGGACATATCGGCGACGTTGCGATGATACTCCGCGTTGCGGTCACGGGAAGACAGCAATCCCCCGACACCTACTGCGTGATGAAGATCCTCGGCAAAGAAAGAGTTGTCGGCAGGATCGAAAAAGCAAAAAACGCCCTTTCCGAAAGGAGTATATAAATATGGAAGAGAAGAAAGTCTCAAACTTTCTGTTCGACATAATAGAAAAAGATCTGGCGGACGGCGTTTGCGACTCCGTACACACCCGTTTTCCGCCCGAGCCGAACGGATACCTGCACATCGGTCATATAAAGGCAATATATATCAATTATACGGCGAAAAAACAGTATAACGGAAAATTCAATCTCCGTTATGACGACACGAACCCGACGAAAGAAGATACCGAATACGTCGATTCGATATACGAGGATCTGAAATGGCTCATCGGAGAAGATCCCGACGGAGTTTTTTACGGATCGGATTATTTCGGAAAATGCTATGAATATGCGGTAAAACTCATCAAAGAGGGCAAAGCGTTCGTCTGCGATCTTTCAGCGGACGAGTGGGACGAAAAATACCGCGGCTCGCTGACCGAACCGGGAAAAGAAAGCCCGTACAGGAACAGAAGCGTCGAGGAAAATCTCGATCTGTTCGAGCGGATGAAAAACGGCGAATTTGCGGACGGGGAAAGATGCCTGAGAGCCAAAATTGATATGTCCTCGCCGAATCTGAACATGAGAGACCCCGTCATTTACAGAATATTGCACTGTCATCACCACAGACAGGGAGACAAATGGTGCATCTACCCTCTTTATGACTTCGCGCATCCCATTCAGGACGCGCTTGAAGGCATAACTCATTCGATGTGTTCGATCGAGTTTGAGAACCACAGACCTCTTTACGAGTGGGTCGTTGACAATATCGGATTTGAGAAAAAGCCGAAGCAGAGGGAATTTGCGAAGCTTTTCATCACGAACACCGTCACGTCAAAACGTCTTCTGCGCAAACTCGTCGAAAACGGAACGGTGGACGGCTGGGACGATCCGAGAATGCCGACCGTCTGCGGTATGAGAAGAAGAGGGTACACCCCTTCCGCGATCTTCGATTTCATCGCAAGAGCGGGCGTTGCGAAAGCGGTCTCGCTTGTTGACAGCGCGCTTCTCGAACACTGTATACGCGAGGAACTGAACGAGACGGCGCAGAGAAGAGTTGTCGTCCTTCATCCGATCAAGGTCGTTATCGAGAATTATCCCGAGGACGGAAAAGAATATTTTGAACTTCCGAACATTCCGAAAAACGACGAGGCGGGAAAAAGAAAAGTCGCTTTTACGAGGGAACTCTATATTGACGCCGACGATTTCGCGGAAGTGCCGCCGCCGAAATTCTTCCGTCTTAAACCGGACGGGGAAGTTCGCCTGATGGGGGCTTATATAATCAAACTGAAAGAGATCGTCAAAAACGGCGACGGGAGCATAAAAGAGCTGCGATGTGAGGCAGATCTCGAAACGGGATGCGGAATGCCCGCGGACGGACGGAAGGTCAAAGGAACGATCCATTGGGTCTCCGCCTCCGAATGCGAAAACGTGACGGTCAACCTTTACGACAATCTGTTCAACATCGAGAATACCAGAGAAAAAGGCATCGACATCAACGATTATCTGAACCCGAATTCTCTGACTGTGCTTGAAAACTGCAAGGCTGAAAAAGCCCTTGCCGACGCGAAAGCGGGAGATACGTTCCAGTTCGTCAGAACCGGGTATTTCTGCAAAGACAGCCGCCGCGAAAATACATTCGGACTTACCGTCGGACTGAAAGACAGTTATAAAGAAAACAAGTAAATCCCCGAAAAGCCGCCCTCCGAACGGAGGGCGGCGCATATTGCCGAAAAACGGCTCAAAATCTCATAAAAACGCGCCAGCCACTGGCTTTTCTTGACGGAATACGCATTATACCGCGGTTTTTCGACGAAATGTGACAAATGTCAAACAATGCGAAATTTGCGTGATTAGGTGTTGACAAAGGATACTTTTTCTGCTAAAATAATTCTGTAATTGAATAAAAGCTTGTATATCATCTGTGATATGGACAGAAAGTTTCTACCGGACGCCGTAAATGTTCCGACTATGAGTTTCAATAAAACGTATTCCCCTCGACATTAAGCAAAGGGGATATTATTGTTTCTTTCGTGAACGGTGTACCGAACGGCGGTACGCCGATTTTTTATTTTCTGTATATGTCGATGCGGAAATCCCCGCATCCGATAAATAACATTCTTTTCTTTTTTCAGGAGGTACGCAGTACTATGTGCAAAAAGATTTTTGCTCTTTGCCTTGCGGCAATCATGGTATGTTCTCTCTTCGCGCTTGCGGGCTGCAAGAACGGAGATGACACAGCAACGACCACCGGCGCCCAGAAGACCGATGCGACAGGCGACAGCGAGACCGTTGATTATTCCGACATCAAAATCGGTTTCATTTTCCTTCACGATGACAAGTCCACTTACGACTTGAACTTCATGAACGCGGCAAAAGAAGTTCAGCAGACCCTCGGTCTTTCCGACGATCAGGTGATCTTCAAATATCCCGTTGACGAATCCTCTGCTTGCTATGACGCTGCGGCTGACCTTGCGGATCAGGGTTGCAACATAGTATTTGCGGACAGCTTCGGTCATGAAGCGTTTATGATCCAGGCTGCGAAAGAATTCCCCGACGTTCAGTTCTGCCATGCGACCGGAACCAAGGCTCACACCGAAGGCCTTTCCAACTACCACAACGCTTTCGCTTCCATTTATGAAGGCCGTTTCCTCGCAGGTATCGCCGCAGGTATGAAACTCAACGAAATGATCGATGCCGGCACGATCACCGCCGAGCAGGCAGTTATGGGTTATGTCGGCGCATTCCCCTATGCGGAAGTTGTTTCCGGTTACACCTCTTTCTTCCTCGGCGCACGTTCCGTTTGTCCGTCCGTCACCATGATGGTTGACTTCACCGGTTCTTGGTACAGCGTTGACTCCGAAAGAGACGTTGCAAACTCCCTTATGGACAAGGGTGCTGTTCTTATTTCTCAGCACGCTGACTCGATGGGTGCTCCCTCCGCTTGCGAAGCGAGAAACGTTCCCAATGTTTCCTACAACGGATCGACCGTTGAATCCTGCCCGAACACTTTCATAGTTTCCTCCAAGATCAACTGGGCTCCGTATTTTGAATACATCATCAACTGCGTTGCGAAGGACGAGACCATCGCGACCGACTGGACCGGAACCCTTGCGACCGGCTCCGTCGTTCTGACCGAGATCAACGAAAAGGCTGCTGCCGCCGGCACGAAAGAAGCCATTGAAGCTGCAATCGAGAAGCTTGAAAAAGGCGAGATCAAGGTATTCGCGACCGACACCTTCACCGTAAGCGGCGCGAACGTTACCGACAACATGACCGTTGATGAAGAAGGTCACATCACCGCTTACAAGGCCGATGTTGACGATATGGGCGACTTCGTTCCCGAGACCGACGTTGTTTCGGACGGCTGCTTCCATGAGTCCGAGAAGCGTTCCGCTCCTTACTTCGATATCAATATCGACGGCATCACGAGACTCGACAAGTAATTAAAAAAAACCGTAAAGGCGGGGTATCAATGCTCCGCCTTTACTTTCATTAAACAGACTTTGATATCTGAAAAACGTACTGCGCGGCAATACGTTTTTGAAATATCAAAAGTGCGGGAGGTCAAAAATGGAAACACCTGCGATAGAACTGAGAAATATAACAAAGACCTTCGGAAGCATCGTTGCAAACAAAGACGTTTCGATGACCGTCAACAGAGGGGAGATACTTTCGATCCTCGGCGAAAACGGAAGCGGAAAAACGACGCTGATGAACATGATATCGGGCATTTACTTTCCCGATGCGGGAGAAATACTGATCGACGGGAAAGAGGCCGTTATCAAATCTCCGAAAGACGCTTTTTCATACGGCATCGGAATGATACATCAGCATTTCAAGCTTATAAATGTGTTCACCGCGGCGGAAAATATCATACTCGGGCTTAAAGATGAGAAATTCGACCCGAAAAAGAGCGTCGAAAAGATCCGCGAGATCAGCGAGGCTTACGGTTTCGAGATCGACCCGATGAAACACATCGCGGATATGTCGGTTTCCGAAAAACAGACCGTTGAGATCATAAAAGTCCTTTACAGAGGCGCGGACATACTGATCCTCGACGAGCCGACCGCCGTGCTTACGCCGCAGGAAACAAAAAAACTTTTCGCGATCCTCAGAAAGATGAAAGAGGACGGGAAATCCATAATAATAATCACGCACAAACTTCATGAGGTGCTTGAACTTTCCGACAAGGTTGCCGTTCTTAGAAAAGGCGAATATATCGGAACGGTCAACACGAAAGATACGAACGAGGCTGAACTGACCGAAATGATGGTCGGGAAAAAAGTCAGTCTCAATATAGAAAGAACGGAGCCTGAAAACCCCGTAGACAGACTTCTTGTCAAAGGGCTCAGTTGCAAGGACCGCGAAGGGGTGAAGATCCTTGACGACGTGACTTTCACGGCGCGTTCGGGAGAGATCCTCGGCATCGCGGGCATAGCCGGAAGCGGTCAGAGAGAACTTCTCGAAGCGATCGCGGGCTTGCAGAAAGTTCAAAACGGAGAGATCCTCTACAACAATCCGAAAAACGGAAAAACGGAGGATCTGAGAGACAAAACTCCGCTTCAGATCAGAGAACTCGGCGTTCGCCTTTCCTTCGTGCCCGAAGACCGTCTCGGAATGGGACTTGTCGGGAACATGGACATCGTTGACAATATGATGCTCCGCTCTTACAGGAAGGGCAGAGGCGCGTTCCTGCACAGAAAACAGCCGAAAGATCTTGCGAACGCGATAATCAAACAGCTTGAAGTCGTAACACCGTCCGCATCGACGCCCGTCCGTCGTCTTTCGGGAGGAAACGTTCAGAAAGTTCTTGTCGGAAGAGAAATAGCCGCCGCTCCGACCGTGCTTATGGCGGCGTATCCGGTCAGAGGACTTGACATCAACTCGTCATATCTGATATATAATCTGCTCAATGAGCAGAAGCAAAAAGGCGTCGCCGTTATTTTTGTCGGAGAAGATCTTGACGTGCTTCTCGATCTTTGCGACCGCATCCTCGTCATCGGCTCGGGCAAAGTCACGGGCATCGTTGACGGAAGAACCGCAAAGAAAGAGGAGATCGGACTTCTCATGACAAAAACGGATAACGCGGAAAAGGAGGAAAACTGATGGCTGCGGAAAAGAAAGTTCACGAACCTATGTTTCATATAGTCAAAAGATCATCGGCTCCTTTTTATCTGAGCGTTCCCGTCAGGATCGGGGCAATCATCCTCGCTTTCCTTGCCTGTACGCTGATAGTTGTTCTGATAACGGGACGCAATCCGGGAGAGTTTTTCAAAGCCATGCTCGACGGCGCGCTCGGTCTGAACACGAAAACATCGAGAAGGCTGTGGATGTTCATTTATAAAACGGCGATCCTTCTCGGAGTTTCGATAGCGATCACGCCCGCTTTCAAAATGAAATTCTGGAATATCGGTGCAAACGGTCAGGCGCTTATAGGCGCGCTCTCGACCGCCGCCGTCATGTTCTACTTCGGAGGAAAAGTCCCGACAGGATTGCTCTGGGTCTTCATGCTCGCCGCAAGCCTTGTTTCGGGCATGATCTGGGCGGTGCTTCCCGCAATATTCAAAGCAAAATGGAACACGAACGAAACGCTTTTCACGCTGATGATGAACTATATCGCGGTCCAGGCGGTGGAAACGTGCATCACGATATGGGCTCCTAACGGCTCGGGCAAACTGCAACCGATGACGGATTACGCGCTCCCGAAACTCGGCGAAAGCACGGGAAGCGGAAAGTGGCTGCTTTCGATCATCGTCATAGCGGTCGTAACGGCTCTTATGTTCGTATATCTGCGTTATTCAAAGCACGGATATGAGATCTCCGTTGTCGGAGAAAGCCGAAACACCGCGCTTTATATAGGAATCAACGTCAAGAAAGTCATAATCAGAACGATGCTTCTTTCCGGCGCGATCTGCGGTCTGGTCGGATTTTTGATCGTCGGCGGCGTTGACTGCACGGTCAGCCCGACGGACACGATCGGTTCGATCGGTTTCACGGCGATCCTCGTTTCGTGGATGGCGAAGTTCAACCCGCTCATCATGGTTCTCACGTCCGCGCTTGTTTCCTTCCTCGAAGTCGGAACGACGCAGGTCGCGACAAAATTCAAGATCGACGGCTCGATCTCGGATATCGTAACGGCGGTCGTACTTCTCTTCGTTGTCGGCTGTGAGTTCTTCATAAATTATAAGATCATGTTCCGTCATTCCTCAAAGGAGGTCGTTCAGCATGGATATCATTAACTTTCTCTTCCAGACGATCCGCTCGGGCATGGCATTCCTCTTCGGTTCGACCGGAGAAATCCTGACGGAAAAATCCGGACATCTGAACCTCGGTATTCCGGGAACGATGTGCGTCGGCGCGGCGTTCGGATGCTGCGCGGAGGCGTTCTACGTGAACGGAGTCGGAGGAATTGACGCCGCAAATCCGGTGCTTGCCGTAATACTTCCGATATTGGCGACATTTATCGGCGGCGGTCTTATGGGACTTATTTACTGTTTCCTGACCGTTACCCTGCGCGCCAATCAAAACGTAACGGGACTTGTTCTCACAACGCTCGGAATAGGCGTTTCCGACCTTATGATCGCGGGCGTGGAGGCTTCGTCTTTCTCCACCGCGAGCAAGTTTTTCACCGCATATCTTCCGTTTGCCGACAAACTCGGTGCCTTCGGCAAACTTGTTTTCTCATACGGAGTTATGGTCTATCTTTCGATCATCGTCGCGCTCGTGTGCGCGTTTGTGCTGAAAAAGACCAGAACGGGGCTTCATCTCCGCGCCGTCGGAGAAGACCCCGCAACGGCTGATGCGGCAGGTATAAGCGTCACGAAGTATCGCTATGTCGCGACGATAATCGGCAGCGGAATTGCCGGTCTCGGAGGACTCGGCTACATAATGGACAACCTCGGCGGCAACTGGGAATACACGATCGACGCGATCGGATGGCTTGCAATCGCGCTCGTCATATTCTCGCTGTGGAAACCGAATCTCGCGATCATCGGATCGTTCGTTTTCGGCGCGCTGTATAAGATCGGAAACTATCTGCCCGGTATCTCGACAACGATGAAGCCGATGATCAAAATGCTTCCGTTTGTCGTAACCATCCTGGTGCTTATAATCACAAGCATAAGAAACAAAAAGGAAAATCAGGCGCCCGAAGGCCTCGGACTTTCCTATTTCAGAGAAGAAAGATAAAACAGAATATGATCAAAAAAGAGCTGACCGACTTCCGGGAAAATCGGTCAGCTCTTTACTTTTTCTGCAATTCAATTTGATGTTTTGCAACGGTTGCAGGCGCAAACGCGGGGAAAAGCCTTTCTTCGGAATTTTCCGAACACGGGAAAACTTGCTTCCGCTCGCCCCTGAAACCCGTAAACCAAACTATTTTGAACGGGGATTTTCACTCATATTATCGGGAGCCTTCGGATCGCCCGTAAAAACACGGACCGTCAAAAATTTTGTCGTCATCGCGTTGTCAAGACGGCAGGGAACTTATATGCGAACAGATGCGTTTTTTCAAGTGTTTTTGAAAAAATAAAATATTTTTTCGGTTCAATTAAGCGAATTATATTATTCTCTGTTTAATGATTTACCGACCTTTTTCCGAAGGATCAGCAATCCGAAAACAAGCCCCGCGGGAAATACCGTTGCAGCGAGCAACCCCATTTTAAGATTACCGCCTGCCATTTCGGAAAGACTGCCTGTCATAGTGGGACTGACCGTAGCGCCAAAATCTCCGGCCAATGCCAAAAACGCAAACATCGCCGTCCCGCCTCTCGGACATTTCTGCGAGGATATGCTGATAGAGCCCGGCCACATAACGCCGACAGCCAAACCGCAAAGCGAGCAACCTGCGAGTCCGAGGGTCGGCAATGAGGACAGAGAAGCCAGCAAATAGCAACCGGCGCACATGATCCCGCAAACAAGCATAACCTTGGTCAAATCAAGTTTTTCGCTGAGTTTTCCGTACAGCATACGGGATATACCCATAAACATTGCAAACAAACACGGGCCTGCCAAGTCACCGACCGTTTTGGATACCCCGATAGCAGATTCGGTGAAGGCTGATGCCCATTGAGCCATAGTTGCTTCCGATGCGCCCGAACATACCATAAGTATTATCATCAACCAGAAGACAGGCGTTTTCAGAAGTTTGCAGATGCCCATACTCTTGCCGTCTTCAACCAACCGTTCTATGGGACAGTTGATAAAATTGAATGTGTTATACAACGGAATCAATGCCCAGATCAAAGTGAGTATTTTCCAATTTTCCACACCAAATACGGTGAAAAACAGCGTGGAGCCCAAAATGACACACACTGCACCCCAACAATAGAAGGAATGTAACAGGCTCATCCTTCCGTCTTTGTTCTCAAACGGACAAGCTTCAACGATGGGACTTACCAAAACCTCAATAAGACCGCTTCCCAAAGCATAAATCACGACCGAGATCAGAAGCCCCGCAAACGGCACGGGAAGTAATTCCGGTAATATCGCCATTAATACAAGACCTACAGACGATAACACTTGCGAGAAGACCACGCAGGTGCGATATCCTATTTTGTCGGCGAATTTGGTGGCGGCAAGATCAATGAGCAATTGCGTCAAATAGAAAACCAGGGGAATCATTGCAATCTTTTCAAGAGAGATCCCGTAAACGTTTTTGAATGTTAAAAACAATAACGGGGCAAAATTTGCGGATATGGCTTGCGTAACAAATCCGAGACAACAAGCTGCAAGCGTCTTTCGGTAATTCTTTTGTCTTGTCATAATTATTCCCTTAAAAATGCTGTTTTCCCGTATCACCGCTTTGACAGGGAAATTGTCCGCATTTTTTTGAACTTACGGTTGAAACGGTTTACAGGATCAAATCCTCGGGGAAACTGTGGCTGATAATCCGTGTCCTCAGGATATGCAACGGTTTTAACGCGATCAGATGTTCGGCATCAGGTCCTCAACAATTATATCAGCAACATTCTGTCGTTGTCGAGGTCTTTGCCGGATGCTTCCCTGAATATCCGCAGAAGGTCGGAGACCGTGAGAGATTTTCTTTCTTCCCCGGACGCGGACATGACGATGCGTCCGCGATCCATCATGATCGTGCGGTTTCCGAGTTCAAGCGCGGATTGCATATTGTGAGTTATCATCAGGCAAGTCAGATTGTTTTCCTCAACGATCTGTTTTGTCAGCGCGAGAACCTTTTCCGCAGTTCCGGGATCCAATGCCGCGGTATGTTCGTCGAGAAGCAGCAGTTTCGGAGGATTGAATGTCGCCATCATCAGCGTCAGCGCCTGGCGCTGTCCGCCGGAAAGAAGCCCGACGCGCTGGTTCATTCTGTCCTCCAAGCCCATTCCGAGAAGCGCGACACGGTCGCGGAAAGCCTTTTTATCGGCTTTTGAAACATGGCTGAGCCAACCGCCCCGTCCGGCGGAAAGCGCAAGATTTTCCTCAACCGTCATTCCGGGCGCGCTTCCGAGCATCGGATCCTGAAAAAGCCGTCCGATATTCTTTGCGCGTTTATGTTCGGGGGTCAGCGTAATATCTTCTCCGTCAAGGAATATCTCTCCCCTATCGGTCAGAAAAGTCCCCGCGATCGCGTTGAACATCGTGGATTTGCCCGCGCCGTTTGCTCCGATAACGGTGATGAAATCGCCTTCCGCAACATCGAGACAAAGATCATCGAGGGCGAGTTTTGAATCTGCCGTTCCGGGGTTGAAGGTCTTATAAACGTGTGAGATATTCAGCATCACGAAGCCCTCCTTTTGAAAAAGCGGTCAAGTCTTCGTTTAAGAAGCGGAAAACGTCCTTTCAGATACGGGATCGAGATTGCCGCGACAACGATGACGGACGAAACGAATTTCAGCATGAATGCCGGCATATCGAAACGCAACGCGACCGTATAAACAAATCGGAAAATGAACGCGCCGAGAACCATGCCGACGAGCTGAACGGGGATCTTTCTCTTTCCCGTGAAAACGCCGCCGATAAGAAGCGAGGCGAGCGCGATCGTGACCATTCCCGTTCCGATGTCGATATTGACGGACTTCTGCGACTGGGCAAGAAGACAACCGGAAAGCGCCGTAAAAGAGTTTGCGACGCACAGACCGACGATCGTTGTAAAGACGGGATTTATAGACGAAGAACGCACCATATCGGGATTGTTTCCCGTCGCGCGGATCGCAAGTCCGAGTTTCGTTTTCAGGAAAAGACCGAGAAGGACACATACCGCGATGACCGCGACAGCGGCGATCACAAGTTTATACTGTCCTTCGAGAAAAGTTCCCGCCAGAAGTTCTTTGGTTTTTGTGAAAACGGTTTCGGTTCTGTTCATATTCAGGATCGACGAATTGCCCATGACCGCGATATTGACGGAATACAGCGCGGTATTGACGATTATTCCCGCAAGAAGGCTGTTAACGCCCATCTTTGTTTGAAGAAACGCCGTGACAAATCCCGAGGCTATTCCCGCCGCCATTGCCGCGGGGATCGAAAGATAAGGATGACCGGAGATTGCAACGACCGCGCCGACGGTCGCTCCGAGAGTGAAGCAGCCGTCGGTGGAAAGATCGCACACATTAAGCATCGAATAACTCAGATACAGCGCTAAAACCGTCAGCGCACTTATTAAGCCGAGTTCGGATGCGGTTTGAATCAGGGGAAGTATCATTGAGATAAATATCCTTTCGGACTATTATTGACCGTCAAAACTTTCGGCGGTGACGATATCCTTGACCTTTGTGCAATAAGGAGCGATCACCGAGGAGATGTCATCGAAATTGAGACCGAGCTGCGTGCAGATCTCGGTATTTACGGTCGCCGTGCCGTTATCAAAGGTGCGGACTGCCATCGTTGCGGGATTTTTTCCGTCGATGAGGATCTCCGCGATCATATTCGCGGTTTCTTTGCCGAGTTCGATGTAATCGACGCCGTAGCCGAGGAACGCACCGTTGAGAGCGAAGGAGTCGGCTCCGGCATAGTGGGGAATGCCCGCTTTCGCAAAGATCTCGTAAATGGAAAGTTCAGCCGTCATTATAGTGTTGTCGGTCGGGGTGAAGACTGCGTCAACGCCGTCGGAAACAAGCGCCTGAGCCGCCAGGGTGACTTCATCGACCGTCGTTCCGGTACGTTCAACATATTCGATGCCGAGATTGTCAAGATACGCTTTCGCGTCCTGTATCGCGGTCGTCGAAGCGTCCTGCCCGACATCGTAAAGAAGTCCGATCTTCTTTGCGTCCTTGTTGACGGCAAAAATGATGTCCATGATCGCGTTCGTGTTAAGATAATCGGAAGTTCCCGTTATGTTTTTGCCGGGTGCTTCGAGAGATTCAACGATAGCGGTCGAAACGGGATCGGTAACGGCGGAGAAAACAACGGGAATATCAGTATCTTCCGTTGCGGACTGCATCGCCATGGCGACGGGAGTTGCAACTCCGACCATAAGATCTACCTCATCCGCCATGAAATTAGATATGATCTGATTCATCAGGTTGGCATCGGCGTTGCAGTTGTCGTATTCGATATTGAACTTGACGCCTTTTTCGTTGCCGATCGTTTCAAGCTGAGATTTAATGTTGTCAACGATCTGGTTGAGAGAAGCGTCGTCAACATAGTTGCATATACCGACGGTGTATTCTTTTACGTTATCGGATCCGCTCGGCTGAGAAGAACCGGAGGGCTGGTTGCCGCCGTTTCCGCAAGCGGTGAGAAGTCCGAACGCAAAAAGCGCGCTGAGCGCAAGAGCGATTATTTTTTTCATTATATTTACCTGCTTTCATTTATTCAATATATCTTGTTTTGAAAATATCGTTATCCGTAATCTGTAAATTTACATTCTACCCGGCGCGGCGGCGCCATCTTCTGTATAACATAATATATTCCTCCGTAAAAACAAAAAGCCTGTCCCCGCATATTCTGCTGGGACAGGATCAAAATCACCTGTGGTGCCACCCGGCTTGCCGCGCCGTTATAACGCGACCTCTCTGTGCGTACAGTCATACGCCGATCTTTTGTCACGGAGGATCATACTCCGTCTTACATACTCCGGAACGCCGTTCCGTTTCCGCTCGCCCTCGAAAGTCCATTCGGTCAGATCTTATTTCACCGCAATTCCACCGCCTGCGGCTCTCTGTTGAAACAGTGTTAAGACTTACTTACTCTTTCTCATCGGTTTGGCTGTATTATATCACGCTTTCGTCTGAATGTCAATAGGCAAAATCATTTTTTTTCCGTTTTGTATAATTTTTACGATAAACCGAATATTATAAACAAAAATTCCGTTCAATTATATTGCGCCGAGCCTTATTTTTCGGCAAAAAGGGACAAAATCCGCTTCTCGGCGGTTTTTGTCCCTCTTATTTATGCGTCTTTTACAGTTCTATCCAAACAAGGTGGTCTTTTTCCCACTGATCTTTTTCAAGAGCCGCATTGACGCGGATCTCGGCATATTCGACGGAATACCCCGGTGCGCCGGTCTTGCGCGCGATCTCGATAACATTCCCGTCTGCGACAAGCGCGGGATCGGGAATCGGGAAATAGTAGCCCTGCCACTTCGTATAAGGCGTGACCTCACACATTCCGCCGTATTCGAGATGAACGCCGTTCATGTAGATGTCGAAAGTCTCGGGAGAAATCTCGTCCGAGTCAACGCCCTTCGCTCCGAGAACGACATAGCATTTCGCATCTTTCGGCGCGGGGCAGGCTCTGACCTTGACCTGGAAGAACGTGTTGTCGTAAGCGACGGTCAGCGGAAGCGGCGACAGTTTCGCAGGCTCCCATTGCGGCTCGATGTCGTGGAAGGTCTTGACATGTCTGCGCGGGAGGGGGAACGAAGTCTCATACGAGCCCGCATTTCTGATAAGGCGCTGATAATTCTCCGTCTGATAGATCGAATAGACCCAATCCTTTGAATAATCGACCTTGACGGGACGCATATAGTTGAAAAGATATGTAAAATCTCCTCCCGCGGACAAATACTGCGTCGCGGATGCCATCGTTGTCTCGACGGTGTTCAGATAATAAAACTCTCCGTGCGGATGACAGCGAAGGATCAGTTCAAGTCCCGCCGCGACCTTGACCCCGTAAGGCTCAAAGATCTTTTTCCATATCTCTATGGGAATATCGTTGTCGATCGTCTCCCAGCGCGGACCCGCTATAAAGACGTCGATCAGGCGCTCCTCGGCATAAGTGAAATAATCGAAGCCGGCGTCGTACACCTGATGAGGCAATGCGAAAAGTTTAATTCCAATAAGGATACGATGTCCGCGTTTTTCCTCGAACTCATCACAGAGAGCGCGGATACTGCGGACGAAATCCGTCATCAGATCACGGCAGAGGAACTCTCTTCCGGGAGCGAAGCAGAACATCTCGCGCATGAAATCGAGTTCTACTCCGTCAACATCGTATCTTTCAAGCGCCTCTTTTATATACGCGTACATTCTGTCCCTGACTATCTGCTGCTCATAATCGAAAGTGCGCGCAAAGTATCCGTCGGGAACGTGGTGGTGAATACGGTATGTCTCGGGATGCTCCTGCCAGAACTTTGTCAGCATTCCCGTTTCGTTTTCCGCCACGCCGTGAACGTCATTCATTCGGAAAGAGAGCCACGGACGGACGCCGATCTCCCGAAAATTCCTGATCCAGCAGTCAAAAATGTCGAAATTATCGCGGACGAACGTTTCGTAATACGCATTTTCGGTTTCTTCGAGCACATTTCCGTTTTCATCGACAGGCAAGCCGCTTTCGTTAAAAGTCAGACCGCTGGTCGTATAACTGTCAAACACCTCCGACGGGTAAACGGAGCGCATAAAATTGACGTTGATCAGAAAATCCGTCAGTTGAGAACCTTCGTACTGACGAACAAACTCTCTTTCGCTCTCTTCGGAAAAGCGGAAGCCTTTGTTATAGGTTTTTCGTGTGCTCCATGTCTCTCCGATGTGATGGTTGGGGTCTTCGTTGAACATTATGCCGATATGCGGCACCGCGTCTCTCTTTTTCATTTATTTTACCTCTTTCGGTATGCTCTGTATCTGTGACAGGCAGGGGAAACGTCGGGTCGCTGTTTTTCAAACGCTTCCGACAGATTCCGCCTGCCGTTATACACGTTTCGTTATCCCTTTTCAAAAGAATTTCAGAACCTCATCGGTATTCTTTCTCGGAGGTTTGGTGGGCTGAGACGTGCCGTGACCGACCGCAATGACGGCAACGACCTGTTCTGTTTCGGGAACAGAGAGAAACTTTCTTATTTTCTCTCCGTCACGCAGTCCCATTATCAGAGTGTCAAGACCGAGATCTTTCGCCGCAAGGCAGATATGCTCGCTTGCGAGACCGAGATCATAATACCCCCACCCGTTTCCGCACTCGTTGTCCGCCGTTTTTCCGTCTGCGGAAAAGCCCGCGACATTTTTGACGAACGTTGCGACTATCAGCGCCGCGCCCTCCGCTTTTGCCGCGTTGCGCTCGGGAAGACATTCCGCGCGGAAGCGGTCTGCGTTTTCCCCGGGAAGCAGACAGTAAAACCTCGCCGTCTGACTGTTTTTCCAAGACGGCGCCTGCTGCGCGGCGTAGACGATCTTTTCGATCTCTTCGCGTGTCACGGGCACGGACGGGTCATAAGCGCGAAGGCTTCTTCTTTTTTCAATGAGTTCGGAAAATTCCATACTATCACCTTTATCTGTAAATTCTCGAAACGGATTTCGAAGTCTCGCTTCCGTTGAAGACTCCTTCGAAGGTCAGATAGGTCGAACCGGTTCCGCCGTTCGGAGTTATGGTGAACGTAACTTCGGTTTCGGACATCGCGGGAATAGTTATTGTTTCTCCGCTTCCCGTAACCGTGTATCCGTCCGCCGCCCCGCTTACGGTCCCGCTCACCTCGAAATCGTTGAAATTAACAAGTTTCAGCGTGATCGTATTTCCTTCCGCGGAGACTTTATACCCGTTGTTGCGCGCGGTCTTGTATGCGGAGGTATCGAAAAGATCGTACCAAAGCTGCGTCAGAACAACTCTTTCACCCGCCGAATAATCGGTCTTTGCGGTCACGGTTTTTACGGGAGCGTTTGAAGTTGCTGTATATACGGAAGAGTCAACGGTTCCGTCAACCGTGATAAACATCGGCTCAACGCCCGCTTTGACGGTTATTTTTCCGTTTGTCGGGCAGAGAACCTCCCGATCGCCGACAACGGTGGTTTTCAAAACATTTCCGGGAACGGAAAGAGTTACGTCTCTGTCGGAAGTTGCCCAAAGAACGATAACATCGTCCTCGCCGTTGTTTATAACGTGTCCCTCCGCGCCGCTCGGAAGCCCGGTGAGCGCGCCTTTATACATACCTTTGCCGAGAGTTTGAGTCATAACCGCTTCTGTCACAACGGACGAAAACGGTTGATTTTTTGACCCGAATGAGCCGAACCAGCCCCAACCGCTGCCGTCGGTCTCCTCCATTTTCAGAAGAATGAACCAGAAATGTTTGTCCGTGCCGGCGGCAAGGGACTGACAAGCGGAGGTGACCATATAGTTCGACTGAATTTTCTGCTGTTTTTCGGAAAGATCCTCGGTTTTGGATGCGGGGAAAAGCTTGATTCCCGCCTCAGTGCACCAGGACGGAAGATCTGCGAGACGCGCGTTCGCAAACGCGGCGAATTTTCCTCCGATCGTGCCGTTTATAAACTCAGAGAACGGACGGTCGTATTTATTGTCGTAGATATGATAGTGCCAGTTGAACGCGTCACTGTAATCGAAGAGTTCATTGCGGCAAAGCAGATCCGTATATGCCTCCGCGTATGTCCAGCCTTCGCCCTCGCAAAGACCGCCGACTATCTTCGGAAGAGAATTGCCGCCGTCAATGACGCCGAAGGACGCCGCCTTGAAGAAAGAGGCGTAAACATCTGCCGGAGCGTCCACGAAATAGTTCATCTCGTTCCATATCTCAAACGCCTGCGATATATCCGTATATCTCTGCGCGGCGCGTTTGGTGAACTGATACATTTCAAGCTGAGACGCCATATACATCTTTTTGCCCGTATCGGTGATCCAGTTGGGCGCGCTTGATATGAACGGCATTATCTTCATACCCATATCGGATATGGCGTTAAAATGCTTATCGGTTCTGTGAAAATCGTAATTGCCTTTTTTCCATTCCGTCCAGTCAAGGCGCTCGCGGAGCACGCTGACACCGCAGAGTTTTGCCGCGGCGGCGTAATTGTCAACAAGATCGAACTCGTCGGCAAGCAGGTGATAGGACGCGAAGTCCGAAGCGAACGGGGAATCGAGTTCAAGATCCCTGTCCTCAACGGGAGGAAGCACGGCATATTCTTTCGAACAAATGGTTTTTCCGTTCGCCGTCGCGCGCAGAGTGAAATGTCCCGTCGGGTGTTTCCCGAGATCGGCGGTATACTTATAGCTGCCGAAAACGGGTTTTACGGAATCCTCAAAAACAATGTTACCGTAATAGTCCACTATCTGAACGGAAACGTCGGCAGCCTCAGCCTCCGTCGATGCGAAGGAAGATACGGTAAGCGAAGCTGTCATATCCCACGAGCCGGTGAAAACGTCTATCTCCGCGGCGGCGACAGCCTGTTTTGAATATTCTCCGCCCGGAGTTGAAGTATAGCTGATCTCGCCCGTCGCCGTGGGGTCGTTTTCCGGCTTCAGCTCTATGTAATCAAGATAAAAAAGAGGCTTGGTCGGCGTTCTGTCCGAATTATGAAGCACGAACGAAACGGTGTTTTCGCCCGCTTTCAGTGCGATCGGGGGAAGTTCCGTTATTCTCATGATAGTCTTCTTCGGAACGGACGGAGTTGAAACCTTCGTTGAGGAAATAATGTTCACGGACGTGTCGTATGCAAGAACGCCGTTTACAAAAAGGTCGCAATCGGTCGCCTGCCAGAGGTTCTTTTTGAGATCCGAAACAAACGCCGTCAGCGAATACGAACCGTCCGCGGGAACGGTAACGGAAAGGTTTATGCCGTGCTGAACGGTGTCGTCGCGGTTGTAGTCCGCGAGAAGAACCTTGCCGCCCGAGAACTCCTCGCCTTCGACAACCTTGCCGTCAACGGTGTCGCTCACCCTGTCCTCTCCCTCCGCGCGGAAAACGAATCCGTTTAGGGCTTCGGGCAAAGATCCTATTTTTTCAAACGAGGTGACCGCCGTCGAATGGAACTTATTCGCCCATTCGGACTCCGTTTTTCCTTTGAAAGTCGCTTCGGCACGCACGGTACATCCTGAAAAGACAAGTGCGCAAAGCAGCGCCGCAGATAGAATTTTTTTGATATGCTTCAATTTCGGATACCTCCTCTTTATTTACGGATAAAGCACTATTTAACAACTATATTGACCATTCTGCCGGGGACGAAGATCTCTTTGACTATCGTTTTTCCGGAGATGAAAGACTGAACTTTTTCGTCGGCTTTCGCGGCGGCGATAACGGTGTCTTTGTCGGCATCGGCGGGAACGGAGATAACGCCTCTCAGTTTGCCGCACACCGAAACGGGGATATCGATCGTCGATTCAACGGTCTTCGCCTCGTCGTATTCGACCCATTTCTGTTCGCAGAGCATTCCGTCAAAGCCGTTCATCTCCCACATTTCCTCGGTCATGTGAGGAGCAACGGGATTGAGCAGAATCAGGAAGTCCGAAAGTTCTTTTTTCGTCAGACTTCCTTCGTCGTATATCCTGTTGATAAGCGTCATGAGCGCCGCGATCGCGGTATTGAACTTCATCGCGTCGTAATCGGAAGAAACCTTCTTGATCGTTTGATGGAATGCCGTCTCCATAGACGGGGTATAGCCTTTTCCGTCCCTGACAATCCCGTTCAGTCCCCAGACGCGGTCAAGGAAACGCTTACATCCTTTAACGCTGTTGTCCGACCACGGAGTTGCCTGTCCGTAATCGCCCATAAACAGGATATAAGTCCTCAGAACGTCCGCGCCGTACTTTTCAACGACGTCAAGCGGGTCAACGACATTTCCCTTCGACTTCGACATTTTTTCTCCGTCGGGACCGAGGATCAGCCCCTGAGCGGTTCTCTTCATATACGGCTCGTCGCAGGGCACTTCGCCTATGTCATAAAGGAATTTGTGCCAGAAACGCGAGTAGATCAGGTGTCTGGTGACATGCTCCATTCCGCCGTTATACCAATCGACGGGCATCCAGTATTTCAGTTTTTCCGCATCGGCAAACACCTTGTCGTTGTTCGGATCTATGTAGCGCAGGAAGTACCAGGACGAACCCGCCCACTGAGGCATGGTGTCCGTTTCGCGCTTTGCGTCGCCGCCGCACTTCGGGCACTTGCAGTTGACAAACTCGTCTATCTTTGCAAGCGGGCTTTCGCCGTCCGTTCCCGGCTCGAAATTTTCGACCTCGGGCAGACGCAGCGGGAGTTCTTCGTAAGGAACCGGAACAAGTCCGCAATGCGGGCAATGAACGATGGGAATGGGTTCGCCCCAATATCTCTGACGGTTGAACGCCCAGTCCTTCATCTTGTACTGAACGCCTTTTTCGCCGATACCCTTTTCCGTAAGATATTCTATCATTCTTTCGATAGAAGATTTTTTATCCGTATAACCGTTCAGGAAATCGGAATTTATCATTTCTCCGTCGCCGGCATACGCCTCTTTTTCTATATCGCCGCCCTTGATGACCTGAATGATGTTTATGCCGAATTTCTTCGCAAACTCCCAGTCGCGCTGGTCGTGAGCGGGAACTGCCATGATCGCGCCCGTGCCGTAACCCATCATTACATAGTCGGAAATATATATGGGAATATTGCCGCCCGTGACGGGGTTGACCGCATCGATACCCTCTATGCGAACACCTGTCTTGTCCTTGACGAGTTGAGTACGCTCGAACTCGGATTTTTTGGTGCTCGCCTCTTTATACGCGTCGAGCGCGTCCTTGTTCGTGATCTTTGACGCGTATTTTTCGATCAGCGGATGCTCGGGCGCGATGACCATGAAGGTAACGCCGAACAGCGTGTCGGGGCGCGTCGTGTAAACGCGCAGTTTCTCATCCGTTCCCGCGATCGTGAAATTGACGAACGCGCCCGTCGATTTTCCGATCCAATGCTGCTGCTGCAATTTCGCATTCGGAAGATAATCGACTTTTTCCAGTCCCTGCAACAGTTTATCGGCATATTCGGTTATGCGCAGATACCAAACGTCCTTCGATTTCTGTACAACATCCGAATGGCATATATCGCACTTGCCGCCCTGAGAGTCTTCGTTTGAAAGAACGACTTTACAGCTCGGGCAATAGTTGACCAGCGTCTTGTCGCGGAAAGCGAGCCCGTGTTCAAACATTTTGAGGAAGATCCACTGCGTCCACTTGTAATAGTTCTCGTCGGTCGTATCTATGACTTTCGTCCAATCGAACGAGAAGCCGACTTTTTTAAGCTGATCGGTAAATCTTTCGATATTCGTGTCCGTGACCTTACGGGGATGGATACCTGTTTTTATGGCATAGTTCTCGGTCGGAAGTCCGAACGCGTCGAAACCGATCGGGAAGAGGACGTTATACCCTTCCATACGCTTTTTTCTCGCGATGACTTCAAGCCCGCCGTAAGCCTTTATATGTCCGACGTGCATTCCCGCGCCGCTCGGATAGGGAAACTCTACGAGCGCGTAAAACTTTTTCTTCGTTCTGTCCTCGCTCGCGACGAAAACTTTTTTCTCATCCCAGCGATCCTGCCATTTTTTTTCGACTTTCGCAAAATCGTAATCCATTTTTTCAGTTCTCCTCTTTCACATCAAAATCCATATCGATCTCCTCGCCGTCTTTCCAAAAACGTTCGAGATCGTAAAACGCACGCGCCTCCTTGCTGAAAACGTGTACTATAATATCCTTGAAATCAAGCAGTATCCAATCTCCGCCGGGCTGGCCTTCCCTGTGGAGTTCCTCATATCCCGCCTCTTTCAGGCGGTATTCGCATTCGTCCGCGAGCGCGCGGATCTGCGTCGAGGATGTTCCGTTACAGATAACAAGATAGTCCGCGAGCGTGGTCTTATCCGCGACCTTGATGACTTTTATGTCATGTCCCTTCTTCCCGTTCAGCGCCTGCGCCGCCGTCTTTGCCATGTTAAGGATCTTTTCGTTCATTTTTGTCCCTCCGTTTCAAAACACATTCATTATACAGTTCAAAAGTATCTCCGAAAATGAAACCGCCGTCACGGCTGTTTCTGAAAAGGCACCACCGAGCGCTTTCAAAAACGACCTCGTCGAGATCGTTGAAAGCAAGATCATAAAGTCTTTTCGCATCGGGGTAAGTCCTGTTCGGTTCGACAAGGTCGGCGATATATATCACCTTTTCAAAAAGCGTCATGCCTTTTTTCCCCGTCGTATGATAATATATCCCGCCGAAGATCTCCCCGTCGTTTATGCCAAGCACATCGCGGACGTAATATGCCGACGTGTACGAATGCCATATAAAAGGACAGGCAAGAACCTCTTCCGTCAGCGGGACGCCGCTCTTTTTCATCATTTCGAGCTGTTCGGCGTCGGGCATATTCTTCGTAATATCGTGAAGAAGCCCCGCGATCTGCGCTCTGTCTGCGTCGGCGCCCCATTTAAGGGCAAGTTTTCGCGCGGTCTCCATCGCTCCGAGACTGTGACGGTACCTTTCGGGCTTCAGCATTTTTTTCAGCAGGTCATCATACTCCGAAACATCGATCACCGTTCTCGCCTCCCCGATAAAGTCCTTTTTCTTTTATATATTCGCCGACCGCTTTCGGCACGAGATCCGAGACGTCTTTTCCTTCCGAAATAAGCGCGCGGATCTGCGACGAACTGACAACGACAGGCTCGATACGGAAGACCTCGATCTTTGCGCCGAAGTCACGGCGCAGATGTTCCGCGCAGTTTTCAAGTTTTTCAAGATCGTCTCCCGTCCTCGAAAGCGCAACGATCGTGCAAAGTTTCATTATTTCGTCCGTCCGACGCCATACGGTTTCAAAACCGAGAAGCATATCGGAACCCATATAAAGGAAGAGCTCGTCCGAGGGGAAAACGCTTTTCAGATATTCAAGCGTTTCGAATGTGTAACTCTTGCCCTCTTTTTTCATCTCGTAATCCGAAACCTCTCCGATATTCCCGACCGCGAGTTTCAGCATTTCAAGCCTGTCCGCGTCGGAAACGGAGCGTTCAAAGCGCTTATGCGGCGGCGTTCCCGTCGGCATGACTGTAAGCCGATCGAGCCTCGCAACCTGTTTGAAAGCCTTCATAGCGGCGACATGACCGTTGTGAACGGGGTTGAAAGTTCCCCCGAAAAGTCCCGTTCTCATTTCGGAAGAACGATCTTCGGTTTTTTCGCGGGGCGGTAGATCACGGCTTTCGAGCCGATCACCTGAACGACCTCCGCGTTTATTGCGGCCGCGATCTCCTCCGCCACTTCGCGAGGAGTCATCATCGCCGTTTCAAGGCATTTGAGTTTGATTATTTCTCTTGCCTCTACCGCGTCGTCCGCCTGTTTCAGAACGTTGTCGGTAACTCCGTCCTTGCCGATTATCAATATCGTATCCGCCGTATTCGCAAGTCCGCGCAGATACGCTCTCTGTTTGCTCGTCATCCGTTTTCCTTCTCCCATATCTTTTCAAATTCTCTCAGCGCCGCTTTTCTGTGGCTGACCTCATTCTTTTCCTCCGCCGTTATCTCGGCAAACGTTTTGCCGAACTGCGGGAAGAAGAACAGCGGATCGTAGCCGAAACCGCCTTCTCCGCGGGCTTCTTTCAGGATAGTCCCCCTGCATTCCCCGCGCGCGACGATCTCATGACCGTTCGGAAACGCCATGCAAATAACGCAGACATAACGCGCCGACCTGTCAGAGGCGTTTTCAAGTTCACGGAGCAACTTTTCGTTGTTCGCACTGTCGTCACCGTGACCTCCGGCGTAACGCGCGCTCATAACGCCCGGAAGACCGTCAAGAGCGAAAACTTCAAGCCCGCTGTCGTCCGCGATGCACGGCATTCCGCTCGCTTTCATTCCCGCAACGGCTTTTATCCGCGCGTTTTCCTCAAAAGTGGCTCCCGTTTCTTCGGGATCGGACTCCACGCCCGCTTCACGCAATGAAACCACATCGAAAAAATCGCCGAGAATTTCTTTAATCTCTTTTATTTTATGCCCGTTGTTGGAAGCGAGCAGAACTTTCATCTTCATTCCGTTTCCTCAATTCCGACAAGAGCCTTTGCGAACGCGTCGGGCTCGAAATACTGCAGATCGTCTATACCCTCGCCGACGCCGACGAGTTTGACGGGAACGCCTGTAACGTCCTTGACAGCGATCGTTATGCCGCCCTTCGCCGTTCCGTCAAGTTTTGTGAGAGCCACACCGGTAACGCCGACGGCTTCTTTGAAATCTTTCGCCTGTTCGATCGCGTTCTGCCCGGTCGTCGCGTCAAGAACGAGAAGTATCTCCTTGTCCGCGTCGGGGAGTTCGCGGTCGATGACGCGCATTATTTTTTCAAGTTCTCCCATCAGATTCTTTTTGTTGTGAAGTCTGCCTGCGGTGTCGCAGATGATAACGTCAGCCTTTCTCGCTTTTGCCGCCGCTATCGTATCGAAAACGACCGCCGCGGGATCGGCTCCGTCCTGATGTCTGACGATATCCGTGCCGCTCCGCTCCGCCCAGACGGAGATCTGATCGATCGCCGCGGCGCGGAAAGTATCCGCCGCCCCGATGATGACTTTTTTGCCGCTTTCCGAAAGACGGTGTGCAAGTTTTCCGATCGTCGTCGTTTTTCCGACGCCGTTGACGCCGACGACGAGAATAACGGACGGAGAGGTTGATATATTCAAACCGTTTTCGCCCGTCATCGCCTCCGCGATGATCTGCGCGAGAGCATTTTTGACGCTTTCGGGGTCGTTGAGGCTTTCGAGTTTCGCCTTTTTGCGAAGTTCGCCGATTATGCGTTCCGACGTATCGTAACCGACATCCGCCATGATAAGAAGTTCAAGAAGTTCTTCGAGAAAGTCCTCGTCAACTTTTTTGAAGACGGAGAAAACGGCGTTGAACCCGTCCCCGATCGAAGTGCGAGTCTTTTTGAGTCCTTCTTTTATTTTGCTGAAAAATCCCATTTTCGATTCCCTTTTCAGATATGTTTTTCAATTTCGCTTACGTCTATGGCAAGTATGCGCGAAATGCCCTTTTCTTTCATCGTGACGCCGTACAGTCTGTTCGCCGCCTCCATCGTTCCGCGCCTGTGCGTTATGACGATGAACTGCGTCTTGTCGTGACGGTGCAGATACTCCGCGTAACGAACGACATTGACGTCGTCAAGCGCCGCCTCGATCTCGTCGAGCAGACAGAACGGAGCGGGTCTTATCGTCATTATCGCAAAATACAGCGCGATCGCGGTCAAAGACTGCTCTCCGCCCGAAAGCGATGACAGATGCTTTATTATCTTGCCCGGCGGGGCGACATATATATCTATTCCCGATTCGAGAACGTTTTCGGGGTCTTCGAGTTCGAGTTTCGCGCTTCCGCCGTTAAACAGCTCCTTGAAGACCTTTTCAAACTCGTTGTTGATAACTTTGAACTGTTCTTTGAAAACATCCTTCATTCTGTCCGTCAGGTCGGAAATGATCTTTTCAAGACCGTCTTTCGCTTTGACAAGGTCATCGACCTGTTCGGAAAGGCGGTCGTAACGCTCCTTGACCTCGATGTATTCATCGACCGCGCCGAGGTTGACCTCTCCGAGAGCCTTCATGGACGCACGTATCGAAGAGACTTTTTTCTGCGCTTCCGCGACGTCGGGGATATCCACCCTCCGCTCACGCGCCTCGGAAAGCGTCATTTCGTACTCTTCCCATATCTTGGAGATCAGAGTCTCTTTTTCCTCTCCGACGCCTTCAAGTTTGGTTGACTGCTTCTCGATCTCCCTCGACAGTTTTTCACGAAGATCGTAAAGATCCTTTTCCGAACGTCTCAACTCGTTTGTCTGCTGTTCGAGAAGCGCTCTCGCGGAGATCTTTTCGCTTATCTGCGCCTCGTCCGCATCGCTTTCTTTTCCGAACTCTTCGATTTCACCGTCGAGAACGGCGATGACCTGTTCATACGCGTATATCTGCTCTTCAAGAGTTTTTATATCTGCGCGGATGTTCTCCGCATTCTCGCTTCTGAGCCGTTCGTCCTCGCGCAGTCTTTCGATCTGCGCCCGTATGTTCTCGGCGGAATTGGAAATATCCGCTTTTTCAAGAAGGACTCCGTGTCTTTTCTCGGTGTTTTCCGCGATCTTTTTATCCGCGGCGGCAATATCTTCGGCATTGGCGGAAAGTTTTCCGTTCCGATCCGAAATGAGTTCTTCCGTTTCGGAATACTTCTTTTCGACAAGCGCCCTTTCGTCCGCTTCTCTCCCGCTTGCCTCGGAAAGAGTTTCGAGTTCGCGTTTCAGAAGCTGTTCCTGCCGTGTCATATTTTCGGCATATTCGCGGTAATGCTCCGCGTCGCCGTTCAAGCGGACAAGTTCTGTCTCCAAGCGTCTGCTTTCCGCGCGGACGCCCTCGACGGCGGCTTCGACCGAATTCTTTTCCGCAGTCAGTTTTCTTTCTCTTTCTTCGAGCCCGTCGATCTGCTTTTCAAGACTTTCACAGAGTTTTCCGAGTTCCTCGATCTCCTTGCGGCGTGAAAGTATTCCGAAATTCTTCGCCGCGGAACCTCCCGTCAGGGAGCCGCCCGCGTTGACGATCTGCCCGTCAAGCGTTACGAAACGGAACGCGTAACCGTTCTTTTTCGCGATCGCAGTCGCGCAATCGAGATCGTCGCATACGACTGTTTTCCCGAGAAGGAACGTCATGACGCCGTCGTATTTTTTATCGTATTCTATCAAATCGACGGCAAGACCTATGAAACCGTATTCGTTCTCGAGTCGGTCAAGTTTTATCCTCTCGCCGCGAACGTTTGAAACGGGGAGAAAGGTCGCTCTTCCCTGATTTCTGTTTTTCAGAAGCCCGATCGCGTTTTTCGCGCTCCGCTCGTCCGAAGTGACGATATTCTGAAGCGTGCCGCCCAAAGCGGTCTCGATCGCCGTCGTATAATCGTCGGGAACCTCGATAAGTTCCGACACGGTTCCTTCTATGCCGAGAAGTGTTCCTCTTCCCGCTTCGGTCATGACCGCTTTTACGCTGTTCTGGAAACCGTCGTAGTGCTTTTCCATATCGGAAAGGATCTGACGGCGGTTCAGGCATCTGTCGAGTTCGGACGCTTTTGATCCGAGTTCGGAACCGAGAGAAGAAAGTTTTTCGGAAACGGATCTCAGTTTGACCTCATATCCGCCCGAAACATTCTCATTTTCTTTCAGCAGTTCTTTCGTTTCCGCTATCTGCTTTTCGGTCTGCGCCCGCGACGCCTCGATCGAACGCATACGGGCTTTCGCGTCTTCGATATCCTGCGTTCTTTCCCTGATATATTCCGAACGCGTCTGCTCCGCCTGATCGAGAGACCCGAGACGGACTTTCAGAAAAGTCAGAGAATCATTCAGTTTCGCGATCTCCGCGTTTATCTCGGCTTCCGTCCGGGAAGCTGCCGCTTTTTCCGCTTCCGCCGCGGCCGCCTCCTCTTCAAGCGCTTTGATCTCCGCATCCTTTTCCGCGAGTTTCTTTTCAAACTCCGCGATCTCGGAAAGATAAGTCTTTTCCATTTCCGCGTTCTTTTCGGCGTCCGCGTCGGTCTGCGTCAGACTTTCGGTCATACGGCCTATATCTTTTTTCGCGTGTTCTATATCGTTTTCCGCAACAAGGATCTGCGCCTTTTTCTGTTGAACGATCTCCTCTTTCTCTTTGTTTCGCGCGCGTATCTGTTCGATCTGAACGGTCAGGGCTTCGCCCTGCGATGTCAGATCGGTTATTCTCGTCTCCGTCTGCTGCAATTCGCGCTCGGTATTCCCGTAACTCTCCCGAAGTTCCTCCGTCTGCTTTTCGGCGTTCGCGAGGATCTCTTTTATGGCGTCGAGACGGTCTGTCCAAAGCGTCAGTTCAAGCCCCATCCTCTCCTCGCGGAGCGCAAGATACTTTCTCGCTTTCTGCGACTGTTTTTCAAGAGGACCGAGACGGGCTTCGAGTTCGGCGGTTATGTCCTTGATACGGGTTATATTATCCTGCGTCTGCGTCAGTTTACGGACGCTCTCGTCTTTTTTATGCTTGAACTTGGATATTCCCGCGGCTTCCTCGAAAAGCGCGCGTCTGTCCGCGGACTTCGCGGCGATGATCTCGGTTATCGCGCCCTGTCCGATGATCGAATAACCCGTTTTTCCGAGCCCCGTATCGCGCAGAAGTTCCTGAACGTCGCGCAGGCGAACGTCCGAACGGTTGATGAAATACTCGCTTTCGCCCGAACGGTAATATCTTCTTGTTATCGCGACTTCGTCATATTCGATATCGAGCGTCCTGTCCGAGTTGTCGAGAACGAGCGAGACCTCGGCAAATCCGAGAGGTTTACGCATCGCGGTTCCGTCGAAGATCACGTCTTCCATTTTCTGTCCGCGAAGGGTCTTTGAAGAAGTCTCCCCCATGACCCAGCGAACCGCGTCCGCGATATTGCTCTTTCCGCTTCCGTTCGGACCGACTATGGCGGTTATGCCGTCGCCGAAGGAAATAACTGTCTTGTCGGGGAAGGACTTGAAGCCTTGCAGTTCTATATATTTCAGCTGCATCCGTTACCGCCGTCCTTTCATTTCACATCTTTTTTTTCGCAAACAATTCTCCGAAAAGCATTTCCGTCCCGCTGTGATAAAAGTGCGCCGCGCAGAAGACGGTCCAATGCCGTGTATAATAATCTATAATAATAACTATTATATCATCTATTACGGAATTTTTCAAGTATCCGCGCCCATTTTTTTAATAAAAGCCACCGAAAGATATTCTTTTGTCCTTTTCGCGCCCCAACGGACGCCAAAACGGGCGAATGACAGAATAATTTTGATTTTTGTTTACAATATGTTTTCAAATTCTTTCACTATCAACTTGAAATTCACGTGAATGTCTGCTATAATCATAACCGAAAAAAAAGAGAGTATACTCCGCGGGAGGCAGGTGGTTCCGATGGACAAGACCGAATTCGGCAAAAGACTGAAAAAAGCGCGTATAGCGCGAAGGATGACTCAAAGCGAGGTCGCGGGCGACCGCGTCACAAGAAACATGATAAGCCGGATCGAAAACGGGGCCGCGATTCCCTCCGTCGGAACGCTTGAATATCTTTCCGAACGGCTCGACATTCCCATTTCCGTTCTCGTTCCGCAGTACGGAGACGAGGAAACTCTCACGCTCGCAAAAGCGAGTTTTTCGGAGAAGGATCACAAAAGAGTGATCGAGCTTCTCTCTCCCGCGATCAGCCGCAAAAACCGCAGGTTTGAGTTTTATGACGAAGCCTGCGCGCTGTTGGCAAAATCGTATCTCGCGGAGGCGAAGAACGCAACGGGTTGCTCCGACGAGATCCGTCTCGCAAAACTCAGCTGTGAACTTGCGGATGTCGGCGTTTACGCGAACGACGCCGTACTGAACGAAGCCCTCGATCTGCTTTCGGACGTCGCGTCGCACCTTGAATGAGTCGGAATTCAAAAAAACAATAAAGGCTCTTTCCCGAGATCTCGGGAGAGAGCCTTTATTTATAAACGATCGGTTTTTTACAGTTTTTCGAGAAGCCCGTAACTGTTGTCAAGGAACGCTTCGAGTTCGGAGGCGGAGAGTTGTCTCTGTCCGATAAGCGCGAGCGTGTAGATCTGTCTCGCGATCGCTTCGTCAACATCCGACGCGCCGTTTTCGCAGTTCGTGCCGAGTTTTTTGATCAGCGCGTTCTCGGTGTTCAGAACAAGAGTCGCCTGCTGAGGCAGATCCTCCTGCATCTTCTTATTCGCGGCGGCGTACATCTTCATCATCTCGGAAAAGCGTCTGCTTTCCTCGTCGATGTTGAGAAGCGCCGGGATCTTCGTGTCTTTGAGCGGCATGAAGGTTATCTTCATGGTCTCGTTTCCGCCGATCTTCGCGAAAAGTTCTTTAAGTTTTTCGTTTTCGGAAGACTCCGCATCGGTTTTCAGCGCGTCCGCCTCCGCGTCGATACGCAGGAATTTGACGTTTTGCTCGCTCTGCTCGACGATGCTCATATAGTTGTTGTCGATGAAGTCGGCAAGAACAACGACGGTTATCCCCTCGTTCTTGAACATATTGATGTAGACAGCCTGCTGTTTTTTATCCGTCGCGTAATAAACGATCTTCTTTCCGTCCTTTTCGCGCGCCGTTTCAAGATACTCTTTAAGGCTGACGTAATCGCCGTCCACGGTCTCCATGAGAACGATGTCCTTCAAGCGGTCATAGACCTTTTTATCCCGCATCGACGCGTATTTGACGAATGTTTTCAGTTCGTCCCACTCCGTCTTGTACTTCTCAAGGTCCGTATCATGGATGGAAACAAGTTTATCGCAGACTTTTTTGACGATATGCGCGCTGACCTTTGAAACATACGCGTTGTTCTGCAAATAGCTTCTCGAGACGTTCAGAGGCATTTCGGGGCAGTCGAGAACGCCTTTGAGCATGAGCAGATAGTCGGGAATTATTTCCTTGATATTATCCGCGACGAACACTCTGTTGTAGAAAAGTTTGATCTGTCCCTCAACGCCCTCGTACGCGCTCGTCATGCGCGGGAAATAAAGAATACCTTTGAAATTCAGCGGATAATCCGCATTCAGATGTATGTGGAATATCGGGTCGCGATAATCGTTGAAAACTTTTTTGTAGAACTCCGAATACTCCTCCTCCGTGCATTCCGAAGGCTGTTTCTGCCAAAGCGGTTGGGTGTCGTTCAGCGGTTTCGGTTCAACAACATTTCCGTCCTTGTCCTTCTGCGGCTCCTCGCCGACGATCGAAAGGCAGATCGGAAAAGGCATGAACGCGCAGTACTTTTCAAGGATCTCGGTCAGTTTGCCCTTTTTCCCGAATTCCGCGTCCTCGTCGGTCAGATACATCGTGACCTTTGTTCCGCGTCCGTCACGGTCGCAGTCTTCCATAACGAAACTGCCGTCCTCCGAGCCCGTCCACTTGACGGCGTCTTCTCCGTTGTAGGACTTCGTTTCGATCGTGACCTTGTCCGCGACCATGAAAGCGGAATAAAAGCCGAGACCGAAATGTCCGATTATCCCGTCGTTTTCGGCGTTCGATCCCTCATATTTTTTAACAAATTCGAGCGCGCCGGAAAGAGCGATGTTGTTTATATAGTTTCTGACTTCATCCGCAGTCATACCGATCCCGTTATCCTCAACGGAAACGGTCTTCGCGTTCTCATCCGCGGTAACGGTTATGCGGTAATCCGACTCGTCTATATCCTGAGCCTCGCCGATCGCGCAGAGATGTCGCAGTTTTGTTATCGCGTCACTCGCGTTTGAAACGATCTCACGCAGAAATATATCCTTGTCCGAATAAAGCCACCTTTTGATTATGGGAAAAATATGCTCCGTCCTGACGGAGATGCCGCCTTTTTCTTCCATTTGAAAAAACCTCCGTATATGTCAATCTTTACCTATACAGTATAGTATATTTTTTGTGTCAAATCAATGCTTTTATTCAAAACTATATTGATTTTTGCAAAATTGTCTGTTATAATTTGCAGGAAAGTTTATGCACGGAAAGAGATGAGCGCCGATGTCACGGAAAAAGAGAAGAAAAAGCGGGATAGGTTTGCTTATTGCTCTCGGCGTCGTTGCCGTCGCGCTTACTCTTTGGTTACTGCTCGGAACACGGGGCGAAAGTTTTGACGAGATCTGCGCAAAAGCGAATGCGAAAAGCGGGATCGTTTACAGATCGGATAAATTCGTCACATACACCGAAACAGACGTTTATCCCGTTCTTTCGGGAGAAAAATATTACTATAAAACGCAATACAACGGAAAAACGCTGACCCTGACGGAAGCCGATTTCGACGACGCAAGAGTCGCGACCGAATATTCGACGGACGGGACGAGAAAATGGTATGCCGCAGTCTGCCAAAACGGAAAATGGGGATTTCTTCGGTTTTTCGAGAGCACGGATGACAAAGGAAAGACTTCGATAGAGTATGCCTGGCTCGTCGAACCGATCTATGAAAACGCCGAACCGTTCTCTGACGGGGTCGCCGCAGTCAGAAAGAACGGGAAATACGGTCTTATCGGACTTGACGGCGAGGAACTCGGCGCATTTTCCTACGACAGCGTGAAATTCTATTCCGCAGACCTTCTTCCCGTCTGCAAGAACGGATCGTGGTCGTTCGTCAACATTTATTCAAAGCAGATGATACGCGGAACATTTACGGACGCGGAAAGTTTTGAAAACGGCTGCGCGGCGGTCAAGACGGAAAAAGGTTGGGGTTATATCGACACAAAGGGAAACATTCTCGTCGAGCCGCAGTACACCGACGCGTGGGCGGTCGGAACGGACGGACGGGCATACGTCAAATCGGGAAGCGAATGGGAAAAGATACAGGTCGTTCCCGAAAACGGATAGGTTGTTTTTAAGCGATAAGCGTCGCTTGAAATATTTATAATTTTAACAGAGTAGGACGCAAAGCGTTAGCGCGTTTTCAAAAAAAACGCCGCTTGAAGTGCCGTCGGAACAGGGAGTTGTCCGCGGACGAAGTCGCTTTTCGCAACGCGGTTTTGCGTCCGCATCCCGCTGTTGTGCAATCGGAGCAAAAACCTCCTTTTTGCGTCAAAACGGGGAAGGAGGTTTTATCAATGAAAAACACAAAAAAATCAACTCTCTTCACGCCGAAAGCGCTCGCCGTCATGGGGCTTTGCACCGCGATGACGGTCGTGCTTGACAAATTCGTCGCGTTCCCGATAGGCAATTCGATAAGAGTCGGGCTCGGGGCTCTTCCCGTAATTTTCGCCGCGATATATCTGTCGCCGATCGCGGGAGCGGTCATCGCGTGCGTCGCGGACATTCTCGGATGCCTGCTCGTCGGATATTCCATAAATCCGCTGATCACGCTCGGATTTGTTCTGACCGCTTTTCTTTCGGGCGTTTTTTACAACTGTGTATTCACAAAAGTTCCGCTGACTTTGCGGCTTTTTCTGTCTATAATCCCCGCCGCCGCGGTCGGTTCGGCGCTCGTGACATCGTTCGGGCTGTGGCTGTATTACGCGCAAGGAACGCCGTTTCTTCTCTACGTTCTTTCGAGGCTTCCGTCCTTTGCGTTCAACTATATTTCGATCGCCGTCGTTATACGGCTAATTGTTCTGAATAAAGGCGCGAGGGCTTTTTTCGGAAGACTAAGAGGGGAAACAAAATGAATGAAGAAAACGAAAAATTTCTCGAAAAACTCCGTTCGATAGGATCACGTTTCGGAACGGAGTGCGAAAGAGAACTTCTGCATCTTCTGGGCGATCCGCAGGATAAACTCCGTTTTATCCATGTTGCGGGAACGAACGGGAAAGGCTCGTTCTGCGCAATGACGGACTCCATACTCCGGAAAGAGGGCTACAAAGTCGGGCTTTACACCTCTCCGTATATCGTTGTTTTCAACGACCGTATCCGAGTTGACGGTTCGCCGATCTCGGACGAAGATCTTGACGAACTCTTTGAAAAAGTCAGAAAAAAAGCCGAAACGATGAAAATACTCCCGTCATCGTTCGATTTCATAACAGCCGCGGCTTTTCTTTGGTTTTACGAAACGAAATGCGATATAGTCGTTCTCGAAGTCGGACTCGGAGGCAGATACGACTCGACGAACGTAATAAAAAACAGCCTTCTTTCCGTTATAACGGGCGTTGCGCTCGATCACACGGAAATTCTCGGAGATACGGTTGAAAAGATCGCATGGGAAAAGGCGGGCATAGTCAAAGAAGGATGTCCGACGCTTTACGGAGGAAACGATGAAAAAGCGCTCCGCGTCATCGGGAAGGAATGCGAAGAAAAGCATTCCTGTCTGACGGTCACGGATCTGTCGGGGGTGCGTCTGAAATCGGCGACGCTTGGCGGAACCCGCTTTGAATTCGGAGGAAAAGAGCATTTTATCGGATTGCTCGGACTTTACCAGCCGAGAAACGCCGCTGTCGTTCTGACCGCGACGGATATACTGAGAAACAACGGAATCAAGATTTCCGACAGCGCTGTCGAAAGCGGGCTTGGCGAAGCGATATGGCAGGCTCGGTTCGAGAGGCTCGCTTCCGATCCGACCGTGATATACGACGGTGGACACAATCCGCAAGGAGTCCGGGCGGCGGTCGAGAGCGTCAAAGCGTATTTCGGGGACAGAAGAATAGATCTTCTTGTCGGCATTCTCGCCGATAAGAATTACTCGGAAATGGTTAAAACGCTTTCCGTGATCGCAGAAAACGTCACATGCATAACTCCGCCGTCTCCCCGCGCTCTTCCCGCAGAGACGCTCGCGGAGGAGTTCCGAAAAGAGGGATTGAACGCCGTCGCCGCGCAGAGCATCGAAGAAGGCGTCCGCACCGCTCTTTCACGGAAAAGAGATATTCTTGCAATCGGATCTCTTTACTCATACGGCGCGATCGCGGATAATGTGCGTAAGGCACAGAAAGGTACAGCCCAATGAAAAAAATTGTCCTCACCGTTCTTCTGACTGCACTTGTCATTTCGGTATGCGGGTGCGCCGTAACCGTAAACCCCGACGATTACGCGTTTCGGTCGGGAAATGTCTACGCAAGCATCATACCCGACGTATACAAAATCCACCGAGATGAAGAGATCCCCAAAACGATCGATAAAAGCATGCATTTCACTGTCGGAACAAACGACTTGGGAAGCGCGCAGTTCATCCTTTCGGATGACGGTGCAGACGTCAGGTCGATACAGACGTCGGTCGGAGATTTTGTTTCCGACAGCGGAAAAACGCTGCCCGACGGATGCGTCACGGTCTACAACGAATATTTCCATCCTATAACAACGATGTCGCCCGTCAAATACTATCCCGACGGGCTGATCCCGATGGAGGAAACGACGGTCGAGGTATCCGCGGAAGCGGGTCAGAACTGCGCGTTGTGGTTCGACGCAGAAGTGCCGCGCGGAACCGAACCGGATATTTATAAAGGTTCTGTCACCGTCACTTTTGACGGCGGCGAATTTACCGTTCCCGTCGAGATAGAAGTTCTCGACATCGAAATCCCTCAAGCGCTCTCTCTGCAATCACATGCGCAGATATTTACGGATGTTTCCAATGAATATGAAGGCATTTCCACGGAAGAACGCGACCGCCTGACGGAACAGATGAGACAGCTTCTTTTGAAAAACAGGCTGAATCCGACATCTTTCATGAAGGATAGATTCCGTTTTTCCACGCCGCAGGAATATGCGGACTATGTTGCGGATCAGTTTGAGTCCGATCCGAGAGTAACAAATCACCTGCTCCGATTCAAATCCATTGACGATCTCGTTCAGATCTGCGACAGACTTCGGGAACGCGGAGTTCTTGACAAATGCTACACATATCCTTTTGACGAGCCGACGCAGGATCAGATCGAAAACATCAACACATATCTCGACAATATCAAAACGCTCATACCCGACCTGAAACAGCTTATCTGCTGTAACTCATGGCATCCCGAATTGCTCGGACATCTGAATTTCTGGTGCGGAACAGACACGATAGTCGCGAATGAAGACAGAACGACCGCAATACGCAACACAGGCTCCGAAGTATGGCGTTACGGAAGCGAGTCCGGACAGATCGCAGAGAACTCTGCGACGCACTCGCTCGCGTATTACGCGAAGATAAAGGAACTTGACCTCGACGGTCTGCTGATATGGTCGATCTACCACTCGGGAACATTTGATTCGGACAACAATGTTTACCTGGGTTGGAGCCGCGATATGTGGAACGACGTTTACTGCTTCCTTCCCAGAGAGTACTGGGATCCCCTCGGCGGAGGCGCGACCTTCTTCTATCCGGGGAAAGAGGGCGACGGCATCGTCGGCAAAAACATTATCTGCGACAGTATAAGGCTTCGCTATCTGCGACAGGCGGAAGAGTTTTACGAACTTCTGACGATCCGCGAACGGCAGTTGACGCAAGCAGCTGAAAAACTCGGAATTCTCTCGGATGTCCGGATCAAGAACTTAATGAGCGAATATTATTCGAACGCGGAAAACGCTTTGGACGCAAAGATCAAGGAACCCTATTCTCCGATACTTTCGGCTAACGACGATATAATCGGCACACTCTACACGGATATTCTGACCTTTGACTCCGACGCGCCTCTGATCGCGACGGTAACGCCGGAAGACGAGACGCTTTTCGCAAAAAGGGAGATCTATGTCTACGCCGAACCCGGCTCCGAGGTTCTCGTGAACGGAAAACAGGCGGCGGAGACGGAACTGAACGAAAAAGTGTCCTGCTATTCGCTCATCATCGACTGTCCCGAAGCCGTCCAATCTCTTCGCGTATCCGTGAACGGAGAGATCATCGAGCGCAATATCTACGCAAAGAGCGTTGACAATACGAAATATTTCAGTATCTTTGCCGACGGAGGCATTTCGCAGGAAGATTACGAGGCTGTTCTGAGCAAATCGCCCGACACGGTAACGGGCTTCAAGGACGGAACCATCGAACTTGATCTGAGCGATCCCGCAAAGAAAGTTCAGTTCAACATCTCCTCGCTCGGACATATCAAGACCGCCGATCTTGAGGGCGCGACGCATGTTGCGGTCACGCTGACAAACAGAATGCCGTTTTTCGTGATGTCTCTCACTCTTTCGGTAGAAACGAAGCTCAAAAAGATTGAAATCGACTTTACTCCGGTTCTCGATCCGGGAATCACAAAAACGGTATATATTCCTCTTGACAGTTTCTATGCATCGGGACAAAAAATAACAAATCTCTCCCGCCTGACGCTGAGAAGTCCTTCGGATAACACGTCCGACCTGAGGATAGCAGTCTCGGAGATCGCGTTCGTTTCCGTTGAATGATACAGTCGAATGATATAATTATAACGGTAATACCGAGAAAGGCGTGCAGTCATGAAAAAAACACTCTTAAAAAAATATGCGAAACTGATAGCCCGCGTGGGAGCAAATGTTCAGAAAGGACAAAAGGTCATCGTTTATTCCGAAGCGGAGTTTTACGAGTTCACTCCGCTCGTCGTTGACGAATGTTACAAAGCGGGCGCAAGTTGCGTCACCGTCGAATGGAGATGCCAGCCCGTAACGAAACTTTCATATCGGAACAGAACGCTGAGATCGCTTTCGGAAGTCCCCGAATGGCAGAAGGCAAAACTGGAACTTATGACGGAAGAACTTCCGTGCCGCATACATCTTATCGGAGAAGATCCGGACGGAATAAAAGGCGTTAACGTCGATAAGATGCAGAAGGCGAATATCGCCGTTTCAAAGGTCACGAAACCTTACAGAGACAGGATAGAAAACAGGCATCAGTGGACAATCGCCGCCGTTCCCTCCGTCGCGTGGGCAAAAAAAGTTTTCCCGAACGAGCGCAAAAACGCCGCTGTCGAAAAACTTTGGAAACAGATACTGTCCGCCGTTCGCGTCACCGAGGACAACGACCCTGCCGCGGCATGGGAGGAGCATAACAAAACATTTGCGGCAAAAAGCAAATTCCTCAACGACTGCAAATTCGACACGATCGAATATAAATCCTCGAACGGAACGGATCTGCGAGTCGGGCTCATGCCTCAGGGCGTATGGCACGGAGGAAACGACACGACGCTTTCCGGAACGGCTTTCAATCCGAACCTGCCGACGGAAGAGATATTTACAAGTCCGATGAAAGGAAAAGCCGAGGGCAGAGTTGTCAGCACAAAGCCTCTCTCCTATCAGGGGCACATTATCGACAACTTCCGCATTGATTTCAAAGACGGCAAAGCGGTCGCGTGGCAGGCGGAAAAAGGAGAAGATCTGCTTGGAAAAATGCTGACGACGGACGAGGGCGCCGCATATATCGGCGAGCTTGCGCTGATCCCCTGCAACAGTCCGATCAACAACAGCGGAGTGCTCTTCTACGAAACTCTCTTTGACGAAAACGCAAGTTGCCATATCGCGATGGGAATGGGCTTTGCCGACTGCGTCGAAAACTTTGAAAAGATCGGTCTTGAAGGATGCCGAGAGCTTGGGCTCAACGACAGCGTCATCCACGTCGATTTCATGATCGGATCTCCGGATCTGTGCATAACCGGTTATAAAAACGGAAAAGCGACGCCGATATTCGTTAACGGCGAATGGGCGTAATCAAAAAGCAACCGTAAAACGCCGACCGAGGTATGAATGACCTCGGTCGGCTGTTTTTATCCTCTTAAATATTTTCGGAAATCACATATCCTCTTCCGAATATTCGGAAAGCCCGCTCTGACTGCGCGCTGACACGCTTCCTGCGGTTTTTCGCGGCAACGGCGTTTTTTTGATCTCCGTAAACCCGCGAATTCAATAGTTAACGATCTTTTCTCCGTCAACGCCGTAGCAGATGACGCGGGAATCGTCCATTCCGGTTATATAATAGGCGGAAAACTCCGTCAGTTGCGTCTGTTCCTCTGTTTTCAGATCGTAACGGAAAAGCATGTAGTTAAGTTCCTTATTATCCTCTGAATCGCTCTTTTCGGCATAGGCGTAATAAAGCGTCGAATCTCCGATATAGCAAACGGTGTCAACGCTGTTTTCGCCCGCGACGGTTTTCAGAAAATCGCCGTCGAGACTGTAAAGACAGATCTTCCCGCCCTTTCCCGAGTTGCCGTTGCTTTCGAGGCATACAAAACAGTCTCCCGCGCTCATATACTGTCCCCACGGAAGAAGCCTGATCTCATTTTTCTCCGCGATGTACAAAAGCGAAACACAGTTCTCATTGCCTTCCGAAAGCGCCGCCGAAAACAGGGTTCTTTTGTCCGACGAATACTGAACGCAGTCCTCTTCGCGAAACTCGCCGAAGAAATCGCGATCTTCCGTCTGAGCAAAAGGCAGACTGAAAGTCAGAAGCTCCTCTCCCGTTTCTTTTTCAACGACGGCGAAAGCGTGTTCTTTCCATACCCCGTCCTTGGATATGTTTTCTGGCTTCAAAACGTGCGAAACATCGGAAACGTCCTCATCCGAAAGTTTTTTCAGACCGTAGACCTCTTTTCCGACGCTTTCTGTGTCGGAAGAAATGTCCGATACGCTGTCCGACGTTGTTTTTTCCGACTCGGACGCGGGTTTCCCCGAACAGGAAACAAGCGCAAAAAGAATAAGAAATGAAAGCGCGGCGCAGGAAATTCTGACGGACAGTTTCATTTTCATCGGTTCGGACTCCTTTCAAAGATCAAGCGTCGTCGGAGAGGGAACGGAGGGGGAGGGTAACCTCAGTGAATGTCGTTCAGACACACGGCTCCGTAACCCCTGATACTCATTTTATATGCGTTTCCTTTTCCGAGAAGACCCTCGATATAACTGATATATTCATCCGCTTTTTCGCAGGGAAGGAACACGGCTATAACTCCGGCAAACCCGCCGCCGTGAACGCGGCACGCTCCGGCGCCGATCTTCGCGAGATACATTTCGGTAAAAGCAAGAGCAACCGTTATCCCCTGTTCTCTGCAATTGGCGGGAGAGTAGCAATTCTGAAGCCACTTCCACGAAGAATTTCCCGAAGCGGTGACTATACGCAGAAAAGCGTCGAAATCTCCGTTCTTGAGGGCTTGTATCTGCTCTTCCACGCGTTTGTTTTCGGTCAGGAAGTGCAAAGCGCGTAAAACGGCTCTGTCCCCGACCTTTTCCCTGAGCGAGGGAAGGTCCTTTTCAATATCCGCGACCGTAATACGTCTGCAAACATCGTGCCCGAGCGCTTTCGCGACGCTCTTCATCTCAGTCGGAACGGAGGAATAGTCGGCGTTCAGATCTGCATGGCTCTTGCCCGTGTTGACTATAACAAGATTATACCCCTGTTTCGCGAAATCAAAATCTATCTTCTCAACGATCGGCTTCGAGGGATCTTCAAAATCGATCGAGATCATGCCGCCGACGGCGCACGCCATCTGGTCGAGAAGCCCCGACGCTTTGTCCCAGTAAACATTTTCGGCATACTGTCCGCTTCTCGCGTATGTAACGGTGTCGATCTTCCCGTCGTTGTAGAATGCGTTCAACACGGAGCATATCAGCATTTCAAACGAAGCGGAACTGCTGACGCCCGCGGCGCGGATAACGGAAGATGTGACGCAGGCGTTGAAACCTCCGATATTGAAACCGAAATCCTTCAACGCTTTCGCTATGCCCTTTATCAGACCGACCGAACCTCTTTCGCCGGGGATCTTTTCAAGATTTGAAAGATCGACGGAAAACGCTTCTCTGTAAGTAATATCGGAAATGCGTATTACGTTATCGCCGTTTCGCGAGGCGGCGCAGATACAGTCGAGGTTTATGCTTGCGGCAAGAACTTTTCCGTAATTGTGATCCGTGTGGTTCCCGCAGATCTCCGTTCTTCCGGGAGAACTGAAAAGACTTATCTGAGCGTCTCCGAACGCTTTTTCATACTGTCTGATCAGATTTATATAACGCGCTCTCTGTGCGGGGATATTTTCTTTTCCGTAAAGTTTCCCGAAAAGGTTTCCCGTTTCTTCCCTTTCAAGAAATGCCTGTGTTTGACCGATGTTCATGGTGTCTCCTTTATTTTGCCTTGTTGTTTTTCTTTCTTCGCCTGATTTTTAGAGGTCGCGTCATTGACGAACGCACGCTCTTCGCGCAGATAAAGCCCGCGATCGGAAAAATGATCAGACCGACGTCGAGCCAGCTTCCGCGCGCCCAGATAAACCAACCGAGGTATCCCGAATCTCCCGAAACGGCGCTGTACACGGCGGCGATCCCCGTTGCGATTCCCGCGATGACGGCGGTCAGCACAGAAGAAATAAGCGCGCCCGAAACGATAAAGACGAGCAACGCCGTCCAAAAAGACTGAAAGACCGACCGTTTGTATGACGTTCTGAGATGCGTATGCGTCTTTGCGTATGCGCGCGGGATCTTGACGCCGTCAAAAAGCCTGTCGGCGGTCTCCAAAGTTTCATTTATAAACTCGGGCGTCGCGCCGTCAAGGTCGAGCGTTTCAAGAGAAATATTCCGACCTTCCGAAACGAAAGCCGTGTCATATATCCTGCTTTTTTCAAAAGGAACGCCGTAAGCCGTTCCGTCACGGCTCGCCTGCATTGATCCGCATCTCAGGAGCGCGCGAAGTCCGTCTTTTCCGTCTTTTATGCGGCGGTATTCCGCAAAAGCCATATATCTGAAAATTCCGTCTTTCTCTTTCCTGAAATACGGATATACGCCCGAATAACCGAGATCGTGCAGTTTTTCGCTTATCCGCTCCCTGGCTTTTCTTCCCCGAGGCTCTTCCAAAGACGCAGTCGCATCGGAAAAACGGCGCATGAGTTCCGAAAAAAAGATATGCCCGTCATACGACAGAGCGATCTGCGCGAACCTGTTATTAAGGCTCTTTTCTTTCTTCGGATCGGCTTTCTTTTCAAGTTTCAGAAGTTCGGCAACGTATTCGGCGTCGGGAAATTCGTCCAGAACGGGCTTCATCATTTCATAGAACCCGTCTTTGAGTTTCAGACTGACGCCGCTTGCGGCCTGCATGAGAAAGCGTATGGCATAAGCGGCAGGCAACAGTTCTTTCTCTTTCCGTGTCATTGCGGTTCCGCCTGTTATCTCATTTTTTGAAACGAGGACTTTGGCAACGTCGAGGCACAGATATTCGGGGCGCGTGACCTTGCTTCCGAATCGCGTGGAAAGACAGAGTTCGGCGGTATAATCGGTAAAAACGCAACGCAGTTCAAAATCGGAAACGGAGCATATCTCATTCGTTATTCTTTTCTGTCCGGAAGAAAGTTCGGACTCGCAGCGGAAAGAGACCTTCTCATCCTTCGAGAAATCAAAAGCCGCGGCGTCGATGACCTTTTCGGGATCGACCGAAAGTCCGTCAACGCGGCATTCGGCGTAAAGAACGGCGAAGGACAACTCATCTTTCATCAAAAGCGTCAGCCCGCTGAAAGAAACAAAAGTCCACGAACTGCGGCGCGTCTTATCGTATTCGCTAAGCCATTCCATGCAAGGTCACCTCGGATTATTTGAAACAATAGTCCCTGTTGAAAACTTTCGGTTCGCCTTCAAGAAGTTCGGGAGATTTCAGATATTCGCTGAAACTGCGGAAAGCGAGGGCGAAATAACTGCCCGACGCGATCCTTTCGTCCATAACTATACCGAGCGGAAGGCATCTTTCAAATCTGATCCCGTCAACCCTTCGGCGCGGAACCTCGCGAAGATTTCCCATTGTCACCGAAATGGAGGTCGTTCCGAACTCGTAAACATGATGGTAAATATGATTTGTTCGTATCGACGCGAGGTTCGAAATAAGAATGCTCGCGTGGAACGGGCTCATATCAATGACTTTTTTCGGGAGAAAACCGTGTTTGTCCGCCCACTTGAAAAGATTGACGCCGAAACGGCACAGACCGGGGATCGAGAGAAGGAAACGGATCATTTGCTCCGTCCCGTTATTATCATACTCTTTTCTGTTTTCAGAGACATATTCGTCTATTTTCCGCTGAACGGTGAAAATATCGTCCGTCGGCTCGAAATAGATCTTCGACATGGTTCCGTCGGCATTTTTTCCCTCTTTCAGAACGACGAGCCCGGCACAGAACTCATTTCTCGCGTAAAGTCTCTTGTTGACGATAAATCTGTTGAGAGCGGGGAACTCCGCGACCGTTCTCAGGTATGCGGCGACGATCAGCCCCATATGAGTGATCGGATGTTCGTCGGCTTTATGCTCTCTGATATATTTCTGCATAGGCGCAACGGGCAGGTCGATCGTTATCATATTCATCGAATCGACCCTTTTGCTCATTACATGCGCCGCAACCGTATACATCGGGTGTTCGGATCTTATTCTCTTTCCGTCTGCTCTCATTGTTTTTTTTGTTTTCCTTTCGGTTTGTTTCTTCGACGGACCGTTCCGACGGTATATTCGCCGAGAAACATATCGCATTTATGTAAAGTATATCACAAATATATTAAAAAAGCAATAGAAAAACGAAAAAAACAACTCCCGCGAAACGGTAAAAAGGTCTCGGAACATCTAAAAACCGTTTTGCTTTCCTTGTCTTTATTCTTGTCATCGGCACCGGTATATCCGTTCGGAGCATATCACAAAAAAAACACCGAAACTCTCTTTTACTTAACTTCTGTACCGTTTGTTTTTTCACAATTCCGTGTGCTTTTTCCGAAAAAAGCGTTATCAACGGCATAACACACCGCCGCTATATTAAGAACCGATATATAAAACGGAGTCGGCTCGCGCCGTCCGTCGCAGCTGCTGTATTAAGACCCGGTATACGGGACCGCACGACTGTCTTCAGGTTCGGGCGCTCCGCAGATTTCGGGATCGCGTTCTCGCGCAAACCCGATGCGTAAGAGCGTTTTTGGTAAAAGGAAAATCCCGGCGGAATACAGTGGGAAGTAAAAGATAAAAGCAGCGGAAAGAAAGGCTTTTCGGAACCTTCTCTCCGCTGTTTTCTCAATATACGGACAGCATTACGGTCTTTTTGTTTGCGGTTATCGTTTTTTTTCGTTCTGCCCGACACAAGCGAGTTTTTTTCTTCGGAGCCTCATTTCCCGTCCGATCGCAGTTTCAGACGGAAAAACTTTTTCAGAAGGCGTTTGCCGTTGAACGGAATAAGCGGATAAAGAAACGTAAATCCGAAAACGGAGCGGTTAAAGGCGACGGAGAGAACACAAAACGCTATCCCTGCGACAAATCCCCAAAGTCCGAAGAAATAAGTGGTCAAAAGGCATATTATGCGAACAAATTTGAGAGCATAACTCATCTCCGTGCTCGGCAAACTGAAATTCGCAAGCGCAACTACCGCCATATAAAGCATACATTCGGCGTTGAACCACCCAGACTTGACGGCAAAATCTCCGACGATGATACCCCCGATCATGCTCATCGAGGTCGTCATCATGGACGGGGTGTTCAGCGATGCGAGTTTCAATCCGTCAACGGCGATCTCCAAAATCAGAAGCTGAACAATTACGGGTATGTTCGGAGGCTTGTCGAGCAGGACGAAGCGAAGCGTTTCGGGCACATTTTCGGGATATGCGAGGCATAGCAGCCAAAGAGGTGTCATAAAAGTGGTCAGAATGGTGACGGCATAGCGAACGAGCCGCAGATACGTCCCCGTCAGCGGCGGAAAGTAATAATCGTTTGCCTCCTCCATGACGTCAAAGAGCGTCACGGGCATCATCATGACCGACGGTGCGTTGTCAACGATGACAAGAATATCCCCTTCCATAATCTGCGCGGAAGCGGTATCGACACGTTCGGTGTAACGGAATTTCGGAAAAGGATCTATCCATGTTCTTTTTATCAGAAGATCCGCAAGGGACTGCTGATTCATGGTCAGCGCGTCGGTCTTGATCGACCGCAGTTTCTTTTTCAGTATATCAAGATGTTTTTTGTTGACACGGTCATTCAGATAGCAGACCGCGATATCCGTTTTCGAAACCCTTCCGACATTGAAATATTCGATCCTCAGTTCCTCGCTCCGTATCCTTCGGCGGATAAGAGCCGCGTTCATCGTCAGCGCTTCGACAAAACTGTCTTTTGACCCGCGCATGACCTTCTCCTTATCGGGCTCGCTGACGGATCTCTGAGGGTATTTACGAAAATCGACCGCAAATCCCGTGTCAAAACCGTCAACGAGAAGAAGCGTCCTGCCCGAAAGTATGTCGGTACAGGATTCGGCAATGTCCGTCCGCTCCGCAATATCTCCGAAAGGGATACAGGCTCGCGAAAACGCCGTCGCGTCTTCGAGTTTTTTTCCGTCAACCGTGCTTTGCAGTGTCTCGAAAAATTTCGAACTCGTTGCATCATCGGCAAAACCGTCAATATAATAAACGCAGGCGCGCTTTCCGCAGATCGTAAAAAGTCGCGAAACGATGTCAAAATTTTCTTTTATGCAAAGAATACTGTCGATCTCGGTCATGTTTTTGCTCAGTTCCTTTTCGATTTTCATTTCTTCTCCTTTCGCATTCATATAATATCCCGATAGAATATCTTCGTCGGACGCTTTTGCGAAAGAAACGGGAAAAACGCGTTTCCTGACTGTTTTTTGCCGCCGTCGGGAGATAATTCGGGAACATACCGTAAAAAGTTTTCTCAAAAAACGGAGAAAATATGCGAAAGGTATTGACAAAGAATACTTTCGGTGATATAATACAGACAAACAATTGAACAATCGTTCAAATATTAAAACAAACACCGCGGAGGTCTGACCTATGGAAGAATATATGCACGCTCACAAAGAAACCGTTGACAAAGTCAACAGCGATATGCCCGACGAGGAACTGCTCTACGATCTTGCCGAACTTTACAAAGTGTTCGGAGACAGCACGCGGATACGCATTCTTTACGTTCTGTTTGAAGCGGAAATGTGCGTCTGCGATATTGCGCAGGTGCTGAGCATGACGACGTCCGCGATCTCTCACCAGTTAAAGGTTCTGAAACAGGCGCACCTTGTCAAATACAGAAGAGAGGGAAAGACCGTTTTCTACTCTCTTTCGGACGATCATGTCCGTTCCATCCTCGATCAGGGGCTTGAACACATCTCCGAATAAAGAAAGAAGGAAAAACAAATGCGTGAAAATAAAAATTCCCGCGAAGAAAGCGGCGCGCAGGATATGTGCGGGTGCGGGCACTGTCACGGGCAGACGGAAAAAGCCGAAAAAGAGCGGAAGATCGGACACGGTCACGAAGACGCAGACCGCGACGGCGACGGATGTGCCTGCGGGCACTGCCACGAAAGCGGAGAACACGGAGAAAACAAAAAAGAGACCGCCGTTCTCTGTGTTTCGGCGGCGCTTCTGGCAATTGCGATATTGGCGACGAAAGTATTTTTCACCGATCTGCCGCAATGGGCGGTTCTTCTGATATTTCTCGTGCCGTATCTCGTTTCGGGCTTTGATATCCTTAAAGAATCCGTTGAGAACATTTTTCACGGAAAGATCTTCGACGAAAACTTTTTAATGTCGGTCGCGACGGTCGGAGCGCTTATTCTCGGAGATTATGCGGAAGCGGTCTTCGTCATGATATTCTTCAAGATCGGAGAACTTTTTGAAAATATCGCGGTCGGCAAGAGCAAAAAAAGCATCGAAAAACTCATGGATATACGCCCCGATACAGCGAGGGTGATCCGCAGCGGAAAAGAAGAGGTCGTTTCCCCCGAGGATGTTGAAGTCGGAGAGACGATAACCGTTTATCCCGGCGAAAAGATCCCGCTTGACGGGGTCGTTACGGAAGGCACGTCTTCGCTTGACACCGTCGCTCTGACAGGCGAAAGCATGCCGCGATCCGCAGACGTGGGAGACGAAGTCAAGAGCGGGTTTGTCAATATTGGAGGAGTGCTGAATATCCGCGTTGACAAACCGTTCGGTCAGTCGGCGGCGGCGAAGATTTTGGAGATCGTCAACTCGTCATCGTCGAAAAAAGCCCACGCCGAAAAATTCATATCGCGATTTGCAAGGATCTATACGCCGGCGGTCGTTATCGGAGCTCTCCTTCTCGCGGTCATTCCTCCGCTGTTTCTCGGTATAACCGATTCGGGCGTATGGGGCGAATGGATTTCCCGAGCGTTGACATTCCTTGTTATCTCCTGTCCCTGCGCGCTTGTGATCTCGGTTCCGCTCTCCTTCTTCGGAGGCATCGGCGGCGCATCGAAAGCGGGGATCCTTATAAAAAACTCGCAGACGGTCGAGACGATCGCAAAAATAAAAACCGTCGTTTTTGACAAGACAGGAACTCTCACAAAAGGCTCTTTCATGGTCTCGGCGGTCCATCCCACAAATATTTCGGAAGAAGAATTGCTTGAATACGCAACGCTTGCCGAATGCTTTTCCGCGCATCCGATCTCCGTTTCGCTACGCGCGGCTTACGGCAAAACTCCCGACACAGCAAGGATCACACAGGTCAGAGAGATCCCGGGACACGGCGTGACCGTTCTCGTGGACGGAAAAGAAGTCTGTGTCGGCAACGACAGACTGATGGATTCGCGCGGCGCGGAATGGAAAAACTGCCATCTGAACGGAACGATAGTTCATGTCACCGTTGACGGACAGTATGTCGGACACATCGTCATCGCGGATACCGTTAAAGAAAATTCGTCGCTCGCCGTCCACATGCTCAAAGAAGAAGGAGTCCGCAAAACCGTAATGCTGACGGGCGACAGAAAAGACGTCGCCGCTCAGGTCGGAGAAGCGATCGGGATCGACGAGATAGAAGCGGAACTTCTTCCCGAACAAAAGGTTGAGAAAACCGAAAAACTGCTTGAAGACGAGGAAAACAGAATGCTCGCCTTTGTCGGAGACGGTATAAACGATGCCCCCGTTCTGACAAGAGCCGACGTCGGAATCGCGATGGGCGGGATCGGCTCGGACGCGGCGGTCGAAGCGGCTGACGCGGTCATTATGGACGACAATCCGTCAAAAACAGCGACGGCGATAAAGATCTGCAAAAAAACGCTTCTTATCGTCAGAGAAAACATCGTTTTCGCTATCGCCGTCAAGATCGCCGTTCTCCTTCTCGGCGCGTTCGGTTTCGCTCCGATCTGGCTTGCGATCTTCGCGGATGTCGGGGTAATGGTCATCGCGGTCGCAAACGCTCTCAGAACGCTGAGGGTAAAGTCACGGTAGATCAGTCCGAAATATTTTTATCCCCGTCCCGCATAAACGCGGGACGGGGATATTTTTCGTTATGATAATTTATTTCTGAAGCAGACCGAGTTTCTTATACACCTTGCGGACAGTTTTGTCAGCGATATAAGACGCTCTTTCGGCGCTCGTTCTCCAAATCGTTTCAAGCTGTGCCTTGTCCGCCATGTAATCGTCAAATTTCGCCTTGACGGGTGCGAGAGCGTCCGCAATCGCAACACCGACGGCTTCTTTGAACACTCCGTAGCCCTGTCCCTCGAAATCGTGCTCGATCTCGGAAAATGATCTTCCCGTGAAAACGGAGTACATGGTCATCAGATTGTTGATGCCGTCCTTGCCCTCGGCGTAGCGGACGCACGCCTCGGAATCGGTCACGGCCTTTTTGCACTTGCGTATAATCACGTCGCGGCTGTCAAGCACGTTGATGCGCGAATTGTCGTTCTCGTCGGACTTGGACATTTTTTTGTCGGGCTCGGTCAGAGATTTAACCCTCGCACCGACCTTCGGGATGAACCCCTCGGGAATATTGAAAACATCGCCGTAAACACCGTTGAAGCGCGTCGCAATATCGCGGCAAAGTTCCATGTGCTGGCGCTGATCCTCACCTATCGGGACGAGATCCGCCTGATAAAGCAATATATCCGCGGCCATAAGGACGGGATACGTGTAAAGTCCCGCATTGACATTGTCGGCGTGCTTCGCGGATTTATCCTTGAACTGTGTCATTCGCCCGAGTTCTCCGAACATTGTATAGCAACTGAGAGCCCAGCTGAGCTGAGTATGCTGGGGAACGTGGCTCTGGAAAAACAGCAGGCTTTTCTCGGGGTCGATACCGCAGGCGAGAAGCGTCGCGAATATCTCCAAAGACTGCTTGCGCAGAAGCGCGGGATCGTTGCGGACGGTCAGGGAATGAAGATCCGCGATCGTGTAGATGCACTCGTATTCATCCTGAAAGTCTATCCAATTTTTTACCGCGCCCAGATAGCCTCCGATATTCAGCGTTCCCGTCGGCTGTATTGCGCTGTAAATTCTCTTTTTTTTCTCATTTTCCATAATATAAACACTTACCTCTCATAATTTTCCGTAACGGCTGCGAAACCCGCGAGAGCAGTCCTCAGAAGGTTTTCGACCGCTGTGTGAGCGTTGTTCTTATCCGAATAACGGCGGGAAACGGCTATCGCGGCGTCGATATACGCCGAAATATAAAGATTGACGGGATAGACTTCGGGATCGGGTTGAGCGGGGTACCACCCGCACATGAGCCCGACCGCAGTCAGAAGTTTTTGTTCGAGTTCCGAGCGAAAGCCCGCGTATCTCGTTCCTTCCGAAGCGGTTATCAGAAGTTCCGTCCGTCTGTCAACAAGCGGGGAAAGGATCGAATACCACCGTCCCGCGGCTTCATCCGCTCCGAGAACCGCCACACAGGAATTTTCACCCTCCCGCACTATGCGGACGAAAAGTTCCTGCAATTCGGCGTAAAAGCCTCCGACGATAAAAACGAACAGTTCCTCTTTGTTTCTGAAATAATTGTATATGTTCGACATCTTTGTATCCGCGGCTTCCGCGATACGGCGCAAAGAGCCTTTTGCGTAACCGTTTTCGGCGAACTCCTCCGTCGCCGCGTCCACGATCGCGCGCTGCATATATTCCTTTTTGACCTGCATATCAGTATTTCTCCGCTTCCGCCTTTTCCCTGAGCCTGTCCTCTCTGCGTTTGTCCGAGATCATTTCGACCGCGGTATAAGCGAACGGCAGGAAGACGATGCCGACGGGCAGAAGAAGGATCTCAAGCCTGATGTCGAAGTCGAGCCAGCGAACCGTCAGGGCGGCGTCGAGCAGATCGTTTACGATATAAAGAACACCGACGGCGGCGAATACGACGGCAAACACCGCGCAGATGACCGTGTATATCTTATATGCTTTCTGCGAGTAACGGCGGTCGCCGTAAGCGTCTTTGTGAGAGAACTCTTCGGCAGCCTTCGCCGTCGACGAACGGTGCTTCATCTCGGTCGCAAAAGCGACGAGGACAAACGCCAGATACAGAGTGAAAAGCCCGAAAAACGCATACTGCGAGCCGTTGTATATATCCGCGCTGACTTTGATGAAGCCCGCGAAGAACCGTGCGCCGCCGCTCTCCTCGGACAAAAGGCTCGGCAGATAAACAGGATAAAGCTGAGCCGCGGCGACAATGAACGCGGGGATCGCGAGGAACACGGAAAAGCCGCAGACGGAGCGCATGAATTTATTGTTGTATTTTAAGTTATCAGTTCCGAAAAAGATAAGGAGCAGCCCCGCGAAAGCGGGCAGAAAGGCGATATAAACGGTCTGATCCGTCAAAGCGAAGGTCTGTTTTACCGTCGGTATCAGCGCCAGAACGGCAAGTCCGAGAAAAGTGTATTTTTTCATGTCGTTTCACTCCTTACTTCAAACTTTTCAAGCGACGGATCCTCCGAAACGGAGAAGCGTACGCCGTATTTTTTTTCCAGAAAAGCCAGATTATTCTTTTTCTGACCGAGCATCTGAGATAATTTTCCCTTCGCGACAAAAAGGACTGTATCGGTCGCGGGTCTTTCCCGGTCAAGCAGCCGAACCGCCTCGTTCAAATAGATCTTTGAACATACGATCTCCCCGAACGCGGGATGAAAAGGTCCCGCAACAACGCTTTGAGATTTTATCAGATCGGAGCCGTGAAGCCCGGTTCTGATGACCTTTATTCCGTTTTTCTCAAACCGCGGAACGAGTTCGGCGCATATATCGGCGGCTTTTTCGACGGAAAGCGGTTCAAACTCACCGCGCAGATAAAGATCTTCGAGTTCCGTGTCCTTTATGACCGTACACGGATATATCCTGACCCCGTCAGGACGCATTTCGAGTATCTTTTCCGCAGTCGCGAATATCGTCTCATCCGTGTCTGCGGGCATACCCGGCATAAACTGCAAAACCGTCGAAAAACCTCTGTTTTTTATCAGTTTGACCGCTTTTTCGGTATCTGCCGCGGTATGTCCTCTGCGCGAACGGGCGAGGACTTCGTCATTCATGCTCTGAACTCCGAGTTCGACCGTCGTGACGCCGTATTCGCCGAGCACGTCGAGAATATGTTCGGAAATATAATCGGGACGGGTCGAAAGACGTATTCCCGTTATTTTTTTATATTTTTCTCTCGCCCGAACCGCGGAATCGAGGTATCTTCTCATCTCCGACTCTTCGATCCCCGTAAAACTCCCGCCGAAAAAAGCAATGTCCGCCTCGTCAAAGCGGTCGGATATATTCCCGCACGCCTCATCGAGAAAACCGTCAAGATCCGAGATCGGTTCTTCCGTTCCCGCTATGCGCTTCTGATTGCAGAAAACGCAGTCGTTCGGACACGCGAGATGAGGGACAAAAACCGACACGGAAGCGTGTTTCACGGTCTTACCCCCATCAGTTCGAGCGCCGCGCGCGCGGCTTCCTGCTCCGCGGATTTCTTGGATCTTCCGCTGCCGGACGAAATGTGATTGCTGTTTATCAGAACATCGCAGACAAACCTTCTGTCATGCGCCGGTCCCGACTCGGAAACGATCTCATAAGAAAGTTTTTCGCCCTTGTTCTTCTGAACGATCTCCTGCAACACGGTCTTATAATCGCAGACTTTATTTATCTTTTTGAATTTTCCCTTCAAGAACGGAAGTATAAACTTCTTCGCTTCATCAAAGCCGCTGTCGAGATAGATCGCGCCGAGCAAAGCCTCCGTAGCGTCCGCGACGGTCGATTTTCTCGTTCTTCCCGCCGCCTCCTCGCCTTTTCCGAGGAACAGAAAATCCCCGAGCGAAAGCGTTTCGGCATATTCAAAAAGCGCCTCTTCGCAAACGAGAGCGGCTCGCACCTTGGAAAGTTCTCCTTCGTTTCCCGTGTCGCACTCGTAAAGATATTCCGCGGAAATAACGCTGAGAACGGCGTCTCCGAGAAATTCAAGTCTTTCGTTGCTGGGACGCAGATTTTTGTTCTCGTTATAAAACGACGAGTGCGTCAGCGCAGTCAAAAGAAGTTCTTTGTTTTTGAAAGAGTACCCTATCTCTTTTTCGAGAAGGGAGGTGTCGGTATTCATTGATTATCTCCCGAATTATTATTTTGCACGTCTCATCGTTATGTAAATTTCAAGGTCTTCGACCGTCACGACCGAATATATATCCTCTTCCTCGGTCGTTATTCCGAATTCCTCTTCGACCGCCATAAAGACCTCGCGCATATCTTCAAGATCTGCGAAAAGGTCGTCGTCAAAACTCGTATCTTTCGTGACCTTTGAAGTGTCGTATTCAAAAATATCCTCGATTATCGCCGCGATCTTGTCAAGCATCGGGTGTTTCCTCCGCTTTTTTCTCGCTTTGCATCTGTGCGACAGCCGCAGAGACCTTTTCGATGATACCCGAAGCGGCGTAATTCCTCGCCTGTCTTATCGCGCTCGCGAAGGCTTTCGCGTCGCTGTTACCGTGCGCTTTTACAACAGGTTTCGCGCTTCCGAGGATCGGAGCGCCGCCGATTTCTTTGACGTCAAGACGCTTTTTCATCGCTTTGATCTTTTTGAGAACGAGCGCGCCCGCGATCTTTCCGCCGACGCCGGAAAAGAGTTCTTTAAGTTGCGTTGACATGAATTTCGCCGCGCCTTCCGCGCTTTTGAGCATCAGATTGCCCGCAAACCCGTCGGCGACTATAACGTCGGCTCCGCCCGCCATGAGCGCTCTGCCCTCGACATTGCCGACAAAGTTTATATGCTTGTTTTCGGAAAGAAGAACATGGGTCTGCTTATAAAGATCGGTGCCCTTCGTCTCCTCCGTTCCGTTATTCGCAAGCCCGACGCGCGGAGAAGCGATCCCGAACATTTTCTCCATATAAACGCTTCCGAGCAGAGCAAACTGTTCGAGCTGATGCGGAGTGCATTCAATATTCGCGCCGCTGTCGAGAAGCATCGTATATCCGTCCGCGCCGGGAAATACCGCCGCAAAAGCAGGACGGTTGATCCCTCTTATCCTGCCGGCGATTATCGTCGCACCGACAATGATCGCGCCGCTGTTGCCCGCACTGACAAGCGCGTCCGTATCGCCGTTTTTCAGCATACGGAACGCCTTTCCGAGAGAAGAGTCCTTCTTCTCTGTTCTCAGGCTCATCGGATTGTCCTCCATTGTTATGACACCGTCGGAAGGCTCGACCGAAATACCCGACATATCGATTGAATTTTCTTTGACCGCGTTTCCGATCTTTTCGGGATCGCCCGTGACGACGATCTCCACGCCGTACTCTTTGACCGCAAGAGCACAGCCTTTCAGAATTTCGGCAGGAGCGTTATCTCCGCCCATTCCGTCAACGACTATTTTCATAACAAAGCTTCTCCGATTTTTTTCGTTATTTCAAGGCTCCGCAGAGAGTAAAGTTCCTTGCGGTCCGCCTTTTTCACTTTTTTGCCCGCAAATTCAAGCGGCGGGAATATACCGAAATTGACATTCATCGGCTGAAATGACCGCGGATCGGCAGTCGAAATATAATTCGCAAGCGCTCCTATCGCGGTCTCCGCGGGGAATACGAACGGCTCTTTTCTGTTCGGATCGGCGTTTATGCCCGCGACAAAGCCCGAAGCGACGCTTTCGACATAGCCTTCGACGCCCGTCATCTGTCCGGCGAAGAAAAGCCCTTTTCTCTTTTTAGCCCCGTAGGTTGCGTCAAGCAAACCGGGCGAGCGGAGAAAAGTATTCCTGTGCATGACGCCGTATCTGACAAATTCGGCGTTTTCAAGCCCCGGGATCATTGAAAATACGCGTTTTTGCTCGCCGAAGAGCAAATGCGTCTGAAATCCGACGATGTTGTAAAGAGAACTTGCGGCATTGTCTTTTCTGAGTTGAACGACAGCCTCCGAACGCGCGCCCGTTCTCGGATCGACAAGTCCGACAGGTTTCAGCGGACCGAAGAGCAGGGTATCCCTTCCCCTTCTCGCCATGACCTCGACGGGCATACAGCCCTCAAAGACCTCGCTGTCCTCAAAGCCGTGAAGTTGAGCCTGTTTCGCGGTTATAAGTTCGTTATAGAACGCGTCGTACTCTTCCTTTGTCATCGGACAGTTTATGTAATCGGGCGTTCCTTTCCCGTAACGGGAAGCGAAGAACGCCTTTGACATATCTATGCTCTCCGCGGTCACGATCGGAGCGGCGGCGTCAAAAAAATGAAGCTGCTCCGTCCCGAAAAATTCGCTTATTTTTTCGCTGAGCGCGTCGCTCGTCAAAGGACCCGACGCGATGACCGTGTTTTCTTCAAAGTCGAGAGAAGTGACTTCCTCTTCGACGACTTCAATATTCCCGTTCTCTCTTATCGCCCGCGTGACCTCCGCAGAAAAACGTTCTCTGTCAACGGCGAGCGCGCCGCCCGCGGGAACGGCGTTTTCGTACGCACAGCGGATGACGAGACTGTCAAGTCTTCTCAGTTCCTCTTTCAGAAGGCCTACGGCATTTTTCAGCCCTTCCGCGCGAAGAGAGTTGGAACAGCAGAGTTCGCAAAAATCGTCGCTTGAATGGGCGGGGGTGCGTTTTGACGGTTTCATCTCGAAAAGCCTGACCTTAACGCCCCTTTTCGCAAGTTGATAAGCCGCTTCGCAACCTGCAAGCCCCGCGCCGACGACATTTGCCTTATTCATCGGCTTGCCTTTCGCTGTAACCGCAGGAGGGATTTTCGCATTCGAGGACCTTTCCGAGTCTGCGGAACAGCGTCTTTCCGCATTTGGGGCAGGCCGCTCTTGTCGGAGCGTTCCATGTCATGAACCCGCACCCGTCTTTATTTTCGCACGCGAAATATGTCTTTCCTTTCGCGCTTTTTTTGATTATCAGTTTTCCGCCGCATTGCGGACATGAGCCGTCGGCATAATTGACGATCGACTTCGTGTTTTTGCATTTCGGATAGTTCGGACACGCGAGGAATTTTCCGAAACGGCTGACTTTGTATACCATTTTGGCGCCGCAAAGTTCACAGATCTCGTCGCTTTCCTCGTCGGGGATCTTTATATGGACGCCGTCGAGTTTTTTCTCTGCTTCTTCAAGTTCCTTCTCGAACGGACCGTAAAAATCTTTCATGACTTCAAGATACGTCTTCTGCCCGTGCTCTATCCCGTCGAGTTTCGTTTCCATCTCGGCGGTGAAGCCCATATCCACGATATCTTTGAAATTGTCGTTCATGACATCGGTCGTGACCTCTCCGATCGATGTAGGACGAAGCACCTTTCCGTTTCTTTCGACATAGTGTCTTTCGATGATCGTCGAAACGGTCGTCGCATAAGTCGAAGGTCTGCCGATCCCGTTGTCTTCGAGCGCCTTGATAAGCGAACCTTCGGTATATCTTGACGGCGGCTGAGTGAATCTCTGCTCGCTCTCGAATTCTTTGAACGGAAGCGTCTGTCCTTTTTCAAGGGTAGGAAGTCTTCCGCTCTTTTCCTCTTCCTCGTCGGCATAATTATAAAGAACGGTGAAGCCTTTCTGACGGAGTTTGGAGTCTGCGGCTCTGAAAACGCATCCGTTCGCCTCTATATCGACGGTCACGGTATCGTACACGGCGGATGCCATCTGCGACGCGATGAAACGCTCCCATATCAGTTTATAAAGACGGTACTGTTCGGTCGTCATCGAAGAGCGTACTCTCTCGGGAGTCAGATCGACGGATGTCGGACGGATCGCCTCGTGCGCGTCCTGCGCATTCGCTTTCGATTTATAATATCTCGGCGTCGGGGGAACGAATTCCTTTCCGTAAAGAGACGCGATCTTCTCCCTTGCAAGGATCTTGACGTCGTCCGAAACACGGAGAGAATCGGTTCTCATATATGTGATCATACCGGTAAGCCCCTCGCCGGCAAGATCGATACCTTCAAACAGGCTCTGCGCGACGGCCATGGTCTTCGACGGACGCATATTGAGTCTCGCGGAGGCATCCTGCTGCAAAGAGCTGGTCGTAAACGGCGGTTTCGGAGTCTTGATCTTTTCCTGTTTTCTGACACCCGTAACAACAAAATCGGCGCCTTTCAAACCGTCGAGGATCCTGTCAAGTTCCTCGCGGCTTCCGATCTCCTTGGTTTTTCCCTTTGAAACGAAACGGGCTTTATACGATCTTGCGCCGTTTGAAAAAACAGCGTCAAGGTTCCAGAACTCACGCGGAACGAACGCTCTGATCTCGTTTTCGCGGTCAACGACCATTTTCGTCGCAACGCTCTGGACTCTTCCCGCGCTCAGTCCTCTCTTGACCTTGTGCCAGAGAAACGGGCTGAGTTTGTAGCCGACGATCCTGTCGAGAACGCGTCTCGCCTGCTGAGCGTTGACGAGATTGATGTCTATCTTTGTCGGCTCGGCTATCTTTTTGGTGACTTCCTTTTTCGTTATCTCATCGAAGGTCACTCTTATATCGTCGCTCACGTCAAGACCCAATTCCTGCGCCAGATGCCACGCAATGGCTTCGCCTTCGCGGTCGGGGTCTGTTGCGAGATATGTTTTTTTGTATTTCGCGTTTGCCGCTTTGAGTTCGCGGATGATTGCCGCTTTTCCCGTTTTTCTCGGAACGATGAACTCGGGCTTGAAGTCGTGTTCGATATCGACGGCGAGACGGGATGCCGGAAGATCCTTTATGTGTCCGACGGAAGAAAGGACCTCATATTTGTCCCCGAGATACTTTTTTATGGTCTTCGCCTTTGTCGGGGACTCGACTATGAGCAGATACTTTCCCGACTTTCTCGGCGTTTTTGCTGTCTTTTTCGTAGTTGCCGTTTTCGCGGCGGTCGTTTTTTGCGCCATGTGTCGTTTTCTCCTTTTTATCATACGGAAATTTCTTGATCCGAAAGGGAATTTTCGTTTCGGTCATCCCGCGACATATCCCTCGGGTGTATTGCGGACAAGCCCTTGCATTTCGAGCGATTGCAGAGCGGTGACGATCTCGGAAAAAGGAAGCGTCAGTTCCTCGCACAGATCGTCGGCCTGTCTCGGCTCGGAAAGAAGAGCGAGTATCTCCCTTTCGGAAGAATCGAGAGAAGCGATCAGTTTCTCCGTTTTTTCATGCTCACGCTTTTGCTTCGCTCTTCGGTCTTTTGTGACGTCCGACTGTTTCAGTTTTTCTATTTTACCTCCGAAAAGAGGCGAATATTCTTCATTATACGCGTCGATCACATCATTCAGCCCCGTGCATATCCGCGCGCCTTTTTTAATAAGGTCGTTCGCCGCGCCCGAGGCGGGTGTGCCCGGCTGTCCGGGAACGGCGAAAACGAGTTTTCCCTGACGTTTCGCGGACTTGACCGCCGCCAGACTTCCGCTCGTCGGCGAAGCCTCGAAAAGTATCGTCCCATGCGTTACGGCGGCAAGCGCGCAGTTCGCGACGGAAAAGGACATCCTGATCGGTATCTTCGCATCGGACGGGAATACTCCGATAACAGCGCCGCGCTCTGCAACGGAATCGCATAAATATTCACTTTCGCTCGGATAAACTTTATCCACGGCGGTAGGAACAACGGCGACGGGGGTCGCGTTCGGAGCCTGCAAAGCGCCCGCGAGGGCAAACGATTCTATACCCTCCGAAACGCCTGTCACTACAGAAAACCCGTGAAGCGAAAGCCCATATGACATCCGTGCGCAAAATTTTGCTCCCGAGGGCGTGCATGAGCGGGTTCCGACGAGAGACACGGAAGGTCTTTTGAACGTTTCGGGAATTTTTCCGCGAACGAAAAGTATCGGGAGAGGAGTTTCCGAAAGAGCAAGCCCCGTTGGGTACTCCCTGTCATAAAATGTGATTATATCAATATTTTTATCCGCGTAATAAGCCAGATCGGAAGCATAGACTTCGAGACTTTTCTCCGTAGCCTTTTCAAGAAAGCGGCTCGGAAAGATCTCTTCGTCAAGTTCGCCGCTCACCGCAAGTTCATACCCGCGTTCGGGGTCGGGAAAAGTCAGCAGAAAATCCGCGGTCTTCTTCGGGTCGAAGCCGAGGACGTCCCAGAGCCACAGGCAGAGAGCCGCGTTCTTTTCGTTCACCTTTTCATACCTCCGAAAAATAATGCATCATTATCGCCGCGGCGACGGCGGCATTCAGAGAATTTGTATTTTTAATCGGAATATACAATTTTTCATCTGCCAAAACAGAGACGGACGGGCGGACGCCCGAGCCTTCATTGCCGACGATCAGTGCCGTTTTTTTCGTATATTTCGGAAAGTCGCAAAGTCTGCGCGCGGTTTCGTCAAGTTCGGAAGAAAAGACGGAAAAGCCTTTGCTTTTCAGTTCCGTTATCGCCTTCGAGAGGTCCGTTCTTTCTATATATGCGGGAAGGATTGCACCTGCGGAACTCCGAACGACTTTTCCCGAAAAAGGATTTACGCTGTCCTCGGAAAAAATGCACCCGAATCCGAACGCCGCGGCGGTTCTGACGATCGTGCCCGCGTTTCCGGGATCGCGGACGCCGTCAAGGAGGACAAGCCGATCCGGCATCTCGGGATTTCTTTTCGACGCCGTCGCACAGATCTTCTGAGCGCCGACAACGCCGCAGAGTTTTTCCATAACGGGAGCGGTCACCTCATAAACGGGAACGTCTCCGAGTTTTTCGAGGAAGGACGAAAACTCCTCGGGAGCCGTCGTAAAAACTTCTTTCACGTCTCTCGGATCGAGTTCGGTGACGAATCTCGCTCCCTCGACAAGGAAGAGATCGCAATCGGGTTCGGAACAGCGGCGGACGGTTTTTTTGACGGTTTCGTTCTGTCTTGAAGTTATCTTCAAACGCACGTCTGCCATGTTTTTTCGTCCTCCCCTTTTCCGCGCGATACGGCGGCAGTATACATCATAATATAGCACCAAAAACAAAAAAGGTCAATAGGTAAGAACCGAATTTTTTTTGTTGAGTCACGGAATATCCCATAGGGATATTGTTTTTTTCGGGCGACGGAGTTTTCCGTGAAACGCCGAAATCGTTCCCCGCAAGTCAAAAAGGAAAACATTGCGTAAAAAATGCGGTCGGCTGTTGCAAATTAAAGAAAACTGTGTTATACTGTCAGCATAACACGACGATCCGAAAAATAACGGTTTTCGGGAAAGGATACAACATGAAAAAGACCGTCACGCTCTTCCTCGCCGCAGTTATTGCGACGGCTTTGCTTTCGGGATGCTCCGTCCCGAAGATCACCGACGGAGCGATCGTTTCCGCCGACGAAGTCAGATATCTGAACGCGCGCCCGTATTCCGACGGCTTGGCGGCGGTCAAAACCGAAAACGGATGGGGTTTTGTCGATGAAAACGGGGATTTTGCCATCGAACCCGCGTTTGAAGCCGTCGGCTCGTTTTCCGAAGGGCTTTGCGCCGCGATAACCGAAGCGGGCGAACAATGGGGATATATCGATAAAAGCGGAAAGGTCGTTGTCGAAGGACAATACACCGCCGCCGCCGAGTTTTCCGACGGATTCGCTCTCGTAAAGAGAGGAAACTATTACGAATATACGGACAAAGAAGGAAATATTCTGAAAGTCACCGTACCCGAAAAGACCGCCGAGGACGGAACAAGGACGGAAGCGCAGACTTTGACGTCTTTTTCCGACGCAAGCTCCTTTTCCGAAGGGATCGCACGGGTCGAGATCGGGGATATGAGCGCATATATAAATACCGACGGAGAGATCATCGCCGAGGGCTTTCTGACGTCCAACCCTTTCTCGGAAGGATTGTGTTCGGTCAACTTCACGGTCGAAAAGGAGGACCTGAACGGTTTTATCGACAAAGAGGGCAAGACCGTTATCGAACCGAAATATCTTGACGCGGGGAACTTTTCCGAAGGACTCGCTCCGTTCAAGGCGAAAATATCGGACGGAACCGTTTCGTCTTCGGGCGTCTCGACCGGTGCGGTCTACGCCTGGGGATATCTGAACGCGGAAGGCGCGGAAGTCATCGCGGCGTCTTATGACAACGTTTACGGGTTCAAAAACGGGCTCTCCCGCGTCTCGGAGAACATCGCGGCGTCGGTGTACGCATATTCGTTCATCAACAGTGACGGCAAAACGGTCACGGACGGAACTTACACTTTCGCATACGACATGACCGGAAACGGCCTCGCGCGCGTCGCAAAAACGGAGGATAAACAGACCGTATGGGGGTTCATCGATAAAAACGGAGCGGAAGCCGTCGTTCCGAAATATGACAACGCAAAAGATTTCTCCGAGGGATACGCCCCCGTTTGCATCGGGGACAAATGGGGAATAATCGATAAGAGCGGAAAACTTGTCGTCGAAACAAAATTCGACGATATAGAAGCTGCCTCCGACGGGCATTTTCTCGTCAGATACGGAGACAGATACGGCTTTCTGAAAATAGTATAAGCCCCGGTTCGGCAGCCGTCTCGGAAGGCGGTGCCCTTTCGAGGCGGCGCCGACGAGCCGGATTAACGGAAAGAAGACAGCCGAAGAGTGAAAAAAAAGACGCGATTTCAACGAAAAAAGTACAAATAGATAAAGCGTGATTGTTTATATTGCGCTTTTTTCTTTTTATGCTTTGTGCATTTTACACGAAGAATTTTACGAAAGTTTATTTTCTCTTGCAAATTCAATGTTTTTGTATTATAATTGTAGTGTGGGTAAAACCCGAAACAGATATTTTCGCCGCGCGTCTCATGAAGGGCGTGACGAAGGTGCAAAAATTTTTCAGCAGCACAGAAGGAGGAAACAAATGAAAAAAAGAGTTCTGTCTGCAATTCTTGCGGTAGCCGTTCTGGTTTCCGTTATTCTTTCCGTATCTCTTCCGGCTTTCGCCGAAAGGCAGATCATCATCGATGAAGTGGGAACCGCTATGTCGAAGTCCGAGATGCAGAAATACGTTAAAGAGTTCATAACGGTCGCAACGGGGCAGGTAAAGCGCGACGACTACCAGAAGATGCCCGAAGGAATGCAGACCAAAGATCCCGCAACCGTCAAGCTTGAGGAACAGCTTGCGCAAGCGACGGCAATGTTCAAATCTTGGAAGACCGTGACCGAGGAAGAAGCGGAGGCTTTCCTTCTCGAACTCTTCGGCGGCTGGGACAACGAGAAGTTCAAGTTCGTTGACGCAAACAAGCCCTACGGAGATTTCCAGGACGCGCTTCTGCTCAGATACAAAGCGCTGGATCAAGTTCTTTATAAGGACGAGACGAGAGGCTTCTCCAATCTTGTTCGAGAAGATTATACCATCGACTCGTGGGAAGTTATCGCGGACTTCATGAGAAAACTCGAAATCGATTATTTCACGGTTTCGGCAGCGCATCCTTATACGGGTCTTGCGGAAGCGACCCGCTCGGAAGTATACTACATTCTTCAGGATTACTTCAAGATCGTTGACTCGCTCGTTAAGATAGACGGGGACGAGGAAGCGCTTGAGATCAACAGACTGAAAGGTTATCTTTTTGACACGTTAAACATGGAAAAGCTGACCGGCATTTCGTTTGACTTATATCTGAACAGAGGCGACTCGGACGACACATCCGAACTCGCGCAGACCGTCAGAGAGCGTCTGCATCTCGGAGACAAAGCCGCGGCAAGAAAGGCGTTTGAGGATTGGATATCGGGAGCGAAAGCAACGTTTGAAGATCCGAACGCAACGGTTGAAGATATCGAAAAGTATATAACGACCGATCTTCTTATGACCGACTCAAACGGAGCACTTGTTGCATGCCCCTTCACGCCGGAAGAACTTGAAGAACAGGGCTACGAGCTTTTCGGTACTACATATTATAAAAAGTCTCAAATGAAAGAAGACGGCAAGCCCGTATTCGATGACGAAGGCAAGCCGGTTTACGAATACAGAGCGACGACATATCATTACGATTATACGTATCTTCGTAATAGTACAATCCAACGCTACATAGATACGCTTTTCGTTCACTCGAATTTCAGAGACTATAAGAACTATCTTTATTTTCTGATGGAGAATGAAAACCACGACGGCGGAGCATACGATGAAGATGCGTGGAACACTTATACCGCGGCATTCTCGACGGGTGATTCGCTCCTCGGGACTCCGGAAGCAAAAGAAACCGATTTCTATGCGGCGCTTGAAACGATCATGGAAGCGAACGAAACCTTCAAACAGGTTCCGTATCTCGTAAAGGCTTACGAATCGTACGGCAATTCCATCATCAAGTTTTACAAAGAGAACTATATAACAGATGCGTCGAGTTACGAGGAATCTTTTGACAACGACGAGCTTCTGAACTCCGACGTTTTCGATATCGACGCTCTGCGCGCGTTCAGAAGGGTGCTTATTCTTTATAATGACGCGATGGCTAAACTTGCCGAGCTCAAAGCCGAAGGCAAACAGGACACTTCCGACTTCAAGTTCTGGGAAGAGATAGCAAAAGCGAGGATTATCGACCTCGTCGCGGCAAAAGGATCGATGCCCTACTCCTTGTCCGGCAATAATGAAGCCGAGGATGACGGAATGCTCAAATTCTTCCGCAACGACGCCCAGATAGTCGATGTCGCAAGAGCGGTCGCGGAAAAAGCGAGAGCGTACTACAACGACATCATCTCCGATGTGACGGGCGATTCGGGAACCGACAAGTATCCCTTCACCGAGGACGACGCCGTTACGTTCGGAGAAGATATAACGCAGCTTGAAAGACTTCTCCTGAAAATCGACAATTATGAGAAGAATATCGAAGAGGGCAACTATGACTCGATCGAAGAGGCTGATGCGGCAGCGACCAAGGACGAAGATCTCCTGAATGCGCTCAACAACCTCTTCTTCGATATGACCAACATGCAACTTGAGTATTATTACGAATAAAGAAGGAGGCAATTTGATCATGAAAAACAGAATTATTTCGGCAATCTTGGCGCTTTGCCTCTGCGCTTCACTCGTTGCGGTCTTCACTTTTGCGTCTTCCGCGGAAGGCACGACCGGAAAAGATGTTGCGACTCTGAGAAAAGAAGTCCAGAACTTCATAACAATCGCAACCAAATTAAAGGCGAGAGACGATTATCAGAACATGCCGGAAGGTATGCAAACGAAAGCGGAAGCGACCGTCAAACTCGAAGAACTCGTCGCAGAGGCGACGGCGCTTTTCAAGCAGGGATCTTCGGCGGCGGTTGAAGACCTTGAAGCTTTCCTTTTCAAAGTTTTCGGCGATTGGGATCCCGAACAGATGGATTATTCGGATCCCGAAAAGACATATCGCGAATTTCAGAACGCGCTGTTTCTCAGAACGCAGGCTATCAACGAGGAGGTCGCTTTCGGAGAAAAGGGATATATGAAGGTATCCCGCAGAGATTACACGATCGAAAGCTGGAGAGCCCTTGCAGCAGCCGCGGCCGAAATTGCGGCTATCTGCTATTCGTCCACAGGTAATCCGAGGATCCTTACGATCACGCGTTCCGAGATGTGGAAGGCTCTGCAGGATTACTACGCGGCTTATGATGCGCTCGTTCAATTCGAAGGAGACAAAGAAATCAACAATCTCAAAGGTCTGCTTTATCGCAACCTTGAAACGAACGAGACGGTCGATATCGTAAATCTTGTTTACATTCCGCCTTTCGAATGGAAACTGGAAGAACTTATAAACGCATCCCAGGAGAATCCGAATTCTGAAGCGACTCTTGCCTACAAAGCATGGGTTGAGGGTGCGTACGCAGCATATAATGACCCCGATGCAACAGCGGAAGAAATGAGAAAATACGTTGACGACAATTACTATCTCGGAGGAGAATACGACAAGACCGCATATCCCGACAAAGAAGACCTTTCTCCCTATGTTGTTGAATCTCCGGATGAGCTGTCCGATGAGGCTTTCAAGGAAAAATACGGCGAAAAAGCAACAAGGTACATGAAGCTTCTCAACATCAGAGACAGCGCAATCGAGACCTTCAGAGCTTCGCTGTTTGTCGGAGAGACTTTCAAAAAAGCGGCAAGACTTATTGTCTTCTCGGTATCGTACGATAAAGAACTCGGATATTACGATCAGGCAGACTATACCGCTTTTGAAAACTATGTAAACGATTTCTTCATTGCAGCGAACGATTACAGGACGACCGACGTATACCTCCGCGATGCTTACGAAAAGATTGTTGCGGCGCGCGACGAGCTCATGACCAAGAAGTTGGATATCAATGTTTACGAAGTTGTTTACAACAAGGTTATGGAATACTATAACAGCGCGATCAAGAATTACAGAGAGCTCTTTGAGTCCCACACCGTTAAAAAACTCGAAGCGGCGATCATAAAGTTCGAGGAGGCGAGAGCCGAGTACGAGAATTACGCGAATGCGGGCGGAACCGATCCCGAAAAACTTGACACGCTTTATCAGAACCTGATCAGCGCGACCTACTATTTGCAGCAGGCGCGTTCCGAAATCAGAGTTTTTGAGCCCGGCGAAGACCCGAACCAGGCCACGGGATCGGGATCCACGACTCTTACGAACGTAACGCTCGACGGCGTTTACAACGCGGCGAAGATCCTTCTCAACGATATGACCGAATTCAACAACTATATGACAGACGCAATGGATGAAGACGGTGCATATCCGTACACGGAAGACTCTCTCAGCGGCTTCTTTGAAAAGCTCGCGGCATTGCAGGAACTCGTTGATCTTTACGAACAGGAAGAAGAAAACGAGCAGCAGCACACAATGGCGAAGAGTGATTTCCTCGCTTTGATGCTCGATGCGATCCAGATTCAGATCGAACTTGTCAACGTCAGAACTTCCGACGACTGATCATACGCCAAAATAACCGTAAATCATGTTTTCCCCCGCTCATCCGAGCGGGGGAAAATTTTTTCGGAGAGCCTCGGATCTCGGATATATACAGATAAAACAAAAAAGCGCATATATGCCCGAACGATATAAAAACAGGTCCGGAACGCGAATTTTTAGGGGAATAAATATTGACAAAATGGTGTCACAATGGTATAATAGATGCAATCGGGTGGAAATTAAACAATACATTCCACGATTTAATTTAAGCACAGGGGGTCCGTTTAATGACTTCGTCGGCAAAAGGCTCTTCCCGGATAGCAAAAGAACTTCTTTTCGGGATAGCTGACATCGTGCTGATAAATCTGGCATGGATATTCTCGTATATGTTGATATACGATGATTTTTCTCTTTATCAGGCGTTCAATTTCATAGGAGACGAAAAAAGTCGGATAATTTTTATCGCGGTATTTACGGTCGTTTCGATTTTGATTCACTTTTCGTTCGGTCTGTATCGCAGTATCTGGCAGTTTGCGGGAATGTGGGAACTTTTACGCGCCGTCGGAGCGGGTTTTATCGACACGGGGCTTTTTCTTCTTCTTATAGGGCTTTCATTCAACAGAAAGGTCGCGGCGAAACCTGCGTTTTTCATCTTTCTGTTTTTCCTTATAACCTTCGTTCTTCTCGTTTCGAGATTTTCTTACAGAGCGCTTCGGACTGTTCGTGAACATTGGCAGATGCGCGGAGTCAAACAGGTTCGCATTATGATTATCGGAGCGGGTTCGGCTTCCGAGACCGTTATCCGAGAAATGAAAGAGAAAAAATCGGTTCGCAATTTTATACCCGTTTGCATCATTGACGATGACCGCTCAAAGATCGGAACGACGCTGCATTCGGTGCCGGTTGTCGGAAACAGAGACACGATCATCGAAAACGCGCAGAAACGCAGGATAGACGAGATATGGCTCTCCATCCCTTCCGCGCCGAAAGCGGAACAGGCGAAAATTCTGGAGATATGCAAACAGACGAGTTGCTTTCTGAAACTCATTCCGGGGCTTGACAGCATTTTGAAAGGCTCGGTACATATCGACAATCTCAGAAAAGTCGAGGTCGAAGACCTTCTCGGAAGAGAACCGGTCAAGTTCGACATGGAAAATGTTTCGGCTTACATAAAGGACAAAGTCGTTCTTGTTACCGGCGGCGGGGGCTCGATCGGAAGCGAACTGTGCCGACAGATCGCGGGCTATTTGCCGAAACAACTTATCGTTTTCGATGTTTACGAGAACAACGCATACGATATACGAAACGAACTCCGTAAAAAATACCCCGCGCTTGATCTCGTGACGCTGATCGGCTCGGTGAGAGATCACAAGAGAGTCGAAGCCGTGTTTGAACTTTACAGACCGCAGATCGTTTTCCACGCGGCGGCGCATAAGCATGTTCCGCTTATGGAGGACAGTCCGAACGAAGCGATCAAGAACAATGTGTTCGGAACATTCAAAACAGCAAAAGCGGCGGATATGTACGGCGCGGAAAAGTTTGTTCTGATCTCGACGGACAAAGCGGTCAACCCGACAAATGTCATGGGGGCGTCAAAACGTCTCTGCGAAATGGTCGTGCAATATTTCAACGACCGCTCCGCGACCGAATATGTTGCGGTCAGATTCGGAAATGTTCTCGGCAGCAACGGAAGCGTCATCCCGCTTTTCAAAAAACAGATCGCGGACGGCGGTCCCGTGACCGTGACGGACAGGCGCATCATCAGATATTTCATGACGATACCGGAAGCCGTGTCTCTCGTTCTCGAAGCGGGAACATACGCGAAGGGCGGCGAGATATTCGTCCTCGATATGGGAAAACCCGTCAAGATCCTCGATCTTGCCGAAAATCTTATCCGTCTTTCGGGATATACTCCGTATAAAGATATAGATATCGAGTTTACGGGTCTGCGTCCCGGCGAAAAACTTTACGAAGAACTGCTGATAGATACCGCCAACCTGAAAAAGACGGCGAACAATCTGATCTATGTTGACGATCCGCCTCCGCTTGTGTCTGATTTCAGAGAAAAGATAGATCATCTTTACAACGTCATGCTTGACGACTCGGTTGATATACGCGCGCTGATGAAGGAACTCGTTCCGACATACATATCTCCAGAAGAAAGCCGATTGAGATACGAAAAGGATCATTGCGTATTTTCATGTCCGGACGGAGAAAAGATCGCAACGTCATAATGAGTTTTAATTAAAATTGAATAAGACAAAAAGGAAGACGCTCCGCAGAACGGAGAGTCTTCCTTTTTGAGAGAATTTTGAAAACCTGTCGGATTTCAGGAGCTTTTTATGACCTTTTCATCGGAAAAATCTTAATAATGCACCGTGCTGCTGTTTCCGGTAAAACTCTGATAAGTATTATACCTATACGCATAGACCGTATACGAGATCCTGTAATCATAGCCGGAAATTATCTTTGTCGAATCCGAGCATACGATGGACGCCTCTCCCTCATAACCTGAAACGAGTGTCGTGTTGTTGTCAACGGTCTTCCATTTCCCGGACTCGTATCGCTGGATATAAACAGACTCGTGACCGTATTCGCCAGCCCAGTCGCATGACCTTCTCCCGTCACTGTTCCGCCGGAAGACAGCGTGATTGTAGCATAGTGCGAGGTAAGATAGACGACCCTTTCGCGCGAAAGTTCGCCCTGAACGAAAGACAGCTCATACGCCAGACGCTGTTCGGGATCGTCGAGATCCGGAACGGAGGAAGTCTCCTCCGCAAATGCCCCGAAAACGGGAACGACGAACATTGACGCACAAACAACGGCGGCAAGAAAAACAGAAATGATTTTTTTTATGGTTGATTCCTTTCCTTATTTATATAGTTCTTTTATCATATCAAATACCTGTTCGTGAGACGCATAATCGTAGAAGAACGCTATCTCATAACTGTACTCGGAATCCGCCCACATATATATGCGAACATTCTCGAACCAACTCACGACTATATCGTCGTTTATCGGAACTTTTTTCTCAACATCAAGCACAGTTGTAACTCTGTTCGACGTCGGAGAATATATCTCGAACAGGGCAATTTTTTTCCCCTCATCATTTCCGACATACACGCGAAAACTAAATTCCTCCTCCGACAATGAACAATCTTTCCACGAGAGTATCTTCAATCCCTTCGGAAGATTAAACGGAAACTCGATCGGCAAGGTTTCCGGAGGATATGTGACAGGCTCAACCGGAACGAGGTCTTCCGTTTGGTCAAGAACCTTTTTTTCCTCGACCGCCCTGTCGCTCAACGCATTCTCCGCGATCTTTTCGAGAGTTTTCTGCGTGATCCCTTCGTCTGCGGTCAATTTCAGTTCATAAATTCCCGTATTCCATAAAAATACGTTCTTTCCTTCATATTTATAATAAAGTATTTCTTTTCCTTCCACGGCAAGTTCTCGGTCGATGATCTCCGCTCCGTCGGGAACGGCAAGGGAACCCTTTCCGAGTTTTTTCTGCTCGTAAACAAACGTATTATCTCCGTCCGTATATGTTTGCGAGAAGAAAACATCTGTGCGCTCCTCCGAGATAAGTTCAAAGCCGGCGGGAACGTAACGAAGTTCGTAATATTCTTCAATCTTCTGATCAAGCCACGCATCCTTCTCCTTTTCGGAAGGAAAAATACGCGTTATACTTCCGAAAGTATCGGAGAAGAAACTGAACAGCGGCTCGCGGATAGCCTTGACAGACAGCGGAAGAACTATCACGATCAAAAACACGAGAACAGCAATCAGTATCCTCTTGGGAACGGCATAAAAGATCGCAAAATAATTCTTTTTCCCGAAAAGTTTTTTCATCCGCTCGCGGTGACGTTCGGAAAACTCGACCTTTTCATCCGAAAGCGGATACAAAGCCGAAAAATCATCGAACAGATCCTCCGCAACCTTTTTCAAAAGTTCTTTATCCGACATCTGCGCCGTCCTTCTTTATTGAGTCAAGAATAATGCCTTTGACTCTTGACGCCCTTTTTCTTGCGGCGGCTTCGGATATATTGAGCAAAACACCTATCTGACCGTAAGCCAATTCGCTCAGATAATGAAGCATAAAAGGCTTGGAAAGATCTTCGGGAAGTTTTCGTATCCGCGCAAGAATATCTTCGTAACTCATTTTTTTCATCACGGTGTCGTCCGGAAGATCGCCGCCGTCCGCAATATCTTCGATGTCGTCCGCACAGACCGTGTTGATATTTTCAACATTGCTCTTTCTCTGCATATCGCTGCAAACGCTGTGTACCGTTATAAAAAGATAATTCCTGACCGCCTTTGTTTCCGGATCGTCCGGCACGGGTAAAGCCTTTATAATACGGCAAAAAGATTCGTGAAGCGCATCTTCCGCGTCCTCATTTGACGTTTTCAGCAGATCCAGTGCATATTTGAACATCTTCTCGCCGTACATTGTATATATTTTTGCAAACGTCGCGCGATCTTCCTCGGATTCGATCGCCGCGAGATAAATACCGAGCATATTTTCTTCCTTCCCGCAACTTTTACATCTTGACATAAATTATACCACACAATGAAACATTTTTCAAGGTTTTTTTAAATCTTTTTGCCCATAAAAAGATTTAATAAAAAGTTCCTCGGTTTTTATGTCACATTTTTCGTTTTGAAACGTTGTACAGGAAAAAAATCCCGTTTTTCGCGTCTGTGGAAACTTTTTCCGTCTTTTTCCGTCACATTTTCGTTTTTGGAACGTTATTATAACAGAGGGGGGGTAAAAATACGCTTTCCGCGAGGAAAAAAACTGCTTATCGGGGACGGGTCTGCGCGAACGGCGACGAAGTGATATATACTTACAATTCGCTTGACAAAATTGAAATGGTCGAGTATAATAAAGGTGACCTTTCGGCATTTGAGACATACGAATATACATACAACGACGACGGGCTTCTCGACAATGTATTGATCTGGAGCATGGACGCGGGGTATTTCTATACCTATGACGAGGACGAAAATGTCATCCGAGTGGACTTCAAATACCTCGATGACACCGTCAGCCCCCATGTTTACAGAACTATTCTGACAATAACGGAAGACGACAATTCGGACGAAACGATCGGCTTCGGCTACGAGTTCGGGAACATCAAATTGGATTATTCGATAACGTCATCGGATAACGCAACGACGATCACACTCGAAAATGTTGCAAACGAGCAATCTCCTTACGGTATCTTTGAAAAAACGACAGAGACCGATGTGCTCGGAAGAACCGTTTCGGAGATAGTCTCAAATATTCGCGAAAGCGGACAACTGACCGCGACATACGAATATGTTCACGGAACGGTTACAGACGAAAACGGAATTCCCGCGGCGACAAATCTTATAAGCAAGATCACATATTCCGACGGTTCAGAACTCTCATATACTTATGATGCCAACGGAAATATTCTGACTGTCAGCAAAAAGGACAGCGCGGCACAAGCATCGACACTTGCCGAAAGTTATTCTTACGATGCGCTCGGACAGCTTATTCGAAACGACAGCGCGACGCAGAACAAAACATTCGTTTATTCATACGACGGAAACGGAAACATTCTTTCCAAGAAAGAATATCCGTATACAACAGCGGAACAGATAACGGCAGAACCGACCTCAACCGCCGATTACGGCTATTCGGACACAAGTTGGAAAGACAAACTGACTTCATATAACGGCGGGACGATCACATACGACGCGAACGGTAACCCGCTCACATACCGCGACGGGATGTCTTTCAGCTGGAACGGCGGAAGACAACTGATCTCTCTGCGCAATACGAGCGGAACGACGACTTATTATTCCTATAATGAAGACGGAATCCGTATCATGAATAATTACGGAGGCGCAATAAGAACCCGTTTCCTTCTTGACGGAACGAATATAGTCGCGCAGGAAGTAACAAACGGAACGAGCCTCGATTATGAGTACTTCTTCTATGACGCATCGGGCAGCCCCGTCGGAATGAACTATCTCGGAAACAATTATCTCTTTAAGAAGAACTTGCAGGGAGATATAATTGAAATCTGGGGAACCGCCGACGGATCATCAAGATCCGACTTCCGAAAACTCGTAACATATACCTATGACGCATGGGGAAATATCACAAGTATGGTCGATACGACAGACAATTGGTATCGTGTCGGCACAGCAAACCCGTTCCGTTACAGAGGATATTACTACGATAACGAGTCCGGACTCTACTATCTGCAATCAAGATATTACGATCCCGTAACGGGCAGATTTTTGAATGCGGATGATACTGATATTATTGGGTTTTTAAATGAATACAATCTGTTTTCCTATTGTGGAAACTCATTTATTTTAGGAATCGATAAAAATGGATACTATGACTATAACAAGGCTGTTAATTATCTACATAAATGGTATCTATGGCGCAATAAAAAATATTACTTTTATGCTAGAGGAGATTGTGCAAATTTTATTTCACAGTGTCTTTTTGCCGGTGGTATTCCAATGGATAATACGTGGTACTCCCGCAGATACAAAAAGGATTATACTTTTTCTTATATTTTCACCTGGATGCGAAACAATGAAAACTACATTTGGGACGTTGGCGCAAGTTGGAGACTAGCACACGCTCATTTTTTGTATTTTTCCAATCCTTCAAACAAATACACTTACGGAACTATAATGATAAATTCAGCAAACAAAATAGCTGAATATGCCAAAAGATATAATTTGCGCAGAGGAGATATTGTATATTTTGCAAAAAAACAAGGAGATGAAATTTATCATGTCGCAATGATAACTAGCATAAAGAATAATGATATATTGTACGGAGGTCACACAAACCCTTGCTTTGATCGAAGTTTAGCAAAAAATATGAAAGGTTGTTGTATATATATAGTACGAGTAGGAGCTGGAAGATAAATGAGGAAAAACAACTATATGCTCATTCTAACATTTTTTGTTTTGTCTTTTCTATTATCCGGATGCAATATACATGATTCTATGTTTAAAAAATCAACCTTGC
>CABKLX010000001.1 GCA_902373415.1 uncultured Eubacteriales bacterium | reverse complement strand
GGTATCTCGGGCGCGATTGTGTTATATGTTTTCCAAAATCATTTTTTTCAGTTCCTTGGCGGCGACGCTGAGGGGCTGTTCTTTTCGCTGAATCAGGCAAATCGAGCGGGTCGGAATTTGTTCTTTCAGGTCGATTACGCAGACGTTGTCCGTAGGGTGAATAAATTCTTCGGGGACAAAGCCGATGCCGAGGTCGGCTTCGACCATGGGCAATATTTGGTCTGCGGTGTAGGCTTCAATGTCTGGCAGATACGGAACGCCGTTGTCGGCAAAAAACTCGGAGTAAAATTCAAATGATTTGGTGTCTTTTCCGAGCGAGATTATAGGATAATTCGGCAGGGAAGAGAGCGAAACTTTTTTGTTTATAAGTGATTTGAAGTATGGGGAGCAGATAGCGACTTCGCGTATGGTGCGAACTACTATTTCTGTCAGGGACGGCGCTTCGATTGTCGGGGTTGTAACAACTGCGATGTCCGCAATGCCGTCTTTGAGCGCGGTTATTGCCTGCGGCGTTGAGTGATTGCTGATACGGATTCTGACGCCTGGATATTTAAGACGGAACTTTTTAAGAACAGGAAGCAGCAGACAACGGAGCGCAACTTCGCTTGCTGCGACAAATACAGTTCCGTTTTGCAGGTTTTTGCTTTCCGTGACTTCGGCTTCGCCCGCTTCGATGTGGTCAAACGCTATTCGTATATGTTCAAAAAGTTTTTCGCCCTCGGGCGTCAACTTCATACCTCTGTTTGTGCGGGAGAAAAGGGGACATCCGAGTGCGCTTTCGAGGTTTTTGATGGTTCGCGTCAGGTTCGGCTGATTGTTCATCAGCTGTTTTGAAGCCTGCGAAAGGCTTCCGTATTTCGCAACAAAGTAAAAAACGCGGTAATAATCATAGTTTATGTACATACGAAATACCTCTTTTGGATATATCAAAAATAAATTTCAGGTATACAAATTAAAGATTTTACATATATCTACTTTTGTATTATAATATATCAGGTGAAAAAAGTCAAGCGACTTTTTCGAAAACTTATATTTGAAAGCAAGGTCTTTTTAATGGCAACGGTATTCAAAATTATAATGGCGGTCATGGTGGACATTGCAACGGCTGTTCTTGTTCTGAAACTTGCAACGGACGCAATCGCAAGAAACGGTTGGACGCGATTTGCATCCGCTACCATGGCGCTCGGTTTTGTTTGCGCCTGTGTCGGCGAATTTTTGGCGGGAATAAATGTTGCGCTGCTGATTTTGTCATTTCTTGGTTTTATGCTTTCCTATACGGCGTTTGTATTTTCTTTTCCGAGGCGAAACGCATGAGATTAAAAGCCGTAACAGGGCAGATGTCCGACTCGTTTCGGGCGGCGGTTTTTATAGTTCTTTCCGGCGGTTTTCAGGACGCATACACATACTGTTGCCGAGATGAAGTTTTTGCGAACGCGCAGACGGGCAATGTGGTGTTGTTGAGTTCGTCGATGTTTCTCGGAGAGTGGAGCGAAGTTTGGAAATACCTTGTTCCCGTTGTTTCTTTCCTTATCGGAACGGCGGTTGCGGAGCTTATTCACGGACGGCTTAAAAACTGCGAAAAAATTCATTGGCGGCAGATAATTCTGCTTTGCGAGATAATCTTGCTTTTCATAGTTGGGTTTCTCGACCACAGGCTTGACGCGGTTGCAAATGCTCTTGTTTCGTTTGTCTGCGCGTTGCAGGTTCAGACATTTCATAAGGTGCGCGGACACGCTTACGCAAGCACTATGTGCATAGGCAATCTGAGGAGCGGAACGGAAGCGCTGTGTGCATATTTTCGTTCAAAGGACAAAAAAATTCTTGAAAAGGCGTTCACATACTTCGGAGTTATCCTGATTTTTGCCGTGGGCGCAGGAATAGGAACGTTTTTGACAAGAAAGATAGGCGTACGTTCCGTGTGGATATGCTGTGCTTTACTTCTTATAAGTTTTTTGATGATGTTTGTCAAGGAAGAAAAGACGGAAAGAGCAAATTAAAGCATTTGCGAACAGTAATTATTTGTGTATTAACGGTCTGTTTTATCGGCTGATGTCAGATTTGAAATAAATCTGTTATTTTTGGGCAAAAGACTTGTTTTTTTACGATTTCTCTGATATAATATGCTAAACAGCGTGCGGAATGAGATAGTTCCGAATGAAGAGCGCGCAAAACGCTTTCCGAGGAGGAAGAAAAATGAAAAAGCAGATAGATATCGGCTCGATGTACGGAATCCGTGAGGAGTATTTGGCAAAGGGACTTATCAACGAGATTCCCGAGGTCGATTATAAAAACTATATTGCTCACGGACAGAATTTGATGTTTTTGACCGTTGTTTGGGGCAATCCCACTTGGGAAAAAATATTCAAAGACGCATTGGCAATGTGCGAAAAGTACAATATCAGAGTTATTATTCACGACAATGTCATGAATTCAAAAGGGCTCGATCTGACGGAAGAAGATGTAAAAAATTACACTTCGTATTATAAGGACAGCCCGGTTTGGATAGGCAACGGATTTGACGACGAACCGAGCCCTGCGGATTATCCCCGCATTCAGCATACGCTTGAAACATACCTGAAAGTTTATCCGGGAAAGGATACGTATGTCAATCTTCTTCCGATGTATGCCGCCATGTTTGTTTTCGGCGAAATGGATTTCACGCAGTACATCGAAGATTTTGCAAAGACCGTTACCTCGGCGGATTATATATGCACGGACGTTTATCCTCTTTTGCAGGATAACGGAAAGAAATATACCTATGACGAATATTTGAGAAGCCTTGATATTCAGGCGCAAATTTGCCGCAAGTATAACAAGGATTTCAGAATTTACGTTCAGTCCATGGAATTCGGGCCGAACAGATGTCCCGACGCGGCGGATTTCCGCTTCCAGTGCTGGGTGGCGCTGTCTTTCGGATGCAACACGATATTGCATTTCTGCTATGACATTGTGGGCGGAGCATACGCGCAGGAGCCGAACAACAAGAGAAAGAAACTTCCGAACTGGTCGGCGGGCAGAACCGTCAACATGGAGATCGCGGCTGTTTCGGACGTATTTATGCAATACAAGAACATCGGCGCGTTTACATATAAGACACGCCGCTCTCCCGATTACGCGGATTTTGACAACGAATACGAGGATTTTTCGACCATAAAAGATATTAAAGCCAATGAGACCGTGCTTATCGGCTGTTTCGACAAGATCGAAGGGGAGGGACACGCGTTCACTCTCGTAAATCTGTCCGAACTCGGAGAGCAGAAGATCGCGGACGTCGAATTTGAACTCGACGGAGCGAAAAAGGTCACCGCATATATTAAGGGCTTGCCCGTTGAACTCGTCCCGGTTGACGGAAAGTATTTCACGTCTCTTGACTGCGGCGAGGGTATATTTGTGACCGTTGAATAAGACAGAAATCGTTTCAGATTGCGGGTGCCCCGCAATCTGAAATGCCGTAAGAGGAAAAAGATGCTTTTTGATTCACACGCGCATCTGAACGACACGCGCTTTGATATTGACAGACGGTATGTGTCGGGTTCGCTCGAAAAAAACGGAGTCGGTGCGGTCATCTGTGCGGGTTACGATCTCGAAAGTTCGGAATTTGCGTTAAAACTTGCAAATGAATATGACCGTATATTCGCGGTCTGCGGGCTTCATCCCGACGCGGCGGACGGGTTCGGCAGATCCGATCTCGAAAAACTCCGACAAATGCTTTCCGAGAGAAAATGCGTCGGTCTCGGGGAAATAGGATTGGATTACCATTACGAAACCCCGACGCGAGAAAAACAGCTTTTTCTGTTTGAAAAACAACTCGAACTTGCGCGGGAAATTGATGTCCCGATCGTGATACATGACCGAGATGCGCATGAAGATTGTCTCAGACTTGTGAAAAAATACGGCGTAAGAGGCGTTTTTCACTGTTTCAGCGGTTCTGCGGAAATGGCTGAGGAAGTTGTCAAACTCGGGTTTTACGTTTCGTTTTCGGGCGTTCTGACGTTCAAAAACGCGCGTAAATCGGTTGAGGCGGCGCAGGCGGTTCCAATGGAAAGAATACTTATCGAAACAGACTGCCCGTATCTTGCTCCCGTGCCGTACCGCGGAAAAAGAAACGAGCCGAGGCTCGTCGGGTGCGTGGCAAAAAAACTCGCTGAGATCAAGGGCATATCCGAGGACGAGGCGGAAAAGATAACTTTTGAAAATACATGCAGATTATTCGGGATCGGAGGGACTTGACATGCCTGACATTCTGAACAAGATCGTCGAATGCGATCATCTTGCGCAGGAGATCGTGCTGTCGGCAAAACAGCAACAGAAACAACAAATAGACGAAATGCAGGAAAATATACGCGAAATGCGTAAAATCGAACTTGCAAAGGCATACGCGGAGATTGCCGCTACTTCAGATGTTTCAAAAAAGTCGTTCAGAAAAGCGTCCGAGCAGATGGACGATGAATATGCCGCAAAGTGCGCCGCGCTCGATGAGAAATACAGCGCGAATAAAGATGAGTGGTTGAAGGAAATGTTTGACCGTATCGTCGACGTGCAGGGGAATGAAAACTGATCATGTCAGTCGGAACATTGATAAAATACGGAGCGGTCACAGCCAAAGCGCGGGCAATGTTCGGAAACCGTCTTAAAGATGAGGATTACCGAACGATCGCCGCTTTACGTTCGCTTCCCGAGGTAAATTCGTATATAAAATATAAAACAAGTTACGGAGCGCTTCTCGAAAACGAAGACGAAAAAGAACTGCACCGTGAACGCCTCGAAAAACTGTTGAAAAGACAACTTGACAGCGACTGCAAGCGTCTTTCAAATTTTATTCAGACAGATAAAAAGAAATCTCTTGATATGTACAGAATGCAGAGAGAGGTCAATTTTATTCTGTCTGTTCTGAGAGGATTGCGAAACGGAACGGCAGAACGGCGAACGGAGTTTATCGGTTCCGTTCTTGCGGACGGGGACGACAGGCTCGACCCGACAATAGTCGATCTTCTTTCCGCGAATACTACCGCGGAATTTCTCGATCTGCTCGAAAAGACGCCTTACGCGGGGGCGTTGAAGAGGGAAAACGTTGAGAGCCTTGATTATGCGACGATCGAAACGCTTCTGACGGGAAAGTTTTATTCGACGATGTTCTCGATCATGGAAAATGAGATCTCAAAAACGGATCTTAGCGTTATCCGGAATCAGATCGGGACACAGATCGACATCAAAAATATCAGCCGCATTGTCCGTTTGAAACGTTCGTTTCCGCTCTCCGACGTCAGACCGTATATGCTTCCGTACGGAAAGCGGCTGAACTCCGACAAACTTAAAAGGCTTTACGGCGCATCCGATTTCGGAAAGACGCTTTCGGAGATCTGCCCGTATTATGTCAGATATATCGGAACGGACGAAACAAAAATACCGAACGAATATGAAATATCATATTCGCTCAACAGGGTCATCCTTATGTCGGGACAGCCGTCAATAGCGGTTCCGATCGCATATCTGACTTTGAAAGATATTGAGATAAGAAATCTGATTCATACAGCCGAGGGCGTCAGATACGGACTTCCGCAGGAGCGGATATTGGCGGGTCTGTGCGGGCTTCGGAGCGATCGCACACTGTGATTGCCATACGATTATAAAAAGGACGGTGTGAACTTTTGGCGGTATCAAAAATGCAGCTCGTGAATATTGTCGGTCCGTTTGAGGAATATTCGGAGACTGCGCAGGCGGTTATAAAAACCGAATGTTTTCATCCGGAAAATATCAGGGAGGTTCTCCGCGGTTTTTCTCATCTGAAGCCATATGAAGACGAAAACCCGTACAGACCGATTTTGATAAAAGCAAAAGAACTTTCCGCACTTGCCGGATGCGAGCCGAGTCCCGAAGGGGAAAAAACCGATGACGATGTCGGTCAGATGTCCGAACAGATCGACAGTCTTCATCAGAAGACAAAAGAACTCGACGACAAGATCCTGCATATAAAAAATTCTCTTCTCGAAGCGGAACAGGTCTCGTCTCAACTCGATGTTTTGTCCGAGACGGATTGCGATATATCCGATCTGTTCAAACTCGAGCATATCAAATTCCGTTTCGGAAAACTTTCAAAAGAAGTATACAACAGACTTTCTTTTATCGAAGACGAAAAACTGTTCATTTTCATTCCGACTTCCGTTGAGTCGACTTTCGTCTGGGGAATGTATTTCGCCGCTACCGAAAACATCGAATACGTTGACAGCATATTCGCGTCTTTGCAGTTCGAGAGGGCGTTTCTGAGTTCAAAAATACACGGAAACCCGAAACAGGCGCGTCAGTTGCTGAACGAAGAGATCGATTCCGCAAAAAAAAGCCTTGGAGAGGCGGTTGCGGAGAAAGAAAAACTGCTCGAAGACGTCAAAAAGTACGCCGGGGAAGTTCTGCGAACGGTAGATCTGCTCAACGAGACGGAAGAACTGAAAAAATACTGCGGAAAAACGGACACGAACTTTTATATGGCGGGTTGGGTTCCGACAGACAGCATAAAAGCCTTTGAAAAAGCAATATCCGAAATCAAGGGGATAAAGGTTACGAAAGAAAAGGCTTCAAACCAAAGTTCGACAGCCCCGACAAAATTGAAAAATCCGCTTATTTTCAGACCTTTTGAAATGTTCGTGCGAATGTACGGCGTTCCCGGTTACGGCGAATTCGATCCGACTTTAATAGTCGCACTGACTTATTCGCTTTTCTTCGGGATAATGTTCGGAGATCTGGGGCAGGGAATATGCGTCAGCATAATCGGTGCGCTTGCGTGGAAATTAAAAAAACTCGAACTCGGAAAGATTCTCGTTCCGATCGGAATTTTTTCCGCGATCTTCGGCGTTGTTTACGATTCCGTTTTCGGTTATGAGGGCGTTCTGAGCAGACTGATATTCGGCGAGGAAAGGGAACTTGTCTTTACTCCGTCAAATCACATGATGCCCGCGCTCGGAATAACGATAGCCGTCGGAGTGCTCTTCATCGCGGTCGCGATGATACTGAACATTGTCAATTCTTTTAAGCGAAAAGATATTGAAAACGCGCTGTTCGGTGCGAACGGAATTGCGGGATTGATATTTTACTGCGCTCTCATCGGAGGGCTTGCGGGGCCGATACTCGGAATGTTTTCGGACATCTCGTTCAATCTGTTTTCAACCCCGTATGTGATCGGGCTGATGGTAGTTCCTGCAATTCTGATATTTTTCCGAGAGCCGCTTGCCGCGCTCGTTTCGGGCAGGAAAGATTGGCTTCCGAAAAAATTCGGCGAATACCTGATGAGCAATATTTTTGAGCTGTTTGAGACTTTTCTCAGTTATTGCACGAATTCGCTCTCGTTTGTTCGTGTCGGAGCGTTCGCGCTGTCTCACGCCAGCATGATGGGCGTTGTCTTTTCACTTGCGGGAACGGTGCCGACTGCGGCTTTCGGAAGCGGAAATCTGATAGTCATCGTGATAGGCAACCTGTTTGTTATGGCGCTTGAAGGGCTTATCGTCGGCATTCAGGTTCTGAGACTTGAGTTTTACGAACTTTTCAGCAGATTCTACGGAGGAAAGGGCGTTGTATATTCACCGCTCCGACTTCGCAGTAACATAAACAGATAAATTAAGGAAGGTATACAAAAATGGAAAAACTTATCGTACTTGCGCTCTTGTTAATGACCATGATACCGCTCGTTATTGCGGCAAAACGTTCAAAAAACGGTAAATCCGGAAAAGCCGCTCTTATAACAAATATCTGTATGTTCTTTGCTCTCGGCATCGGCATAATCATCGCACTTCCACTGACAGCCGCAGCCGCAGAAACGACAGAGACCGCCGTCGCGGCGGCAGGAAATCTTTCTGTCGGAACGGGTATGGCTTACATCGCCGCGGCTCTTTCGACAGGTCTGGCTTGTCTCGGCGCCGGTGTTGCCGTTGCAAGCGCCGCAAGTGCCGCGATAGGAGCATCTTCCGAAAATCCGTCAATGTTCGCAAAATCCATTATTTTCGTTGCCCTTGCGGAAGGTATCGCGATCTACGGTATGCTTATCTCTTTCCAGATCGTCGGGAAGCTGTAAAAATGAAACTGTTCGTTATAAGTGACAATACCGATACAAAAATGGGGCTTCGTCTCTGCGGGATCGAAGGAGTTGTCGTTGACAGCGAGGATCAACTTCGCACAGAAGTTGAAAAATGCCTTGCCGATCCCGAGATCGGAGTTCTTCTGATAACGGAAAAACTCGTAAAACTCGCGCCGTCGTATATCAACGGGATCAAACTCGGACGGTCTCTTCCGCTTATTGCGGAGATCCCCGACAGACACGGAGCGGGACGAACAAAAGAAGCTATCAGCGCGTATATCAGCGAAGCGATCGGCGTTAAACTCTAAATTCAGAAGGAGTTTTTATGGATAACAGAGAAAAACTTGAACTTCTGCGAGATACCGTTCTCGCGGCCGCTCAGCGCTCCGCGGAAGAAACGGAAGCTCAGACAAAAAAACTGATCGGAGACACCGTCGCCTCGGAAAAAAAGCGTCTCGCGGACGAGATCGCGGAGATCAAGACGATAAGTTACGACGAGACGAGGGCGCGCGACGAAAAAGATCTTATCGCAAAAGAAGCGAAACTGAAAAAAAGTTTTCTTGTTCGCAGAGAAAAGTACATGAACGAACTTTTTTCGGAGCTTGAAAAGAAACTGACCGAGTTCCGTTCGACCGAAAAATACGGTGAATATCTGAAAAACGCCTATGAGAGTGCTGTGAAAGAGTTCGGCGCGCCTGATCTTGCATACTGCATGAAGGATGAAAATGAGCTTGTTGCGTCCGTTTTTCCTTCGCTTTCCGTTGAAGAAGACGACTCCGTGAAACTCGGCGGTATTATTTTCAGAAAAGGAAACCTTTTGCTGGACTTTTCTTTCAACAGCCGTCTTGAAAAGGAAAGATCCGATTTTATCAACAGCGGGAAACTGCGTTCGGAATGATAGGGAAGCGAGAATATGAACGATAACATAACAATATATTCGATCAACGGACCTGTCGTAAAAGTCAAAAATGCCGACGATCTGAAAATGCAGGAGACCGTTTATGTCGGAAACAAAAGGCTTATCGGAGAAGTTATTTCCAACTCCCGAGGCGAAGTTACGATCCAGGTATACGAGTCGACAACGGGACTGAAAACAGGCGAACCCATAGTCCGTACGGGAAAACCTATGAGCGTCACGCTCGCGCCCGGGATAATCGGTAATATTTTTGACGGTATTGAAAGACCGCTGAAAGCGCTTGAAAGCATCTCATCGCCGTATATTGAGACTGGTTGCGATGTTGAAAAAACCGATACCGAGAAAAAATATAATGTAAAGATCACCGTTTCGGAAGGCGACACGGTTGAGCGCGGGAGAATCTACGCTACGTGCCCCGAGACATCGAGAATAGAATACAGGGCTCCGTCTCCGTGTTCGGGAAAGGTCGTTTACGCGGCGCCCGACGGGGAATACACGGTAAAAGATATTCTTGTAAGGGTACTGACAGCCTCGGGAGAAACAGAAGAACTAAGCCTTACGCAGGAATGGCCTATCAGAGTACCCCGACCCGTCGGAGAGCGACTTCCGCTTTCAAAGCCGCTGATCACGGGGCAGAGAAACGTTGACACGATGTTTCCGATCGCAAAGGGAGGCGCCGCCGCCATTCCCGGAGGCTTCGGAACGGGAAAAACGATGCACCAGCACCAGCTTGCGAAGTGGTCGGATGCCGACATAATTGTTTATATCGGTTGCGGAGAACGCGGAAACGAAATGACACAGGTGCTTGAAGAATTTTCGGGACTTATCGACCCGAAAACGGGAACACCGCTTTCCGACAGAACCGTACTGATCGCAAATACGTCAAATATGCCCGTTGCGGCGCGCGAAGCGTCGATATATACGGGTATCACGATCGCCGAATATTACAGGGATATGGGGTACGACGTCGCGATCATGGCAGACTCGACTTCAAGGTGGGCTGAGGCTTTAAGAGAGATCAGCGGACGCCTTGAAGAGATGCCCGCCGAAGAAGGGTATCCCGCATATCTACCGTCGCGTCTTGCGGAATTCTATGAAAGAGGCGGATATGTCCGCACTCTCGGCGGAGAAGAGGCGTCAATAACGATCATCGGCGCCGTCAGCCCGCAGGGAAGCGATTTTTCCGAACCCGTCACGCAAAACACAAAGCGCTTTGTCTCCTGTTTCTGGGCGCTTGACAAAAGCCTTGCTTATGCCAGACACTATCCCGCGATCAACTGGATGACGAGTTATTCGGAATATATCGACCCGCTTTCGTCCTGGTACAACGAAAACGTAAACGCAAACTTTATGAAGTACCGCGGCCGTATATTGCGTCTGCTGAACGAAGAAGATCAGCTGATGGAGATCGTTAAACTTATCGGTGCGGACGTTCTGCCCGATTCCCAGCGTCTGGTCATTGAAATATCAAAGGTTATCCGCGTAGGTTTTCTGCAACAGAACGCCATGCATCAGATCGACACGTATATGTCGATCGAGAGACAGTTCAAGATGATGGATATCATCCTTTATCTTTACGACGAATCGCAGAAGATCGTTGCGCGAGCCGTTCCGATATCTCAGCTTATAAAGACGGGTGTTTTCGACTCAGTTATCCGTCTGAAATTTGAGATAAAAGAGGATGACGAGTCTGTTTTCGAGACAAAAAAGAAAGAGATCGACGAGGCGTTTTCCGCAGTCATTGAGGAAAACTTCGGTTCAAAATGAGGTGAGACCAATTGCAGTTTGAATATAAAGGACTTTCGGGGATAAACGGTCCTCTCGTCGTAATAGAGGGAGTTCGCGGCATCGGCTACGAGGAGATCTGCGAGATACGTCTTGACGACGGCTCGAAAAAAATAGGCAGAGTCATCGAGTTGGTCGGTGATAAAGCGATCGTTCAGGTTTTTGAGGGAACGATAGGTCTTTCGTTGAACAATACGCGGACAAAGTTTGCAGGAAAGCCGATGGAAATAGGTCTTTCCAAAGAGATCATCGGGCGCGTTTTCAACGGTTCGGGAGAACCTATCGACGGCCTCGGTCCGATCTTTGCCGAAAAATATATCGACGTAAACGGTCTTCCGATAAATCCCGTTTGCAGACGGTACCCGAGAAACTATATTCATACGGGTATTTCCAGTATCGACGCACTTATGACGCTTATCCGAGGACAGAAACTTCCCGTATTTTCGGGATCGGGTATGTCTCATAACAAACTTGCCGCGCAGATAGTGCGTCAGGCAAGGCTCGGCTCGGAAGGAGATTTCGGGATCGTATTCGGTTCCATGGGTGTTAAACACGACGTGTCCCGGTATTTTCTGCAACAGTTCAGGGAAGCGGGAGTCCTTTCAAAGGTCGTTATGTTCCAAAATCTGTCGAACGATCCTATTGCGGAAAGAATAATGATCCCGCGCCTCGCTCTCACTGCGGCGGAATATCTCGCGTTTGAATGCGGAATGCACATTCTTGTCATTCTGACCGACATGACCTCTTATGCAGAGGCTCTTCGCGAACTCTCGTCTTCAAAAAACGAAATTCCGGGCAGAAAAGGTTATCCCGGATATCTTTACTCCGATCTCGCTTCGATCTATGAAAGAGCGGGAATGGTGGAAGGGAAGACCGGTTCAATAACACAGATCCCCATTCTGACAATGCCGAACGACGATATTACACATCCGATCCCCGACCTGACGGGATATATCACGGAAGGGCAGATCGTGCTTGACAGAAGTCTTGAACAGAAGGGTGTTTATCCGTCCGTTTCAATACTTTCTTCGCTTTCGCGTCTGATGAAAGACGGAATAGGCGAAGGCTACACAAGAGAAGACCACTCGGTTGTTTCAAACCAACTTTTTGCCTCGTATTCAAAGGTTCAGCAGGCAAGAAGCCTTGCTTCCGTCGTCGGAGAAGAAGAGCTTTCGGATATTGACAAACTTTACATGAAATTCGGTGAAGAGTTCGAGAAAAGATTTCTTACGCAGGATTTTAACGAGTCGAGAACGATCGATCAAACGCTTGATCTCGGATGGGAATTGCTCCGATTGCTCCCCGCCGGTGAACTTGACAGGATCGATCCGAAATATATCGAAAAGTATTACAATAAATAGGAAATGATTATATGTCGACGACAGTTTTCGCTACAAAAGGCAATCTGATAAGCACTCAGCGCTCGCTTGCACTCGCAAAGACGGGCTACGAGCTCATGGATAAAAAGAGAAACATCCTTATACGCGAAATGATGCTGCTTGTCGATAAAGTCACATCCGTGCAATCCGAGATCGACAAGGTGTTTTCCGAAGCATACGCGTCTCTGATCGAAGCGAACCTGTCTTCAGGCGTCATACAAAGCATCGCGGAAGCTGTTCCCGAAGAAAAAGGCGTTCGTGTCAGAACAAAAAGCGTTATGGGCGTTGAAGTTCCTATCGTTACACTCGAAGAAAGAAGGGAAGGGGCTGTGCCTTACGGACTTTCGGAAACGGACTCAGCCCTTGATATCGCTTATTCAAAGTTCGCTCAGGTAAAAGACCTGTGCGTTAAGCTTGCGGAGATCGAAAATTCCGTATACAGACTCGCGATAGCGATCAAAAAAACACAGCGCAGAGCAAATTCATTGAAAAACATTGTAATTCCGCGACAGGAAGCAACCGTCAAATTCATCGTCAACACGCTTGAAGAAAAAGAGCGTGAAGAGTTCTCGCGAATGAAGATCATAAAAAACAGGAAAGACAAAGAGAAAAAAGATTTCATATAAGTTCTTAACATTGAAATTACAAACGGAGATTACGAATTCCGCAAAGGGGATTGACAATCTCCGTTTTTTGTGCTATAATTCAAATATACCGAATTGCGCAAAATGAATATTTTGCGCAATTGAGGGTAGTTATAATTGAAGAGTAAAGTCATGGTTACAGTATTTGGCTGTTACAGCACGTTTTATCATGCTCCTGCGTGTTTCTGCCTTCTTGTAATGTGAAACTGTCAACAGATAAATGGTTATAAAATCTACAATATATCATGCACATCATCTTCTATAACAAATATTATGTACTAACACGAACACATTTCGTTTTCACTCTTGTTTTCACCGCGCATGACTGCAAATTGAATGTTTTACGTCTTTGTTTGTCTATGTGAGTTTTTCAGCGCTCGAATACAGCCAACAGCGTGATTCTGACCGATCATCTCTTCGTTTCGTTTCACGCTGTTTGACGGATATTTTTCTTTATCAGATTTCGGAGGTCTGTTTTATGGGTTCATCGTTGTCTTACGACGCTGTTCCGGAGTATTGCCGCGAATTTCTTTTCTACAAGCGCAACGTCCAAAATCTTTCTCAGAAAACCGTCGACCAGTACTATTTGGATATGAAACTTTTCTTTCAATGGATCGCGGACGAAAACTCTGTAAGATCTCCGTCCGCGGAGATTCCTTCCGACGGCAGATTTGTCCCGATAGAGATTGTTAAAAAATTAACATTTGGCGATCTGCTCAACTACTTGCAGTACACGACATCCGAACGTGACAACCATTCCCGCGCACGTGCCAGGAAAATATCATCACTCAGAGGTCTTTTCAAATATCTGCAAAAAAACAATAAAATTGAGGAAAATCCCGCGCTGAATCTTGAAGTTCCGAAAAAGCCGAAAGAACTCCCCGTTCACATGAATCTGTTTGAAGCGAAGAAACTGCTTGAATCGGTTGACGGCAAGAATTTTTCCCGTAATTACTGCATAATAACGCTTTTGCTGAACTGCGGAATGCGTCTTTCCGAACTTTCGGGAATGGATATCGGAGACATAGATTTCGACCGTGAATCGGTCGTTGTCAGAGGTAAAGGAAACAAAGAACGCAGGCTCCACCTGAATTCAATGTGCATAGAAGCACTTCAAGCTTACCTTACCGACAGATATGCCGAAACGCATGTAAAAGGCGGCGCGGAAAAAGCGTTGTTTCTGAGCAGAAACGGAAATCGGCTATCAAACAGAATGATTCAGACAATGATCAAATCTTTCATTGAAAAAAGCGGACTTGACTCCGAAAAATACTCAACGCACAAACTGCGTCACACGGCGGCGACTCTTATGTATCAGAACGGCGTTGACGTCCGCGTTCTGCAAGCGGTACTCGGACATGCAAACCTCGGAACAACCCAGATCTACACGCATATCGGAGACGAGCAGGTCGATACTGCGATAGAGCGCAACCCTCTCGATTCGATCGAAATACATAAAAACAAGTCGGAATAACGAACAAAGCATCGGCTGTCATTAAGGCAGACGGTGCTTTGTACTTTCTTTTTTCGACATCCCGTCATATCATATAATGACGCATAAAAAGAAAGGAACAGAATTATGAAAAAGTGTATCCTGATAAATTCAGCAACGCAGGTGCAGAAAGCAAGAAAAGTTCTTACGGAAAACGGTATTAAATGTTTTACGGAAAAATACAGAAAATCGGAAGCGAACGGTTGCACATGGTGCGTTGCCGTTGACGAATCTTCCCTTCCCCTCTCAAAGAAACTGTTATCAGAACTGAGGCTCCCGATATTCGGGATAAGAAATTATGTTTAACGAACGGGTATATTTTGACAATGCCGCTTCTTCATTCCCGAAACCGGAAAACGTTATAAGGGCGGTAAACGAAAACTTGCGAAAAAACACATCAAATCCCGGCAGAAGCGGACACAAACTCTCCGTCGAAGCCGCGGAGGAAATTTTCAACGCGAGAGAAACAGTCTCGGATTTTTTCGGGTGCGATACGGAAAAAGTCGTGTTCACAAAAAATGCGACCGAATCGATAAACATGCTTCTGTCAGGGATTTTACGCAGAGGAGACCATGTAATCATATCGGATCTTGAACACAATTCCGTCACTCGTCCGCTGACATCGTATGCGGCAAGAGGCGTGACGTTTGACATCGCGGATTCCGACGATATGGAAAACTCCGTCCGATCACTCATAAATCCCTCGACAAAATTGGTTTTTACGACCGCGGTGTCTAATGTTACGGGGCAACGGCTTCCCCTGAAAAAGCTCGGCGAAATTGCCCATAAACACGGGGTGCTGTTCGGAACCGACGCATCCCAGGCGGCGGGACATTTCCGCATAGATATGAAGAAAACGGGGATAGACTACCTTTGCACTTCAGGACATAAAGGGCTTTACGGAATTCAGGGCTCGGGGCTTTTGCTCATAAACTCGGCGCCGCCTTCTCCGTTACTTTTCGGAGGCACGGGGACGCAGTCTCTCGACCCGTATCAGCCCGAAATACTGCCCGAATCGCTTGAAAGCGGAACGGTTAACACTCCTGCAATCATTTCCCTTTCCGAAGGGATTAAATTTTTGAATAACAATCCGAACAATTCCTATCTTGAACACGAACTTGTACGATACGCCGTTCATAGGCTTGCAGGCGACGAGAGGATAACATTATATTCAAATACAGATTCCGTGGGAATAGTTTCCTTTAACGTAAAAGGCTCGGATTCTCAGGAAGTATCGGCATATTTGAACGAAAACGGCATTTGTGTCAGAGGCGGCTTTCATTGCGCCGCGCTCGCGCACAGAAAGCTTAAAACGCTCGGAACGGGAGTCGTCCGGGCAAGTTTTTCTCCGTTCAATACGTTCGAAGAGGTTGATTATATGATAAATTGCTTAAAAAATTATGAAAAAGTGTAATTTAGGGCTTGATTTTATATATAAATACTGTTAAAATATAATAAAAGCGAATTATTCGCTCAAACGGTATTTAAGGTGTGAGAGTTATGGCTGAGTTCTGGAGCAATGTCGGGTCTTTTTTTGTAAACCTGTTCTCGTCTCCGTTGATATTATTGCTCGATATTATCGATATCGCGATCCTTGCGTTGATGATCTATTACGTTCTGAGGTTCATTAAGGACACCAGGGCGGCACAGCTTCTGAAAGGGATCGTACTTCTTATTGCCTTCTTATACCTGTCAAAACTCTTAAATCTCACGGGTACGCATTTTATTCTTAACAAAACAATCGAATACGGTGTTCTCGCCATGCTCATAGTTTTTCAGCCTGAATTGCGAAGCGTGCTTGAATCCATCGGTCGAAAGGGATTCAATATCTCAAAGATCAAAAAAGACAGGCTGATGAATTTTGATGAAAGCGAGTATGCCGTTGATCAGCTCTGTGACGCCGTTGACAGGCTTTCAAGGACTAAAACGGGCGCACTGATCGTTATAGAACGCGAAACAAAACTCGGTGAAATCATCAAAACGGGAATTTCGCTTGACAGTACAATTGTTTCCGAATTGCTTTGCAATGTCTTTTTCAACAAGGCTCCCCTTCACGACGGAGCAGTCATTATCCGAGATTTCAAGATCAGAGCGGCAGGCTGTTTCCTTCCGCTTTCAACGCGCAGTATTGGAAACGATCTCGGAACAAGACACCGCGCCGCGATAGGCATCAGCGAAGTTTCCGATGCCGTTGTGATCGTTGTTTCCGAGGAAACGGGTATCATTTCCGTTGCATGCGAGGGTACCTTCAAGAGGGATTTTACCGCTGAGACATTACGTTCCAGATTAAAGAACGATCTGCTCGCTCCGCGTGAGACAGTGCTTCCCGTCAAGGAAAAGAAAAACAGGAGGAAAAACAAATGAAAGAGTTTTTGTCCTCTGTTTCCGCAAAAATCAAAGCGCTTATCAGCAGAAACGGTTTTTTGAAAATTATTTCCGTAATACTTGCGATCTTCGCTTGGTTTGCGATAATTTATTACGCAAACCCGACAAATTCCGCCGAATTCAGAAATATTCCGATCAAGATACATTACGAAGGGTCTGTTCCCGGCAACAACGGTCTGATGATGCTCCTGACCGATACGAATTTCACCTGCGATATTTCGGTCGAGGGCGGAAGAACGGCGCTTCTTGTGCTTAATTCAAACGATATTTCCGCAACGCTTAACTTCGATTCCATAGCGTCTGCAGGTATATATGAAGTCCCCGTTAACGTTTCTGTTTTGAACTCGCACATCACCTGCACATCCGTAAGTCCGTCGTCAATAAAGATCGAATTCGTAAAAACATCCACAAAGACCTTGGATGTCGATGTAAAATACGAAAACACACTTGCGGACGGATATGAATTTGTTGAGGAAGTCGTAACACCTCAGAAGGTTTCCGTTACAGGTCCCGCAGAGATCGTCAGCACCATCGCAAAAGCGACCTCCACAGTTGATCTGGCTCTCAGCAACACGGATATAAACACGCAGACGCCTGTTTCACTCTTCGACAAGAGCGGAAATCCCGTCGAGATGAAATATCTGACGCTTGACGTCAACGAGATCCAGACAAAACTGAAGATCGCTTACAGAAGAACTCTTCCGCTGACAGTCGATATAGTCAACATATCGGGCGGAGATGAAAGTTCTTATGCAAACATAAACTGTGATCCGCCGACCGTGACGGTTCAGGGAGACGAAGAAACGCTTGACGCACTCGGCGACAGACTCAGTCTCGGACAGTTTGATGTTTCCGAAATGGGAACGGAATCGCGGACGATCGAAATGATCCTTCCGACGATCGACGGTGTGACATTCGTTTCTGAAGCAACATCCGTTGCCGTTACCGTTCAACTCGTCGGATCGCATACAAAAACGCTTACTTTGACTGCAAGCGAAATGAACGATCTGTTCACGTTTTCTCCTCTGACTGTCGGATCGAGCCCGACAGTAACGACTCAAAGGCTTGATATCCGCGTCCGTTCAAATAAGATCAATGACATTAACGCAAATTCATTGACCTATACCGTTAATTTCAACGATAAGAACGATCGCGGTCAGTACAGGGTCAACATAACGAATAAATCCGGCGTTCCGGTCGGTATCATCGGCAAATACTATGTCAGCGTGAGGACAGAATGAAAATAATTCAGGGCGTTTCGGCTTCCGTTCTTGAAACCGAGGCTTCCGTGATCAAACGGGTACGGAAAGATTTCGCGATTGCGGATTCCGTACCTGTTTGTGTGTACAGAAGATCGATTGACGCACGGAGAAAAAACGATATAAAATTTGTTTACTCTTTTTCTGTAGAGACGGACGCTTCGTTATCCGGTGCCGTCGAAATAAAGGATTATACTTTTACTCCGTCAAAAACCTATAACGGCGAATCCCCTTTCATTGTCGGAATGGGACCCGCCGGGCTTTTTTGCGCGTATGTTCTTGCGCTTAACGGCGTATCGCCTGTTCTGATAGAGCGCGGAAAAGATGTTGACAGAAGAGCGGAAGACATAAAACGGTTTTGGGACGGCGGATCGCTCTCTCCCGACTCAAACGTTCAATTCGGCGAAGGCGGCGCGGGAACATTCTCGGACGGAAAACTTGTTACGCGAATAAACGATCCCAGATGCCGCTTTGTTCTCGAAACATTTGTCAGGTTCGGCGCCGATCCCGATATTCTTACAAACGCAAAACCTCATGTCGGAACGGACAAACTCCGATCTGTTGTCAAGAATATGAGAAACGAGATCGTCAGACTAGGCGGAAAAGTCCTATTTGAAACAAAATTGACTGATCTGGAAATATCGAACGGCAGATTAAAAAGTATTTTTCTGAACGGTGAAAAGACCGACTGCACTGTATGTGTGACGGCTGTCGGCAACGGAGCGAGAGACACATACAAAATGCTTCTCGGCAATCCCCTTTCTATTGCCGCCAAGCCGTTTTCCGTCGGATTTCGCATGGAACACTTGCAGGAGGAGATCAACCGAGCAATGTACGGCAGATTTGCAGATGTTCTGCCTGCCGCAGATTATTCGTTTTCAAAAGTTTTCAGTAAAGCGGACGGCAGAGCGGCGTACACATTCTGTATGTGTCCGGGAGGCTACGTAATAAACGCTTCATCCGAGCCTGACGGGATCGTTACCAACGGAATGAGTTATCGTGCGCGAGACGGCAAAAACGCTAACTCCGCAATGCTTGCTTCCGTTTCGTTTGACACTCCCGAAAAGGGTTTGGATTTTCAGCGTGATCTTGAACAGCGAGCCTTTCATATCGGACACGGAAAAGCCCCCGCTTCCCTGCTGAAAGATTTTATCGACGGAGAAAGATCGGTTTCCTGCGGTCATATAAAACCTACTTTCGAGCCCGGGACAGAGTTGTGCGACATGAACGATCTTTTCCCGAACAGCGTTGCCGAAATGTTGAAAAACGGGCTTTCGGAATTCGGAAAGAGAATTTTTTCGGACGGGCAAGCGATTCTGACAGGCGTCGAAACGCGTACATCCGCTCCCCTTCGCATCCTTCGAGACCCCAAAACACTCGAAGCCGTCGGATGCAAAGGACTGTTTCCATGCGGTGAGGGCGCGGGATATTCGGGCGGAATAACAAGTTCCGCTGTGGACGGAATCAAAGTTGCGGAAGCAATATTGGAGAATTAGTTTATGACAGTAACAGGAACGGTCATCAAAGTTAAAGGTAAAACCGTCACGGTCAAAACGTGTCGGCCCGCTTCATGTGAACACTGTCCGACAGCCTCGGTCTGCAACAAAAAGGAAACGCGGCTGAACGTTCTGAATACTGTCGGCGCGAGTGTCGGAAATACTGTGCGCGTCAGGGTTGAAAACGATAATGCCGCTCTCGGCGTTCTCGCGTATATGTTCCTGACCCCTCTGCTTATATTGGCGATCGGTTACATTTTTTTCCTTATAAATATATGGTTGACTGTTGTTGCCGTTGCGCTGATCGCGCCTTATTATTTGGGATTGAGATATTTTAACAGGGTTTTCAGAACGAAAGCATATACGGAAGAGATCCTTCCCGACGGTTATACCGAGGATACCTGCGAATAATCTCTCTGTAAACTCAAACTTCAACAATTTATCATAATTTTCTATTGACAAACGGATCTAAAAATGATATAATGGTTGAGCACTTCGGGGTGTAGCGCAGATGGTAGCGTGCTTGGTTCGGGACCAAGAGGTCGTGGGTTCGAATCCCGTCACTCCGACCATCATAGACAAACCTGTTTCAAGGTATTTATGAAGCAGGTTTGTTTTTTTATTCAAAAAATGATAATTTTCAAATGCGGATAAAGCCAAGAAAAACAACAAAATAAGCCGTGCTTGATATTTTTTCCGTATTATGGTATAATTACCTTGTAATTATGTTTTAACCTCTGTTTGTCAGGGAAAACACAACTGCTCGATGTCTGTAAAAGCGAGGTATCCAAGTGAAAGAAAAAAAATACATAACGATCCCTATGAAGAAAAATGAAGTTGCAATTGACACAGATACCGTTCTTTATGTATTTATGGAAAGGAATATTGCCGAGATACACACTTCCGAAGATGCGGTCTACAAGGTCAGAATGACCCTGAGCGAGCTTGAAGATAAACTCGGTGACGGTTTTATCAAAGTGCATCGAGGCTGTCTCGTATCGGCAATGGCGATACACGCAGTTTCCGATAAGATCCATTTGATCAACGGCGAGACGCTGGATTACGTTGTGCGAAAGAAAAAGGAGATCCTTACCCAGCTTTATGCAAAACAAAAGAATATAATCAGCAGTTTCAACGATGACAGCATTCCGAAAACCGAAGAAGAATACAGTACGTATTACCGCAGTTTTGACACTATGCCTTTTGCGTTTACCGATATCGAGATGATATTCGATGATGAACGCCGCGCAGTTGACTGGATCTTTCGGTACGGTAATCCCGCGCTCGCGAAACTGGAAAAATTGCCGTTGGATAAGCTGATCGGCAGTTCCTTCGGAAGTCTGTTTTCCAATATGGATTCCAAATGGCTTCGCAGTTACGAATGTGCGACGCTTTACGGCGAAACGCTGGAGATCATTGATTACAGTCCGGAAATCGATACCTATCTGGATATTATTTGTTTTCCGACTTTCAAAGGTCACTGCGGATGCTTGCTCTTCAATATATCAGAAGTAAAGTTTGCCCATGAGAGCAACGATTCGGAAAGAGCCGTAAGGATGTATTTCGGAAGACTTTTGAAATGAATAACCGAGATTGCAAATATACATATACTGCGTAACAGCCGTATACGACGCCGGTTTTCGCTTACTGCACAGTTTTCGATGTGTAACAGCCTGTAACCGTGGTGTATGCGGCGTTTTTTGTCGATTCGTCCCGATTCGATGTCGATTCGTCCCAATCGCTTGAAAAATACATTTTAAAACTGTATAATGTTTTATGAAAGATCAGGATTGGGATCAGAATACGTTTTCGACTGAATTTTCGCTGATAATACAGTAAATTGAGTTCCACAAGGAGGCATTTTCCGATGAAGAGAAGCACGGAAGAAAAAGAAAAAAAGCGAAAATGGCTTATTATCATTCCGGTAATAGGTATGGCAATCTGCGTAGGAATCACGATATGGGCGCTGTTCTTCCGAGGGGGTGGCGACATCTCGCCGGACTATCCTCCGCAGGGGATTGAGTCAAACCAAACCCCGATTGACGGTGACGACAGCGGCAAGTTAGACAATCCCGAAGGCGGCGGTGCCATCAATGTCACCTACGGCACGGCGGCAACGGTCGATCTCTCTGAAAAAACCGTTACCATTTATTACGCCAACCCCAACGCATCCAATCAGAATGTTTCCATACTGATCACGGTGAACGATTTGGTGGTGGCGAAATCCGACCTTATCACGCCGGGTAACCAGGTTAGCAAGCTGGAGCTTCAAAAGGATGCGGCATCCAAATTGCAGGTCGGCGGCTATGATGCCGAGCTGGTGGTTCGGGCTTATGATCCCGACAGCGGCGAAAAGGCAATGGTCGATACGAAGGGCGAACTCACATTGACTGTTACCGAGTAGGAATCAATGTTAAACTATCGGAAAGGATAAAACGATTATGAAAAAACGATTTACAATACTTCTTGCAATCGCAATGCTTGCTTCTATGTCCGTAACCGCCTTTGCGGCAGATGACGGCCCCGTAACAACAGACGGCGGCAGCAAAGAAATTTCCGTCAACGCAAAGTATGTGGACGGAGTCTTCACACCCGATGTTATCAGCGCCGATATTGAATGGGGCGCTATGGAATTTACCTACTCTGTGGGCGGCGTCAAGGTTTGGGATGCGCAAACCCATCAGTACACCGTGACCGACGCCACCGGCGGCTGGAGCGAGAACGGCAACACCGTGAAGGTCACCAACCACTCCAATGTAGATGTAAAAACCACCTTTACCTATGCGGCAGAAAGCGGCAACACCCTGACCGGTGCCTTTATCTACGACAACAGCAAAACCGCCGACAGCACCGGCGCAGTTTCACTTGCAGCGGGTGTTGAAGGACAGGTAAACGCTGCCGACTATGTCACCGCCACCCTCAAGCTCAGCGGCACACCGAGCAGCACCATGACCGATTTTACCAAGGTGGGTACGATAACAGTTAAAATCACGAAGTAAAATCTGTTAGAAAGGATAATACGCTTATGAAGAAAATTTGCACCTTTATTCTCACAATGGTGTTGGTACTCTCTCTTTCTATGCCGGCATTTGCAATGGAAATATATGTGAAACCAATCAACACCGGAACTACATATACCATCGAGGTAGAACCAACCGATTCGATAGAAGCTGTTAAGGGAAAGATAGAGGAAAAAACGGGGATTCCGTCTGTTCAGCAAAGATTGCTTTTTGCAGGCAAAGAGATTGATGACGGCAAAACGCTTGCTGATTACAATATCCAAAAAGAAAGTACATTGCATCTTACTTTAATTCCAACACTTACCGAAAACCCATCCACCGGAAACGGAAAGGGAAAATATAATATTGAGATATCCGGCACCTACACTCCCGGCACAACGGCGGACGAGAAAATCTCCGTGGATATTACTTGGGAGGCGATGGACTTCACCTACTCTGCACCTTCCGAGGGCGCTTGGAATCCTGCTACCCACGCCTATGAAGGTGCTACGGCAGGCGGCTGGTCGGACAACACCCCCGCCATCACCGTCACCAATCACTCCAATGTGGCTGTGAATGCAACGCTTGATTTTACCGCAAGCGTTGCCGACGTAGTCGGTACCTTCACCGAAGCCAGCGGCACCGAAAACGACAAGGTGCTGGAGCTTGCCACAGCAGTGGGCACAGAGGTTGGAAGCGCTCCCAAAGCCACCGCCAGCTTCGGCATCGGAGGTGCGGCAATCGACGCAGACAAAACCCTCGGCACCATCACCGTAGCCATTGCAAAGAATGTCATTGACACCTTTGCGGAGCTGCAGGCGGCAGTCAATGCAGGCGGTACCGTTCAGCTGGGCGGAGATATTACGCTGGAAAATTATCTTAATATTTACGCCGCATCCCCTCTGCTTCTGGACCTGAACGGACACACGATTACGGGAACCGACAAGAGTGTTTATCTCATGTCCGGCACCTGCACCATACGGGGCGGCAGCATCAATGTGACGGACAACAGTGCTATTAAAAACCATGGAAAAGCATTGACCATCGACCAATGCACGATTTCTGCAAGATATAGTGCACTGTACAATGGATCCGGTGCTGCAACCGTCAAAAACAGCACATTGAGCAGAACTGATAATTCGTATGTTGTTTTCCTCGAAAAAGGTACCGTTTCCCTTGAGGGCACCGTGAATCTCACCGGCACAATTTTCGAAAATAGCGAAAATGGCGGAAATGTCACCGTCCTCGCCGGTACTTATAACTTTGACCCCACTTTCTATGTGGACGCCAACGCCTACACCGTGACCGATAACGGCGACGGCACATGGACGGTTGCCGAGAAATAATTATAACAATGAAAGGATAAAACGATTATGAAAAAACTATTTGCAGTACTTCTCGCAGTCGCAATGCTTGCTTCTATGTCGGTAACCGCCTTTGCGCAGGGGACCAACGAAGGCAGTAACTCCACTCAAATCACCGTAAACGGCACCTACGCTTCCGGCACGGCGGGTGGGGAGACAATCTCCGCAGACATTGCCTGGGAGGCTATGGACTTCACCTACACAGGTGCGTCGCAGGGTGCATGGAACCCCGCCACCCATACTTATGACGGCGCAACAGAGGGCGGCTGGTCGGACAACACCCCCGCCATCACCGTCACCAATCACTCCAATGTGGCCGTGAACGCCACCTTGGGCTTTACTGCAAGCGTTGACGGCGTAGTCGGTACCTTTACCGAATCCAGCGGCACCGAAAACGACAACATTCTGAACCTTGCCACAGCAGAAGGCACAGAGGTTGCGAACGCTCCTACCGCAACCGCAAATTTCGGCATCAGCGGTGCGGCAATCGACGCAGACAAAGCCCTCGGCACCATCACCGTGACCATCGCAAAGGCCGGCTCCGCCGGGGGCGGCGAAACTGCCACCGTCGTGACCACCTTTGCGGAGCTGCAGGATGCAGTCAACAACGGCAACATCGTCTTGGCAAGCGATGTCACCGTTGACACCCCCTATCTGGTTATAAAGAAGGACGTTTCCATCGACTTCAACGGCAACACCCTGAGGGGCTCTATTATGAGCAGCGGCAACATCGGCGATTCCCCCAACAATCTCGTGCTGAGCGACCCCAATAACAACGGCAAATACAGCATCGACAGTGAAATCTATGAGATAGAAAACGGCTATGGGCAGGCTGCGGCTATCATAGCGACCCATACCACCGTCACCATCGAGAGCGGCAAGTATACCAACAACAATGCCGTGATCCAATGCTGCCAGTATCCCTTCGATCCCAACGCTGTGGGCGTAATGATCAACGGCGGTACCTTTGACGGACAGGGCGCTGCCAGCGTTATTGTCAACCTCTCCGGCAATGTGATCATCAACGACGGCGAATTCAATGCGTATCATGACGGCGAGCGTTACGGTGCATGCGTTCATGTCGAACCCTACATTCCCAATGTACCCTCCATCACCACCATCAACGGCGGCACCTTTAACGCCGATAAGTCCATCTTCTATGTAAACGTGGACACCAATTACATCCAGAAGATCATCGTCACCGGCGGTACCTTCAACGTGGCTGAGGGCGGTAGCCTGATCGAGGTCTCTTCCGGCAATGCCAGCGATTACCTGACCATCACCGGCGGTACCTTCAATGTGGATCCCACCGCATATGTGGACGCCAACGCCTACACCGTGACCGATAACGGCGACGGCACATGGACGGTTGCCGAGAAATAATGCAGGGAGCATAACACCACTTAGCTCTTGTCAAGGCAGGGCGACCTGCCCTGCCTTGACCTTTCCTATATGGGCATAGTCAAGTCCTGTGCCTATATAGGAGAGCAATAGAAATGCAAAAAGCGAGGAAAACAAATTGCGTATAAAGTCAAATTCTAAAAAGAATAAAGATTATACCTTGCCTATCCTCTTTGGCGTGTTTGCCGTGCTTCTGATTGTAATGATAACGGCGCTGTGCATTCCGAAAACAACGGAATTTGTACCGCCCGACTTTGAAGCCGCCGCCGTCCAAGGTACACCGGAGGTAGAAGAAAGCATGGGCTACACCGAGCTTTACAAGGAGGGTATGGCGTACCGTGTTTCTGTTTGCGGTGTGCCGACCGTTGACGGACAGGATTTGACTGTCTACTTTACCAACACCGAGGGCAACGAAAAATATCTCAAGCTGCGTGTGCTGGATACGGGCGGCAAAATTTTGGGTGAAACAGGACTTCTTAACCCCGGCGAATATGTAAAGACCGTAACGCTGACAAAAACACTTGCCGCAGGCGAGAATATAAAACTGAAAATCATGGGATATGATCCGGAAACCTACGAAAGCGCAGGCTCGGTATCCTTGAATATTACTGTGGGAGGAATCAATCAATGAAAAGGTACTCACTATTAAAAAAGGTTATAACGGCTATGTCCGCAGCGGTGCTTGTGCTCTCCTTCGGGATGACCGCCTTTGCCGCCGAAGCAAATCTGAGCACCGACACAGAGCAAAAAGACATCGGTGTGTATGTGAAGTATGTGGATAATACCGTGTGGAACACAGTCCCGACAGATGAGGACGGCGAAGGCTCGGCTACCCTGCTGGACGGCACGGAAGTCGGGATAAGCGATGCGGATAAAACCAAAGGTCAGCTTGTGATTGATCCTATCACGGATAAGGAAGCTCTTGACTGGGTCAACAGCGTAACAGACGGTAAAGTGAGCTCTCCGCAGGCTTTCCATATCTATTATCTTGACAGCAACAGTAACATTACAAACGCCGACGGCATATCAGTGTCAATCAAACTCAAAGACACACCGAAAAAGCCTGTTGTCTGCGCGCTGAACCCCGACGGAAGAACGGAACTGCTTTCAGCCGATATGAAAGACGGGACGATCACCTTTACGGTTATCGACAGTCCGTATTATGTTCTCGGTGAAACTCCGTCCGATCCGAGCGCTCCCCCACAGACAGGAGATAACACACCCATGTCATTGTGGATCGCACTTCTCTCCGTCAGCGGCGGGTTACTGATCTTTACAGGGATTTACAGCATTAGTACAAAGAAAACCAAGAACCAATAACTTTCCGGCAAGACAAAAGCGTCGCAGCAATGCGGCGCTTTTTTGTATACAGTTCTTTTTTATATTGCATATGTCAGGGATCTTTCAGGTAAAGACTGTCGCATATCTTTCTCCGTGTTCACTTTTCACCGAACACCCAGAACTTTAATTTCCGAAATATGAGAACAGTGAAAAGTCGGTCGGCAACGGTAATGTCAGCATAGATAATTCTTTTCATAGTTATTCTCTCCTAATCATAATAAACAAAAAAATAATTTACTGTTTTTGAATGATTCGCATCAGAAAAAAACGCTTTTATCGGTTTATCTGTCTGCGCGATCAACATGACCGTATCGGGACAGCCGCTTACTTTTTCAATAAAATCGGAAATATTGCAAAAGTATTCCGTCGTAACATCGCAGAACTTTGCCAACTGATTTGTAATTGCTCCGCCACTTTTCGGATCATCACAACAAAGCGCAACCATCATATATGTCCTCCCTTCATTTACCGAGTTTTACGGTTTTCATTATACTTTATTCTGCGTTTGAAAAACCGTCTCTGTCGCGAAATAATGTCCGCCTGTCGCAGGACGAAAAAACAAAAGGGTCGTATTAAATCTGCGGACAGGAAAAACAGTCGAGGAGGTTGAGCCTCTGCATACTCTGGATGACAGGTTCACCGAAAACGACGGTTTTTTCAAATGCCACCGCAGTTATCTTGTCTGCCTGCCTAATGTGGATCATTTCAGCATGACAGAGATCATCACAAAGTCGGGGCGCAGAGCATACGCTATGTCACAGAAAAGCTGAAAGGCAACTGCCGGTTTTCGGTGAACGACGGTTGGTTTATATTGCAGGTCGTATTATAGATCACAGGTAATCGTCTGTCAGGAAAGCGATCTTTCTTAAAACAAACTTGTATTTGAGCAGGTTATCACCTGCTCTTTTCTTTTTCCGAAAAAAACAGACACGGCTTGTCGGTCTCACTCTGATAAACGAGACGACAAGCCATGTCAAAAAACATCAAAAATACAATACGGACGAGCGATCACTTCGCCGCTTTTTTCTTCAGAACACAGGCAATCCCGAGACACGCTGTACCAAGCAACAGTATGGCTGAGATCGGCATCGCGGAGTCGCTTGTTTCAGGATCGCTTCCGTCAGTAACAGGTTCGGTTGTCGGATCATCCGTGGGGTCGGGCTCTGCGCCTGTCGAGGGCTCTGCGGGGGCGGTCGTTGATTCCTCTGTGGGGACTGTCGCAGGTTCCTCTGTGGGTTCGGTCGGTGGCTCTTCAGTGGGTACGGTCGTAGGCGCTGTGGGCTCTTCCCCACCCCCGTTGTCTGCGACCCACTGTGCATCCAACTCGGTCGCCGCCTGCCTTACTTTGAGAGAAATCTGAGTATTATCCGTCAGATTTTCAAAGTAGTCGGCGCCTTTACCCGCAACATAATAGGGAACTTTTGCCTGAGAATGATTCGTGGTTGTATAGATATAAGTACCGTTTTCTTTTGTCAGTCCGCCGGTTTCGTGATCTGCGGTCACTACGATCAAAGTATCCGGATTTTCTTCCAGGAAGTCCAGCGCTACCTGAACAGCCTCGGAAAACGCAATCGTATCGGCAATGGACGACTCCAATAAATTCGAGTGTCCGGCGTGATCGATATTGCCCGCTTCCACCATAAGGAAGAAACCGTCTTCATTTCCCGAAAGCAAGTCGATCGCCTTTTCCGTCATCTCTGCAATACTCGGTTCCGTTGTCGGACGGTCATTTTCATAACTCATATAATTCGACGCAAACAGCCCGATCAATTTCTCACCGTCAAAGCCGAGCAAAGTATTCCTGTCGGTAACATATTCGTATCCGTTACGCTTTGCATAACTCATTAAAGCGTAAGAAAACTTGGATGTTCCGCCGCCCATCAAAACATTGATGCCGTTATCAATGAAACCTTTTGCTATTTTTGCGGTTTCGGATCTGTCATCTACATGAGCGCCGAAAGCCGCAGGGGTGGCATCCGAAAAGAATGAAGTCGTCACAAGTCCCGTCAGTTTATTTCTTTCGACAAAATATTCCAGCATGGTCTGCAGTTCGTTTCCGTTCTTATCTTTTGCCACGGTTCCGTTTTTTGTTTTAACACCTGTCGACAATGCAGTTCCGGCGGCCGCGGAATCGGTAAGTTCGCCCAAAACATTATCCGTGCAAACAGTGCCGGATACAGACATCCCCTCCATGGAAAGAGGCGCATTCAACCGTTCACGGGCGGACACCACCTGATTCGGTCCCATGCCGTCGCCGATCATGAAAATGATATTTTTAATTCCGCTGTACAGTTTTTCTTCGGAATTATTTGAAGCAAACAATACTTTCGGCAACAATGAAATCATGATCACAGCCGAAACCAATAATGCCGTAATTCTCACTTTTCTCATTTGAAAATCCTCTCTTCCGAATGCATATTTTCGGCTTTCGATCAGTCTTGCGGCGCTGCAAACATATGTAACAAAAGGTGCATATCGATAATATGAAACCGTTGCCCTTGCAGATCCGATCGTAAAAACAAAAAACCGACACCGAATAATTATCTGTAAATAAGATAACATAAATATGCTGTTTTGTCAATATTACACTGAACGTTTTATTGCGGGGAAAAAGTCTGACGATCCGATATTATGCATAGTTTCCTATTCTTCGCTCCCGCATAACTCTGCATCGCAAATGAAACAGTTGCAGTTGTTGCAGCAGCAGGAGGCTGCGCGGGCGATAGAAGCCCGAGACTCCGCAACAGAGCGTCAACAAATGATAGATACGCTTCGCTCCATAGAATGGACTCAATGGGCGTGTGCAAAAGGTATATTTAAGTAAAAAAAGAACGACATCCGGGTGACCTTCAAGGACGGCACCGAGATTAAAGCATAGCCCCATAGACGCAGCAACGCCTCTGAACCACATCGGCTCAGAGGCGTTTTCGTTATCTCTCTTCAGGCGGACAGATCTTCGGCAGAATATCAAGGAAGTGCTGACCGATCTTTTCTGCGTCAAAGCCGTTGGCCTCGCAGATGAACCAGACGGTATCCGGCAGCAGGATGTGGTCTTCGCTTTCTCCGCTTTGTATTTCTGCCACTCTTCGTATTCCTTATTTGTGATTTGCTTCATAGCGGTTACCTCGTCAAACTGATTTTATCGATTGAATCCAAACACATCAGGAATAGCGTCTGCACCGAAAGTTAGTATTCCCATCCTATACATTGCTTTTGCATGAATTCTATCGTGCCAAATAAACCGCCTCAGAACCTTTCTTACAGACCATGTTTCATTATAACTGCCTGTTACCGCTTCCAATGCCAGAAAGTTCGGTATGGTTTCAAGCATGTCAAAACCCCTTGCTCTACAGGATACAATTGTTCCTTCGTTATCAGCATCAACGCCAATTTCAGAAAAATAGTATGCATTTACGTTTTTCGTGTGCTGATACATTTCCTCCGCAGTGCGAGGCACGGCCCCGTAAAACGTCTTTCGGATTGGATTTGCACTCCTGTTTTTGTCGGGGAACGATGTATAGAGATGGTGGAAATCCTCAGCAGATTTCAATGCAACCGATTTGAGATACTGGTATTCTTCCGTGCTCAAAGGCATTTCTTCAGTTTCAAATATCACATCGCTATCAGCGTCTTTAACCTGTAAATCGGATTCCTTCTCTTGCACAATCGCAATCTCGAAATTCTCGGCGGGAGTCTCTCCTCTCCAAAGTTGAAACCGTCGTATTTCCTCTGGCATCTTGAGCTTTGCTTCTTGCTGTGAAGAACCTCTTGTAAAGGCACCAACAAAGTTATCGGCATAAAGAATGCTGTCACCGCCGTTGTGTTCCCACACGCATCTGATTTTCATGATATCCTCCTACAAATCCGGATTCTCTCTGTTAATTATACCGGCGATGTATGAACATTTCTACCGATAAAAACAGCCTGGACACCCCGACTTCCACAACTTACCCCTCAAACGCCAACTTACCCCTCAAGCGGCAAAATCGGCGGAGGAATAATTAAATTGTATCAATCTCGGTGTTTTCATATCATGTACGTTGTAAGTTTCCATCCGTAAACGGCTTTTATCCGATTATCACTTGCCATTTCAACATCGTTTACAGAGCAATTCAGCAAACTTTCAAGTCTTTCTTGCTCACGAACCGCCTCAAACAAAACAGAATCCCATATCGGATAGTTGCGGGTTGGATTTCTGTACATATTATTCAAAACAGTTCTTCAAAAATGCCGGTTTCACGGCGGTTTGAGCCGCCCGCACCCATCGGCCACATACGAATTTCCGAAGAGCAGTTGCCCCCGAGAACGGGTCTGTCATGGACCAACACAACGCGACTTCCCCTTCTCGCCGCGGAAATCGCGGCGCACATTCCTGCGAGTCCTCCTCCGACAACGCATATATCAGCTTTATGAAGAATTGCTTGTTTTTTATTTCTCATACACAATTACGACCTTTCTGTAAAAACTTCAATATCGCTTAATATAAATCTTTTAATCAAACAGACAGAATAAAGTCAAAAGATATATCCGTTTCGTCCAGACGATACTTTCGGTCAAGTTCGGGGCCGCATGAATTTGATCCGATTCCGGAAACCTTTCGGTCGATCCTGACATGTGTTCCGTCGGACTTTTTGAGTTCGTCGGTGTGTTCGGCGGAAGCAAGCGCTTCGATGCTGTGATGAAGAACGCTTATTTCCATAGATTGCGATCTGAATTTCAGCGAATCTTTTATGTTCAGAACTTTGCAGTCGGTATGGTTCCCGTGCTCCTGCGGACGGACGTAGTTCACATATTCCCTGTCCGCCGTGCTTTCGTGAAACGAAACAATGCCGTGGTGAGTCATATCTCGGTAACTCTCGTAAGGACCGTTGCCGAAATAGGTGAAATTATTCTTTTCATACGGCAATTTGAATTCAAATCCGAGGCGCGGCAACCATGCAACATTTTCTCTGATTTTTCCGTTGAGAGATATTCTGACGGTGCCGTCTGTGAAGAATTCATACGAAAGATCGAAATAAAAAAACGGTTTGCGCGAAATTCCGGACGATGAGGCGGAAAATACGGCTTTATTGCCCGATACCGAGCAGGAATAAATCTTTGTAAACGTACAGTCGAAGTTTTCGCCCTGCCAAAGATCGCCTCTTTCCCACAACGCCTTTATGTGGCGATCGTTGTCGGTCGGCGCGCGGTAATATGATATTTTTACAGGTTCGTAGAGTTGCTCATTCCCGTTTGCGACAATACTTGTCAACATCCCGGTCTGCTTTGAAAGAAGATAACGGAATTTGTCTCCGACGACGGTTATCTCGAATTCACTTTCACTTGCCGAAAGCGGTTTTCCGGTCAAAATAAGATCCGAAACCGGTACGGGAAGCGTCTCTTGAAGGCATCCGAGTTCGTTTCCCTCCTGATCGATCATTTTTACGCTTACATAGCAACCGAGATCGCAGTTTTCAGGCAAATGAGTCAACGGATGAACGACACTTTCCGCACCGGGTTTTGTATTGAGACATACGCGATCTTTTTCAAGCGTTTTACCGTCCGAAGTCAATGCATATTCAAATATATAACCGTCAAAAGAAGTGAAATCAAAGCAGTTTTTTATTTTCAGAACGCCATTTTCCAATCTGATCCTGAAAGGCGCGTATGTATTTTTGATTTCAAGCGTGCCGGGTTTAAAACTGCGGTCTGAAAAGACCATGCCGTCACAGCAGAAATTCCCGTCATGCGTAAGTTCGCCTTCAAAATCTCCGCCGTATTTTTGAACGCCGTCGGACAGAACAACATGATCCGCCCATTCCCAGACACAGCCGCCGATAAGTTTTCTGTTTGCGTAAATCGCGTTCCAATAATCCCAGATCCCGCCGGGGCCGTTACCCATTGCATGGGCATATTCGCACATAAAAACAGGTTGCGTGATATTATCGTCATCAGCCATGCGTTCAAGATATTCAATTGACGGATACATACATGAAAAAATATCCGTATTGTCCGGAATGCCCAGTCTCGAAGCGTCTTCGCTGTGAACGAGCCTCGTCCTGTCGCGTTCTTTGACCCATTCCGCCATATCATGCTGATTTTCTCCGAATCCGCTTTCGTTTCCGAGCGACCACATAATTACAGCCGGATGGATCTTATCTCTTTCATAAGCGCGCTCCATACGGCTTATGAATTCCGACTTCCACGCAGGATCGGAACAGGGCCAGTCAGAGGATTTAACATCATATTCGTATCCGACGTTTGCAAATCTTCTTAATATTCCGTGGGTCTCGATATCCGTTTCAAGTACGACATAAAATCCCATTTCGTCGCAATAATCAAGAAATTTCGGGCAAGGCGGATAATGAGAAGTTCTTATCGTGTTAATGTTAAGTTTTTTCATCAGGGAAAGATCGCGTACATAATCCTCCTCGGACATCGTCCATCCTTTGCTGGGATCGGTATCGTGATGATTTACGCCTTTCAGCTTCACGGGTACACCGTTGATCAACAGTTCGCGATCGGAAGAAATGCTTATGGTTCGGAATCCTGTTTTGCGAGTGACAGTCTCCCCTGCGGCATGGAATTTTACGGTATAAAGATCAGGAGTCTCGGCTGTCCAGAGTTTCGGATCTTCAACAGTAAAACGCACTTTTCCGCTTTCGGACGCTTTGGTGTCCAAAATGGTATCACCGTCATAAAGTTCTGCGGTAAACGGACTGTCGGCGGTGCAGATAATACTGCTTTCTTCGGTTCTTATGTCAAGGTCGAAAATATGACCGTGCGGACGGGAAAGGACATAGACATCTCTGAAAATGCCGTTATATCTGAACTCATCCTGATCTTCGAGATAACTCCCGCAGCACCACTTGCGGACATATACTCTGACTGTGTTTGCGCCCGTAAGAACAAACTCCGAAATGTCAAATTCCGCCATAAGGCGGCTTCCCTGCGTAAATCCCGCATACTTCCCGTTTATGTATACTTCAGCTTCGGAAGAAACGCCCTCAAAAACAAGATAAGTATCGAGACTTCCGTCGGTAAGATAAAAATCACGCTCGTAAATCCCGACGGGATTTATGTCGGGAACATAAGGCGGATCACAGGGAAAAGGATAGTTGATGTTTGAATAATTCGGGGTGTCGAAACCCATAAGCTGCCAACACGAAGGAACAGATATTCTTCCCCACTCCGCAGGTTCCCCGGCCCTGTCACCGTTCTCAAAATACACGAAGCGCCACTCTCCGTTAAGCGGACGGAACTCGCTTCCCTCGGGAATATACCAACTTCTCTGCTTCAATCTGTTTTCACTTGTTTTTTGAGGATTTTCATACAATCTCATGATAACTCACCCCTACGATCCGAGAGCCGTTTTTGCAAATTGATCCGGTTCGACACCGACATTTATAGCAGCATTAAGGCAACGATCTCATTCCTTATATTATCATTATATCATTCTTTTCAAATGTGTCAATAGGATATAGGCAAAATGAAATAAAAAAGCAATATGTATTATTATGTGGACATTACGAAATAAAAACATATATACTGTCTTTTGCATATAATATAAAGAGTTCTGTTACGGCAGAGCTCGGAAAGGTAGGATAGAGATGGGCGTTACAAACTCAAATAAGGAACTCAATGTCACAAGAATAGACTGCGGGGATTCCTTTAAAATAAAACTATCTTTAACCGCAACACCGGATATCGTATCAAATCCGACAGATATCGTTCTTATCCTTGACCGTTCACGGAGCATGGCGGGAAGTCCGCTTGCGAACATGAAGAACGGCGCAAGGAAGTTCATCGACATTATTGATGAAGCGACCGACGGCGAACAAGACGGTCAGATCGGATCGGGAAGCAGGATAGGCATTGTCAGTTTTTCAACTGCCGCGACACAGGATACTCAGTTGATCACGTCTGTCAAAGACCTGAAAGACGCAGTCGACGCATTGACCTCGAGCGGTTCGACAAACCATGCGGACGCATTCACAAAAGGGCTGGATATGTTTGATCCGATGTCGGACAATGCAAAAGTCATGGTTATGTTCACTGACGGAGAAACGACCGTAGGAGACGATCCGAATACGGTCGCCGAGGCGGCAAAAGCGCAGGGAGTGACAATATACTGCATCGGGCTTTCAGGCAACGGCGGAATTGACGAACAGGCGCTCAAAGACTGGGCGTCAGACCCAGATTCCGCGTATGTGGCAATCACTCCCGACGATGAAGAATTGGAAGATCTGTTCGGAGATCTTGCTCAGAATATCGCAAAACCGGGAGCAACGAACATTGTCATAACAGATAACGTCCGCCCGTGTTTCCGTATACTGTCGCTGTTTTCCCCCACAAAAGGTACGGCGAGTATGGTAAATGCAACAACCGTAAAATGGATGATCGACAAACTCGGTGTGACTCAGATTGAAGGCGCAGTTCTGGAATTTGAAGTTCAGCATATCGGTCCGTGTACCGGCGATGTGGAAGTAAACGAAAGTACAGTTTACCATGACACGGAAGGAAACGACGTGGACTTTCCTTCCCCGTCGGTAAATGTTGAATGCGGCATCGTTATACGGCCGGAAGACTGTCCCGAACCGATCGATATAACTGTTGGTGGGTGTTCGGACGCTGTCGAATTCGACGCCGGCGAAATGGGAATGGAGTCTCTCGGACGAATTCTTAAATTAGATGTCACCGTCAGAAACGTATGCCCGAATAAACGAGTAGCGCTTGCGGTCTTGCTCAACGAAGTGGATTCACACGGAAACGAATATAGTCGCGGGCTGAAAACGATTACTATTCCTGCGCATACGAGAGAATCCTGTCGCGATGTGACGGTTCGCTGCATTAAATTCGTTCTTCCCGAAGATCTCGACGTCTCCGGCTCGACGGATTCAATCTGCAACGATCGTAAATTCAAAGCAAGATTTATCACACATTATATCGACAACGATTTTGAGTGCTGTGATATTACACTTTGACCGTGTCCGCAATTCAACCCGCCTTTTGTAACCTATTGCAGATAAAATGACTTTGAAGGCTGTTAAACGCGAAAAGTATCCGAAAACCCATTGCATCAGAAATCGACATGAGGCAAACGCAGAAGCTCCCGACGGAAATCACCGTCGGGAGCATTCTCTGAAATATTACTTACTTAACCGGGGATATAACGCCTTTTTTCAGTATAAGATTGGCGTACAACGCGGTCTCTCCTGTCGCGATAACCGCATACGCCTTCTTAGCCCGTTCATAGAAAGCAAATCTTTCAATATGACCTATTCTGACAGTCTCCCCTTCGGACTCTTTCATAATATGTGAATACTCGTCCCAGATTGGAGTTTCAACATTATCACCCGGAACGACTTCCATCAGAAAGGCATTGGGATCCGAATAGGTATCTATCGGGAACACGGACATGATCGCTTTCAGAACGTCAGTGCCTGCATGAGCATCAAGCCTGACGACTCTTTGACCGATCGCTTCCGACGGGAAATTACCGTCGGCAAGGACGATCTCGTCTCCGTGTCCCATTTCACACAAAATTTTCAAAAGCTCAGGCGTCAGAAGCGGAGAAAGTCCTTTTAACATCTGTTGTTCCTCCGATTATCTGTACAAGGGGCCGTACTGCTTGCACGCCGCATAATCCGCAGACTGTTTGTCATCAGTGCCGAACGCAGCCCAGGAATGAGGACGGTAAACCTTTTCGTCGGGTACGTTATGCATATTGACGGGGATGCGAAGCATAGACGCGAGCGTTATGAGATCCGCTCCCACATGACCGTATACGGTCACGCCGTGGTTAGCGCCCCAATTTGCCATTACGCTGTAAACGTCTGTAAACGCGCCTTTTCCCGTAAGCCTCGGGCAGAACCATGTCGTCGGCCAGGTCGGGTCGGTTCTCTTATCGATAACATTGTGTATCTCATCGGAAAGATCGGCAGTATACCCTTCCGCGATCTGCAAAACAGGACCGATACCTTCAACGATATTGAAACGAAGCATCGTTACGGGCATCTCGGCACGGCAACGGAAATGGCTTGAAAATCCGCCGCCGCGGAAATATTCGTAGTCCGCTCTGCACCAATCTGTCGCTTCAAGACACGCGGAAATATCGCTGTCTGTCATCTCCCAGAAAGGTTTCATACAATTCTTTCCGTCTTTATCTTTCGAAGCTCCGCTTCCGTCGAGTGCCGTCGCTCCGGAATTGATCAAATGGATGAAACCGTTCGCGGCAACACCGTCGGGCTTGTGTCCGGTAACGCGTTCGCATGCCTCGGGGCTCCAATAGGTGCGAACATCATGGAAGCACGGAGCGGAATGGCTTACAAGCGTTCCGAGCATCATTGCGATACCGTTGCAGGTGTCATTCTCGGTTGCGAAAGGCGTCGGAGCCTTTCTTCCGTTCCAGTCGAAAGTGGATGCCATGATCGCTTCGGTGAAATCGGCGTTCGGAAGCCAGTCGGTCCACTGTCTCTGTCCCTGGAAGCCGCCGACTACGGCGTTTCTTCCGAGAGCTTCTTCATGCCAGCCCATATCATCGAGTTTTTTATTTCCGTAAAGAATATCCCTGATTATCAAGGTCATCTTAACGATAAATTCCCAATCTTTGTCGGGGGCAATAACTTTTGACTTGGTAATAACATCGGGGAACGACTTCGGAGCGTTTTTGTCAAAACCCTCTTTGCAGTTCTCTTTTACCCAAGCAAGTGCTTTTTCGTATTCGTCCTTATCATAAATACCGATGCTCATTCGGCGAAGTATTTCCACTTCATCGACCCATTCGGCGCGAATGCCGAAATACTGCTGAAGAACAGATGCGTCGCAGAAGCTTCCTGCAATACCCATTGCAACCGCTCCGACATTGACATACGCCTTATTCTTCATCCATCCGACAGCAACCGCGCATCTCGCGAAGCGAAGGATCTTTTCCGCGACATCGGCAGGGATGGAAGTATCGTCTTTATCCTGCACTTCATGTCCGTAGATTGAGAATGCCGGAAGACCGCGCTGTGCATGAGCGGCAAGAACAGCCGCAAGGTACACGGCGCCGGGTCTTTCTGTTCCGTTAAAGCCCCAAACGGCTTTGATCGTGTTCGGATCCATGTCAAAGGTCTCGGTTCCGTAGCACCAGCAAGGAGTTACGGTCAGCGTTGCAACAACATTTTCGGTCGAGAACTGATCTGCAACGCGGGCAGCCTCCGCGCCGCCGCCGATCGTTGTGCAACCGACAACGCACTGAACGGGAGTTCCGTCAGGATAACGGAGATTGTCGGAAATAAGTTTTGCCGCGTTTTCAGCCATAGCCATTGTCTGCTTTTCAAGGCTTTCGCGCACGCCGCCCCAGCGTCCGTCGATCGCGGGACGTATACCGATCTTCGGATATAACATATTGATCATCCTTTCGTTATTGGGGATACGGTCGTGCCGCTCACCCTTTCAAAAAGCAGAACCGACCACACCACACGGAAGTGTGCGTGTGGCCGGATCCACCTATAAGCCTATTATTTCAGATTTAAGATCAGCCTTCGTAAACGAGGTTGTTCTGGATCATTTCGTCTACGTTGCTTGCATCCCACCATGCACCTGCGATATCAACGGTATCGGTAACGGTCTTGCCTTCAACAGCAAAGATAGCCTGTTCAACAGCCTGGTAACCGATCTGGTAGGAGTCCTGAGCAACAGCGCCGACAAGCTTCGGTCCGGAGGATGCCTTCATCCACTCGATCTGCTTGGAGCCTGCGTCAAATCCGCAGAACTTGATAGCGTCATACTTGTTGCCGGCAGCACCGATAGCATCGTAAACCTGCTTAACAACGCCTTCATTGCTCATGAAGATCGCTTTTGCTCCCTTTTCGTAAAGAGCTTCGAGAGCGGCTTTGTATGCCTGGTCAGCATCGCCGGGTTTAACTTCCTTCTGGATCTCATATTTGCCTTTCGTGGTTTCGTCGGCATCTGCGAGTTCCTTGAATTTGGTTTCAAATCCGCCTGCACGGTCAATACCGGTCTGGGTCTCATCGTGCTGGATTATGCCGACAACATAAGTCTCGGCAGAAGCGGCGATGTCCGCTTTGATCTGCTCAAAGAACTTTTCAGCGGCAAGAGCAGCGGCAAGAGAGTTGCTCGTTGCAACGGAAGAAACTATCGGGTTCTTGCTTGCGTTGTTAAGTGCAGTTACGTCATTTGCCCAGATACCGCTGTCGAACTGAACAACGGGGATCTTCTGGTCGAACGCATGAGAAAGGCTGTCAACAAAGCCTTCGCCGATCGTTGCGAGAACAAGACCTGCGGGTTTGTTGTTGAGCGCGGTACTTACCATTTCCATCTGAGACGGAAGGTCTTTCGCGGACTCGCTTGCGGGGCCCTGGAAAGTTACGGAGTAACCGTATTTTGCACCTGCGTCAACGGCGCCCGCTTTAACAGACTGCCAGAACGCGTGGGACTCACCCTTAGCAACAACGGCAATCGTCTTGTTGGTCGAAGTGCCACCCTGAGTACCTGAGGGATCATTGGCAGTGCCTCCGCAACCCGCGAGAAGGGCAACGGTCAGAGCCAGTACGCAAAGAATCGCCAAAAATGATTTTCTGAACTTTTTCATGAGAATGTCCTCCTTTTTTATATGACCCTTTCGGGTATGTTTACTTAATAATTGAATTATTGCGCTTTCGGCTGTTTTTTCAAATTTTCAAGTCCTGTCTTGTATTCGACTTTTGCGATCTCGATCTCTTTGTGAAGTTTTGCAGACTCATCAAGTCTGTCGGAAGAAGAGAGAGATTTGTCGGAAAGGACTTCATCCAGTTTGAATTCGAGCTGTTCTTTTCTTTCTTTATAGCTCTTTTTCAGTTCCTGTGCCGGGGTGAGCAACTTAACTTTCGCGGCACGCTTATTCTTCATGATGTCCATGAGAACCGCAACCACAACGATAACGCCCGTGAGAACATACGTTACATAAGTAGCATTTACGTTAAACTGGAACTTTGCAAGAACGAAGTTGAGTCCGCTTCTGATAACGACAAGCATCATGCTTCCGATTACCGAGCCGGGAACGGAAGCGATACCGCCCGCCGCGCTTGTTCCGCCGATATATACGCCGGCGATAGCATCAAGCTCATAACCGTTACCTGTTGCAGCGGCAACCGTTGTGAAGGAAGCCGACCAGAAGATCGCGGCAACACCTGCGCCGATGCCGCTTATGATATAAGCGATCATCTTGTATTTGTCGGTATTTATACCGGAAAGACGCGTCGCCTCTTCATTGCTTCCGATCGAAAGAATGTATCTTCCGATCTTGTTTTTGTACATGAAGTACATGCAAAGAAGCATGAACCCTACGACCCACACAAGTCCGATCGGGAATGATTTATAGTTCGAGAATACTTCGTTGTACCAACTTCCGGTCGGATAAAAGATGTTGGGAACAACAACTATGATCGCGCTCAGACCTCTTGAAAGCATCATCGTTCCGAGCGTTGCGATGAATGCGGGAACTTTCAGCTTTGCAATAAGGAATCCGTTGATAAACCCGAAGAAAGCGCCGATCAGTATCATCAAGGGTATTGTCGCCCAAAGAGGAACGAAGCCTTTTGAATACAAATGTCCGGCAACGACTGCGGAAGCGATACAAACGGTTCCGATCGAGAGGTCGATGCCTCCGGTCGCTATAACGAACGTAACACCGAGCGCGAGTATGGCATACGGCGCCAAACTCTGAGCCATGCTGACGATGTTGTACCGGTTAAGGAAGTTCGGGTTCAAAAGATAGAAGATGAGAATAAGCACGAGCAATGCGAACAAGATGATCATGTTCTGCAATCCCTTGGTCGCAAAGGTCTTGCCGATCTTTACTCCCGCTCTGCGCAGTCTGCGCGATGCGGAAAGTTTTACTTTGCCGTTTTCCATTTATATGACCTCCCGAATTGTTGGTGGTAATTTTGATTTCTTTTCTTTTACGCGGGATGACGCATCGTCGCGTACTTCATTATCTCTTCCTGTGTCAGCCCTTCAATGGAAAGATCCGCGGTCATGTTACCTTCACACATGACTATGACGCGATCCGAAAGTCTCTGTATTTCGGAAAGTTCGGAAGAGATCATTATGATAGACTTGCCCTGAGCGGCGAGATCTTCCATAAGATCGTACATTTCACTCTTTGCTCCGACGTCGATACCTCGTGTCGGTTCGTCGAATATAAAGATGTCTGAGTTTTTCAGAAGCCAGCGGGCAACGATAACTTTCTGCTGATTTCCTCCGGAGAGGTTTTTAAGCAACTGATCCATTGACGGGGTCTTCGTTCTGAGTTTTGCGTTTGCCTCTTCCGCGGCCTGTTTTGCGGCGGAGTCCCTGATCCAACCGAATTTGATATAATCGTCGAGAGATGACAGCACAGAGTTTTCCGAAACGGATTTGATGAGAAGAAGCCCGTATCTCTTTCTGTCCTCGGACAAATAGCAGATACCGTGTTTTACGGCAGACTCGGGCGATTTTATCTTTGTTTTCTTGCCATTTATATATATCTCGCCTGAATCGAACGGGTCCGCGCCGAATATTGCCCTTGCAAGTTCGGTTCTGCCCGCGCCCATAAGACCGGCAAAGCCGAGGATCTCGCCCTTGTGAAGTTTGAAACTTATATCTTTGAGCTGATTTCCGCTTTTTATGTTTTTAACTTCAAGAACCACGGGTGCATCGGGTGCAACCTTGCTCTTCTCCTTCTGCGCCGCATAGATAACTCTTCCGACCATCATCTTAACGATCTCGTCCTTGGTCGTATCCTTTGTCATGAGCGTTCCGACATATTCGCCGTCTCTCATAACGGTAACACGGTCGGAAATTCTGTTGATCTCATCCATTCTGTGTGAGATATAGATCATTCCGATGCCCTTTTCTCTCAGATCGTTCATGATCCTGAAAAGTTCTTCGACTTCCGGCTGTGTCAGTGCCGCGGTGGGTTCGTCGAGAATAAGAAGTTTTGAATCGTGTGAGATCGCTTTCGCGATTTCCACCATCTGCTGTTTTCCGACGGTGAGTGTTCCGAGTTTGACAGAAGGATTGATATGAATGCCTATCCTTTTGAAAAGCTCCTGAGCATCCCTTTCCATTTTCCTGTCGTCGATAAACACTCCGCCTATCTTCGGTTCGCGTCCGATATATATATTCTGCGCAACCGTCAGATGGTTCATCATGTTGAGTTCCTGATGGATGATGCTGATTCCGGCAGCCTGAGACTCGGCGATATTGGAGAAGTTGACCTTTTTACCGAAGTATTCGATCTCTCCCGCGTCTCTGTGATAAATTCCGCACAGGACCTTCATTAACGTTGACTTACCGGCACCGTTTTCGCCCATTAAAGCGTGAACTTCACCCGCGCGAAGCTCAAAATCGACGCCCTTCAAAGCATGGACGCCGGAAAAGCGTTTTTCGATCCCGGTCATCTTCAAGATAACGTCACCCATTATATGTCACTCACCTTTCGCAATCATTATCAACAGAAATCATCCTATGTACGCCTATATTCTATCAGTTTTGCACAATTTTTGCAATAGACTGTATTGTTCTGTTTCGTTAGCAAGAAAATCCTATTTTCTGTTGACATTTTATATTTAAAGTGTTATAATATAACTGTAATATATATTATAATATTCTTTGACACTTTGTTCGCACAATATACGGAGGCAGGCTTTATGGAAATAATGCACAGATACAACAGCAATGAACGACAGCATTATTTGTTGGAAAGACACTATACCTTCAAATTGAAACCGAGGCTTTTATATGTCGGCTCTCTTGATAAGCACGGTGGTTGGCGTGAAGAGCCGCATTCCCATCATTTTCTCGAAGTGATTTTTGTTTCCGACGGAAGCGGGACGGTAGTGATAGAAGATCAATCCTACGATGTACACAGAGGCGATCTGCTTGTTTACAACGCCGAGATACTGCATTTTGAAAAAAGCAGCGACACCGATCCTATGGAAATACTGTTCGTCGCCTATGACAAATTGGAAATCACAGACCTCCCTCCGAACTGGCTTTTGCCTCCGTCATACGGATATGTTTTCCACAGCGGCGATATGTATGACATATTTTATAAATATTTTACAACTCTCGTCAGCGAGTTCGACAAAAAAGAACGCTTTTATACGGAGATCGCGCAAAACGTATCAAGAACACTTTTGATGTATATGTTCCGACTGATCAACCAGACGGAAAATGCGGCGGGTCTTCTTGAATCGGGAAAGACAATGGAAACCGCGCTCAGATTCATTGACGAAAACTTCCGTAGAGAGATCACTCTCGACGAGCTTTCCGAAAAATGCTTCACCAACAAATATTATTTGTCGCATCTGTTCACTCGTTCACAGGGGATCAGCGTCGGGAAATACATATTGAACAAACGTATCAAGGAGGCAAAGCATCAACTTGAAAACAAAGATCGTTCCGTCGCAGAGATCGCGAACGACATCGGTTTCAACGATCCGAGTTATTTTTGCCGCGTCTTCAAAAAAGAGACGGGTATAACTCCCCTTGCATACAGAAAACGGGCGGTCGTATGAGCGCGATCGTACGAAAACAGGCTCAAAATTGTTAAAAATAAAAAACGACGGTTCGCTTTTTGCGAACCGTCAATATTTTTGATCATTTTCAGACGTATATTCAGCCGTTTCCCGCGGCTTTCAGCATATCGGCAGCCGTGGTTCTTGCCGAGGCGGTCATATCGCCGCCGAGAATACGGGCAAGTTCATCCACCCTGCCCGATCCGTCAAGCTCGGCAACAGTCGTGAACGTCCTCTTTCCGTCGTCGTGCTTTTCGATCTTCAGATGTCTGTCGGCATAGGCCGCGATCTGCGCAAGATGAGTGACAGTCACTATCTGCATCTTTTCGGACATTTTTTTCATTTTTTGCGCAATACGGACGGAGGCTTTGCCGCTGACACCGGTGTCGATCTCGTCAAAAATTAGAGTTTCCGAGCAACCCGACACGGAAAATATCTTTCTCAACGCAAGCATTATCCTGCTGAGTTCTCCGCCCGAAGCGACCGAGGACAACGGCTTTACGTCCTCCCCGACATTGGCGCTTATAAGAAACTCAACATCGTCGGCGCCGTCGGACGAATACTTTTTTCTGTCCGTTCGGACTTCTATTCTCACCTTCGGCATTTCGAGATCGGAGAGTTCGGCGGCAACCTCCTTGCAGAATCTGTCGGCAGCGCTTCTTCTTGCCGCAGACAGTTTTTCAGCCTTATCGACAAGTTCGTTATGCGCTTGTGCGAGTTGAGCGTCGAGTTGTTCCAGCGCCCGGTCGGAATACTCGATAGACTCAATTTCTTTTTTTGACTCCGCAAGATATGCGTTTATATCGGAGATCGTGCGCCCGTATTTTCTTTTCAATGAGTTGATGACACCGAGCCGCTCCTCTGTCTTTTCAAGTTCGTTCGGATCGAAATCGAGTTCTTCCGCAAGCGCGCTGATGTCGCGGGAAAGTGCGGAGGTCTCGGCATATATTTCTTCGGCTCTCGAACAGAGTTCCCCGAGTTCCTCAGAAAATTCCGAAACGGCGGAGATGTTGTTGACCGCCGAAGAAAACATTTCGGAGATGTTATATTCGCCGTCGGAAAACAGATTTCTCGCCGCACCGAGATTTTCGATTATTCTTTCCGCGCCGAGCAAAAGTTTTCTTCTCGCCGCAAGTTCTTCATCCTCGCCTTCGACAAGATCGGCGGCTTCGATCTCTTTTATCCGATAAGAAAGCGCATCGACTTTCCGCGCCTTTTCATCGTCGTTGATACTGAGCCTGTCGATCTCTCTTTTGATCGTTCGGAACGCTTTGTATGCGTTTCTGTACTCCGAAAACTCTTTTTCGTCATGCGCGTAAGCGTCAAGGAACGCAAGATGTGTCGAAGGATCGAGCAGAAAGCCGTTATCCTGCTGACCGTGTATCGTTATCAGTTTTTTGCCGAATTCGCGGAGAACGGATGCGGGGACCTGCCTCGAGTTTATTCTCGCGACGCTCTTTCCTTCCGAAGATAACTCTCTCGAAAGAAAAACGCTTCCGTCGCTTTCTTCGGGGACTCCGTAATCGGAAAAAAGTTTTTCAAGACCGACAGTATCGTTAAAAACAGCGCTGACATACGCTTTTCGGCAACCTGTTCTGACAAGTTCTTTCGAGGCTCTGTTCCCGAGAAGAATATTGATACTGTCTATCAGTATCGACTTTCCCGCGCCCGTTTCACCCGTCAGAACGGTGAAGCCGTTTCCGAATTCGATATCGGCATTTTCTATAACGGCGATGTTTTCAATATGCAAATGAGAGATCATGGTTTATCAGCCCGCAGTGATCGCGTTGATCTCGGAGACTATATCGAGAGCCTTGTCATTATCAGTCGCGACAAGGAAAATAGTATCGTCTCCCGCAAGAGAACCTACGATGTTTGTTCTGTCAAGCGCATCGATGGAAGTGCAGACTGCCTGCGCCATGCCCGTATAGCATTTGACGACGACAATGTTCTGCGCGACCCTGACATTCATTATTCCTTCGCGCATAACCGCCTGAGATTTTGCACTCAGAACACTTCCGCCCGAAACGGCCTTATCGCGCTGTTCATATCTGTAAACGTTATCTTTCGTAAGTATCTTGACGAGATGAAGTTCTTTAATGTCGCGCGAAACCGTAGCCTGAGTTGCCTTAAATCCGGCGGCGTTGAGAAACAGAGTCAGCTCGTCCTGAGTCTCGATGTTATTGTCGTTGATTATTTCAAGTATCTTCGCATGTCTTCTGTTTTTGAGTTTCATATCATTTACCTCAACTTCCTGTTCAGTATCTCATAAAACGACATATCTTTCAGTCTGATGATCTTTGTTGTATGCTCCGACTTTTCTATCCGAACGGTGTCTCCGTCCGAAAGACGGAAATTTTCGCAGCCGTCCGCGGTCATATAGGGTTCATTGTTCGTTACCGAGACTTTTGCGCTGAGCCGCGTATCCGCTCCGAAAAGTATCGGTCGGCTGTGCAGCGAATGCGCGCAGATCGGCGTCAGAACGATCGCCTGCATTTTCGGATCGACCGCAGGACCGCCCGCGGAGATCGAATATCCCGTCGATCCCGTCGGCGTTGAAAAAACTATTCCGTCCGCAACATATTCGCTTATAAACCCGACATTTGAATCAACTTTTATATCAACCGTTCTGCTGACCGCACCGTGACTGATAACGACATCGTTCAAAGCGGAACCCGAACACACCGTCCGTCCGTCGCGTTCAACGGAATGGCTGAGCATCATTCGCTCATCAACGGCGTAATCCCCGTGTACGAGATGTTCGAGAAGATCCACCTCGCTCGGTTCGACTTCCGCAAGAAACCCGACCTTTCCCATATTGACGCCGAGTATCGGTTTCCCGAAAACGGAAGCCGACTGCGCGGCACGAAGAATGGTTCCGTCGCCTCCGATGCTCAGAACGACATCGCAGTTCTCAATGCCTTCTGCCTGTTCGCGGAACACGACACCGTGATTGCGCCCGACGACCTCGCGGATATCCGAACTGATCCGAGCGTCAAGCGAAACAAGTCTTGAGATAATCTTCTCGGTGACCGAGAGATCCTTATCCTTTAATATATTTGTAACTATATGAACGATCAAACGATCACCTTCCTCCGAAACCGACATGTGCGTCACGTACAACGGCGCTTATGTCATATCCGGTTTTTTTGCTTTTATCTTTTCCCGCAAGCGCGAGAAATTCCGAGTTTCCGTCCCCGCCTTTTATCGGAGAAACGGTAAGTCCGTATATATAAAGACCTGCGGACTCAATAAATCCGCATACATCGGTCAGAACTTCGATATGTGTCTTGCTGTCGGTCACCACACCGTTTTTGATTCGTTTCTTTCCGACCTCAAACTGAGGCTTTATAAGACACACGATCTGCCCTTCTTCGTCAATAAAGTTCGACAAATGCGGTATGATCTTTTTTATCGATACGAAAGAAACATCAGTCACGACAAGATCGGGCTTTTCGATATCGGAAGGCCCGACATCAAGTATGTTGACACCTTCCATATTCAAGACGCGGGGATCTTCCGAAAGTCTCGGATCAAGCTGACCGTGACCGACGTCAACGGAATAAACTTTCATCGCGCCGTTTTGAAGAGCGCAATCCGTAAAACCGCCCGTTGAAGCGCCGACATCAAGGACGGTCTTCCCCGAAAAATCGAGCCCGAAATATTCGACCGCCTTTTTCAGTTTCAATCCGCCTTTTCCGACAAAACCTATGCTGTCTTCAACTTTCACGGAATCGCTTTCGCAAACATTTTCGGAAGGTTTAACAACGATCCTGCCGTTAACGGTCACGTCCCCGTTTTTTATGAAATAACGTGCCTTTTCACGGCTGCAAAGTTTCATTTCCGAGGAAATATATACATCGAGCCTCATTGTTTTTTCTTTTTCTTGCCCTCTCCGAAGACACTGAGAAGTCTTGCGAAGAAGAATATTATATCATTGGCTTTTTTTATCGCAAAATTTTTGCCGAAGGCTTTTCCCGCAACGGTTATCGCTGAAATAAGAGCGGTAACGACAACAGCGGTAAGAAGTTTGTTAAAATTAAGAATTTCGGCAAATCCGACAGCGATAATGCTCCCGACCGAACCGCTCAGAACGCTTGCTATATCACCCATGACGTCATTGCAAAAGTTTGCAACGGTGTCCGCATTCTGCGTCCATTTCAAAGCCCTTTTCGCGCCCCTGACCTGTCGCGTACACATCGAGTTCAGGCTTTTCGGATCGGCTGACATGACTGCCGTTCCGATCACGTCAAAAAGTATTCCGATAAAAATAAAAATAAGCAGGATCGCAAGCGCGACCCAAATATTCAATTGCTCGGAAACGGACTCGGAAAAGAAAGAAAGTCCCACCGAGATAAAAAAAGTCAGAAGGAATATTCGTGCCGTCCATTTCCAGTTTAATATTCTTTCTTTTTTTATCGGTTTCTTCGGATCCTTTTCCTGCTCATCCTTGTTTCTTTTAACGGTGTCGCGCGCGGCTTCGTCGGCGCAACTTCGAGGTCGGTCTGCAGAAGATTCGTCTTTCATTTTTATATCTCCGAAAAAAATTACGATGATAACGCTCAAAGTTAATCTTATGTCTTAGGTCAAGTAGGTTTCCCCGCGTCTTACCCGCTGTCGCCATACGGGCGGTTTCCCTTTAAATTCCGCGAAAACTGCATCGCTGCAATTATAACTTGATCGCCACTCAGTACATACTGCAATCCCTTGAGCGTATACGGTCTAGGAGCTTTCCTCAACGGTTTAAGTCAACGCTTAGTCTCTTTTGCAAACACGGTTTCACCACGCAATAAAGAATGCCTGCTGCCGCAGACATCTTCCGATCGAAGATCCACCGCACCCACTCAAGACAGGCTACGGCTGCACACAGCGTAATCCCCATTTCAAAAAATGTTTTTGCAAAGTTCCTCAGAACAGGCGTTACACCGCCTTGCAGGTTTTATCCCGAGTCGTACCACGCAATAAGGCACAAGGTCGGGTCTCCATGACAAACGGAACAGGATCGTATGCCGTTACGGTTGCCCGTAAGTCATAGGACGCTTCCGCGTCCCCCATCCAGCACCCACCCCAGACTGGGCGTAAGAAGCAAGCACCAGATGTTTCACAGATATGCCCTTCGGTGGATTTTTAGCCCCACCCTGGTCGCTGCAAAAACCGACTAGAATACCGCATCATCGCATTATAATTATAGCATATATAAACATTTTTTTCAATACCTTTACGGAATATTTTTTGCATAAACTGTTTTTTTACGCATAAAATATTGACTCTTCTTGTCATTTGCGGTATAATTGTGTCAAAAGATATACGACTTTTTCTCAGAGGTGACCGACCGTGAAAAGATTAACGGCAACAACTGTAATCGTGATTCTGATCTTCTCCCTTGTTTCGTGTACAAAAGTCGGCGAATGCGGTATAAAATCAATAACCTTGACTTCGGAAGAAAAACAAATAAAACTCGCCGAAGGAGAAACCTCGGATAACCTTTCGTTCGTTGCCGAGACAGACGATCTTGACACCGACGACATTGAATTTGTTACAAACGATCCGTCCGTCGCCTATGCGACCTATGTCAAAGTGCACGGAGAAAACGAAGTCATCTTTCGCATCAGCGCCGTTGAAAAAGGAATGACCTCTGTATATTTCAGGACAAGAGACAGGACTGTTGTTTCGGATAAGATCACGGTTTATGTTTCCGAAAGTTCGGTTGACCAAACGGCGGAAGCTATTGAGCCGAGCGCTATGCCGAGCGACGGGGACACAGTACAGAGTGAGACGGACAATGAACAGATCGCGGAAGACAATGAGCCCGCTCCGGCAAATCCAAACGGCGATATCGTATATGTCACTCCTACGGGTAAAAGATACCATTTAAGAAAAACCTGCGCGGGAAAGAACGCCAAAGAGATAACTCTCGACGAGGCGAAAAAGACATATACTCCGTGCAAAAAATGCGCGCAATAGAGCCGCCGCGAGCCGCGGCAAAAACTTCAGCTATAATTTGTTAACAATATATTAAATCTCTTGCAATTTTTAAATTTTAATGATAGAATGACTGGGAACGGTGCGGGCATCCGCACAGGAATTCTCAGTCATAAATTTGCCGATCCGAACAGCCGGTCGGCACATCAACGTTTCTCTTCAAGGAGGATTTGAAAATGTCGATTTTAACCCTGCCGGACACGACGGAAGTTATCGCCGAATATCCGTATTTTCCGACAAGACAACAGCTTTTCATCTGGCGCAACTGGGGCATGGTCAAAACCGAAGTCATCGCCGATGTTCTCGAAACAGACGTCAAAACCGTCAACGAACTTGCCTCTGACATGGGTCTTGACGTTCCGATGAAGTACAATGCCGAATACGCCAAAAGAGGCTTTATCACGATCATCAGGAACAACTGGCAGGTCGTTCCTTACGATCAGCTCATCAAGTGCGCGGGAATGACGCGTGACGAACTCGCTTTCACTTTGAAAGAAGACGACTTCCTCGGTGTTAAACTGCAGGAAAAACCGAATGTCCCCGAAATCAGGTATACGCCGCTCACGGAAGAACAAAAGGAGCAGACAAAAAAACTTAAAGCGTGGACTGAGAAGCACTTTGCGGCATATCGTGACAAGATCGAAGTAAACGATTTCGATTTTATCAAAGATTACGGAAAACCCGAAAGAAAAATGAAGAATATGCACGACAGAGCCGTTTGTCCCGACTCTTCGTGGGGTATTAAAAACGAAAGCGGAAACAGTAATGTTGATGTTTTTGCGGCAAACTTTATCGCAGACACCGAAAAGGAATGGGGCGTTTGCCTGAAAGGAACGGAAAAATTCATCACATTGAAGATCGTTCCCGACGAAACGAAAAAGCAGGAAAGCCATGTTGTTGAGTTTTCCGCGGACGGAATTACAGTAACCGCGGTCGATGAAGAAGGTGTTAACAAGGGATTGCAATACCTCTCTTTCATAGCCGACAGAAACGACGGTCTGACTTTTGACGAGGGAACGATCGTCCGCGACACCCGTTTCGACGTGCGTTATACATATTCGTACAACGCGCTTTACGGCGACGCGCTTCTCGAAGGCGGCGTTTCGTCTTATCCCGACGAGCTTCTGAAAGAGTATTCGAGAATAGGAATCAACGGTATATGGATCCATGCCGTTCTTTATAAACTTGTCGAATTTCCGTGGGAGCCTTCCCTCTCGGAAAACTGGGAGAAGAGAATAAAGGGATTGCAAAGCCTTGTTGCGAGAGCGGAAAAATACGGAATAAAAGTTTACCTTTACATGAACGAGCCTCGCGCAATGCCGATGGCGTTCTTCGACAAACATCCCGAACTCCTCGGATATTCAAACGGTCCCGAAGGAACGCTTTGCACCTCAACTCCCGAGGTTCAGAAGTATCTCTCCGATTCTATAACGAAGATTTGCGAAGCGGCTCCCCGTATCGGCGGATTTTTCACGATAACGGCATCGGAAAACCTGACCAACTGCTACGCACACACAAACAATTCTCCGTGCCCGAGATGCGGCAAGAGAAAAGCGTCCGAAGTTCTTGCGGAAGTCAATCTGCTCATTGCGCGAGCCGCAAGAAAAGTCAACAAGGACATCAAGGTTCTTGCATGGAACTGGGGCTGGACGGGAAAATTCGAGTCCTGGGACGAGATGGCTGAAGCGATCGGCGACGAAGGCGTCCGTGTTATGTGCACGAGCGAAGAAGGTGTCAGAAAAACCATCGGAGGCGTTGAGACTTCGGTAATAGACTATTCCATATCTCTCGTCGGCCCCGGCGACAACGCCAAACACGTTTGGAAGACATGCAAAAATCACGGAGTTAAAACGCTCGCAAAAGTTCAGTTCAACAATACATGGGAGTGTTCGACCGTTCCGTATCTGCCCGTTGTCGATCTTGTTGAGCAGCATATTCAGGGAATTGTAGACAATAACGTTGACGGGCTGATGATCGGCTGGACGCTCGGCGGATATCCGTCCATGAACCTCGAAGTCGCAAGCCAGTATTATTGGACCAACGGAGATCCCGAAGACGCGATCCTTTCCATCTTCGGAGACAAGGCACCGATCATAAACAAGGCGACCGCGGCGTTTTCCAAAGCGTTCCAGAACTTCCCCTTCCATATCGGAACTCTGTACAAAGGGCCTCAGCACATGGGACCGTCCAACCCGCTTTTCGAGCATCAGACAAAACTTTACGCGACGATGACGGGACTTCCCTACGACGATCTTGAGCAATGGCGTTCGATATATCCGATCGACATTTTTGAAAATCAGCTCCGTCTTGTTGCGGAAGGCTTCAAAGAAGGAATAGACGAGCTCAAAGCGTCCGTTACGGAAAAGGATCTTGCAGAAAACAAGCGTCTTGCCGAATTTGTTGACGTTGCGACGGGAACATACTGTCTGTTCAAGAGTTCTTATCAGCAAACGGCTTACAACGTCACAAGGAACAAGTTTGACGCAGAGACCGATCCCGCAAAGAAAGAGGAATACAGAAAACGCATTATTTCTCTTCTCAACGCCGAGATCGAAACGGCTATGGAGATGTACGGAGTTATGATCCACAACTCCACCATCGGTTACGAAGCGGCGAACCACTACTTCTTCAACAAATACAGCATGATGGAAAAGATCCTCTGCTGCGAATATCTTCTCGAAAGATTCGGCGCGTAAAAAGTCGTATCTCGGGGAAACGGCGGAGGTTTCGTCGTTTCCCCGTTTTTTTCGCATATTTTCAGCCTTCTTTGCATATTTTTGAGTAATAACAAAGGAGGTTAAACACCAATGAACAGTATCAACTACAAACCGGAAGGAACCTGCGCGGTCGAGGAGAAGCCGTCCCTGTCGCTGCTGGAAAAAGCGAGAGCGACGAACAGAATACTTGAAGCGAAAGCCGTCATGTGCGACAATGAACATAATCTGATCGTCGATCTCGGCGAGATCAAGGGGGTCATCCCGAGAGAAGAAGCGGCGATAGGCATTCGCGACGGGAGCGTTAAAGATATCGCCGTCCTCAGCAGAGTTAACAAACAGATATGTTTTAAGGTCAACGATATCATGACAATGCAGGGGCGAACGGTTGCGCGGCTCAGCCGTGTTTCCGCCCAGCAGGACGCTCTCGACTACATGCTTGCGACATACAGAAAAGGAGACGTCATTCCGGCACGCATAACGCATTTGGAGCCGTTCGGGGCTTTCGCGGACATCGGCTGCGGAATAGTCGGACTTATCAGCATAGAAAACATATCCGTTTCCCGTATATCTCATCCGAGAGACCGATTTTTCGTGGGACAGAACATACGGGTTGTTATAAAAGACATTGACAAAGAAAACAAGCGTTTTACTCTTTCACATAAAGAACTTTTGGGGACTTGGGAAGAAAACGCGGCGATGTTTGATGTTGGACAGACTGTCTGCGGCACCGTCCGTTCGATCGAGGATTACGGGATCTTCATCGAGTTGACTCCGAACCTAGCAGGGCTCGCCGAATTCAGAAGCGGTATAATGTCCGGTCAGCAGGCAACTGTCTATATAAAAAACATAATCCCCGAAAAAATGAAGATCAAACTCAGTATTATCGACTGTTTCTGCTCAGACAGAAGCCCCGAAGAATTCAGATATTTTTGTTCGGGCACTCACATCGACGAATTTGTCTATTCTCCGGCGAAGTCCAACAAGATCATCAGAACCTCGTTTGACGAGGATTAAACACGGCTGACAACGGGATGCGAAAGCGTCCCGTTTTTTTTACATATAAAAGGTTGACAAACCGAACACGATATTTTATAATATAAAAAAGCAATCGATTTTCGGAGACAGCCAATGACTGAAAAAAAAGATAAGAAAGCGTTTGAAGCGCTTCTCGCAAAAATTGAATACGACGCCGATTCATCGTCTGTTATCAACACGGTAACGGCTGTTCTGACAATTCTCGCAGTTGTTGAGATCGTCTCGGGAATTTTCATGAACGGATATTCATTTATCGCAGACGGATTGCACAATATCGTCTCCGCGATCCTGTGCGTAAAACTCGGGAAAAATATCAAAAAGGTCTTTGCGGCGGCGGTAATCCCGTTTTCCGTTTTCGGCGCATATCTCTGTCTGAAACAAATCTCCATGAGCGTTTCTTACCTTGACAGCGCGCCGCAGATATGGCTTTTCATGGTCATGACGCCCGTTCTGTTGGTAAAGATCGGGCTTGCGATCGTGACGGCGGATAAAATCAAACTGAACAAAGTGAAGTATTTGAATCACGTTTCGACGCAGATGAACATTTGCGTTTTTTCTGCGGTCGCAACGGCGGCGGGGCTTTTCGCATCGTTCTTTGTCGAATACTTCATCGAACCCACGATTGCTTTGGCGATCTTCATGCTGACGGTACTTGAATCAGTAAGAGTTTTCGGGCAGTTCCGAGCCGAATATATCGAAAAAATTATCGCGGACAACACGCCCGCAGATCTTTCGGAGAACGAACCCGACGAATTTGCGCCCATATCCGTCGGAGAAATACACAGGCTCTCAAAAGCAATGGGCGATGATGACGATGACGAAGAAAAAGAAGAAGAGAAAGAGGATACCGAAGTCAATACAGAAACAAAGACAGAAAATAAAGAGGAAGTCAAACGCGAAGAGAAATGTTCGGACATTGTTGAAGAACCGAAGCAAAAACAAGCAAAGAAAAAGACCGAAAGAATATTTGTCGGCGAAGAGCGCGATGAAGAAGACGATTGGTAATAATCCGCAAACCGAAGAGAGGCGACTGCAAACAAGCAACCGCCTCTCTTATTTTTTTATTTCGCGAACGACCTTTAATTGCATCCGAAAAACGGCGACGGGGCGAAAAAACGGTTTTATATAATAAAAAACGTATTTTCGCAGATCAAACCGTATCAAAATACTTTTCAAGTTCGTATTCGGTCTTGTCGTCGGATTGAAGATATGACATACACTCTTTTTGCTTTTCGGCGACATAAGTTTCGACCGCGTATTCGGGAAGAACGGAACGCACAAAAACGGAAGAAGCCCCGATCTCGACAGCCTCGTAAAGACTGTTCGGCAAAGACGCCAGACCGTCGGTGATCCCGCAGGGCGCTTTGTATAAAGTCTGCTCGATCGGGTTTCTGACGGGAAGACTGTGTTCTATTCCGTAAATACCCGCGTTCAGAAGCAAAGCGAGAGCCGCGTACGGAGTACAGGACGGATCTGCGGAGCGTATCTCTATTCGTTTATTCACGTCAGGAGATGCGGGAATACGCACAAGCTGGGAACGGTTCGTATTCGACCACGCAATATATTTCGGAGCCTCAAACGAGCCGAAACGCGCGTATGAATTCGTCAGAGGGTTCATAAACATCGTGATCTCATCGATATATGTCAGAACACCTTCGATAAAACTTTCCGCAACTCCCCTTTCTGTCAGGAAAACATTTTTTCCGTTTCTGTAAAGAGAAACATGGAAGTGCATACCGCTTCCGCTTTTGTCCGGGAACGGTTTCGGCATAAACGAAGCAAAAAGCCCGTGCTTCGCGGCGAGAGTTTTAACAACGGAACGGTATGTAATATAATTATCTACCGCCGTAACCGCCGAAGAATACCTGAAATCTATTTCGTTCTGTCCGGGGCCTCTCTTATGTTGTGAACTCTGAGGCTTTATCCCCATTTCGCCGAGCGTCAGGCAGATCTCGCGGCGTATGTCCCCTCCTTTGTCACGCGGAGAGATATCCATATATCCTGCGTTGTCAAGAGGTGTCCTCGTAGGGTTTCCGTCCTCGTCGCACTTAAAAAGATAAAACTCGCTTTCGATGCCGACTTTGCATTCATAGCCGAGAGACAGAAGTTTTTCGACGGCGCGTTTCAGAACATGACGCAGATCGCTCTCGAACGGACTTCCGTCCGTATGGCGTATATCGCAGAACAGATGAAGTTCCTTTTCTTCCGAATTTGACCACGGCAAAAGCGTCATGGTTTCGGGTTCGGGGAAAAGCAAGCAACTGACGCTTTCTTTGTCCGTAAAACCGGGAATATCCGACGCATCGAAAGAAATGCCGTTTTCAAAAATACGCGGAAGTTCCTCGGGCATAACGCATATATTCTTTTGATTTCCGAAAATGTCACAGAACGCAAGGCTGACGAATTTTATATCGTTGTCACGCGCATATTGAAGTATCTGACCGTAATCTTTCATTACAAACTCCGTATTACTATTGTTATTTATATATTATAATACAACACTTGCGACTTGTCAAGCACACATGGTGAACCGATATTGATCGTCATTGAACATACAAAAAGCGCTTTGACGTTTTTCAACTTAATTTTCCTGTTTTTTCATTGACAACATCGGAAAAAAATGTTATAATCCATTATTATATTATTATTGACGATACAAATATCAAATTCAGAAATAAGGTGTAACAAATGAGTAAAATATCCGTTCCGAAAGGTTACCGTTCAAAACTTAACCTTTACGAGACTCAGACGGCTATCGGTTTCACAAACAGAACATTTGAGGGATATCTGAGCGAAGCACTTAACCTGAAAAGAGTCTCCGCGCCGCTTTTTGTCGATCCCGAATCGGGACTCAACGACGATCTGAACGGCGTTGAGCGTCCCGTTAAATTTGAACTTACCGACTCGGGAAAACAGGCGCAGATCGTTCATTCCCTCGCAAAATGGAAGCGTATGGCGCTTTACAAGTACAATTTCCGTATCGGCGACGGGCTGTATACGATCATGAACGCGATCAGAAAAGATGAGGAAACGGACAATCTTCATTCCGTTTACGTCGATCAGTGGGACTGGGAAAAAGTCATTGACGAAAATACGCGGAATGCGGATTATCTGAAAGCGACTGTCAGAGCGATCGTCGGCGCGATATGCGACACACTCGACGATCTTAAAGTCAAGTTCCCCCAGATCGACACCGTTCTCAAAAGAGAGGTCAGCTTCATTACGACGCAGGAACTTGAAGATATGTTCCCGTCCCTTACGCCGAAACAGCGTGAGGACGCTTATCTCAAAGAACATAAAACCGCATTCATAATGCAGATCGGCGATAAACTGAAAAGCGGGATTAAGCACGACGGAAGAGCACCCGATTACGACGACTGGACCTTGAACGGAGACATTCTCTTCTACAACGATGTTCTCGGCTGTGCTTTCGAGATCTCTTCAATGGGAATACGCGTTGATCCGAAATCTCTCGATGAGCAATTGACAAAATCCGACGCTGACGACAGAAGACGGTATCCGTTCCACAAAATGTTGCTCGAAGGAAAACTTCCCCTCACGATCGGCGGCGGTATCGGTCAGTCAAGACTGTCGATGCTTTTACAGGGAAAGGCACACATAGGCGAAGTTCAGGTTTCCGTCTGGGACGATGAGACTCTGAAAGTTTGCCGCGACAACAATATTGATATACTGTGAATATGAGCGTACTTTATTTTTTTGAGTCCATACGAAATCCCGTACTTGACAATATCATGCTCGTTCTGACCAAATTCGCGGAGGAATACGTTTTTATCGTCGCGGCGTTGCTGATATTCTGGTGCGTAAACAAGAAGAACGGCTATTACATGATCACCGTCGGGCTTATCGGAATAACTCTCAACCAATGGCTGAAGATGCTTTTCAGAGTACCGCGTCCGTGGGTCTCCGATCCCGGTTTCAGCGCGGTCGAAGGCGCGAAGGGCGCCGCGAACGATTACTCTTTTCCGAGCGGACACACTCAGAACTCCGTCGGTACTTACGGCAGTATCGCCCGTTTTTCAAAAAAGAATTGGATCCGAGTGGTATCCGTTACTCTCGCGATACTTATACCGATTTCACGGCTTTACCTCGGAGTACATACGCCGCTTGACGTCGGAGTTGCGTTCGCGATCGGAATTGTACTCGTATTCGCCCTGTATCCGCTGATACAAAAAGCAGATGATAAACCGTGGATCCTCGGCGTTTTGTTCGGCGCTTGCGCAATTCTTCTCGCCGCGTTTTTGGTTTTTGTTACCGTACAGCCTTTCTCTGTTTCTGAAGCATGGGAGATGTCTTGCATAGAAGGCGCGAAAAAAAACGTCTCAAAAATGTTCGGAGCGACTCTCGGCGTACTCGTTGCTTGGTTTGTTGACCTGAAATACACAAAGTTTGACACCAAGGCTGTTTGGTATGTCCAACTTATCAAGATCGTCGGAGGAGTCGGAGCGGTTCTCGGATTGAAAGCGGTTTTCAAAGTCGCTCTTTTTGCCATGCTCGGCGACGGGAATACGGTCGCGGTCATTATCGAGTATTTTCTTGTCGTAATCGTCGCGGCTGCGCTTTGGCCGATGACGTTCAAACCGTTAAACCGTTTCTTTGAAAAAAGAAAAGCAAATAAATAAAATTGCGGGGATGCAAAAGCATCCCCGCATTTTTATTCGGAACAATCCCGGACAATATCCGAAACAGACGCGTCCGTGAAAGATATGAGGTCCCTCGGTGAAACAAGTATCTGATGACCTATCTTTCCCGCGCTGACAGCAATCTTTTCCCTTTCGAGAGCCGAGGAATGAAATACCGTCTTATACTTTTTTTTCATTCCCACGGGAGAGCAACCGCCGCGGATATACCCGGTAACGGCGTTTATCTCGGAAACACGGATCATCTCGACGGATTTTTCGCCGACGGCTTTCGCCGCTTTTTTCAGATCGAGTTCCTCGGCGACGGGAATGACAAAAACGAAATACGATCTTGATGCACCTCGCGTCACAAGAGTTTTGAACACGCATTCGGGTTCAAGTCCGATAAGCCCTGCGACGGTTACACCGTCAACGCAAACGCCCTCTTCGTGTTCATATTCGGCCGCCGTATACGGGATCTTCGCTCTGTCGAGAAGCCTCATCGCATTCGTTTTGAATTCCGACATCAGACTGCCACCTCTTTCATAACGGTGTTGCTTCTGCCGACAATATCGTATATCTGCGAACAAACGCCGTCCGACAGATCAACGCCCTGCTTGAATTTCGCCTTTTTCCCTTCGTCGGTAAAATGGAAATATACCATATCGCTTCCCGGATTTGCGCGAAGAATATCAACGCATTCGCCGAAACGTACCGTGTCTGACTGTTCAACCGATATCATCATGGCAAGCACGGAATGCGGCATCTCGTCGGGGATCGAAACGGGAACCTCTTCGGGCTCATAATTTCGGTCAACTTCGCTTATGTTGCGAGCCATAAGTTTTGCGATCTCACGGGTGTCGGACTCTTCGTCGTCGCTTCCGAAATTATCGCTTTCGATGCTGAGTCTTCCTTCAATTATAACGACTTTATCCTCAACGAGCATAGATTGAAACTTCTCGTATGTTTTCGAGAAAAGCAGAACTTCGATTGACCCCGTAAGATCCTGAAGTTGGACTATCGCCATCATCGTCTCGTTTCTGGTCAGTTTTTTCGTCACCTTCGCAAGGATCCCCATGATGCTGACTTTATCGCCGTCCTTGCATTCGTTTTCCTCGTCAAAAAGCGATGCGATCGTGCGAGTTCCGTACGCTTCGATAAGTCCCGTGTATTCCTTCATCGGGTGATCGGACAGGTAAAGTCCCGTTACATCCTTTTCAAATTTCAGTTTTTCTTTCTTTGAATATTCGGGAACTTTCGGGAATTTGAATTCGGGTGTCGAGTCTTCTTCCTCATCGTCCCCGAACAGACTGAACTGCCCGCTCTTTTCCTCTTTAAGACTGCTTTGTAGATTGGTGCGGAGTTCGGGATACCCTGCAATGAGTTCATGACGGGTGTTTCCGAAACTGTCGAAAGCACCTGCGTAGATCAGACTTTCAACCGTTCGTGAGTCGATGTCGTAACTCTTCATCATGCGGCGAAGAAAATCGTAAAAACTCTTAAACGGTCCTTTCTCTTCCCTTTCCTTGATGATGTTATGTGATATCTCGACGCCGACGTTCTTGACAGCCGCAAGACCGAAACGGATATTGTCTCCGCTTACGGAGAAGTACACTTCGCTCTCGTTGACATCCGGAGCGAGAACGGGAACGTTCTGCTTCTGAGCCTCGTTAATATAATCGACCATTTTGTCGGGTTTTGAAAGAACGCTTGTCAGCAACGCCGACATATACTCTTTCATGAAATGGCATTTCAGATATGCCGTATAGTATGTCACGAAAGCATACGCGGCGGCGTGAGATTTGTTGAACGCATATTTCGCGAACTCGATCATCTCATCGAATATTTCATTCGCAACATCTTCGGGAACGCCGTTTTTGACCGCTCCGGGCAGTTCCATTGTGCCGTCGGCGGCGAATTTTCCGTGAATGAAATATTCGCGCTCCTGCTGCATAACATCCATCTTTTTCTTACCCATCGCGCGTCGAACAATGTCGGCGCGACCGAATGAGTAGCCCGCAAGACTGCGGACGATCTGCATGACCTGTTCCTGATAGACCATACAGCCGTGAGTAACTTCAAGTATGGGTTTTAACTGCGGATCCTTGTATTTTATCGACTCGGGATGATAACTGTTGTTGATATATGTCGGGATCGAATCCATCGGTCCCGGGCGGTAAAGAGAGATGACCGCCGTAATATCTTCTATGTTCTTCGGTCTCAACTGAATGAGCGTTTTTTTCATTCCGCCCGATTCAAGCTGGAACACGCCGTCCGTCTGTCCGAGAGAAAGCATATCATAGACCGCTTTGTCTTCCATATCGACATTTTCGATCTTGAAATCGGGAATTCTTTTTCTGATCTGACGGCACGCGTCTTCGATAACCGTCAGATTTCGAAGACCGAGGAAGTCCATTTTAAGAAGCCCGAGTTCCTCGTCGATGACCATATCGTACTGCGTGACGGGCATATCGTCCTGTACGGCAAGCGGAACGTAATTTGATACGTCGCCGCCCGCGATTATGACGCCGCACGCGTGAACCGAAGTATGTCTCGGAGCGTTTTCCACGCCCGCGGAAAGATCTATAAGTTCTCTGATCCTCGGATCGGTATTATACATCTCACGGAGTTCGGGGATCAGTTCGACAGACTCCATGATTGTTTTTTTGTCCTGAAGCAGTTTTGCGATTGCGTTCGCTTCGGTCGGTGTGAATTCGAGAACGCGGGCAACGTCCTTCACCGCCATTTTCGCTTTCATTGTTCCGAAGGTAACGATCTGCGCAACGCATTCGGCACCGTATTTGCGGATACAGTAATCAACGATCTCCTGTCTTCTCTCAACGCAAAAATCGACGTCAAAATCCGGCATTGAAACACGTTCGGGGTTCAAAAAACGCTCAAAAAGGAGATTGTATTTTATCGGCTCAATGTTTGTTATATCGATACAGAACGCGACCATACTGCCCGCGCCGGAACCTCTGCCGGGGCCGACGGGAATACCGACGCTTTTTGCGTAGCGGACATAGTCGCTGACTATAAGGAAATAGTCAACGAAGCCCATGGAATTTATAACGCCGAGTTCGTATTCAAGTCTTTCATCGAGTTCTTTCGTCCGTGCGGGATATTTTCTGTCATAACCCTCGTACGCGAGTTTTTTCAAAAACTCAAAGTGATCCATATTATCCGGGGTGACAAAATTCGGAAGATGATAGACTTTATGGTCGGGATCGTCGAGGTTATGAAACGACACATTGCACATATCCGCAATTTTTGCCGTATTGTCGCAGGCTTCGGGAATATACTTGAAAAGATCGCGCATCTGCTCCTCGGATTTCAGATAAAACTCGTCCGTCTCGAAACCCATTCCGCAGTCCTCGCTCAGCGTCTTTTTAAGCTGAACATACAGCAGAACTTTCTGCGCTTTTGCATCGCTTTTACGCAGATAATGCGCGTCGTTTGTCGCAACGAGAGGGATCCCCGTTTCCTCGTGCATTCTCAGCAGACCGTCGATAACGATCTTCTGATCTTCTATACCGTGATCCTGAATTTCGAGATAATAATTACCTCTGCCGAACAGATTGTCGTACCAAAGCGCGATTTCCTTTGCGCCTTCATAGTCTCCCGCAACGAGTTTTTGAGGAACATCGCCGGCAAGACACGCGGAAAGACAGATAAGCCCCTCGTGATATTTTTCGAGCAGTTCTCTGTCAATACGGGGCTTGTAATAAAAGCCTTCGGTGTTGCTGAGAGAAACCATTTTTATAAGATTTTGGTATCCCGTATTATTCTTGCAGAGGAGAACAAGATGCCCGTAACGAGAGTCATATTCTCTGCTCTTATCGAAACGCGTGCGGGCCGCGGTGTAACACTCACAGCCTATTATGGGTTTGATACCGTGTTTTTTCGCGGACTTATAAAACTTGATCGCTCCGTACATATTGCCGTGATCGGTAACGGCGATGGCGGTCTGCCCCATTTCTTCGAGCAGTTCCATCATTTTATCTTTTTTATCTCCCATCGTACAGGCTCCGTCGAGCAGACTGTACTGAGAATGAACGTGTAAATGTACGAATGCCATAAATTCCTCCGAAGACAACAGCTTGTCTTATATATATATGGATACAATAATTATCTATTTCAGTTTTTCCGACGCGGCAATCAGCATTTTCAGTCTGTATGCCGTTCCCGATTTTGACAGCGGCGGATCGAATGTATTTCCGAGTTGTTCTATATTCATATCGGGGTGCGCCAAACGCGCTTCGGCGATTGAGACGATAATATCGGCGGTATTGACATATTTCGCCTTTTTGAGTTTTTTTGCGGCTTCTATCTGCTTCAAAGCGGATGCCGCCTGTTTTTTTGCGTTCGCAACATCGCAATTTCCCGCGCGGTTCGCATCGTTTCTGATAGTGCGGACAATATCGGAATTGATATATTCAAAAGCCTGATTTTTTGCGCCTATTTCATAAAGAAGCTGATATATATCGTCCGCTGTCTTGAAATAAAAAAAATTGCCGCTTTGTCTGTGTGAAACGCGGACAACGATGCCGAGAGCGGAAAAAATATCGAGTGTCGGCTCGATCACCTGTTCGTTTTTGATACCTATCTCGGCGTAAAGCGCTTTTTCCGGATCGCTGACACTGCCCGACGCGACAAAAAGTCCGCGAACGAATGCGGCTCCGAGCCTTTTATCCGAGAAAACGGTCAGATCCGCGTTTTCGGGAAGAGGAATTTTTTCGGAAACAATACTGAAAACATTCTCTCCGCCTTCAAAAATAAATCTTTTCCCCCTGCCGCCTTTTCTGACACAGGACGTCCCGTCAACACAGCAGATCTTGCGAATAAGCAGACAAAAACGATCCATCGCATGTTCGTTTTCAGTCACGAACAGTATTCCGCGTTCATCAAAACGGTCGCAGGAATATAACATTCCGAAAAGTTCCGCGACTTTTTCATCCGCAGAAGATTTGACCGCGCAAACCGTGTTTTTTACGCCGCAGGAAAATGTCGTCATTTTATCCTCTTAACTTCGGGTTCAAGCATAACACCGAATTTTTCGTAAACAGTCTTTTGAACGAGTTCGCGCAATCCGTCAACATCGCGGCAGGTCGCGTCTCCCGTGTTAATTATAAATCCCGCGTGTTTTTCGCTGACCCGGGCTCCTCCGACCGAAACGCCTTTCAGCCCGCTGTCCTGTATAAGTTTCCCGGCAAAATACCCCGTGGGACGCTTGAAAAAACTTCCCGCGCTCGGATATTCAAGGGGCTGAGACGCTTTTCGCTTTTCAATAAGGCTCTGCATTTCCGCTCTGATCTCATCTTTGTTTCCGCGACGCAGGACAAGTTTTGTCTCGCATATAACATCATCTGGAGTAAAACATGAATGACGGTAGCCGAAATCATGCTCTTCACCCTTGACGGATCTGATATTGCCGTCAGCATCGACATATACTGTCTCGACGACAATATCCGCAAATGTACCGCTGTAAGCGCCCGCATTCATAAACACCGCGCCGCCTATACTCCCCGGAATTCCGTGCGCAAATTCCATTCCCGTAAGAGATGCGTCAAGAGCCGCATTTGCAACTTTTGAATTCAGACATCCCGCGCCGGCGGTTATCTCGCAACCGTTGACGCTGACAAAATCGATCAGCGAGGTCTTTATGACCGCGCCGCGTATTCCGTCGTCGTCAACGAGCAGGTTTGACCCGTTTCCGACGGTTATGCGGCGGATATTTTCCCTTTTCAGTTCCGCGACGACCAGACTGACATCCTGCACGGTTCGCGGAAAAATCATTATATCCGCGTTTCCTCCGATGCGGAAGGTCGTATATTTCGACATCGGGACAGCGGTCTTGAATTCAATACCGCGTTCCGATAAAAAATCCATAAGTTCGGAAAGCATCACAGGTCTCCGTTTCGCAAAAAATTCAATCGTTGTTTCCGTTTATCGACGCTTCGAGTCTTTTATTCAGTTCGGCGGCGGCATTGTAACCGAGACGTTTCAGTCTGTTGTTCATTGCCGCAACTTCAATGATAACGGCAAGGTTTCTGCCGGGCTTTATCGGGATGGTTATCATAGGAACTTTAAGTCCGAGTATATCATACTGCTCGTATTCAAGCCCGTAGCGGTCGTATTTTGTATCTTTGCTCCAGTTTTCAAGCGAAAGAACAAGGTCGATCTTTTCCGACTCTTTTACGGCGCCCATACCGAATATCTGACGGACATCAACAATACCTATGCCGCGAAGTTCTATAAGATGTCTGATTATCTCGGGAGACGAGCCTACAAGCGTTCTGTTTGAAACGCGCTTGATCTCAACGGCGTCGTCCGCAACAAGACGGTGACCTCTTTTCAGAAGTTCGATCGCCGCTTCGCTTTTTCCGACTCCGCTTTCGCCGAGCATCAGTATTCCTTCGCCGTAAACCTCAACAAGAACGCCGTGCCGCGTGACCTGCGGGGCAAGTTTTACGCTCAAAAGACTGATAACGGCGCTCATCACGTTTGAAGTCGCGTCCTCGCTTCCGAGAACGGGGATCCCGTATTTCTGCGCGCTTTCAAGTATTTCGGGAATTATATCTATTCCCTGACAAATAATGAGCGCGGGAAATTTGCGGGAAAAGAGCGCATCGACCTTTGCGGCTCTGTCCGAAGATGAAAGGCTTTCAAGATAACCGAATTCGGCGTTGCCGATAAGTTGGAGACGGTCTTTTTCAAAATCGGTGAAATAACCGGTCAGCGCAAGTCCGGGACGGTTGACCTCGGAAGTTATCAGATCGATATCGTCACAGTTTTCAGCTCCGTTTTCGGGAATATAAATCGCCTTTAAGCCGAGTTTTTCAACGAGATATGACAATTTCAGACTGCAAGACGCGTGAGACATATATCCTCCTCAAAAAAAGTCACTCAGGCAACGGAAATTGCCTGAGTAACTCAAAATCAATGATCCATCGGCAATTTTACCGATAAACGTAATTTTTATTCGTCAGCATCCTCAGACGCAGGCTCAGCCGTATACTCCTCGGGAGCATCTTCTTCCTCGGCTTCATCCTCGCTCGGAAGAAGAGCCTTAACGGAAAGGCTGACCTTCTTCGTCTCAAAGTTGATGTCGGTTATCTGAGCGGTTACCGTCTGACCGATCTGAAGAACATCCGAAACATTTTCAACTCTGTGATTTGCAAGCTGAGAAATATGGATAAGTCCGTCAATTCCGGGGATAACGCTTACAAAAGCGCCGTAAGGCATAAATTTAAGAACCTTAACTTCGACAGCATCGCCGACCTGATATTTCTTGGGAAGGATTACCCAAGGATCATCCTCGGTCTTCTTATAAGTAAGAGAAACTTTCTTCGTTTCGGGATTATAAGACTTGACTTCGACTTCGATAACGTCGCCGACATTAACGACTTCGGAAGGATGCTTAATTCTGCCCCAGGAAAGATCGGTTATATGAACAAGTCCGTCCACGCCGCCGATATCGACAAATGCGCCGAATGTGGTAAGAGACTTAACGGTTCCCGTATATCTCTTTCCGACTTCGATATTGTCCCAGATTTCTTTCTGAGCGGCTTCTTTTTCTTCTTTAAGAACGGATTTGATGGATCCGATGATACGGCTTCTTCTGCCGTTTTCCTCAACCTCAATAATGCGAAGTTTGACATTCGTTCCTTCAAACGGAGTAAGATCCTCGGTTCTGCGAAGAGACGCAAGCGACGCGGGAACAAAAACTCTGACCTTATTGACAAGGACAACAAGTCCGCCTTTTACTACCTGTATTACTTTACCGGTAACGATCTCTCCGCTTTCTTTGAGTTCCGCGATACGCTCACGTCCCTTTTCAGCGTCGAGTTTAGCCTTCGAAAGAAGAACTGTTCCCTCGGCATCGTTTACCTTCACGACGACCGCTTCAACCTCATCGCCGACGGCAACGGGCTTATCATCGTGCTCAAACTCCTCAGCGGGAATAAATCCGGAGTGTTTCGCACAAAGGTCGACCTGAACTTCCGTTCCGCCGACAGCCGTAACTGTTCCGGTTACTTTCTGACCGTTTTTCATCGGTCTGAGTGAAGCCTCCACGAGGCTGGCAAAATCTTCGCCGTCCTCGGTGAATACCTTCTCGTCGTTTTCGTTTACCATGTTGATAATGACCTCCTCGATTGCACTGCGGTGCGTGGATGCGCCGGCAGACAATCCTATTTTTTTATACTTACCTAAATAAGTTGGCAATTGAGTAAAGTTCTCTATGTGAAACGCATCGCAGTTATTTTTGGCGATCTCATAGAGTTTTTTTGTGTTCGAGCTGTTTTTTCCTCCGACGATTATCATCGCGTCGACCTTTTCGGAAAGTTCCTCGACCTGTCTCTGACGGTCGTGCGTGGCGGTGCATATCGTATTGACGACCTCCACGTTCGGAAACGCTTTCGCGTACTCGGACATCCGCTCGAACTCTTCGATGTTAAATGTCGTTTGAACAACAAGGACATACTGCTTCCGATTATTTAGTTCATTATGCAATATATTTTTCAGTTCGTCAAGACTTTTTGCAATAAAGTAACTATTTTCTGCATTTCCGACAATTCCGACCACCTCAGGATGTGCAATATCACCCACGATGATAAGATCTTTCTTACCCGCTGCGATCTTTTGTATGCGCTTGACCTTCGGACATGTCATATCGACCGTCTCGACGCCGCGAGATTCAAGACCTTCAATCACGGAACGCGGAACACCGTGCGTTCTGATGAAAACTATCCCGTTCGGATCTGCCTGCTCCGGATCGTCGATAACGCAAACGCCTTTTTGTCGCAGATCCTCACTCAGATCAGGATTATGAATGATCGGACCGAAAGTATATATTTTTCTCCCCGAACCGACCCGTTTTTCTTTTTCGATCCGGTCATAGAGCGCGGCGACCGCGCGATCGACGCCGAAACAAAAACCGAGAGTTTCGGTCGTGATTATTTCAAAGCCCATAAACGCCTTCCATGATGCGTTCTCCCGCCGCGGTATATTCTTCGGATGAGCCTTTTTCAATTCCGAGTTCGGAGGGCTGTACGGGTTTTCCTATGCGTATCTCATAGCGATTAAAGATATTTACATTTCTTTTGTAAACGAGACGGATCGGGAGTATCGGAGTTTTGCATTTATACGAAAACATTGCAACTCCGCCTCTCGCGTCGCTCCCGTCGCCGTTATTGTAACGGGTTCCTTCGGGAAAGATACCGAGTTGCTCGCCGCTCCGCAAAGCCTTCAAAGCCCCTCTGACGGAAGAGATCGCCGGTCCTTCCCTGTCAACGGGAATAGCATTCAGCCTTTTCAGGAAAAACCGCATAACGGGGATCTTGAAAAGTTCCTGCTTTGCCATAAACACGATCCTACGCTTAAAAACGGTCAGCAACAGAAGAATGTCGAAAACAGAATGATGGTTCGCGCAGATTATCAACGCGCCGTCGGACGGGACATTCTCCTTCCCCGTCACCTTTACACGGTTGAAAACATAGATGTAAAAGAGCGACACGGCTCTGACAAATTTATACATTTACCTTACTCCGTATAACATTTATAACAGTTTCGACGGATTTTTCGAAATCCATATCGGAAGTATCGACCAAAACCGCGTCTTCGGCACGTTTAAGAGGAGCCGCGGCTCTTTCGGAATCCGCTTTGTCGCGGGCTTTTACCTCTTCGAGAACTCTCTCAAATGTTTCGGGCGTTTCAAGCCCTTTCGCCATAAGTTCGCGGTGACGTCTTTGCGCACGTATCTCGATCCCCGCCGTAAGAAAGATCTTAACGTCGGCGTTCGGCAGAATGACCGTTCCTACATCGCGCCCGTCCATTATGACATCGTTTTTCTTTGCAATATCGCGTTGCAGGTCGAGAAGAAAACTTCTGACCTCGGGAACTGCGGACACACGGGAAGCGGCAGCGGAAATCTGCTGTGTCCTTATAAGAGACGAAACATCCTCTCCGTCGATGATAACGTGCTGTTCCCCTCCGACATGAGTAAGAGACAACTCGGTTCCGGGCAGCACGGATATAATATTCTCATCGGTAAACTCCATACCGGTGCGGACAAATTTCAGTCCGATCGCACGGTAGATCGCGCCCGTATCGACATATATAAAACCGAGCCTTGACGCGACCGCCCTCGCAACGGTGCTTTTCCCCGCGCCTCCGGGACCGTCGATAGCAATGTTTATTCCCATTTTCCTATGTCCTTTCCCGCGCAGTATCCGGTGCTGAAAGCTATCTGAAGATTAAAGCCTCCCGTATACGCATCGACGTCGAGCACCTCTCCGCAGAAATATAAATGTTTTATTTTTCTCGAACGCATGGTTTTCGGATCAACGTCTTTTACGCTGACGCCGCCCGCCGTAACGATCGCCTCGGAGATGTCTCCGCGCGAAGATACGGTAAATCGCAGATCTTTCAGCAGATGAAGCAGTTTTGCCCGTTCCTCAACCGTCACCGAATTGATTTTTTTCACGGCGTCCGTTCCGCTGAGTTCAACGATAACGGGAATCAGTTTCGCAGGCAACAGATCCGACAGAGAGTTGGAAAAGTTCCTGTTGATGTTTTTTGAAAAATCCGAAACAAGTCTTTTATCGAGAGTTTTTTCATCAAGCGCGGGTTTGAGATCGATCGATATGATATCTCCCTTTTCCGCGACCGAACTTGCGCTGAGAATTTCCGGACCGCTCATTCCGTCGGAAGTGAACAACATTTCCCCGAAACCGCCGTAGACAGTCTTTCCGTTTCTGAGAAGTTTTACACCCACATTGCGGAGTGAAAGCCCCTGCAAACGCGCGCACAAATCTTTTTCCTCAAAGATAAGCGGTACGAGCGCCGCCCTCGGCTCCGAGATCGAATGTCCGCACGCTCGGGCAAACTCATAGCCGCTTCCGTCAGAGCCTGTCAGCGGATATGACATTCCGCCCGTCGCAACGACCGTGTTTTCCGCAAATATCCTGCTTCCGTCGTCAAGTTCGACTCCCGTTACGGTATCATTTTCGACGGTAAGAGAAGAGACATTGCCGCGAACAAATCGAACTCCCGATTCATCGCAGTACCGTTTCAGCGCATCTCTGATGTCCGCCGCCCTGTCCGAAACCGGAAAAACACGGTTTCCTCTTTCGGTCTTCAAGGCAACGCCGCGGTTCTCAAAAAATCTGATCGTATCTTCGCTCGAAAACGATGAATACGCGCTGTAAAGAAATCGCGGGTTTGAAACGATATTCTCAAAAAAGGTTTCGCGGTCGCAATTGTTCGTAACATTACATCTGCCCTTTCCCGTTATCAGAAGTTTGCGCCCGGACATTTTATTTTTATCAATGACGAGAACATCTTGACCGTTTATTCCCGCCGTACCCGCGCACATCATTCCCGATGCGCCCGCGCCGATAACGACGCATCCAACGCGCATTTCCAAGGCAGAATACCCCTCTCCCGTAATAGAATAACTATAACATTTTTTCAAATAAAAATCAATAGAAAAATTGACCTTTTCATACTATTGTCATAAGAAATCCTTTTATACGGCGTGCTTCTCTCCCGCGATGACGACCTTTAACAGGTTGGTCGTTCCCGATACGCCGAGAGGCACTCCGGCAGTTATGACAACAATATCTCCGTCATTGACGTACCCTGCCTCCTTTGCGCGCTCGACCGCATCGGCAAAAAGTTCGTCCGTACTCGCTTTCTCGCCGAGTATCAGAGGATAAACGCCCCATGACAGATTCATCTGACGGCACACTTTCGGACTCATCGAAAAAGCCACGATCGGAGAAAGCGGACGGAATTTCGAGATCTCCCGGGCGGTTCTTCCGGATTTTGTGACTGTCACTATCGCCTTCGCTCCGAGATCGTGCGCGGTCGTGCATGTCGCATGTGAGATCGCGTTCGTAATATCGCTGCCACGGTCCTGATTTCTCTGCGAAAACCTGTGTATATAGTTAATATCCGATTCCGTTCTTTCCGCTATGCGAGCCATCGTTCTGACCGATTCGACGGGATAAAGCCCGTTTGCGGTCTCCCCCGAAAGCATTATCGCGGATGTTCCGTCATATATCGCATTTGCGACATCGGTCGCTTCCGCCCTTGTCGGACGCGGATTTTTGATCATTGAATCAAGCATCTGAGTTGCGGTTATGACCTGTTTTCCCGCAATATAAACTTTCTTTATGAGATCTTTCTGAATAACGGGGATCTCTTCGAGAGGAACTTCAACGCCGAGATCTCCGCGCGCGACCATGAGCCCGTCGGAAACGCTGAGAATATCGTCCGCATTGCGCACACCTTCCATATTCTCGATCTTTGCGATTATTTTAATATCGGTGTTTCCGAGAGAGGCAAGGAATTCTCTTATATCAAGTATATCGCGCGCCGAACGCACAAACGATGCGGCGATAAAATCAAAACCCGTTTCAACTCCGAATTTTATATCTCTTTTGTCTCTTTCGCTGAGAAACGGTATCGAAAGTCTTACATTCGGGACATTTATGCCTTTATTGTCCGAAACTTTTCCCCCGTTAAGCACTCTGCAAACGATATCGTTTCCGTGAACGCTTTCGACGGAGAGTTCAATCAGACCGTCGTCTATCAGAATTACGGTACCTTTTTTTACATCATTCGGAAGCCCCGCATAAGTTATCGAGCAACGCTCTGCGGTTCCTTCGACATCGTCGGATGTCAGAATAAAAGTCTGACCCTGTTTCAGTTCGACGGATCCTTCTCTGAATTTCCTGACTCTGACCTCGGGTCCCTTCGTATCGAGCATTGTCGCAACGGGAACTCCGAGTCTGTCTCTGACGGCGACAAACTCATCAAACCTTTTTTTATGTTCCTCATGAGACGCGTGCGAAAAATTAAAGCGCGCAACATTCATCCCGTTTTTTATAAGTTCCTCAACGACAGCGGGATCGTTCGTCGCCGGACCGAGAGTACATACTATCTTTGTTTTTCTCATTCTTTTTCCCCCAATAATATTTCGATATTTATTATAGCACAAAAACGGTCGTATGTAAATAAAATATATGTAAATTCCGAGATTTTTCAACGGAGATTAAAATAAGAGCGTCCTCGACGGACGCCCTTGATATCAGAAAATCTCAATTGTAAAGCCGACGGAATATTCGTCGCGGGGTTTCAGACGGAGCATATCGGGTTTTTCTTCGAGCGGAAGTTTTTCACCGACAAATGCGGTATGCCCGTTCCACGGTTCGAGACAAACGAACGGAGCGTCGCTCTTGTTCGTGTGCCAGATGCCGAGCATTCCGAAGCCGTCGAAATTCATTTTCACTCCGTTACTGCCGTTTTTGCTTTTTAGACAGACGGTTTTGGGAGTTCCCGCGAGAACAACGGCGTCATTATCGAACAAATCGTGCCGAAGCGAAAGCCTTACGCCGTCTTCGAGAGAGTATGCTTCGGGGTTCACTTTCATGAAACCGTCATCGGTCGGGAAATACCTTTCCGGGTAACTCTTTTCGGGGAATTCAAGATAATAATCTTCAAACTTTTCCCCGGCGTTGATCGGAACTCTGAATCCGGGATGACCGCCGACAGCAAAGATCATTTCCTTTTCCGCGGAAATATTTTTTACCGTATAAGTCACTCCGAGCGTTTTGTTTCCGAGAAGATCGTATCTGACCGAGAACTCGAAATCAAACGGATACTTCGCTTTCGTCTCGCAATCAGACCGAAGCGAAAAAGTCATCGACTTTTCCGAATGCGCGGTGAGGTCAAATTTCATGTAACGCGCAAATCCGTGGCGGAGACCGAAATCGAATTCTTTGCCGTCATACGAATATTTTCCGCCGAAAATACTCCCGACAAACGGAAACAGATTCGGGGCGTGCCTCGGCCAATACCGCTCGTCGCCCGACCAAATATACTCTTTGTTTCCCTGCGTCATATCGCAAAGAGACAACATTTCCGCGCCTTTCGGCTCGACGGCAACGAAAATCTCACCGTCGGTCATTGAATAGTACATATCAATCTCCGTTAAAGCGTTTTTGCGATTTCTTTAAGATACTCTCTGAAATCCGAGCCGATCTCGGGATGTTTGAGCGCTGTCTCGACCTGCGCCTGCATAACGCCGAGTTTGTTTCCCATATCGTATCTCTTGCCGATGAAATCGACGGCGACCATTCTCTCGGTCTGAGCAACGGTCTTCATCGCGTCGGTAAGTTGGAGTTCGTTACCCGCTCCGAGCGGCGTTTTTTCAAGAACGGAATATATATCAGGAGTCAGAACAAGTCTTCCGAGAATGGAATAATACGAAAGGATCTGATCTTTCGACGGTTTCTCGATCATATCGGAGACATAATACTTATTATCTTCTATGTGATCGACCGCAAGGGTGCAATAACGCTGGATTGCTTCTTCGGACACCGCCTGAACGCCGCAAACGCCTTTGCCGTATTTCTCATAAGCGTCGCAAAGCTGTTTGACAACGGGATATTCGTCGTTCATGATAACGTCGTCGCCGTAAAGAACGGCAAACGGATCGTTACCCGTAAACTCTCTCGCGTACATCAGCGCGCCGCCGGTGCCGTTCATCGTCTTCTGACGGACATAAACGATATTCGCCATATTTGAAATTTCTTTGACGGTTTCAAGCAACTTTGCTTTCTTTGCCCCGCCCTCTCTGAGTCTGTCTTCGAGTTCGGGAGAACGGTCAAAATGATCTTCGATCAGCGTCTTTCCTCTGGAAATGACGATCATGATGTCTTCGATCCCGCTCTTGACGCATTCCTCGACAAGATATTGGAGCGCCGGTTTGTCAACGATCGGGATAAGTTCCTTCGGAACCGATTTGGTCGCGGGAAGCATTCTCGTTCCGAGACCCGCGGCAAGGATAACTGCCTTTTTTACTTTCATACAAATACTTCCTTTCGGGAACGGTTTTCAGTTCTCTCGATTGTTTATAATAACATAATATGTATTAAAAATCAAGTTATTTAAAAACTGTTCCGTCTTTTTTTAAAAATGCGATCCTTTTAACGGTCAGCGGGCAAACAGTTCCTCCGCAAAAGGCGAAAAACGCTTTTAACAAAAGGTTTACGCCGACATTGTTTTCACTTCCGCACGGAAGTTCCGCAACGATTTCCAAGCCGTTTTTGCGGTTTTCTTTTGTCTTAACGGTCAATGCATCGCTGATACAAACGGTTTTCATTCCGCCTTTTTTCGCTTTTTTTTCAACTTCTATCCTGTCCTGAGCAAGGAAACTCTCAAAGTCTCCGACACAGTCGGACGGAACGAAGATCTCGTAATCCGCATACTCGATCAGATTCAGTTTTTCTCCGTTTTCATAGGCATCGACGACTCTTATGTCGGCAGGAACGGCACGGGACATTTTTTCAACGATCTCTTCTCCGCGCATCGGCACATCGGTTCTGATATCAACGATCTCGCATTCGCTCAATACGCCGAGCGGCAACGGCGGAGAAAAAACCATGTAAGGATGCGGATTGAAGCCCTGAGTATGACTGACGGGAATGTCGGCTCTGCTGAAAATACGCGTAAAGCAGCGCACAAGATCGAGATGTGAAATGAAGCGCGCGTTGGCTTCTTTCGTAAATACTATCCTCACGGGCAAACATCTCCTTTGCAGATCTTGTTTATCCCGCAGCCGGAACATTTTTCCTTGCAATTCGGGGTCGTTTCCGCTCGGTATGCCTTTTCGCATTCACGTTGCAGAAACGCTTTGGAAACTCCGCAGTTAATTATATCCCACGGAAGCGGTTCGTCAAAATCGCGTTTTCTGTTACAATACTCTGCGACGGTCAGTCCTTCTTCTTCGATCGCGCTCATCCACTCGTCGAATTTGAAATGCTCATTCCAGCCGTCGAGCTGGCATCCGCGTTTGTATGCGTTGTATATGACCTTTCCGAGGCGTCTGTCTCCCCGAGCGAAAACCCCTTCGAGAACTGAGGTTTTTCCGTCGTGGTAATTGACGCGGATATGCTTGTTTCTTCCGACGGTCTCGATAAGAAGTTTTTGTCTTCGTTCGATCTCGTCGAGCGTAATCTGAGATTCCCACTGGAACGGAGTGAACGGCTTCGGCACAAATGTGGAAAGGCTGATCGTCACGTTCAGACCGCGAACGCGCTTGATCGGAAGCGAATAGAACAGATCGACTATCCGTTGCGCTGTATACGCTATTCCCTTGATGTCCTCGTCGGTCTCGGTCGGAAGCCCGATCATAAAATACAGCTTGACCGCGCTCGCGCCGCCCTCAAAGGCAATTCTGCACGTATTCATAATCTCTTCTTCGGTGACGTTTTTGTTTATAACGTCGCGAAGTCTCTGCGTTCCCGCCTCGGGAGCGAATGTAAGCCCGCTCTTTCGCACGGATTGCATTTTTTCAAGTAATTCTTTTGAGAAATTATCGACACGGAGCGACGGAAGCGAAATATCTATATGTTGCGGGACACAATATGTCAAAAGGCTGTTTGCAAGTTCGTCGAGCCGTTCAAAATCGCTTGTGGAAAGAGACGTAAGACTTATCTCTTCATATCCTGTCGCCTTTATAAGTTTTTTTGCGGTCTCGACAAGCAGTTCGGGCGAACGCTGTCTGAACGGACGGTAGATCATTCCCGCCTGACAGAAACGGCATCCGCGGATACATCCGCGCATGATCTCAAGAACGACTCTGTCATGAACGATCTCGGCATACGGAACGACGGTTTTATCGGGAATATAGCATTTGTTTATATCCTTTATAATGCGCCTGTTGACCTGTTTTCCCTGCTCATGGTACTTCGGAACGTACATACAGTCGATCTCGGTCGCACGGCGGAGGAACTCTTCCCTGTCCTTTCCGCATTGCCTGTAAATTTCAAAAAGCGTATAATAATCCTCTTCTCCGTCGCCTATGAAAAATATATCGACGAAATCCGCGAGGGGTTCGGGATTGCAGGCGCAGGGGCCGCCGCAAATAACGATCGGATCGCCCTGTTTTCTTTCACTCGCGAAAATCGGCACTTCCGCAAGGTCGAGCATGGCGACGATATTCGTGTAACTGAGTTCGTATTGAAGTGTAAAACCGATAAAATCGTCGTCTTTGATCGGTTCATGACTTTCAAGCCCGAAAAGAGGGACTTCGCATTCTCGCATAAGGCTCTGCATATCGGTGTTCGGCATAAACACGCGTTCGCACCAAACATCGGGCATGGTGTCGTTCATCATGTTATAAAGTATCTTCATGCCGAGGTGTGACATTCCGACATCGTACATATCCGGAAAGCAGAACGCAAACCGAATGTTCACATCCGCTTTGTTTTTGACGACGCTGCCGTACTCGCCTCCGACATACCACGACGGTTTCTGGACTTCCGTCAACCGCGTATCGATAAACTCGTTAATATTCATCTTGGATTCCTTTTAGGGTTCCTTTCGCTTTATACGTTTCATTTTACTACATTTCGTGTCCGATTTCAAGAGTTTTTCGCTAAATTTCTCTCTTTAACGCAATATATGAAAAAAGATATGCGCAGATCAGCATGAGTGAAAAGTTATACCCCGTTTCGACGATCAGCCATATTGCCAGCGCCGCCAACGGGACGAGAAAGACGAAAGATACGATCAGACATATTCGTTGGGCTTTTCCGGGCGAAACCTTGGAAAGCAGAAAAAAATAAAGCGCCCGTCCGCCGTCAAGAGGAATGACGGGGACGAGATTGACTGCCGCAAGCGCAAAATTACAGGCCGCGAAAAAATCCGCGCCGATTATTTTTTCCGTGCTTCCGAACGCAAGCGCGAGCGCTCCCGCCGCGATATTTGCGGCAATTCCGGACAGAGAGGCGAATATCTCTTTTTTACAGGAGACATCGGTTGCCGAAACAAGGCTGACATTGATGCCGAACGGCATAAGTCTCAGTTTTTTTATTCTTTCGCCGTAACGCAGAAAAGCGGCGATATGCGCTGTCTCATGTATCAGAGAAGAGATAAAAACAATGAGGACACCGTCTCCTTTTCCTATCATTGCAAGGAGTATCCATACGAGAGGGAACGCAGGATGAACGGAAAACTTATTCTTCATTGAATTTGAAATAGACCTCGGGGTCAACAAACCTTTCGCCGTATTCTATCTGAAAATGCAGATGCGCGCCCGTAACGTTGCCCGTATGTCCCGAAAGCGCAATGATCTGAGCGCGTTCGACAGTCTCCCCTTCTTTGACAAGCGACTGCTGAAGATGCCCGTAATAGGTGATAAAACCGTTTGAATGGTCTATTCGGATGAAGTTTCCCCCTATATCATTATATCCGACCTCAACAACTTTACCTGCAAGCACGCTCTTTACTTCCGTACCGTCCGAGGCGTTGATATCAACTCCGCGATGAAAGACCGTTGCCTCATTCTCAAACGGATCATGCCTGTAACCGAAACCCGAATTCAATGTTGAATTGACGGGAAGACAGGCATCGGAAAAAGGGCTGTCAGCCTTTTCCTCCCCGACAGGAGTGTCGACCTGTGACATGACCGCCAAGACGCTCTCGTCGATTTTTTTTGACCCGCGCTCCGCACCGCCCGTAAACATTGCAAATACCGCTCTGAGTCCGTTGCCTTTATCAGAGACGCCGTCTTTCATCGCCGCGGTACCGTATTTTTGTATACCGACCGCGGCAAGAGTACATATTCCGAGAGCGACGGCAAGAGCAGCCGCCGAAAAAATGCGTTTTCCGCTCCTTCTGCACTTCAATTCAAGATTTCGCACCGCGAGATCGGTTTTTCGTGACATCGTATCACCTCGTTAAATTTTAGTCGGCGCGGGCTTGAAATATGACGATTTTTATGATATAATATGCTATAAACCGCATTCAGGGATGTCATATCTGACGGAAGGCTTGTTTTTCAGATGAATATACGTTTAGGCGACCGTTCTTACGGCGTTAAAAATTATATAAAAAGTTTCGACAAGATTCTTCTTGCGCTGATAATCGTATTGCTGGCGTTCAGTATGCTCTGCATCAACAGCGCGACATACGGGTCGGAGGCTCATTCGCGCTGCATGATCGTTCAGGGAATTGCGATCGGTCTCGGCTTTATGCTTATGATCGTCATTTCGAGGATCGACTACGATATTGTTTCCGATCTCTGGAAATACATTGTTGTCGCATCATCCGCCGCGCTGTTTTTTACGGCGCTGATCGCGCCCGAAATAAACGGAAACAAAAACTGGCTGATGATCGGTTCGATTAACATTCAGACATCGGAATTCACAAAAGTGTGTTTTGCAGTGACCATGTCGAAGCATCTGTCGAATCTCGGACAGGATATGAACAAGCCGAAAAACGTTTTTTTTCTTCTCGTTCATTTCCTCGCTTATCTTGTCCCCATTCTGTTGCAGGGAGACATCGGAACGGCGCTCATATACATAGGGATGTTTATTATCCTCGTTTTCGTTGCGGGGCTTTATTACAGATATATATTGCTCGGAATTATCGGGTTAGCGGGCATAACGCCGCTTTTCTGGAGTTTGATGAAAGATTATCAGAAACTCCGGATTCTTTACGGCTTTCAACCGGAACTCGATCCCCTCGGGAAAGGTTATCAGCCTCTCGTTTCGAGGATGGCGATCGGTTCGGGGCAACTTTTCGGGCTCGGCTATAAAAAAGGCATTCAGGCTCAGAATTCGCTTCTTCCCGAAATACGGACAGACTTCATTTACGCCATTGTCGGCGAGGAATGGGGTTTTGTCGGCTGTGTATTCGTTTTGCTCGTTTTGGTTACAATAGTATTGCTGATATTCAGAAACGCGCGCAAAGCGAAAGATATTAAAGGGTATTTTATCTGCATAGCGGTCGCGAGCATGATAATGTTCCAAACGATAATAAATGTCGGAATGTGCATAGGGGTTCTTCCCGTCATCGGTGTAACTCTCCCGTTTTTCAGTTACGGAGGGTCGTCCGTTCTTGCGCTCCTTATCGCTGTCGGACTTGTCCAGGCCGTATGCGTGAAGCCCGATCGTTCGCTGAAATTCGGGATGAGGTAAATGCGGAACAAACTTTTGAAGTTGCTCGATTATTCGGTCGATCTCATTTACAGAACGATGATAACAAAAGGCGCGGTGTTCTTCTCGAACGCCGCGCTCGATTTTGTTTTGTTCAGACTCTTCTTCGGAGTCTTTTCGGTCTTCGCCCCTCTGTCTCAATTTCTTTCGTACTCCGTCTCGACCGTGACAAGATATCTGTCATACAGTTTCATAAAATTTAACCGCACGGGCGAGGGTCACGCCGTGCGGTTTGCGAGATTTCTTTGGATAAATCTTTTTGTTGCGTTGCTCTCCCCGCTCCTGCTGTCACTCCTGATAAGAGCGGGTTTGGAAACGGAATATTCAAAACTCGCGGTTCTTGCGTCAACTGTCGGTGTAAACTTTCTGTTCTGCAAGTATGCCGTTTTCATCTGACAGCGGCTTCTTCGGAAGAAGAAAAGCAGTTCAGAGCCTTTGTGTCCGCCGTTTTCGGAAGAACGAACCGAACCGATCGGGGCAGACATTCTATCTCAGCTCTTGTTACCGAAAGCATTTCGCCGTCATAACACACGGTGAACGGCGTGTCTTTTGTCAGGACTGCTTTTCCGCACCGACGGTATTTCAACAGTTTTTCGGCGGCGGGCGTTCCCAAAAGCGTTCCCTTCTGATATGCCGAAACATTTCTGACAAATGCGCGGCGTTTCACATCTTTGACCGTTATAACATCCATAAGACCGTCATCGACCCGAGAAAGAGAAGCGGAGCGGTATCCTCCGCCGTAATACTGCGCGTTCGCAAACAGCGTCAGCAAAAAGCGGTAATCGGTTGCTTCCCCGTCGTCAAAAGCGATTTTCAATGTTTCTTTCGGGAAATGTATCAGACAGAGAGCAACACCGAGATGATACGCGACGGATTTCGGCACAAACCTCTTTTTTCTGAGTCTCTCAACACGCTGTACGACAGCGGCATCAAATCCTATGTTGGCAATGTTTATGCAGATCCTGTCATTTATTCTGATCGCATCAATGGGCACGGCTTCGGACTCGATCGCAACGGCGATATCCGAAAAAACGCGGCAGTCTCCGAAAGTTCTTATAAAATCGTTTCCCGTACCGATCGGAATGACGGCAAACTCGGCATTGGGGTGTCCGAATATACCGTTCACGACTTCATTGACAGTCCCGTCTCCGCCGCAGGCGTAAACGCGAACCTGTTCGCCGTTATCCGAAACTTCACGCGCAAAATTTTCCGCGTCGCGGCTTTTCGCCGTCAGGAAAATATCGTAATCAAGTCCTTTTTCCTCGCATAATGTTTCAATACAATGTCTGAACTTGTCTGTAAACGACGCAGAATTCGACTTCGGATTGATTATAAAAACATGCTTCATCTTTTTTTCTTTTTTCGGATATTTACGCAAACATATTTCTGTCACGCAAAACGGCTTTGTGATCGAATACCGATCCGAAACTTTTCACCTGATATGATATGCAGGAGCGCTTTTCGCGGGCTGCCCGTTTTCCTGCGGTGACGGTAAAATACTCGGAAACACGGCTCTTTTCGGAGGTCATCAATTGACCCGTGACAACAATGCCACAGTCTCAACGTGGGACGAGGAAACAGTATTGATGTCAGATTGCCTCTGTTAGTTCTCGGAAACAAATCGACTAACTGCGCCTGTCCCAGTTAATATTAATAGTTCTTGGAAACATATCAATCCAGTATCAAATCACTTTTTCCGAGATTGCATTTCGAACATAAGGTTTGTAGGTTTTCAATTACTGTTTCACCGCCTTTTGACCATGGGATGACGTGGTCTACATGAAGTTCAACAGAGGGATCTTTTGCTGGAGACGCACCACAAGCGCAGCATTTAAAATTGTCTCGAGCTAACACCTTAAATCTCAAGCGAGTATTGATATTTCTTGATGTGCGATGTTTAGGAAAAGTTACTGCTTCGTTTGCTTCCTCTAATTTATTGCTTGTACTATTTCGATAGTTTCAGGCTCGGAAGAATATTGTTCATATTCATTGTCTGTAGAGTTAATATATTCCACAAATGCCTCTAATGCTTTGCGCCATCCGCCAAATCTTCTTTTGAATGTATCAATAGAATAATTGCAGATTCCTGCTTTGGTTATATCGGTCGAAGTTGGTTGCCGCCCCAACAATCGCCACATCCGCTCAATTTCATCAAAACATTCCTGCTCGGTTATTCTATCTCTGTTAAATCCTGTAGGTTCTAATCCGGCTTTTTTCAGGAAATCATTCCATTTGCCAAAACGAGAGAAAATATATTCAGCATTGAACTTTCCATACTTTTTGTACTCCTCATATGGAACAGTATTTTTGTTGAGAAGCTTAGCAACTCTTCGAAAATCATCAAAATATTCTTCATCAGGAATTAATTTAAGCTCAGATAAATCCCGTTCGCTTCTCAATCCGGCTGCAGTCAGTGCCGTTTTCCAAGAGCCAAAATGTGCTTTAATCGCCGTCTGAGAATATCTCCCTTGCGACGTATATGTTGTGACAGAAATATAATCTTTGTCAAGCCTTGCTGCCGTTTTTTGAATATCAGCTATTATTTCTTCATCTGTCAGTTGTCTTTTCCATTCATTTAATTCAAATTTCATCTTTACCACCTTTCGATATCAACGCAACAGTCTCAACGTGTTTTGTCCGCGGGAACATATCGATCGGCTGAATCGAGGTCGGGACATAGCCGCCGAGAGAGTCAAAGATGTTCAGATCGCGCGCGAGTGTCGCGGGATCGCAGGAAATATACGCAAATTTTTCGGGACGGATATTCATGATCGCGTCTATCGTTTTTTCATCCAGCCCCTTTCGCGGCGGATCGACGATGACTGCATTCGGAAATTCTTCGCGAGGTAAAGAAGCGATAATGTCCGAGGTCGATGACGCCGATGAAGAAAAGAATTCGGAGTTTTCTATCCCGTTCAGAGCGGCGTTGCGGTATGCATTTTCAACCGCGTCGCGGACGGCTTCTATCCCGATAACATACCCGACACGGTCGGCGCACGAAAGTCCGATCGTACCTATTCCGCAGTAAAGATCGAGCAGAATGTCGGTTTTTTCGAGATAAAGACCGTCTTTCACATAATTATACAGCATTTCACAGGTCTCGGAATTGACCTGATAAAAAGACATAGGTGAGATCTCAAAGCGAAGACCGCACAGAATATCCGCGATCGCAGAATCTCCCCATATCAGTATGTTTTTCGGACCGTAAATGACATTCGTGTTTTTTGCGTTCACATTCAGGTAAACGCTTTTGATCCCTTCGACCGAGGAAAGGCGTGAAAGAAGTTGAGGCTTGTGCGGCAGTACATCCGATGTCGCAACGAGAACAACGGAAATATCGCCCGTTTTCGGGGCTTTTCTTATACATACGTGGCGCAAAAGTCCCCTGCCTGTCGTTTCATCGTAAACCGAAACGGAATATTTCGCGATATACTCTTCGACGATCTTCGCAACATCATTGAAAACGGGCGGCGTCAGCAGACAGGTGTCAACGGGAATAACGCGGTGCGAATTAACGGCGTAATACCCGCATTTTCCGTCAGGTGAGATCGGAAACTGCGCTTTATTGCGATAACAATCCGTGCGAACGGAAGGTATCGTGTCGAGAACGGGAACGGGACACTTCGGATAGTTCTTCTTGAAAACATCCCGAACATGTTCCGTCTTGCAACACAGTTCTGCATCATACGATATATGACGGTAACGGCAACCGCCGCATTTTCCGAACACGGGGCAGTCGTTTTCGATTCTGTCGGGCGACGCTTCAACAATATTCAAAATCTTGGCAAAGGCGTAATTCTTCAACACTTTCATCACGAGGACTTCAACAGTGTCTCCGACCGCCGAAGAAGCGACGAAAACAACAAAATCCCGAACTGTTTCGTCGGAATATCTTCCGATGCCGAAGCCTTCTCCCGACATTGCGACGATCTTCAGGGTTATTCTCTCGTTTTTGCTTAACATATAAATATCCACACATTCTGTTATATGTTTAAATTATAATATAAAATTGTGAAAAAGTCAAGCCGATCGGGCTGTAAAAACCTGCTTTTCGATATGTCGCATCATAAAAAAATCCCCGAAAGCACTTGATTTTTATCACTATATATAGTATAATGTAAAAAACGGAAATACAAAATATCGGCACAGGAGAGATAATATGAACGTGAAAACACTTTACGTTATTCCGACGGCGCGCTATTCGATCGGCGGCACTCAACATCCGTATGAGGAAAAAGAAGCGCAGAGACGCATTCTCGACGCGATACTTTCAGCGGAAAGCGATGACGCGGATCTTCGATGGACATGCAGCAGCGCTTCCGTCGTTTCCGATTATCTTCGAAGTTCGGATGAACTGACTAAAAAAACGTTTTTCTCCGCTGTCGAAAAGGGCGTTATCGAAGTCTGCGGCTTCGGTTACGACCACTCGTCATTCATGTCGGACGTAACTCTGATGAAAAGCGTTGAAACGCTTGATTCCGAAATGTGGAAAAAACTCGGCATACACAGCGTCATGCAACTCGGAGTCGGAGGCGTCAACTCCGGTGCCGTCAAGCGCGCTTGCGAAAAAGGCGCAACATATCTTTGGGTCGGTATTGACGGCGCATCCGCACAGATGAGAAAGCCCGTCCCGTTCGCATTCAATTGGAGGGTCTCGGTCAGAGACAAGGCCTTTACATGGGTCGATGATATGGGAAACGACCTGTTCTCACTTCTTTTCGCGGATAAATCCCCGAAATTCGCAGGGTTTGACGCCCCGTCGGAAGAAAAGACCCTCAGCAGAGTTCTGCACACGACGGACAGGGACGCTCTTGTTCTTATGAGCGCTCGGCTTTGTACAAAGATAGAAGAAATCGAAAAGATATCCGCATACACTTCCGCGGCTTATCCCGTGCTTTTCACCGGCGGAGACGGCTATAACAATATCGAGGCTCTGACATCGCTTTCTTCGTTCGTTTCTTTGTGGAACAGTCTCGGACTCATTCCGCGAATAGAGATCGCGACGCTTTCACACGCGCTTCGCGAAGTTGAAAAAGAAATCACGAACACGAACCTTCTGAGCCTGACGGGCGAATGGACGGACGGTATTAACCAGGCGGCGTCTATCCCACTCGAAACGGCGCTCATGAGGGATACGGAAAGAAAATTCCGCGCAACGCTGACGCTCCCCGCCTTTAACGCTCAGAGAGAAAACCGCTTTGCCGATAGCATAGCGGCGGATCTCTGCGCATTTTCCGAAATAACTTTCCGTCCCGACGACAGACTTTCCGACATGAGCCATGCCGATACGTTCAACTACAAGCGTTCAAAACTGACGCTTGCCGCGGCAAAAACTCAGATGCTTTACACGGACAGGGTCAAGAGTTATTTCGAGCAGTCGGATTCGGGGATAGTTCATGTTTGCAACACCGGACGCGCGATGTTCAGAGGACTTGTGAAAGTTCCCGCGACGGGGATAAACGAAAGCAGTTACTGCGCCGTCAACACAGCGACGGCGCACACCGAAAAACTGTCTTTCAAGGACGGAACGGCAAGATTTTATGCGGAGATCCCCGCGGGAGGCATTCAGACCTTCGCTTTTTCGGACGAGATCGGGACAGATGTTTCGTCTATAAGAATTCCGACCGTGACCGTTGACGAACTCGGTTGCCCGACGGAAATCGTGTGGGGCGACATAAAGTTTTCGGCGTCTGCGCTCGGAGAGTTCTGCGCGGTATGCACGGACAGCGAAACGAAGAGAGAAGTCACAGCTTCGCTTTACGCGGAAAAAGACGCAGACATGAAAAATTCGCTCGTCCGCCATTATTCAATTATCTATCAAAGCGAATTCGGTCCCGCGGTAAGGACAGAAGACGCAAACTTCATACGGTTTGAACAGCCGTTCAAAAATGAAAGGCTCGTTTCGGGAACACGCACCGTCACCGTATGGAAAAAAACGGAGAGAATCACGGTCGAAGTGACGATCGACAGACCGCTTTCGGACGATCCCGAATGCTTCTATCTCAGATTTTTGCTTGACAACGCGAAATCCACGGCTGTATCGTCTTTGGGCGGAAGAGTCTTTGAAGTCGGCAGAGGGCAGCTTGAATTCTCGAATTTTGACAGCGCTTCGATCGACGGATGGGTCGCGTATCCGTATGACGATCTGCTTTTCACGACAAAAGATGCGCCCGTGATCTGCTTCGGCGGAGCAAATTATTTCACGGCGAGAGAAACTCCGTCACAGGATCACGGATACCTGTTCTCCTGCATTTTCAATAACACTTTCAACACAAAATGCAACCGTTCGTTCGGCGGAACGGCAACGTTCACCTACGATATATTCGCGGGCGTCAAAACCGACGATTTCGCCGCAGATAAGGCGATATATGCGTCGGCATATACCGAACCGGTCGTATATTCGGAACTGTAAAAACATGAAAACATTTGAGATAATCGCCACTTCCGCGTTCGGAATAGAAAGCGTGACCGCGCGAGAAATTTCCGAACTCGGGTATAAGGATATTCTGACCGAAAACGGCAGAGTTACGTTTCGCGGGGACTTCGACGACATCGCAAGAGCGAACGTGTGTCTCAGAACAGCGGACAGAATACTCATAAAACTCGCGCAATTCAAAGCAACGACTTTTGAAGAACTTTTTCAAGGCGTTTATGCTGTCGAATGGGCAGACATACTCAGTCCCGATGCGTTCATACACGTTGTAGGCAAATCGGTAAAATCAACGCTTTTCAGCGTTCCCGACTGCCAGTCAATAACAAAAAAGGCAATTATAGAGAAGCTTAAACTTAAATTCGGGAAAGAGATCTTTCCCGAGGACGGAGCGGAATACAGAATATCCGTTTCGATCCTCAAAGACATTGTAACGGTAACGCTCGACACCTCGGGTGCGGGACTGCATAAGCGCGGATACAGAAGTCTCGCGGGCGAAGCGCCTCTGAAAGAAACTCTCGCGTGCAGTCTGCTTCTGCTCAGTTATTGGCGAGGCGAAAGACTGCTTGTCGATCCCCTTTGCGGATCGGGAACCATCCCGATCGAAGCGGCGATGATCGCGCTTGACATCGCTCCGGGAATGAACAGAGGTTTTTCCGCAGAGCGCTGGCAGAATTTTGATTACGATGCGTTTGAGCGAGCCAGAGACGAAGCAAAACAGCGTGTACGGACAGATCTCAACCTGAATATTTACGGAAGCGATATTGATCCGAAAGCGATAGAACTCGCCATGCGACACGCGGAAGAAGCGGGCGTGGACGAGTATATCCGCCTGAAACAAATGAATGTCGCGGATCTTTCCTCAAAAGAAAAATACGGCTTCATCGTCACCAATCCCCCTTACGGGGAAAGGCTCGGAGAAAGCCGTGAAGCGGAAGAACTGTACAGGGTCATGGGTAAAACTTTTTCCGCGCTCGACACATGGTCGTTTTATGTCATAACGTCAAACCCGTATTTTGAGAAGAATTTCGGGCGGAAGGCAGACAAGCGCAGAAAACTCTATAACGGAAAACTTGAATGTCAGTATTATCAGTATTTCGGACCCAAGCCTCCGAAAAAAGAGATCTCCGCACCGTCAGAAACCGATACGTGAAGCATTTTTGCGGAAAGCGAGATACAGCAGAACACCGAGTATTCCCGCGGAAATAACCTCACCCGCACCGACGGTAAGCACCATATACCACATCGCGTCCTCAAGTCCGTAGGCATAGCGCAGGACAAGCGGAACGATTATCGAATTTGCAACGATCGTAGGCAACGGCGCGAAAAAATACGCGTGCTTAAACTTTTTCATCGCATACTTCCCTATCAGCCATGCGCCGATCGCGCCGATCAGAGTGGCAATGCTGCCGAAAATAACGTCAAAGATCACTGCGCCCGTCAAAGCATTGGCGACAATACATCCGACAAACAGCCCCGGAATTGCGGCGGGAGTGAAAATGGGAAGGATCGTCAGTGCTTCGGAAAATCTGACCTGAATAACGTTGCTTGCAAGCCCGAAAGCGGCGGCAAGATAGGTCAGAACGACATAGAGGGCCGCAACCACGGCAGATGTTACGATGAACGAGACTTTTTTGTTTTTCATAATTCTTTACTCCGTAAAAAAACGCGGCTCTGCCGCAAATATAGGTATATTCTACCACAGGTAAAAACAATTGTCAATGAATTTTTTTACCGTAAACGCTTAAAACACAAAAAATACACGCAAACTATTTCGTACAAATCGAAAGGAGAAATAAAAATGGCTGAAATAACCCTTACGAAAGAAAATTTTGAAAACGAAGTGTTAAACTCCGACATTCCCGTGCTTGTCGATTTCTGGGCGACATGGTGCGGCCCCTGCAAAATGATTGCGCCGATCGTTGAAGAGATCGCGGAAGAAAATGAGGGAAAGATCAAAGTCGGAAAAGTCAATGTTGACGATGAGTCCGATCTTGCGGCGGAATTCCGCATATCAAGCATTCCCACGCTTCTTGTTTTCAAAAACGGTCAGATCGTTCACACTTCCGTCGGATACAGACCGAAGGAACAGATACTTGAACTTCTGAAATGATCGTTCAAATACGTAAATATACAAACTCACCCCGAAAGCGATGCTTTCGGGGTGAGTTTCATTGTACATGGAGAAGAAAAACCGTTACGCATTTTGCTTCTCGATTTTTCTCAGATAATCAATACAGATCTTTGCCTCTGTCAGACCGTCGGGTACGCATGTCTCACTTTCCACGATCATCGGAACATTGAGTTTCGAAACCGCTTTCCGGACATCCTCAACGGGTGCCTCCCCTTTTCCGAGAGGAAAACCGTGACCGTCCGCCGTGCCGTCCTTCAAATGAACGGCGGCAACTCTTCCTCCCATTCTTTTCAGGAGTTCGAGAGGATTTTTCATTCCGACAAACGCCCAATATGTATCGACTTCAAATAAAATATCGGTTCTGTACAGCAACTGTTCGTAAGGAACCGAGCCGTCGCTGTTTTGCATAAACTCCATATGGTGATTATGGTACAAAAAAGCGATACCGTACGAATTGAGTTTATCAACTATCGGATTGACGTTTTTTATGAAATAATCTATCTTCTCCTGAGAAGTGAGATCCACGTGCGGAATGATATAGTTTTTATTTCCGATTGCCCGATGAAAAGCGACTGTGGCATCAAAATCATTCACAAGATCTTCAAACGAAGAATGCGAGCCGAAAATCTTGATGTTGTTCTCCTCGGTCATTCTGATTATCTGCTCGGGTGTGCGGCCGAAAAAGCCTGCAAATTCAACAGATGAATATCCAAGTTCCGCGACCTTTTTCACTGTCGTTTCAAGGTCTTTTGCCGCGCTGTCCCGTACACTGTACAACTGTAACCCGTATTCCATTGTTTTCTCCTCATATCTCGCTAATTAACGAACGGTTTAATACTTTTGATCGCTGAACGCCGACTCACCGACAGATTCGATGTGAGACGGTCGCTTTGCCCACGAATTTCGGCAATAAAAGCAACCTTAACTTTTGTTTTCTCTCAAAAAAAACTATGCTTTTTGTTGCAATCCGAATTTTTTACGGATCGCTTCCGCCGTTTTTGATTTCAGCCTTCTGAACTTTCTTCCGCGGCGAAGCCGTTTAACTGCCCTGTCATAATCCGAAAAAGGAATATCACTTCTGTTCCCGAATGTATATATCTGCGGAACCGCTCTGACGGGAACTAACTTTTTCGATGAATAAGAAAGATCCGTTCTTGCAAAGACCGCTCCGAAAGGCTCGGCGCCGGCAGCGGAAAGAATCCTTCCGATCTCGCGGAGAGTGGAACCTGTTGTCATCACGTCATCGATGACAAGCACACGCTTTCCCGAAACATCCCCGCAAACACGAAAAGCGTTGCTGACATTGCGTCTTCTTTCCTTGTCGCTTCGGCAACCGGTCTGCGACTTTATGTTTCTGACCTTTATAACGGTTTTCGTTCCGAGAGGAACATTCAGCCTTTTTGAAATGCGTTTTGCCATCTCCATCGAGGACGAGTACGGGATCTTCTTTCCGTACCGAGGAACGAAGGTCACAAGGTCGAATTCTCCGTCTGTCTCTGCGATTATCCGTTCGTATACCCTGTCTGCGGCAAAATCGACGGTTCCGGGGATATAATCGTGTTTCATGTTACGCACGACTTCCGCCGCCGCGTCCGCATAGATGAAAGCGGAAACTATCCGCTTGAACGGGGGTCTGTCATCCACACGCGTATCGGAGATCAACGTTTCGGCGCATTCTTTACAGAATGTTTCATCAGAGCCGACTTCGATCAAACGGGAACACGAAGCGCACCGTTTCGGGAAGAATATGTCAGAGCAAAAAGATGCACTCATTCGGTGATCTCAGATCAATATCCGACAACTACGGCAAGAAAAACAAGAGGCTCATCTTCAACGTTTTTCATTGCGTGGCTTCCGCCGTTTCCGCAAAGCGTCACATCTCCGGGGAATACCTCGACCCACTTACCGTCGCCGTCATTGTAAAGACCTTTTCCGGAAATGACGTAATATATCTCGTCGTCGTCGGGATGATCGTGAATACCGACTTCACAACCCTTTTCAAGTCTGACCGTACAGCAAGCGCAAACCTTTGATTTCGCATCGCCGCCGTGAATGCCCGTTTCGATGACCGTGTCTCCCGCGCCGCCGCAGAAGTTAGGGATAACTTCCCTGTCAAATTCGGATGCTCTTTTGATCATTTCAATTTCCGCCTTTCAATTTAAGATTTTAATTATTCTGCTTTGTACGCGTCAGATACCGCAACTTCCGCCGCAGGAAGAGCAAGACCCCTCGGAGATCGATTTCGGGTCGATACCGTACGCAAGAGGATCGAGACCGTTCTTATTCAGATAATCAAGCACAGCGGACTTTACCGCCTCTTCCGCGAGAACGGAACAGTGGATCTTGACCGGGGGCAATCCGTCAAGAGCCTCGATTACCGCTTTATTGGTCAGTTTCAGGGCATCTTTAACGCTCTTTCCCTTAATCAGTTCTGTCGCCATTGACGATGTGGCAACGGCGGCGCCGCAGCCGAAGGTCTTGAACTTGACATCAACGATAATGTCGTTTTCGATCTTCAAATACATTTTCATTATATCGCCGCAACGGGCGTTTCCGACTTCTCCTATCCCGTCCGCGTCGGGGATCTCACCGACATTGCGGGGATTTGAGAAATGATCCATTACCTTTTCGCTGTAAAGCATATACGTCTGTCTCCTAATCTGTAATACATTGTTTCTTATCTGCAACTCTTTCCCAGAGCGGCGACATATCGCGGAGTCTCTGGATGATTTTCGGAAGAGTGTCGATTATATGGTCGATTTCTTCTTCGGTATTATTGTGATCGATGCTCATACGGACGGAACCGTGAGCGATCTCATGCGGAAGCCCTATGGCGAGCAGAACATGAGACGGATCGAGACTGCCGGAAGTGCAGGCAGAGCCCGACGATGCGCAGATTCCGTTCATATCGAGCATAAGAAGAATGGATTCTCCTTCGATATACTGAAACGAAATGTTCAATGTTCCCGGAAGCGAATTTTCGGGAGTGTTCAGTTTTGCGTAAGGAATACGTCTCATCAGTTCATCGCGGAGACGGTCTCTCATTTTGCGAACCCTTGACATACGTTCGTCGAGTTCGCGCGTTGCAACCTCAATGGCATAGCCCATTCCGACGATCGCCGGAATATTTTCCGTTCCTGCTCGCTTGCCTCTCTCCTGCTGACCGCCGTCGATAAGATTGGGAATAGTTATTCCTTTTCTTATATAAAGCGCGCCGACGCCCTTTGGAGCGTTGAATTTATGTCCCGAAAGGCTCAGCATATCTATATTCATTGCCTTGACGTCGATCTTGATATGAGCGACTGCCTGAACCGCGTCCGTGTGGAACAGAACGCCGTGTTTCTTGCAGACCTCGCCGATCTCGGCTATCGGCTCAACAGAACCGATCTCATTGTTCGCAAACATAACGCTGACCAGGATCGTATCCGGACGGATAGCCTTCTCGACCTGTTCGGCAGTAACGAACCCTTCGCCGTCAACGGGAAGATAAGTTACCTCAAAGCCCTCTTTTTCAAGACTTTTCATGCTGTGCAATACCGCGTGATGTTCGATCGCGGTTGTTATCAGGTGTTTGCCTTTTTTTGCAAATTTGTGAGCAACGCCTTTTATCGCCCAGTTATCGGACTCGGAGCCGCCCGCAGTAAAATATATCTCGCCCGGCTCGGCGCCGAGAGCATTTGCGACCTGTTCTCTCGCCGTGTCAAGCAACTCCTTTGCTTTTCTGCCCGCGGTATGAATGCTCGACGCATTTCCGAACACGGACGTAAAGCAAGGGATTACTTTTTCGGCGACATCAGGATCTACCTGCGTGGTCGCCGCGTTATCAACATAAACAAACATTAATTTTTTGCCTCCCGATATATCTTTAATATATCCGAATTTTTATCTAATAGTACCTTTTTAGTATATATTAGCACAGGCGACCTGTTTTGTCAATAACTGACCTCAATATTTAACAAATTAAACAAAAAACAACGGGAACGCCCGAAAAAGCGTTCCCGTTAAAAACCGTGAAAAAAATTTACTTGATTATATAGCCTTCGCCGTTGGAGAGACAAGCATTGGACTCATCTGTGTCAATATGCATAGCGGGAGCGAATTTCTCGCTGACGCGGATAACGACATCTCCGAACACGGTGCTTCTTCCCGTGCCTTTAATTTCAACGCTTACGATCTGCTTATCCTCAACGCCGAACTCAGCCGCGGAATCGGGAGTCAAATGGATATGTCTCTTTGCAACTATTACGCCTTCGGATATTTCAACTTCTCCGCAGGGACCGACGATCTTACAACCGGGTGTTCCGGCAAGATCTCCGGATTCTCTGACAACGATGGGAATGCCGACGCTTCTTGCATCAGTCGCGGAAAGTTCAACCTGAGTCTGCTTTCTGACAGGGCCGAGAATGGAGATATTTGCGATCTCTCTCTTGGGACCTACAACGGTAACTCTTTCATTGGTGGCGAACTGCCCGGGCTGGGAAAGATCTTTCTTGAAAGTCAGTTCAAACCCCTTTCCGAAAAGAATATCGAGATCTTCGCGGGAAAGATGAACGTGACGGGCGGAAGTTTCAACGAGTATCTTATTCATTTTAACACAACGTCCTTTCTTTTTTACAAAAAATATCTGACTTGATTATACGCCTGTTCGGACACTTTTGCAAGAGGGAAAGGACAAGTTTCGACAAATTTTGCAATATTTTCAGTTTTGTCAGCCTCTCAGGAAATCGATCTTATGCGTCGGTTTTCCTTCACTGTCAACGGCAGCCTCCGCAAACTTTGCTCTGAAAGGAAGCCTGAACTCCCCTTCAAGTTCGCGCATATGCTCCTTTATGCCCGGCAGGTGCGTTACGCTTACGCAACGGAAACCGGACGCTGCGGCGTATGCGAGAACATTGCAGAGAACATCTGCGGCTTCTTCGTATGCGGTTGATTGGAAAGCCTCGTTAAGAAGGACCAAATCTCCTTCGCTGACAATATCAAGCATAGACGAAATGCTCTTGACTTCGTCTTCAAATCGGCCGTTGCCTGTATCCATCGCGGTGAAGTATGCGTACAGACCGTGAACGGGGCTGATATAGCATGTTTCCGCAGGAACGGGCAATCCTGCCTGGGCAAGGACCTGAATTATACCTATCGTCCGCAGGAACACCGTCTTTCCGGCGTTGTTTTTACCTGTTATGACGAGCGAGCCGTCAGTAGGACCGAGATAAATGTCGTTCGCAACGATCGAATCTCCGGGAACGCAATAACGGTCGTTTTTCTTCATGTTCATCGCGAGCCAGAGATCGCAGGCGGAGGAACATTCAAAACGGCGCTTATCCTCGGCATCGACCGACGGAAGACATACGGGAAGACCGAGTTCGCGTATCTTGTTCTCAAGACCGATTCCGAAGCGGTAAAAGTATATACCCCTGCTGATCTTTTCAAACGGACGCTTCAGCTCGTTCACGATATGTTCCATCTGACGGCAGAGGCGAGCGATACTTTTCTCAACGAGCAAGCGGAGCTGACCGTCGTCAATGCTGTCAAAACCGATATATTCTATACGAGCCTTGGGATCGAAACCTTCCCTTTTCTTCGGGTCTTTGTAATTATACGGATTGGAATCGAGTTCGAGCATTTCGACGTCCTCAACGCAGAAATACTTGTTCAGATCCATGGAGATTATGAACGATGTATCAAGAGTGATCGACTCGGCAAGTTCCGCCGCGAGTTTTTTGAGTTTCACGGTCTCGTCCTTGCGCAATTCGCGGTTGACAAAATCCTTGATACGGCAAAAAGCCTCCGACATCAACCGTCTCGGTTTGAATACTTTTGCGGCTTCCTCATACATCTCTATCGTTCTGACGATACAGTCAGCATAGGAACGCATCTTGAATATCTGCGAATCGCGCCCCGTAAGTTCTTTTTTGGAAACGACGGCGGAACCTCCTCCTCGCGTAGCGTTTCTCATGCCTTTGCAGATCTCGTCGTAAATGCCGAGGATCGAACGCAGATCGTCGAAAAGCGCGGGATTTGAAAGGAAATCGTCAAGGATATCCCTTCTCCACATTATATTTTCGGGATCGGGTTCGGGAACGGAGATGAGATCGTAAATGTCACGTTGGAGTTGCGGGTTGACCGTTGCTCCGTTAATGACCTCTTCCAGCAGAAGATGTTTCATCGACGCCTCCTGATCGGGAGTTCTGACGATGTCATGCGGATTTTTATAAAGCAGATCAACAACTTCTATCATCTCATCACACCTCCTTCAAATGACATCTCTCAAAGAGCTGTTCGCGCGTCATACGGTGACGAAGCAGTATATCACGCGAATAAGAAGAGTTCGCGCTCTCGAGAGGAACGATCTTGTAAAGTCTTCTTTCGTCAACGCTTTCGTCAACCGCGGCGACAAGAAGACATATTTTTCTTTCGTGCGTCTGCGAATACTCTTTGCAGAATTCTTTGACCGTGTGGAAATGTGTAACAAACAGTCCGAAACTGTCTTTGTCAACAAGATCGGAAATAAGTTTCGTCGAAAGTTCGTGCGCGACATCCGCTTTTGTCGAAGAATATGTTTCGTTCAGAAGAACCATTGAGCCCTCGGGCATCTCCGCAAGCATCTTTTCACAGCGAGACTGTTCCTCGACAAGTCTGCCCTGCGAATCGTTTCTTTCCTCTACGGGGAAATGCGTATAAAGGGCTGCGACAGGATACATCTCGGCAAGCGACGCCGTCGTATATCCCGATATCTGGAACAGCATCTGGCATATTCCGAGCGCCGTGAGGAAGATCGTTTTACCGCCTCCGTTCGGACCTGTCAGAAGGTTGAAATGCGTGTCGGGATTGCAGCTGAAGTCGGAGCAGACGATCTCGGATTTGCTCAGCCCTTTGTTGACGAGAACGAGCGAATACATGTTGTGTATGATGACCGGCTTATCTCTTTCGATAAACTTAACGGGACAAACGGGAAGCCCTCGCCGTATCAGACCTTTGTAAAGCATACGAAGGCCGAGCAAAGTGTTCGTCTCATGAACGAGAACGAACCAATCGGCGTTAAACATATCGTAATACTTTTCCGAAAACTCCGAAACGTGACCGAACACCTCGGGATACGCTTTCATATAGCACGAAAAGATCTTTTCGGTCGGCGGGAACAGGTTATCGTTGATCGGCTCCTGAACAAGAGGATCGATCTCCATACGGTCTGCGAGCGAAGCCAGATTTTTCATCAGATCCGAACCGGTCACAGCCGTCGTTATCGAGTTTTCGATATTCTCTCCTCTTGAGAAAAGACGGTTGATACGAACCCTGCTGACCGCGTTCAGTTCCGATCTGATCGACTTTACCTCCGAATAGGCTTTTTCGATCAAAGAAACCCTTTCGGGATCGGTTATCTCCGCAAAGACCTCCGTCATTTCGCGCGAAAGATATTCGCTGTCAAGTTCTTTGACTCCGTCGATGAGTTGCATATAAAGTTCAAGGAAACACTCGGTAAGAAGAAAACCCTTAACCTGCTGCATGTGCGGGTATTTCTCGAATACTTCATTTTTGTCGAGTGCCGCAAACTCCGTCGCTTTATCTCTGAGAGCAACGAAAAACCTTTCGACGGACTCGTATTTCATCAGATCGTCGAGAATATGCTGTCGGTATTCGAGTATTTCTCTCTCGGGATAAAAATACTTCAGTTCCTCGAAAAGTTCCTTTTCTTCCGTCGGGCTGTCGATGACCGTTCGCAGGATATCCGAAATGAGAAGATCCTGCGCGACACAGTCCCAAAGTTTTTTATGTCCGTTCCGAACCGAATCTTCCGGGTTCGGGAACAGAAAACTGAAAAACAAATTCAATTCGCTCACCTCAAATCCTGATTCATTATCTTTTTGATCTTTCCCGCGATCACTTTTCTTTCCGCTCCGTTCAGAAGAGGAATTTCTCTGTCTTCCTGCGGCAACACGGTTTTTTTCAGGCTGTCGTTGTCCGCAACGATCATTCCGTAAAATGTGTAATCGCCGTTATTCATGATGACGCCGTTGCGCGTGTTCAGGAACTTAACCGTCGGAGAATGAAGCATGACGGGAACGACCGGCGCGTTTATCTCGCGCGCAAGTTCCTGTGCATAACGCACCATATAAAGCGGCGCGGGCTTTGTTTTGATTTTTTTGAAATCCGAATCCAGCGACTGAACGGTCAGAAGTTTTTCGGTCTTTCTGTCTTTCTTTCTGCGTCTGAAACACCATCGTTCGGGAGAAATAAAGAGTATTTGCTTACGGCGCGAATAAAACGAATGGAGTTTTACTATGTACGTCACGTCCTTTGAGTAAAGCACAAAATCCGGCTTGCGAACTCTCCATGACGGGATAATAAAAGATAGAAAACCCCTTTCGACAAGAAGCCACGCATCCCTGCAGTTCTTTTGATTATTGATCCCGAACCTGCAAAAAAACCATGTTTTGAAGCGGCAGAACAGATATCTTACAAGCGGATATACGATGAACCAAGCGATCAGAACGTAGAAAATAAAAACTATTAGTGTCCAAAGGAACGATCCGAGAGTATGCCTTAAATAATCGGAAACCGAACCTGCGAGCAAGACCGTGTCCATCCAATCGCCTCCCTCCGAAATTAAATTTTAAATATTGAGACGTGCATTATCAAATTAATTATACAATAGCCGCAAAACATTTTCAATGTGTAATTAAAACAAAAAAAAGGCATTACCGTTGGTGATAATACCTCTTTATTAATTTTCGGAAAACTTCTTATGAAAAAATTCTTTCAAACCTGTTTTTTTATAACTATCGTATATGTTATCGTGTTCTCATCTTCTATTTTATCCATAACGGTGTCTATCCCGTTGCTTTTCATAACGCTGACCGTATGATTGAGTGAATTGACGTAGAGTCTCAGATCTCTGCAAAACCCCTTAAATATAGGTTTCTTCTTTTTTCCCGACGATTTTTCGAGAATTCTGTCAATATACCTTTCAAGTTGTTCGGCGTTCATTTTGTGTTTTGATGCCGCCTGCGCCGCGGAATACATTTTTGAGGGATCGTCGAGACGCAACAACGCTCGCGCATGTCTCTCTTTCAGATGCGCGTCAAGCAGATAGCGGCGCACTTCGGGCGGGATTTTCAAAAGTCTGAGTTTGTTCGCCAACGCCGACTGGCTCATACTGAGTTCTTTTGCAAGTTGCGTCTGGGAGATCTCAGTCATTTCGAGAATGTTGCATATCGCCTGCGCCTGTTCAAAATAATTCAGATCGGAACGCAGCATATTTTCCGTCAGCGAAAGCAGCGCGGACATATAGTCGTCCGCGGTCACGAGCAGACACGGAATGGAATATCTCCCCGCGAGTTTTGCCGCGCGCAAACGGCGTTCCCCCGCGATAAGCTCGTATTTTCCGTTTTCATAGCGCACGGAAATCGGGTTGATGACTCCGACTCTCCGAATACTGTCGGACAGTTGAACGATTTCCTTCTCCCGAAATCTTTTTCTCGGCTGATGCGGGTTCGGGATTATGTCCTTGACAGGAACTTCCATGAGCCCGACGCCGAATGTTTCATAAATTCCCGGCATAGCGCGTTCCTCCGTGTTGTTTTCCTTCGTTTTCGACACCCCGCGGAGGAGCGGTTGCCCCTCGGAGGTGTAAAATCATATTACTATACTTTTTCGGCGTTTTCAACCGAAAATCTTCGACCAAAAGCAACAGAAACAGGGATATTACGGCATTTTTCGCCGAAAGACCGTCCGACACGACCGAAAAAGCAGGCGGAAATGCAAAAACGCCGTCGCACAAAAGACGGCGGATCGATTTTTCACGGATTTTACAAAACAGAGGTGACGGATTTTATATGCGGAGTTTAAGATATATCTGAAAATGAAAGAATAATGAAGGAGGAAGAATGCCTATGGAAACATTGAGAAGCAAAAAAGGATTTATCTGCGACATGGACGGCGTGATATATCACGGGAATAAATTACTCCCGGGAGTGAAGGAATTCGTCGATTGGCTCTATAAAGAAAACAAGAATTTTCTGTTCCTGACCAACTCGTCCGACCGCTCTCCGAAAGAACTTCAGCAAAAACTTGCGCGTATGGGACTTGAAGTCGATGAAAGTCATTTTTATACGAGCGCGCTCGCAACCGCGAAGTTTATCAGCAGTCAATGTCCGGGAGGAAGCGCGTATGTGATCGGAGGCGCGGGGCTGATAATGGCGCTTCACGACGCAGGGATCACGATGAACGACACCGATCCCGATTATGTCATCATCGGCGAAGGAAACACTTACAATTACGAAAACATTCTGAAAGCGGTACGGCTCGTTCTGAAAGGCGCAAAACTGATCGGAACGAACAGTGATCTGACGGGTCCCGCGGAAGAAGGTATAATTCCCGCGTGCCGTGCGATGATCTCGCCGATAGAGATGGCGACGGGACAGTCGGCATATTTTGTCGGAAAGCCCAATCCGCTGATGATGCGAACAGGGCTCAGGATACTCGGGGTCCACTCCGAAGACGCCGCAATGATCGGCGACAGAATGGACACGGATATGGTCGCTGGAATAGAAACGGGTCTCGATACCGCGCTTGTTCTCTCAGGCGTGACAGACAGGGATGAAATTAAAAAATTCCCCTACCGCCCGAGACTTGTGTTGAACGGTGTCGGAGATATTCCGCCGCGTGAAAACAAAAAAGAATGACCGAGAGGTTTCAGTCTCCCGGTCGTTTTTTAAATTGTATCAGTCAAGGATACCGAGGTATTCTTCAAGAGTCACGCCGCTTTCCATGATAATTTTGGCGTCCTCCTGTCCGACATATCTGTAATGCCACGGCTCATAGATGATCTTCGTTATATCCTGCTTCTCTTTCGGATATCTGAGTATGAATCCGTAATCGGCGCAATGCTCGACAAGCCATTTGAACGCGTCAGTCTGATCATATCCGGAATCAAGGGACTGATAACTCGGAGTGACTATATCTGCGGCAAGACCGAGTTCATGCTCGCTCGTTCCGGGATATGCGTTGATCGTTTTCGCCTTTTCCGCCGCCTGATCGTATGTCAGCGTCGAATCGCGCTCCATGAGGATGTTGATCCTGTTTTCATAAAGTTTTTTTTGCGTTTCATACGTTCTGAACGTGGAGCAGAGTTGGAGCGTGATGCCGTCTCTTTTTGCCGCGGCGATCATATCGCGCATAGGCTCGGCACAGCGGCTGTCCATCATATAACTGCCCTGAACTTTTTCAAGCGTTATGTCCTCGACATATCCTTCGGGAACCGAATGCGTCGGATTGACAAGTATCAGAGTTTTGAAATCGTAATTCTTTATCTCGACGGGATCGGGCGTCGGTGCTGTCGTCTCGATCAAAGGATCGGTCGTCGGTTCTGTCGCTTCGGTCACGGGCTCGGACGTCGTTTTCTGCTCGCTCGTGGGTTCGTATCCTGCTGTGGTATTGTCAAAATAACTCGGATAAGGCTCTTTTTGATGATTGCACGCGGCGAGAGCGGTGACCGCCAATACCGCCGCAAGGACAGCGGCAGTTATTTTAAATTTCATATAAAATATTTCCTCCGAAATATCGGCTCATATTTTTCTCTTTATTTGCAGTATATCACTTTTTGAATTTCATGTCAACGATTTTCAAAGCGAAAGTATGACAAAATCCGACATTTTTTCCGTACTCTCCGTTGTTATATCAATAATTGTAAAAAAATTAACAATATTAGTATTGAAAAGTCTGCCGAATTGTTGTATAATAATCAGGTAAAAATATCGACGTAAAATGCGTCAATGAAAGGATGATAAGACATATGGCAATTTCTTACTCGCATGAAGTTGAGAATATGTGCGCTGTTGCAAAAGGGCCTCATCACGGACCGTCCCCGATCCCCGAAGAAGGTCTTTGGGTGAAGGCGAAGGATATCAAAGATATCTCCGGTCTTTCCCACGGCGTCGGAGGCTGCGCTCCCCTTCAGGGAACCTGCAAACTGACGCTCAATGTCAAGGAAGGTATTATCGAGGAGGCTCTCGTTGAAACAACGGGATGCTCGGGCATGACCCACTCCGCGGCTATGGCGGCGGAAATTCTTCAGGGAAAAACGCTTCTCGAAGCGCTGAACACCGACCTTGTATGCGACGCGATCAACAAGGCTATGCTCGAAGTTTTCAAACAGCTCGTTTACGGACGTTCTCAGACCGCATTCTCCGAAAACGGACTTCCCGTCGGAGCGTCTCTCGAAGACCTCGGAAAAGGTCTCCGTTCTCAGATCGGAACGATCTTTGCGACAAAGGAAAAAGGCGTTCGTTATCTTGAAATGGCAGAGGGATACATTCTTTCGATGGGTCTTGACGCAGATAATGAAGTCATCGGTTACAAATTTGTTCATCTCGGAAAAATGATGGACATGATCCGCGCGGGAAAAGATCCGAAAGAAGCTTACGAATCGAATATCAAAACTTACGGTCGTTACGATGACGCAGTCAAGTATATCGACCCGAGAAACGAATAAGAAAGGGGGCGCTGAACAATGGCATTATTTGAAGGTTACGAAAGAAGAATAGACAAGATCAACGCTTGCCTTAAAGAATACGGAATCAAAGATCTCGATGATGCGAGACAGATCTGTCTCGACAAGGGCATCGACCCCGCGGAGATCGTAAAAGGCATTCAGCCCATCGCTTTCGACAATGCAGGCTGGGCATACACCGTCGGCTGCGCGATCGCGATCAAGAAAGGAACCAAGAAAGCATCTGACGCCGCCGAAGCCATCGGTATCGGGCTTCAGTCCTTCTGCGTTCCCGGATCCGTTGCACAGAACAGAAAAGTCGGCCTCGGTCACGGAAACCTTGCGTCGATGCTTCTCAGCGAGGAAACAAAGTGTTTCTGCTTCCTTGCCGGTCACGAATCATTCGCGGCTGCCGAGGGCGCTATCGGAATAGCAAGAAGCGCGAACAAAGTCCGCAAAGAGCCCCTCAGAGTCATCCTTAACGGTCTCGGCAAAGACGCGGCTTATATCATCGCAAGAGTCAACGGCTTCACTTACGTTCAGACCGAGTACGACTATTATGCCGATGAAGTCAAGATCGTAAAAGAGAAGGCTTACTCCGACGGTGAAAGAGCAAAGGTACGCTGCTACGGCGCGAACGACGCGTACGAAGGCGTTGCTATCATGAAGTTTGAAGGAGTTGACGTTTCCATCACGGGAAACTCGACCAACCCGACAAGATTCCAGCATATCGTTGCAGGCACTTACAAGAAATGGACGACCGAAAACGGCAAGAAATACTTCTCCGTTGCTTCGGGCGGCGGCACGGGAAGAACTCTTCATCCGGACAACCTCGGCGCAGGACCTGCTTCCTACGGTTTGACCGACTTTATGGGAAGAATGCACGGTGATGCGCAGTTCGCAGGTTCGTCCTCCGTTCCCGCTCACGTTGAAATGATGGGTCTTATCGGCGCGGGCAACAACCCGATGGTCGGCATGACCGTTGCATGCGCAGTTGCTGTTGAGGAAGCTCTTAGAAAATAAGGATTTGTAAGGCTTTCTGAGACTTTCGGGCAACATGTAAAAGACCTGATTCAAAAAATTTAACACTTAAAAAGTTGGACACATCATTTTTGAGTTTTCTCGAATGATGTGTCCATATTTTTTTGTGTTAAAAGAGAGGTATTTTACTATGCACAAACTGAAAATGAAGGCAACAAAAGGAATGACTTTTGAGGAAGGCTGTAATAAGTATTTGGAATATTGTCGGCAGAGGAATCTAAGACAAGGAACTATAAATCATTATAGGCAAAGCTATGTATAAATTCGAACTCTCACAGAAATTCAAATCATCCGCGATGCTACCTTTACTTCTTCACTCTTCACCATACTTATTACCTAATCGATAATTTTCGAAAGAGAAGAGCGAAAAGCGAATAGTTAATAGTGAAAAAATAAAATCGACAAGCTTATGTCGAAACTTTTCGATTTTTGAAAATAAAGACCTTTTTTGATACGAAATGCACATCCTCCGTGCTTTTTGATAAAAGCTTTGAAGAATAGTTAAATGTTGTCCACCGTATTTGCAGAAGCTGCTGAATATTTCTAAGGAAGCTCTGATTAAATCGGCAAGTGCTGACAGCGAGAGATTTTGTTCCAAGCGAAAGTACGGAAAATGTGGGAATACTGTATGTATTTCCCATTTTTCGTACGCATGTTTGGGGCAAAAGATCCGCTGCTCATCCGAAGACGATTTGTTCAGAGTTTCCCTAATCCAAACATTCCGGATCGCCAGCTTCTTCGTTTCCAAGATATACTTTGTATGGTTTTCCCTGATAATAATTCATAATCTGTCGTCTTAATTTCGAAGGATACAAAGGCTGCAAATTAAGCGTAGAAATATTCAGCCATTCTATGCCGACTTGATTCGTATCTTTATGAAGAACAGCGTCGGGCATATTATCAATATATTCACAAGAAAAAATCAAATCGACACGATGAAAGGTTTCACCATGAACGCCTTCCACTACAAAAAGCAATTCTTTGCACTCTATAACAATCCCTAATTCCTCTGATACTTCACGGCAAACAGCTTCGTTCAGCGTTTCGTCTTCTTCCTGACCACCACCAGGCATAATATACCATTCTTCACCGACATCCCTGACTTTGATAGCGGCCATTTTTCCGTCTTTGATAATAAGTGCTTTTGCAGAGTTTCGAATCCTCCTCATAACATTTTCCTCCGTGATGCTTAAATGAAAACCGGACACCCGCTTCGATGCACATTGTATCAAAATCGGTGTCCGGTTATGGCAGGGATGGCAGGACTCGAACCTACGCATGCCAGAGTCAAAGTCTGGTGCCTTACCGGCTTGGCTACATCCCCGTATCAAATTTATCGGTCTCACGGTCACCCGCGAGACCGTTTGTAATTATAGCATAATACGGAGACGATGTCAAGCAAATGAGAAGTTATTTAATAATTTTGAGCAATTTTCAGAAATCAAGCGTCTCGACGCGAGGCAAGACTTCACGCAAGCATTCGGCGCATTGTTGTCAAGAGCCTGTTTCAACATTTCGATTGAGCGCAATTGTGAAATTTTACAGAACTAATTACCTTTTCTCTTTCATCGAAAGGAAATTATTGCTATAATAAGAAAAACCGAAAACAATGAACGGAGAGAAGATATGAGCCACGACATTCTCGGCGATATAATCGAAAAAAGAGAAAAGATCCGAAACACTCATATCCCGACTTGGGACGAGTTGCCGACGCTTAATCTTTACATGGATCAACTCATATTCATTCTTTCCGAAATCTTTTCGCCTTACACGGACGATGTTCCGAAACTGATCAACAAAGCGATCATCAACAATTATGTCAAACTCGGTTATATCCCAGCACCGATCAAGAAAAAATATTCAAAAGAGCATATTGCATACCTTGTTTTCGTTTGCAGTCTGAAACAGGTCATGCCTATCGGCGCGATCTCCGCACTCGTAAAATCTCTGACGGAAGCGGTCCCGCTCTCGGAATTTTACGACAGTTTCTGCAAGGCGCGCGAAAAGGCGCTGATCGCCGCATTGAACGAAGCGGAAACGGATATAGGAGACCCCGAATACCCAAAAACGGCGCAAACAGCGCTTTCTTTGGCGATCTCGGCACAGGCGTACAGCATTGTTTCCGCATCCGTTGCACAGTCGCTTATCCCGGAAGACAAGAACAATGCAAAAAAAGACTGATCGCCAATTTTAAAAAAATTGTGTTATTTTAAATATTTGTAAAAAGGTATTGCATTTACCGAAAAAATATGATATAATCAGCAAGTAACCAATTCCGACCGATTAGGAGGTGCATAGGTGTGAGAGAAGGTATTCATCCCGAATACGTTGATTCTGTTATCAAGTGTGTGTGCGGTAACGAGGTCGCTACCCGTTCTACGAAAAAAGAGATACGAGTAGAAATCTGTTCTAAGTGCCATCCCTTCTTTACGGGCAAGCAGAAGTTAGTTGACTCTGCGGGACGCGTTGACAGATTCAAGAAGAAGTTCAACCTTGAATAAAAAACAAACAGGGTGTGCCGTGGGCGGTACGCCCTGAAACATTATTCGGCGGAATATTTCCTACCTGCCGAAAATATATCGGAGGAAAAGCCATGCTCGATTTTTCACAACATCCCGAATTTGAAGCGGTCAAGTCCGAATACAACGGTCATGTTCGCTACGACTTCAAGGTGCTCGGCAAAGACGCAATAATCGTTTTTCCCGACAACTTCGTTCCGAAGAACAAGTGGGTTTGGAGAGCGGAATTCTTTGACGCTTTCCCGATCGTTGACATCGATCTTCTTGAACAGGGTTGGGCGTTGACGTATATAGGCATCAGCGATATGTACGGAAACGACGAGTCTGTCGAGATCATGAGACAGTATCAGGAATTTCTTGTTGACGCTTTTGATCTTGAACCGAAGGCGACGATTTTCGGTTTCAGCAGAGGCGGATTTTACGCGGTCAACTATGCCGCAAAATATCCTCAGAATGTCGGATGTCTTTATCTTGACGCGCCCGTTCTCGATATTCTTTCATGGCCTGCGGGCAGAGGAAAGAGTTTCGGCGGACAGGGTACGCCGGCAGATTGGGAGATTTGCAAAAAAGTTCTCGGTCTGACGGAAGAGACCGCCGCTGACTACAAAGGAAGCCCGAAATATCACATTGCGGAACTTGCAAAAGCCGATATTCCTCTTATTCTCGTTCAGGGAGATGCGGATATCGCCGCCCCGATGGAGGAAAACGCACAGATTCTTATTGACAATTACGAAAAACTCGGCGGAACGAAGTTCAAAGCCATCATCATGCCCGGCAAAGGACATCACCCGCACAGCGTTGAAGACCCGAAACCTGTTTCCGACTTCATCAAAGCAGCTTACGAGAAATAAAAACAAAAAAACATACGAACGCCGCGGACAGAAAAGTCCGCGGCGTTTTGGTATTCTGTTATTTGCCGAGAAAATCGGAAACGATCCCGATCTGTTTTTCAACGGACTCTTTACCCGTTCCGCCCGCAGAAATTCTCGAACGGACGCAGTTAAGAAGGTCTATCGCGTCATAAACATCCTCGCCGATGTCGGGACAGAGTTCTTTGTATTCTTCGGGAGACACCGTTTCAAGAACCAACCCTTTTTCGATACAGTATGCGACGGCCTGACCTGAAATTTTATACGCCGTGCGGAAAGGAATGCCCTTCTTTGTCAGATAATCGGCAAGATCTGTCGCATTGATAAAGCCCTTCTGTGCCGCGGCGAGCATATTGTCTTTCAAGACTTTCATTCCCGAGATCATCGGCGGGAACACATCAAGACACTGCTTGACGGTATCGACTGCATCGAATATCGATTCCTTATCCTCCTGCATATCCTTGTTATACGCGAGAGGTATGCCTTTCAGGACGGTCAGCATCGCCATCAGATCGCCGTAAACTCTTCCTGTCTTTCCGCGAACGAGTTCCGCAATATCGGGATTTTTCTTTTGAGGCATAATGCTTGAACCGGTAGTGAACGAATCGTCAAGTTCGATGAATTTGAATTCCCAACTCGACCAAAGGATTATTTCCTCGGAAAAGCGTGACAGGTGCATCATGACGGTCGCAAGCGCCGAAAGCAGTTCAACGCAAAAATCGCGGTCGGAAACCCCGTCGATGCTGTTTTCCGTTATGCCGTCAAAACCGAGCGCTTTCGCGACCTCTTCCCTGTCCGTGCCGTAAGTTGTTCCCGCAAGTGCGCACGAACCGAGCGGACAGTAATTCATCCTTGCGACCGCATCACCGATTCTGTCAATGTCGCGCATGAACATCATGCAATATGCGAGCAGATGATGCGCGAAAGTTATCGGTTGCGCCCTTTGCAGATGTGTGTAGCCGGGAACGATCGTGTCCCTGTTCGCTTTCGCCTGTTCAAGGATCGCGGAAAGCAGCTGTTTCAGTCCGCCGACGATCTCGGAGGCTTCATCGCGAAGATACATACGCAGGTCGAGCGCGACCTGATCGTTTCTGCTGCGCGCGGTATGAAGTTTTTTTCCGACGTCGCCGATACGCTTCGTCAATTCCGCTTCGACGAACATATGGATATCTTCCGCCGACGGATCTATCGCGAGTTTTCCGCTTTCAAGATCGTCAAGGATCGAGCCGAGTCCCCCGACGACCTTTTCTGCGTCGGACGGGCTGAGGATCCCTTTGGAGGCAAGCATCGTCGCATGAGCGACCGAGCCCTTTATATCCTGTTTGTACATTCGAGAATCGAAGCGCACGGAAGAATTGAAATCGTCTGCGCGGCAATCGAGGGACTTATGAAAACGTCCCGCCCACATTTTGTCCATATCGGTATATCCTTATTTGTTCTTGTTTTTCTCGTTTACCTGCGCCTGAACCTTGATCGGAAGCCCGAACAGATTGATAAATCCGCCTGCGTCCTTCTGATCGTAAACATGATCCTCGCCGAATGTCGCGATCTCTTCCGAATAGAGAGACCAATCGCTCCACGCTCCGGCTTTGATTATATTGCCTTTGTAAAGCTTGAGCCTTACTTTACCGGTTACATGCTCCTGCGTCTTGGTCACAAACGCGGAGAGCGCTTCGCGAAGCGGAGTATACCACTGACCGTTATAGAGAAGATCCGCGAAGGTGATCGCAAGTTCCTGTTTTTTATGCATCGTCATCTTATCGAGACAAAGCGTTTCGAGATAATTGTGAGCGAAATAAAGGATATCTCCGCCCGGAGTCTCGTAAACGCCGCGGCACTTCATGCCGACAAGACGGTTTTCGACGATGTCGAGCAAACCGATACCGTTTGCTCCGCCGACCTCATTGAGTTTGAGAATGATCTCTTTCGCGCTCATCTTCTCATCGTTGAACGCAACGGGAACGCCCGCTTCGAAATCAAGAGTAATATATGTCGGCTCGTCGGGCGCGTCAATGGGCGAAACGCCCATTTCAAGGAAGCCTTTTTTCTCATAAAGAGGCTCGTTCCCCGCATCTTCGAGATCAAGTCCCTCATGGGAAAGATGCCACATGTTCTTATCTTTTGAATAATTCGTTTCACGGTTGATCTTCAGAGGTACATTATGCGCCTCTGCGTAATCAATCTCTTCTTCGCGCGATTTGATGCTCCATTCGCGCCACGGCGCAATTATTTTCATATCGGGCGCGAAAGCCTTGATCGCAAGTTCAAAACGAACCTGATCGTTTCCTTTTCCCGTGCAACCGTGACAGATCGCATCCGCACCCTCAGCCTTCGCGATCTCAACAAGCCTTTTCGCGATTATGGGACGGGCAAGAGACGTTCCGAGAAGATATTCCTCATACTTCGCGCCCGCCTGAACGGTCGGAATTATCATCTCATTGACGAATTCATCGGTAAGATCTTCAATATAGATCTTCGACGCGCCTGTCTTGATCGCTTTTTCTTCAAGCCCTTCAAGTTCGTCATTCTGTCCGACATTGCCCGAAACAGCGATAATCTCGGGTTCTCCGTAGTTTTCTTTGAGCCAGGGAATGATAATTGATGTGTCAAGTCCTCCGGAATATGCGAGAACTACCTTTTTTATACCGTCTTTTTTCATGTTGAGCCTCCGTTTTTGCATAAATATATGCTTTTTCCGATTATTTATACCGTAATTATAGCATAAAATGCAAAAATATGCAATAGCGTTTCCTGTTTTTTTGAAACTTCTACCTCTTGCACAAAAAACGCCCCTGAGTCGGGGGCGTTTTGTGTATTTAACCTAACCGACGCTTTCGCCGATCGATTTATACGGATCAAGTATCCGAATATCCGGGAAAATTCCGTCAACCGTATCTCCGATCGAAAGAGACCTAAACCGCAAAATGTTTTTTCAGATCGAACAGATCAGATCTTCGGCATAACGTTTTTGATAAAGAACTCTTTCGCCGTTTCCGGGGTAACGGAACAGACATCGTCATCGATCTTGACACAGACGCCGCGCTGACACTGTCCCGCGCAAAAAATCCCGCAAAGTTCGACTTTATCCCCGACATCGTTTTCCTGTATCATATACCTGAACAGGTCAACGACTTGCTGAGACCCTTTAACATGACATGATGAGCCTATACAAACGGTGAGTTTCATCTGCAATTCCCTTTCAAAGGCATTATGCTATTGCTGTTTTGCCGCGAGTTCCGCCGCTTCGTCGAGTTTCTTGTTCCTGAAATAGAGCCCGACGTCGATCGAGATCTCAATGAAGTTCAAAACATAGAAGAAGAATGCCATATAGAACAGAAATCCGGATTCTCCGCCTATCGTCTGAAGAATCTTCCTCGCAATACCGCAGGCATAACCGATAAGCAGGAATACTTCAAAGAAAAGACTCTTTCCCTTCGCCGTTCTCGAAACGACGGATTTTCTGATTGATATAGGCCATGACAGACCGAAACAGAATATGGTTAACGCTTCAAGTAAATCTAACATCTCTTTTTCCAACTTTCCTTACAAGAACTGTTATTTCTGTCTGCGGTAATCAGGCAGAAGTTTCGGAGAAACTGCGTCGGTCACGATACCTGCGTCCTCGCGCTCCTTATCAAATTTCGCGATATGTTCAAGCGTCAGTTTTCCGACAGTCACATCCTTCGATTTCGCGGAAGCGTGCTGTCCGGCGTTTCTTCCGAAAACGATGACGTCAAGAAGGGAGTTACCCATAAGACGGTTGCGTCCGTGAATACCGCCGACCGCTTCTCCCGCAACAAACAAATTCTCGACCTTTGTGGACATTCCGTCAACGTTGATATCAAGACCGCCGTTCTGATAATGGAGCGTCGGATAAACGAGAATGGGTTCCTTTCTTATATCTATGCCGTAACTCGCAAACATACGCATCATCGCGGGAATACGCCTCTCGATCGTGCCCTCTCCGCCGATCGCTTCGATCATCGGAGTGTCGAGCCAAACGGCTTTGCCGCTTCCCGTATCAACGCCTTCGCCCCTGTCGGAGCATTCTCTGATGATAGACGCCGCGGCGACATCGCGCGTTTCAAGCGGATGCATAAAGACTTTTCCGTCGCGGTTAACGAGTTTCGCTCCGAGAGAACGAACCTTTTCGGTAACGAGCGCTCCGAATATCTGCTGAGGAAACGCGGCGCCCGTGGGGTGATACTGAAGAGTATCGGCATAAAGAAGTTTTGCGCCGACACGGTAACCGAGAACGAGTCCGTCCGCCGTCGCGCCGTAGTGGTTGGAGGTCGGGAAGCCCTGATAGTGCATACGCCCCGCTCCTCCTGTCGCTATGATAACGGTCTTTGCACGGGCGACCATGAGTTCTTTCGTCTCCATATTCATAAGTACGGCGCCCGCCGCTCTTCCGTTTTCGTCAAGAATAAGTTCGATCGCTGATGTGAAGTCAACAACGGGAATGCCTCTGTTCAGGACTTCGTCGCGAAGAGTTCTCATTATCTCGGCACCGGAATAGTCCTTCGCCGCGTGCATACGCTTGCGGGAAGTTCCGCCGCCGTGAGTCGTGATCATCGTTCCGTCGGGAGCCTTGTCAAATTCAACGCCGAGATCGTTGAGCCACTGAATGGCCTCGGGCGCATCGCAGACAAGTTTTGCGAGAAGTTCGCGCTTTGCCGCGTAATGTCCCCCGCCGTAAGCGTCAACAAAATGGATCGCAGGCGAATCGTTCGGCTTGTCCGCCGCCTGAATACCGCCCTCCGCCATCATCGTGTTCGCGTCTCCTATGCGGAGTTTTGTCACGATCATGGTCTTTGCGCCCGCGTTATCCGCTTCGATAGCCGCGGAAGCACCGGCGCCGCCTCCGCCGATAATCAGAACGTCAACATCGTAACGCACGTCATCAAGATCGACGTCGGATGCCTTGATACGGCTGTGCGCCTGCAACATCTCACAAAGTTCGTGAGGAACCGATTCACCTTTATTGGGTCCGATTTTAAGAACGGAAAACTCGCTCTTTTTATAATCGGGATGATAAGCCGCGAGAAGATCGTCCTTCTCCTGAGCCGTCATGCGTGCGGGTTCATAAGCGATGTTTGCCGCTCTTGCCGCTTCGACCGCTTTCAGCGACGCTTCAAATTCCTTTGAATACATAAACGATCCCTCCTTACTTCTCGATCTCTCTGTTGTTGTAAAGTTCTTTAAGTTCTTCGACAGGCTTGCCCATAAGAGCTTCGATCAGATCGCTGAACGTTCCGTCCTTGATCTCTTTCACACGGTCCTCGAGATGCTGTGACTTCGGAGCAAGATACTTGCCGTTCAGCCTGCGCGCAAGCATTGCGACCTGAGGATGGGAGATCCCGGCGGGGCAGCGGGAAGAACATACGCCGCACATAACGCAGTCGAAAGACTCCTCCGCACATTTGTCGAATTCGCCTCTCTGAGCGTATGCGATATACTGCATTACGTTCAAATTCTGCGTGCAGCTCTTTGTACAGGCGTTACAGCCGACGCAGGCATATATCTCCGGATAAAGCTGCATCATGATCTGTTCCGTCGGTTTGATCTTTTCAATGTCATATACCTGCTTAACAAGCGGGAAGAAAGGCAGAGTCGCAACATACATGTCGTTTTCGACTTTGGTCTGACACGCAAGGCACGTTTTCAGTTCTCTGTCGCCTTTAATTCTGTATATCGTCGCGCACGCGCCGCAGAAACCGTTTCGGCAACCGCATCCGCGAACAAGCTGATAACCCGCGTATTCCATCGCGCGCATGATCGTCAGATCGTCGGGAACGCTGTATTTCTTTCCGAACAGGTAAATATCAACCATTTTTTCCATGTTCTGTTTTCTCCTTATCAGTATTCATCCGGAAGTTCGTCTATCTCGTCGCAACGGAAAACGGGGCCGTCTTTGCAAACGTATTTCGATCCGATATTGCATCTTCCGCATTTTCCGATTCCGCACTTCATACGAAGTTCCATCGTCGTATAGACCTGAGTTTTGTCAAATCCGAGTTCCTGAAGCCCTGCAAGCGTAAACTTGATCATGATCGGAGGACCGCAGAGAACGGCGATCTTGTCAGTCGGGAAATTCAGTTCCTTGACATAGTTCGGAACGAATCCGACATGACCGCCCCACTCGGGCTGTTCGCGGTCGATCGTCAGATGAACGTTGACGCCCGCGTCGTTCGACCATTCATCGATTATCTCTTTATAATCGACAAGATCCTGCATACTGCGCGAACCGTATACAATATCGATTTTCCCGTAACGGTCGCGGTAATGGCGGCAATAGTTGATGACGGAACGGAGCGGAGCAAGTCCGATACCTCCCGCGATAAAGAGCATATCGTGACCCGCGAACTCGGTGTCGACCGGGAACGGTCTTCCGTACGGACCGCGGATAGTTATCTGCTGTCCGACTTCCATGGAATGAAGCCACTCGGTTACGCATCCGCACTTTTTGATCGAGAATTCCATAAACTCGGTATTCGTCGGTGATGATGTTATTGAAAACATTGCCTCGCCGACTCCGGGGATCGAAAGCATTGCGCACTGTCCCGGCTTATGCTCAAAAGCCTTTTTGCCGTCGGGAGTGACGACGCGGAAGGTCTTGACGTCGGGGGTGTCGATGCGTATATCGGTAACAACGCCTACCGCCGGAATAAGAGGTTCCTTCATATCAAGCATTTTCGCGACCTCCCAACTTCTTCATTACTTTGACTATGTTCATTTTGATCGGACATTTCTGCATACATCTGCCGCAGCCGACGCAGGAGAAAAGTCCGTCGTTGTTCGTCGGATAGTAAACAAGTTTGTGCATAAAGCGCTGACGGAAGCGTTCAAGCTGTGTCAACCTCGGCTGTCCTGCGGACATCTTGGTGAAATCGGAATACATACAGGAATCCCAGCAACGGAAACGCTTAACGCCGTGTCCCGTGTTGAAATCCTTTATATCGTAGCACTGACAGGTCGGGCAAACAAATGTGCAGGTTCCGCATCCGAGACAGCTTTCGGAAAGTTCTTTCCACTCGGGCGCATTGAAAAATTCGGACGTTTTGCCGCTTCCGAATGCGTCGGCGGACAGTGTTGCAAGCGGAAGACGAGCCATTCTTTCGCGGATCGTCTGTTTCTGCTCCTCGACGGCTTTACCGTCAGCCTCTTCGGTCACGGATGTCAGCCCGTCAAGCAATTTCGCGCCTTTATCGGTCTTCGCGTCGAGATAAAGAGCGTCCTCTGTTCTGTGACATACGATATCGCCTTCGGGATCGGCGGCATCTATGCCGAAAGTCCCGCAGAAGCAAGTCTCAACGGGCTTCGTGCAGGCGATCGATACGATAACGCCGTGATCGCGGCGGTTCTTGTAATACGAGTCAACGGGATCGGCGAGAAAAACGCGGTCGAGGACTTCAAAACTTTTCACATCACAGGCGCGAACTCCGAAAATGACGAAGTCTTCGCACTCGCTTCGCGTATCGATGATCTCGATGTTTTTCCCTTCGGTTTTGAAATCCATCAGACTTTCGGTCTGCGGGAAGAAGAAGTCTTTCGCGCTTCTGACGGTGTTCAAAGCGTCCGAAAGCACTTTTCCGTTCTCCCATTTTTCAAACTTCGCTCCGGATACCGAGTCAACGGGGATATACAAAGCATTTGCCTCGGAGATGGCGGAAAAAAGTCCGTCAAGTTTGTCAAGAGATACTTTACGCATTTACGTCACCTCTTTCGACTGCCTCCGAAGGTTCGGGGTCTTCTTGCTTATAATCGACGATCGGAGCGCGGCTTCCGACCTCGGCTCCTGCCTGATATTCGCCGTAAAGTTCATCTATGTCTTTGATGAACTTACGGTTCAGCAGGTGCAGAGGAATATGCTGAGGACAAACTCGGGAACATTCGCCGCAGTCCGTACAGCGTCCGACAACATGAAATGCTCGGATGATATGGAACATCTTTTCTTCAAACGAGTTGGAAGCCGCCTTGTTCTCAACGCCGGAATTCGGATTGTCGAAAACGCATTTTTCGCACGTGCAGGCGGGACATACGTCGCGGCAGGCATTGCAGCGGATGCAGCGGGAAAGTTCGCCCTGCCAGAAAGCAAAGCGCTCGTCAGGTGTCATTTTTTCGATTTTTTCTACCTCGTCGAACCTTCCGCTGTCGATGACCTCGCCGTCTTCTCCGAGCAATTCGTCATACGCGACGTGTTTTTTCGATTTGCAGTTTCTGCATCTGTCTGGAAGCAGATCGGCTCTTCTCAAAGCCACCGTTCCGTCAAAAAGAGTTTCGACAATGACAGTCTCCCCTTCTTCCCTTACGGCGGCAACGCTTTCGACCTTGCTCTTGATCTGCTCGATATCGAGCATTCCGTTGCAGGGTACGCCGACAGCGTAGACCTTTTCTCTGTCGAAGCGGTGTTCGGTCAGAAGTTGATTGAAACTGTAAGTATCGCAGGGTTTGAGAAAGACAAGAACTTTACTGTCGCTCTTCCCTGTTTCTTTGATAAGGTATTTGGAGAAATTCGCGCCGCAGAAATCTCCCCACACGAAGTTCTTTTCAAGATCCTCGGCGGAGTTGAAAAGTCCGGGCGTTACGTCGTAATCAAAATCTCCGGCTTTCCAACCGAGGACTCTGTCAACGGTTCCGTTCGCAAGGAGTTCAGAGGCTTTTGATACGAGTGTTTCGCGTGTTATTTCTTGCATCTCAGATCCTCCAATCTCTTATTTTCTCCGAGCGCCGCGACCGTTTCGGCAAAATCGTTCATTGTCGCGGCAAACTTTGCGCCTTCCGCGGCGCTCACCCACTCGACGCGGGTGCGTTCTCTTTCTATACCGAGATAATCGAGCATCGAGAACAGCAAAGCCATACGGCGGCGGGTATAATAGTTACCCGAAGTGTAATGGCAGTCGCCGGGATGACATCCGCAAATGATAACACCGTCGGCGCCGCGCTGGAACGCGCGAAGAATGAACATCGGATTAACTCTGCATGAACAGGGAACCCTGATGATCTTTACATCGGCGGGATAGTTAAGTCTGTTGTTTCCCGCAAGATCTGCGCCCGCATAGGAACACCAGTTGCAGCAAAAAGCCACTATAAGAGGTTTATATCCGTTTACTTGCATATCGCATCCACCTCCGCCATGATCTGTTTGGAAGTAAAGCCGCGGAGATCCATCGCTCCGGACATACAGGCGACGGTGCACGCACCGCAACCCTGGCAAACCGCTTCGTTAACGGATGCAACACGGCGTACTTTCGTCGTTCTGTCGGGCATTCTGAATTCTTTCTCTATATAAGTGATCGCGCCGTACGGGCAGACCTTTTCACACGTCGAGCAACCGTTGCACATCATTTCATCGGAATGAGCGATACACGGGTTGCCGGTCAGTTTGTCTTTGCAGAGAAGACCGATGACCTTCGATGCGGCGGCTCCCGCCTGCGAAACGGTTTCGGGGATATCCTTCGGTCCCTGACAGGTGCCGGAAAGATAAACGCCCGCGGTCGGACTTTCAACGGGACGCAGTTTCGGGTGCGCTTCCGTGAAAAAGTCGTTTGTGTCCATGCTCGCGGTCAGCATTGTCGCAAGCGGACGGGCGGATCTGTCAGGCTCGATCGCCGCCGCAAGTACTACGAGATCGGCGTCGATATGCAGTTGTCTGTTGTCAAGAAGATCGGACGCCTGAACTCTGAGTTTTTTGCCTTCCGGCGAAACCTTGCCGACCATACCTTTTATATAATGAACGCCGTATTCCTCGACCGCGCGGCGGTAGAACTCATCAAAGTTCTTGCCGGGAGTACGCACGTCGATATAGAATACGTAAACATCGGTGTCGGGATACTTGTCGCGAATGAGCATCGCGTGTTTTGCCGTGTACATACAGCAGATTTTCGAACAGTACTCTTTCCCCTTCTGCGCACAGGCTTCGCAACGTGAACCGACGCACTGAACGAACACGATCGTGTGCGGATGCTCTCCGTCGGACGGGCGAAGAAGCGTTCCGCCTGTCGGACCTGCGGCGTTCATAAGTCTTTCGAGTTCGAGCGACGTGATGACGTCTTTCGACTGAGAATAAGCGAACTCGTCGAACTTTTCCATCGAGATCGGGTTGAAACCCGTCGCAACAACTATCGCGCCGTATTTTTCTTCGATTATCTCATCCTGCGCTTTGTAATCTATCGCGCCTGCGGTGCAGACCTTCGAGCAAACTCCGCATTTTCCCGTTTTCAGCATCGTGCAGTAATTCGGGTCGATCGTGGCGACCTTCGGAACCGCCTGCGCGAACGGAATATATATCGCTCTGCGGTTGTCCATACCGAGGTTGAACTCGTTCGGCACTTTTTTCTGAGGACATTTCTCGGTGCAGAGTCCGCATCCTGTGCAAACATCCTCTTTGACATATCTCGCCTTTTTCCTGATCTTGACGTCGAAATTGCCGACGAAACCGCTGACTTCGGTCACCTCGGAATAAGAAAAGATCCTGATATTCTCATTCTGAGCGACGTCTACCATCTTCGGCGTCAGAATGCAAGCGGCGCAGTCCAAAGTCGGGAATGTCTTGTCGAGCTGAGCCATTTTTCCGCCGATCGTCGGTTTTTTCTCAACTATATCGACAGGAAAACCCGCATCTGCGATGTCGAGAGCGGTCTGAATTCCCGCAATGCCTCCGCCGATAACGAGCGCGCGTTTAGTGACGGGGCTCTCTCCGGGGGTGAGCGGCGCGTTGAGATTGACTTTTGCGACAGCGGCTTTCGCGAGGATTATCGCTTTTTCCGTACCTATCGGCATCTCTTTATGTACCCACGAGCATTGCTCGCGGATATTTGCGATCTCGACCATATAAGGGTTCAGACCTGCGGCGGCTGCCGTTTTTCTGAAAGTCGCTTCGTGCATACGCGGAGAACAGGAGCAGACAACAATACCCGTCAGTTTGTTTTCGGCAACGGCGGCTTTGATCATATCCTGTCCCGCTTGGGAACACATATATTGATAGTCGGTGGAGAAAACGACGCCCGGTTCGTTCTTCAACGCCGACGCAACGGCTTTTACATCAACCGTTCCGGCTATATTCGTGCCGCAATGGCAAACGAAAACTCCGATCCTTTGCATGGTTCGTTTCTCCTTTCTTACTTGGAATACTTGCGCAGTGCGCTCATGATCGCCTGCTGAGGCATATCGTCATCGAGCAAAGCGGGTATATCGTCCGGTTTCATGTGATTCGCGCCTTTTTCACGAACGACGCAAAGTCTGAGAGCCTCAACGAGTTTCGCGGGCTCGACGCCTCGCGGGCAACGGTCAACGCAGGCGAAGCATGAAAGACATTTGTATATGGACTCCGATTTGAGAAGAGGTTCAAGTTCTCCGTTCTCGACCATATATACAAACTGGTGCGGATGATACTCCATCTCGTCATACGAAGGACAGGTTGCGGAGCATTTTCCGCAGCGCATACATTTCAGAGGATTGACTCCGCTCATGCGAAGGATCTGCTCTTTCATACGTCCGTTTTTATTCTCCATCACGATCGTCCTCCTTCACACCGAGAGCCTCGGCAAGAAGTTCCGTGAAATACACAACGGGAACCGGGCTTCCGTTCTTAACGAGATTGTACATACAGAGCGGACACGCTGTTACGAGAGTATCTGCCCCGTGAACCTCCGCGCTGTGACATACGGCGGTGCTCTTCTTTTTTGCGGAAGCGGCGTCTTCAAGTGCGACATAGCCGCCGCAGCATTCGTTGCGCATCGGATAAACGACGGGATCGGCACCGAGCGCGCGGATAAAGTCCTCAATTATTTTCGGATTTTCGGGATCGTCAAACGCCATTACCTTTCCGGGGCGAAGAAGCAGACAGCCGTAATAAGCGCCTATCTTTCTTCCCGTAAGAGGGTTGACAACGGCTTCTTTAATCTTGTCGAAGCCGACAACGTCGCGGAGAAGTTCAAGATAATGAAGAACCTGCGTTTCTCCCTCGTACGGAGAGGTCGGCTCTTTGTCCTGAGCCATATATGTATTCACCTTTGCGGTGAAATCGGCATCCGTCCTGACCGCGTGGTTTGTTTGTTTGATTACGTTGTGACAGGCTGAACATACCGTGACCAAAGGCTGTCCCGCATCTCTGGCGCTGACAAGAGCGCGCACCGACGGAAGTTTCGACGCGATCTCATCTTTTGCGGTGACGAAAACGCCTCCGCAGCATTGCCAGTCCTTTATCTCGCAAAGTTCAACTCCGAGTTTTTCGGCGCATTTGCGGGCGTAAAGATCGAGTTTTTTCGCTTTGGTTCGGAGAGTACAACCGGGAAAATAACTTACTTTCATCGTTTGCCTCCAAGATTTCGGTATCAGACCATCTGTTCGGGATGGAATACTTCATCGAATTTTTCCGCTGTCAGGAAGCCGAGTCGGACACAGGCCTCTTTCAGCGAAATATTGTCTTTATATGCCTTCTTCGCGGTTTTCGCGGCGTTCTCATATCCGATGTACGGATTGAGTGCGGTCACGAGCATAAGCGAATTATGAAGGTTATGATACATCTTTTCTTTGTTCGCGGTTATGCCGACTGCGCAATTCGTGTTGAACGACACGATCGCTTCGGCAAGAAGTCTCGCGGATTGCAAAAAATTATATATAATAACAGGCATAAACACGTTAAGTTCAAAGTTGCCCTGAGACGCCGCAATGCCTACCGCCGCGTCGTTTCCCATAACCTGTACGGCAACCATTGTAACGGCCTCGCACTGGGTGGGATTGACCTTGCCCGGCATGATCGAAGAACCCGGTTCGTTTTCGGGAATATGTATTTCCCCGAGACCGTCACGCGGACCCGAAGCGAGCCAGCGGACATCGTTCGCGATCTTCATCATATCACAGGCGGTCGCTTTGATCGCGCCGTGAGCAAAAACTATCTCGTCTTTTGAGGTGAGTGCGTGGAACTTATTTTCCGCCGTGACAAACGGTTTGCCCGTCAATTCGGAAACTTTTTTCGCAACAAGCTCGGAAAAGCCCTTCGGAGCGTTGAGCCCCGTTCCGACCGCGGTTCCGCCGAGCGCGAGCCCGTAAAGAGGTCCGACCGCGAGTCTGAGAAGTTCAACATCTCTTTCGAGACTCGAACGCCAGCCCGATATTTCCTGGCTGAATTTGATCGGCGTCGCATCCTGCAAGTGAGTGCGTCCCGATTTAACTATTCCCTCGTTTTCCTCTTCAAGCCGCTTAAAAGTGGCTATCAGCGTTTCGATCGCGGGGATAAGTTTATCTTCGATCGCGATGACTGCCGAAATATGTATCGCCGTCGGGAACGTGTCGTTCGAGGACTGGCTCATATTTATATCATCGTTGGGATGGCACAGTTTTTTGTCCGCGATCTGATTTGCGCGGTTCGCGATGACCTCGTTCGCGTTCATGTTCGACTGTGTTCCCGAACCTGTCTGCCATACGACAAGCGGGAAATGACCGTTAAGTTTTCCCGATATGACTTCGTCGCACGCCGTGCATATCGCCGAAAGTTTTTCGGAAGTCATCTTCTCCGGTCTTAATTCGGCGTTGGCGAGAGCCGCCGCCTTTTTGAGAATACCGAAAGCGTGAGTTATTTCTCTCGGCATCGTTTCGATATCGACGCCTATCTTGAAATTCTCGTGACTCCTCTGGGTCTGAGCCGCCCAAAGACGGTCTGCGGGGACTTTGACCTCGCCCATGGAGTCGTGTTCAATACGATAATCCATATTTATTCCTTCCCTTTATATTTCAAGCCCGTTGATAACGCCCTTCAAGGTATCGGCGCTGAAACGGAGTTTTGCGGTCTCTTCGTCTGTCAGCGGAATATTTACCTTTCCGCGCGCGCCGTTTTTGCCGATGATATTGAGTGTGCTGAGACAAACATCACTGATGCCGTACTCGCCGTGAAGCATCGTCGAGACCGTCATCGTCGTGTCAATGCCGTTCAGTATACATTTGCAAATATGACAAACTGAAATGGAGACGGCGTAAAAAGTCGCGCCCTTGCGCGCTATAACACGCGCTCCCGATTTTCTGACATACTGTTCGACTTCATCGAAGTTAAGCGGCGGATTGGATATTCCGGGAGTTGTAATAAGCTGTTCGCATTCCGCAATGGGAATATTGGAGATATTCGCAACCGACCACGGGATAAAAGATGAATCTCCGTGTTCTCCGAAAACATAAGCGTGAACATTTCCCTGGTTGATATTATAATACTCGGAAAGCCTTGCACGAAGACGCGCTGTGTCGAGGATCGTGCCCGAACCGATTATATGGTTTTCGGGAAGCCCCGAAAGTTTGAAGAAAGTGTAAGTCAGGATATCGACAGGATTGCTGACGATTATGTAAATCGCATTCGGAGCATATTTTGTGATCTCCGGAATGATCGACTTGGTGATGTTGACATTCGTTTGAGCAAGTTCAAGCCTCGTCTGCCCCGGTTTACGCGCCACACCCGAAGTCACGACCACGATATCGGAATTCTCCGCGTCGCGGTAACTGCCCGCGTATATCGAGCAGGGCGGACAAAAAGGCGTTCCCTGCCTGATGTCAAGAGCCTCGCCGAGAGCTTTTTCATTGTTGATGTCGATCATAACGATCTCGGACGCAATGCCCATAACGGTGAGAGTATAAGCGATAGTCGAGCCGACGCTGCCCGTACCGATAATGGATATTTTGTTCATAAATGCACCTTCCTGTATTTATAAAACTGTTTTTTTCTCGGAATTTCCCGATCGTTCCCCATTTTTCGATTTATTATAACATAATTCGCGCGCGAACGCAAGAAGAAGTTTCGCATATCGGTATTGTATTTATCGATATACCTCATTTTGATTTATTGCGAAGCCGTGCTTCCGCTCTCGGCAGGAGCAAGTTTTACATATTTGTCGATATTGTCGATCCATCGGAAACGGTTGACTTTGACCGCCGCGACTATACATTTCAGAACCTGATCGCTTTTCAGGCAAATGAAAACGACTGTCGGAGAAAGATCAAGCCAAAACGCCGCCGCGAATGAAACGGGAAGAACAAGCAGCCACATAAATATAAGGTCGTTAAACAGAACGAATTTGGTGTCTCCCGATCCGCGCACTATACCGGTCAGACACGCGACCTGATAACTCGTTCCTATTATCGTCACGGACAGAACACAGATCAGCGAGTCCGCAAGATAGCGTGTCTGATCCGCTATGTCATAAAAGGAAAGGATTGCGTGTCGGCTGAAAAACAGCAGTGCTCCGGCGGCGATTCCTATAAGAAGAAAGAGCATCTGCAAAGTGACGGAATACTCTTTCAGTTTGTTTCGCTTTCCCTCACCTATCGTTTTTCCGATAAGGACGCTCGTCGCGTTTGCCGCGCCGTAAGAAAATACGCTGACAATACTGAAAACAGTCGTTGCGACAGAGTTCGCGGCGATTACGGAAACTCCGTTGCCGCCGGATTGGAGATGTCCGAGTATAGCCGCCTGCATAAACATAGCCAAACCCCAGAAAAAGCCCGATCCGACCATCGGTACGGACGTTTTTACATACGGTTTGAAAAGTTCTTTTTTGAAAGTGAACAAAGACTTGACAGTCATCCTTATCTTTTTGTCAAAGAATATCAGATAAACGATGACTACGCAAAGTTCGGCGGCTCGGGCAGTAAAAGTCGCCCAAGCCGCTCCGACGGCGCCCAGACGGGGCGCGCCGAATTTCCCGAAAATCAGAATATAGTTAAGCCCGACATTGACGACGAGAGCAATGCAAGAGACGACAAAGCCCACAGCCACGGTCTCAACACTCCGCAGACTTGCGAGAAGAACGGTCGTCACGGAAAAGAAGAAATAGGTAAAGCAAACGATCTTCGCATAGGCGCAGGCTTCCGCGACCTCGGCGGGATCGTTGCTCAGAACGGAAAACACCTGTTCCGGGAAGAAGAAAACCGCCGCCCACATCACCGCAGCGATCAGAAGACCGCATTTCAGCCCGACGGAAACGACATCCTTGATCGGATCGAGCGTTTTCTTTCCCCAGAAACGCGAGCCGAGTATGACGACGCCTTCGCCCACGCCCACAATGACCATTTGCAGCAAAAACTGTATCTGGTTGACGAGCGCCACGCCGCTCATCGCCGACTCACCGTAACTGCCGAGCATTATGTTGTCGGCGAGATTGACGGCGTATACAATAATGTTTTGAAGGGCGATAACGGATGTCAGACGAAAAAAGGACTTGTAAAAATCCCTGTCTCGGGTTATATATCTCAATTCAAAGACCTCAGATCAAAGTGGTTTGCTCTTTGTTGTCCGCGTCGCGGAGAAATGAACCTGCGGCGGGAATATTTTTCGTCCGATAATGATCGGGATCGGTAAACATACCCTCTTCAAGCGGTTTGACGGACGCAAGAACAGTTTTTGCTTTCAGCGTCATCGTATGCACTCCGGAAGTATTTTTCGTCGTCTTGACCGAGATCATTCCGCTGTTCACGATAAGCGTCCGCGAATTTGATGCGGTCAGCACGAAATCCGTGTTTTCGGTCACGCAGAACATCGCAACGAGCTCGGACGCGTCCGAATACGCATTCACGAGTTTCTTTCTGTTCAGTTTCGTCACGAACGAAGCAAGATCGACATTGGAGCACTTTCCGTTGCGGAAGAAAGAAAGAATATTTCCTTTATAATCGGTCGTAAAAGCAACGTAAACGACTTTTTCCCCGTCCTGCATTTTCAACGCCTGAGGAAGATAATCACCGAGAACGCTTATCTTTGTGTCGGCAAAATCGCATACGCGCGATTTATAGCATTGATGCATATCCGTGAACACGAGCATCTCGGCGGCATTCGTTGTTTCAACGGACTGCGAAAGCCCGTCGCCCTCCTTGAATTTCTGCTCGCCGCTCATGCGCAGAGACAGCGCGGTGACTTTTTTGAAATAGCCCTCGCGGGTCACGAACACCGTAACGGGATAATCCGGGATATCCTCGGAAACGGCTTCATCGGATATCTCATCAAGATAAAGGAGTTTTGTTTTTCTCGGTTTTCCCTCTTTTTTAGCGATCTCCGTCAGTTGCTGAACGATTATTTTTTTGACTCTCGCGGGCTTTGCGAGAATGTCTTCGATATCCGCGATCTCAGACGCGAGTTTTTCAAGTTCGGATGTCTTATTCAGAATATATTCTTTGTTAAGATTGCGGAGTTTTATGTCGGCGACGAATTCCGCCTGCGGCTTGTCTATTCCGAAACCGATCATAAGATTGGGAACGACCTCATTGTCGTCTTCGGTCTCGCGGACGATCTTTATCGCTTTATCTATATCAAGAAGGATCTTCTGAAGGCCCGTAAGGAGATGATACCTGTCTTTCTTCTTGGTCAGATCAAAGAACAGCCCGCGCTTGATGCATTCCGTTCTGAACGCGACCCACTCCGTGAGTATTTCACGAACTCCCATTACGCGCGGAGATCCCGCGATCAGAATGTTAAAATTGCAGGCGGTCGAATCTTCAAGCGGGGTCATCTTATACAGTTTTTGCATGAGTTTGTCGGGATCGACGCCTTTTTTCAGTTCGATCGAAATGCGGAGACCGCTCATATCGGAAAGGTCTCTGATGTTGTTTATCTCCCGAAGTTTGGAAGATTCGACAAGATCCACGACCTTGTCTATTATCGCCTCGATCGTCGTCGAATACGGGATCTCGTAGACCTCGATCGTGTTCCCTTTTTTCTCATAGTTGTATTTTGCGCGAACCTTGAACGAACCGACGCCCGTGTCATATATACGGCGCAGTTGTTCCGCGTCGTAGACGAGATCGCCGCCCGTCGGAAAATCGGGAGCGACCAAAGTCGTCATCAGATCGGCGTTCGGGTCTTTGATCAGCGCGATCGTCGTGTCGCAGACCTCCCTGAGGTTGAACGAACAGATCGAACTTGCCATTCCGACCGCAATACCCTGATTGGGATTGACGAGAACGTTCGGAAACGCCGTCGGAAGCAAAACAGGCTCCGTCATTTCCCCGTCATAGTTCGGCACGAAATCAACAACGTCTTTTTCAATATCGGTAAAAATGTACTTGCAGATATCGTCGAGTTTTGCCTCCGTGTATCGCGCCGCAGCGTAAGCCGTATCTCTGGAATAATGGTTGCCGAAGTTTCCCTTTGACTCAACGAGCGGATGCAGCAGCGCCGCGTGCCCGCGTGTCAGCCTGACCATCGTTTCGTATATCGCCGCGTCCCCGTGGGGGTTCAGTTTCATCGTTTCGCCGACGATATTTGCGGACTTCGTTGTCTTTCCTCCGAGAAGTCCTTTTTTATACATGGTATAAAGCAGTTTTCTGTGCGAAGGCTTGAAGCCGTCAATCTCGGGGATCGCCCTGCTGACGATGACGCTGACGGCGTAGGGAAGATAGTTTTCTTTTAATGTGTCAACAACTTGTTTTTCTTCGTAGTTTTCCGACATCTCCGAATCACCTCCTACGATATATCGGCAAGATCGAGATAATCTCTGCCGTATCTTGCAATGATCTCTTTACGTCCCTGCAAATCGTTGCCGAGAAGGACATCGAAGACCTCCGCTGTCTCCCGTGCGTCGGACGGCGTTATTTTCTGAAGACGCCGCGTGTCGGGGTGCATCGTTGTCAGAGACATCATTTCGGGTTCGTTTTCACCGAGACCTTTTGAACGCTGAACCGATACCTTTTTCCCGTCCAGCTTTTTAAGTATCTCCGCTTTTTCCTTTTCGGTATAAGCGAAATACGATTTACCGCCCGACACGATCTCGTACAGGGGCGAGACTGCGATATAGACCTTGCCCGCATCTATCAGTTCGGGCATAAGTCGGTATATCATCGCAAGAACGAGAGTTCTTATCTGATACCCGTCCACGTCGGCGTCGGTGCAGATTATGACCTTCCCGAATCGAAGATTGTTTATATCGAACTCCGACACGGATTTTCCTTTTGTTTTCAGATCCATTCCGCAGCCCATGACTTTGACGAGATCAAGGATTATGTCGCTCTTCGCGATCTGATTGTTATCCGCCTTCAGACAGTTCAGTATTTTTCCGCGTATCGGCATGATTGCCTGAAAATCGGCCTGCCGCGCCTGTTTGCACGAACCGAGAGCAGAGTCGCCCTCAACGATGTAAAGTTCGCGTTTTTCCGTGTCGCGGCTTCTGCAATCGACGAATTTTTCAACTCGGTTGCTCATATTTATATCGCCGGTAAGTTTCTTTTTCAGTTTGACACGGCTCTTTTCGGCATCTTCGCGTGAACGCTTGTTTATAAGAACCTGTTCAACTATCTTGTCGGCTTCGGGCTTGTTTTCGATAAAGAAGACTTCGAGTTGATGGCGCAGAAACTCGGTCATCGCGTCCTGAATGAATTTGTTTGTTATGGACTTTTTCGTCTGGTTCTCATAAGAAGTCTCGGTCGAATAAGTATTCGAGACAAGAACAAGACAGTCCGCGACGTCCTGAAACGTTATACGCGTTTCGTTTTTATTGTATTTATTGCTCTGTTTTATATAGGCGTCAATACCGTACACAAATGCGTTTCTCACCGCCTTGTCGGGAGACCCTCCGTGTTCGAGAAAACTCGAATTGTGATAATATTCAAGCATCTGAACCTGATTGCTGAAACAGCACGCGACATTAAGTTTGACATTGTATTCGGGCAGATCCTCGCGGTCTTTTCCGCGTCTTTCGCCCGACCAGAACTGAACGTCGCACAATGTCGGCTTGTCCCCGACGGTCTCTTTGACATAATCGATAATGCCGTTTTCGTAATAATACGTCTGCGTTTCAAAAGTTCTGCCGTTTTCTCTGTCCTGCCATCTGAAAACGATCGTCAGACCCGAATTGCAGATAGCCTGTTTGCGCAGAGTTTCCTCAAAGAACGACTTCGGTATGTCTATTTCCTTGAACACTTTAAGATCGGGACGCCATTTGATACGCGTTCCGCTCTTATGCTTCATTTCTTCTTTTATAAGTTCCTCTTCGTATGGGCGGACAGGCTTTCCGTGCTTAAAATCAAGTTCATATCTGTATTTGCCGTTATATATCTCAACTTCCATGTATTCGGACGCGTACTGAGTTGCGCAAAGTCCGAGTCCGTTCAGTCCGAGCGAATACGCATAATCGGAATTTTCTTTGTCGTATTTGCCGCCGGCGTACATCTCGTTGAAAAGAAGATCCCAGTTGTATCTGCCCTCTTTTTCGTTGAACTCAACGGGAATTCCTCTGCCGAAGTCGGTAACTTCGAGAGAAAGATCGGCATAAGAAGTGACGATTATTTTATCTCCGTAACCGCCTTTGAACTCGTCGATCGCGTTCGCAACGATCTCAAAAAGAGCATGACAGCACCCCTCGATGCCGTCGGAGCCGAAAATGACTCCGGGACGTGTACGGACGCGGTCCGCGCCTTTGAGCGAGGATATACTTTCGTCGTTATATTCCTTTTTCTTAGCCAAGATCATTACCTCCGTTATTGACAAGTTCACCGAGACAGCTTTCACCGTCGGCGGATATAATGCGAACAGGGAGCACCGTATTTGAAATATCTCTTTCGTCTTTGACACGGACTTCCGCATAATCGGGAGTCAGCCCGACGAACAATCCGTTTTTCCTGTGTTCGAAAAGTACGGATACTTCTTTTCCGACCTTTGAACCGTAAAAAGCCTCCGCGCTGTTCTTTGCAACTTCAAGCATTTCCGAAGTGCGCCGTTTTTTCTCGTCGGCGGGAACCTGATCTTTCATGTCGTACGCCTTCGTTCCCTTCCTCGGCGAAAACGGAAAAACGTGTATTTTTGCAAAGCCGACCTTTTCCGCAAACGCCAGACTCCGCTTGTGAGCATCTTCCGTCTCCGACGGGAACCCCGTTATTATATCCGTCGTCACCGACACTTCTCCGAAAGAGTCCCTGAGCCTCCGGACGGCGTCGAAGTATTCCGCTGTCGTATAATGTCTGTTCATCGCTTTCAGAACATCGTCCGAACCGCTTTGGAGCGAAAGATGAAAGTGGGGACAAAGCGTTCTGAGCCTGCGAAGTCTTGCGACATTTTCTTCGCTGACAAAAAGAGGTTCAAGCGAGCCGAGACGCACTCTTTCAAGCCCTTCGAGCCCGTCGAGACGTTCAAGCAGATCGCAAAGCCCGAAACGTCCGTGTTCTTTGCCGTAACTGTCAAGATGTATCCCCGTCAGCACGATTTCTTTATATCCGTTTTTCACGATCGAAACCGCTTCTTCGACAGCCTCGGTCATCTCTTTCGAGCGTATTCTCCCTCTCGCATAAGGGATTATGCAATACGAACAGAAATTGTTGCAGCCGTCCTGTATCTTTATCTGCGCGCGGGTGCGCTCCCCGCGATCGGTCTTCATCGGCTCGAATTCATTTTCGTGAGCCATGCTTTCAACGGCGATCACACGACGTCCGCTCATCAGGAACTCGTCGACAAACCGAGGAACGCTTCTCTTGAGTTTGCTTCCGACGACAACGTCCGCCTCCGCAAGTTTTTCGACACCTTCCGTTTGCGAAAGACATCCGACAACGACCGTCACCGTTTCGGGAGAGATTTTCTTCGCGCGTCGCATCATCTGTCTTGACTTCCTCGCGCTCTCCTCCGTCACAGCGCAGGTGTTGATCACCGTCACATCGGTCTTTTCTCCGAACGGGACGATCTCGTAACCCCGCGCCGTAAAATCCTGTTCCATTATAACGGTCTCATACTGATTGACCTTGCAGCCGAGAGTGCAAAAAGATACTCTCAAACGTTTCACCCCAAAATATGTAAAATCTTCCGAATAGATTATACTATATATTGTGCCGAATTGCAAGGTCGGTCAAAAAAATATCATTTTTTATTTATATATTTTTGGATGTGTTTCTATTGCAAAAGAAGTGCCGTAACACTTTTCGGAATTTTACATAGCCTGTAATGAGGTGATCAAAATGTTTTTTAACAACGGTTGCGGCAATAACAATAACTTCTGGTGGATTATCATCATCGCCGCTATAGTGATCTGCTGTCTTTGCTCCGATAACACAAATACGGCATCCAACTGCTGCGAACCCAATCCCCCCTGTTGCTGCTGAAAAGCGCGAAAACGGCGGTGTATTTCGCACCGCCGTTGTTTTTTTGCAGTTCCGAAGGACACGCTTTGCGTCGATCCGAACAAAAGAACATAGGCTCCGACCTGAACGAAAAAAATATTTACAGTCAAATTTTGTATACGCTATTGATTTCGGATACGTTTTCTGCTATAATTGTAATATAATTCGGATTATGCCGTATCACGGGAGTATGAAAGATGAAAATAACCGTCGCATCCGATATCCACGGATCGGATTTTTACTGTAAAAAACTGCTTGAAGCGTTTGACAGGGAGAAGTCCGAAAAACTGCTTCTGCTCGGAGATATTCTCTATCACGGGCCGCGTAACGACCTGCCGAAAGATTACGATCCGAAAAGCGTTATCGAAAGGCTGAACGCGGTCAGAGACAGAATACTCTGCGTGCGCGGAAACTGCGACACGGAAGTCGATCAAATGGTTTTGAAATTCCCGATACTTGCGGATTACTGTATAATATATATCGCGGAACGCATGATATTTGCGACGCACGGGCACAATTTCAACGAGGACAACCTTCCGCCGCTCGGCAACGGAGACGTTTTGCTTCACGGACATACTCACGTTCCGAAATGCACGGCGCACGACCGTTATATTTATATCAATCCGGGTTCGGTGTCCATTCCGAAAGAAAATTCGCCGCACGGATACATGACGGTCACGGACGGTCTTCTCGAATGGAAGACTCTCGACGGTGAAATTTATATGACGCACGATCTTCGGGAGGACTGACAAATGAACATTTTACATCTGAAATATGCGGTCGAGATCGCAAAAACGGGATCGCTGAACAAAGCCGCGGAAAATCTTTACATGGGACAGCCCAATCTGAGCCGCGCGATCAAAGAACTTGAAGCGTCGCTCGGAATAACCATATTCGACCGTTCCGCAAAGGGAATGGTCGCAACGGCGGAAGGAGAAGAATTTCTTCAATACGCGCGGAAGATACTCGCACAGATCGACGCGGTAGAGGCAATATACAAGACGGGCGTTCCGATAAAAAAGAAATTCTCGATCTCCGTTCCCCGCGCAAGTTATATCGCGGAAGCCTTTACGCAATTCACGAAGCAGATCGGAAAAGACGGTTCCGCGGAACTGTTTTACAAGGAAACGAATTCATCGCGCGCGATAAAAAACATCATCGAAGCGGATTATAAACTCGGCATCATCCGTTATGCGGAATCTTACGACAAGTATTTCAGGGAAATGCTCGATGAAAAGGGACTTATCGGAGAAGTGATCACCGAATTTACCTATGTGCTCCTCATGAGCAAGGAAAGCCCGCTGGCAAAGATAAAAGACATCAGATTTACCGATCTGAAACCGTATTTCGAGATCGCTCACGCAGATCCGTTCGTCCCCTCGCTCCCCCTGTCGGCGGTCAGAAAAGAAGAACTTCCGAAAGACATCGACAAAAGAATATTCGTTTTTGAACGCGCAAGCCAGTTTTCTCTTCTCTCGGAAAACCCCGACACGTTCATGTGGGTCTCCCCCGTTCCGGGCAAATTGCTCGATCTTTACGGTCTTATTCAAAAGCCGTGCAGAGACAACGGAAGAAAATACAAGGATGTTCTGATATATCACAAAGATTATCACCTGACCGACCTCGACAAACTGTTTATCACAGAGCTTTGCGACGCAAAGAGAAAGTATATGTAAACATCTCAAAACGCCTGTGACACAGGCGTTTTTCTTTTGATTACAGATATATCGATAAATACAATACCGATATGTGAAACAGGCTATTTACTTTTGCCGCCGTTTATGGTAAGATATATACTGTAAGAAAGGCGGTGAATATGTATGCGCGTGCAAAGCGTGCCGAAAGCGACGCTCGGAAGGCTTCCGGATTATCTGAGATACCTGAAAACCGTAAGCACGGAGTGCAAAAACATTTCTGCAACGACCGTGGCGAAGGCGCTGGGATTGGGAGAAGTTCAAGTCAGAAAAGATCTGGCGTCGGTCAGCGGAGACGGCAAACCGAAAATCGGCTATGTCACAGACGAGTTGATAGAAAAACTCGAAGAATGCCTCGGACAGAACAACAAACATCAGGCGGTCATAGTCGGAGCGGGAAAACTCGGATGCGCCCTGCTTGACTACGAAGGTTTTTCGGACTACGGGCTTGAGATCGCGGCGGCGTTCGACATTAAAGCCGAAAAAGTCGAAAGATCGGAAGCGGGAAAACCGATATATCCGATGAACGAATTCGAGGGCTTCTGTTACCGAAACGATATTAAAATCGGAATCATAACGGTTCCGAAAACTTCGGCGCAGGAGGTCGCCGACCGAATGGTAAGATGCAATCTCTCCGCAATATGGAGTTTTGCTCCCGTGGCGGTCAAAGTGCCCGACAACGTTTTGATCGAGCATGAAAACCTCGCCCTTTCGCTGGCACATCTTGACAAACAGATATGAATCATACTTTAATAATGGAGGAACGAACATGGATGTAAAAAACTATGAGATAGTTGACGGCGTCGAAAAGCTCGAGGAAGCCGTTCGGCGCGTCAGAGAAGCGCAAAAAATCTTTGCGACCTTTTCGCAGGAACAGGTCGACAGGATATTCCTTGCCGCTGCCTCCGCAGCAAATAAACAGCGTATCCCCCTCGCAAAGCTTGCGGTAGAAGAGACAGGAATGGGAGTGGTTGAAGACAAAGTCATAAAGAACCATTACGCTTCCGAATATATTTACAACGCTTACAAACACACAAAGACCTGCGGGGTCATTGAAGAGGACAAGGCCTTCGGAATAACAAAGATCGCGGAACCCATCGGACTTATCGCGGCGGTCATTCCGACAACTAACCCGACTTCGACCGCTATCTTCAAAACTCTTATTTCCCTTAAAACCCGCAACGGCATAATCATCAGCCCTCACCCGAGAGCGAAAAAGTCGACGATCGAGGCGGCGAAAGTCGTTCTTGAAGCGGCGGTTGCGGCAGGCGCGCCTGAAAATATCATTTCATGGATCGATGTTCCGAGCCTCGAAATGACAAACATGATAATGAAAGAAGCCGACATAATTCTTGCGACGGGCGGCCCGGGAATGGTCAAAGCGGCATATTCGAGCGGCAAACCCGCGCTCGGAGTCGGCGCGGGAAACACGCCCGCGATCATCGACGATTCCGCGGACATCGTTCTCGCAGTCAACTCGATCATCCATTCAAAGACCTTTGACAACGGAATGATCTGCGCTTCCGAACAGTCGGTGATAGTTCTCGACAAAGTTTACGATGCGGTCAAAGAAGAATTCGCGCAGAGAGGCTGTTACTTCCTTGACAGAGAAGAGACTGAAAAAGTCAGAAAAACGATAATCATCAACGGCGGACTCAATGCAAAGATCGTGGGACAGAAAGCGTGCAGGATCGCCGAGCTTGCGGGCGTGAAGGTTCCCGAAGGGACAAAAATCCTTATCGGGGAAGTCGAAAGCGTCGATATATCCGAAGAATTTGCACACGAAAAACTCTCCCCCGTTCTGGCAATGTACAGGGCGAAAAATATAAATGACGCGTTTGACAAAGCCGAACACCTGATCGCCGACGGCGGTTACGGACACACTTCGTCGATCTACCTTAACGCAACGACCGAAAGAGCAAAACTCGCGGAATTCGAAAACAGAATGAAAACCTGCCGAATTCTCGTCAACACACCTTCTTCACAGGGAGGTATCGGAGATCTTTACAACTTCAAGCTTGCGCCTTCCCTGACCCTCGGCTGCGGCTCATGGGGAGGAAACTCCGTCAGCGAAAATGTCGGAGTCAAGCATTTGCTCAACATCAAAACGGTCGCGGAGAGGAGAGAAAATATGCTTTGGTTCAGAGCCCCCGAAAAGATATATATAAAGAAGGGCTGTCTGCCCGTTGCTCTCGACGAACTCAAAAACGTCATGGGCAAAGAGAGAGCATTCATTGTTACGGACAACTTCCTTTACAGCAACGGATACACGAAACCGATAACCGACAAACTTGACGAAATGGGAATCACGCACGCGACATTCTTTGACGTTGCGCCCGATCCTACTCTTGCCAGCGCAAAAGCGGGAGCGGAACAGATGAGAGCATTCCGACCGGATTGCATAATCGCGCTCGGCGGCGGCTCGGCGATGGACGCCGCGAAGATCATGTGGGTCATGTACGAGCATCCGGACGCGGACTTCATGGATATGGCGATGCGTTTCTCCGATATAAGAAAGCGTGTCTACACCTTCCCGAAGATGGGAGAAAAAGCGTATTTCATAGCGATCCCGACATCCGCGGGAACAGGTTCGGAAGTCACTCCGTTCGCTGTTATAACCGATGAAAAGAGCGGTATCAAATATCCCCTTGCGGATTACGAACTGCTTCCGAATATGGCGATAATCGACACGGACTTCCACATGAGCGCGCCGAAGGGGCTCACCGCCGCCTCGGGTATCGACGCCGTTACTCATGCGCTTGAAGCGTATGCATCGATGCTGGCGACGGATTACACCGACGGTCTTGCTTTGCAGGCGCTTAAAACGATATTCAAATATCTCCCCCGCGCTTATGAAAACGGACAAACCGACATTGAAGCACGCGAGAAAATGGCTAACGCGGCAACAATGGCGGGTATGGCGTTTGCAAACGCATTCCTCGGCGTCTGCCACTCTATGGCGCACAAACTCGGCGCGTTCCACCATCTTCCCCACGGAGTTGCCAACGCGCTGATGATCGAAGAAGTCCTTCGTTTCAACGCGTGCGAAACACCCGCAAAAATGGGAACATTCCCGCAGTACGATCATCCGCACACACTTGAACGCTACGCCGAAGTTGCGGACGCGCTCGGCATAAAGGGAAAGAACGACACGGAAAAACTTGAAGGGCTCATCAAAGCGATCAACGACCTGAAAGACCGCGTCGGGATCAGGAAGACCATCAAAGATTACAACGTTGACGAGCAAGATTTCCTCGACCGTCTCGACGAAATGACCGAACAGGCGTTCGACGATCAGTGCACGGGAGCAAACCCGCGTTACCCGCTCATGCAGGAGATCAGGCAGATGTATCTGAACGCATATTACGGGAAACATTTTTCCGAAGAAAACAAACCGTACGCGGACACGGGGCTCAGAAGCGCGGATGACGACGACGTCAAGAAGCCCTATGTGAAGGCCCGCAACCGTAAATAGAGAAGGAGGCTCAATTATGAATCTGGACAGAGTAATAGCAGTCAGAACTTCAAAAACGATCTATCGCGACGGAGCGTTCTGTATAAAAGTGTTCAACCGTGAATATTCAAAAGCCGACGTTCTCAACGAAGCGCTCAATCAGGCGAGGGTCGAGCAAACGGGGCTTAATATCCCGAAGGTCGTGGAAGTTACGACCGTTGACGGAAAATGGGCGATCGTATCCGAATTTATCGAGGGAAAGACGCTTGCAAAACTTATGGCGGAAGAACCCGAGAAAAGGGACGAATACCTTGATCTTTTCGTAGGGATCCAGCTTGATATTCTCTCGAAAACCGATCCGAACCTGACAAAACTCAAAGATAAGATGAACAGAAAGATCAGTCAGGCGGATCTTGACGCTACGACACGCTACGATCTGCACACAAGGCTTGAAGGTATGCCGAAGCACAACAAACTTTGCCACGGGGATTTTGATCCGTCAAACATCATCATCACACCCGAAGGCAAGCCCTATATAATCGACTGGGCGCACGCCACGCAGGGCAACGCTTCCGCGGACGCCGCAAGAACATATCTCAGGTTCTGGCTGAACGGAGACATTGAAAACGCGAAGAGATATCTCGACAAGTACTGCGAAAAGAGCGGAACACCGAAAAAATACGTTCAGAAATGGCTTCCGATAGTTGCCGCTTCGCAGTCGGTCAAAGGAAACGAAAAAGAGCGCGAATTTCTGCTCACATGGGCGAACGTAGTCGATTACGAATAATATACGGAGGACAACAGAGATGAAAGTTACGGTATGTATTGGCAGTTCCTGTCATTTGAAAGGCTCGAGACAGGTCGTTGAGCAGTTGCAGTATCTTATCGCCGAAAACAAACTCGGAGATAAGGTCGAACTCGGCGGCACTTTCTGTATGGGCAATTGCCGTGAAGGAGTATGCGTGACCGTGGACGGAAACCTTTTCTCGGTCAACCCCGAAACGGCAAAAGAATTCTTTGAGACAGAAATCGCGGCAAAGGTGTGATTTCAAATGAATGTTCTTATATGTGTCGGAAGTTCATGTCACCTGAAAGGATCGCATGAGCTCGTTGAGTTGTTTCAAAACGCAATAGATGAAAATCACCTTGAAGGGATCGTTTCGCTTTCGGGCAGTTTTTGCACGGGCAAATGCAATCGCGTGGGCGTCACCGTGACGGTTGACGACGAGATTTACCCGGGAATAACGAAAGAAAACTTCAAAGAGTTTTTTAACGATAAAATCCTTAAAAAAGCGAAAGGAGGCGCTTGATCTTGGCGGACTGTCTGACCCTGAAAAAATCAAACTGCAAAAACTGTTACAAATGCATCCGGCATTGCCCCGTGAAATCAATCAGATTTTCGGGAAACCAAGCGCATATTATCGGAAACGAATGTATCCTTTGCGGACAGTGTTTCGTTGTCTGTCCTCAGAACGCGAAAGAAATAGTCGATGAAACCGAAAACGTAAAAGTTCTTTTGCAGAGCGGAGATCCCGTTATCGTGAGCCTCGCTCCGTCCTTTGTCGCGAACTACGACGGCGTCGGGATAGGCGCCATGCGCGAAGCGCTCAAAAAACTCGGATTTTACGATGCGGAAGAGACCGCATTCGGAGCGTCGATCGTAAAAAGCGAATACGAAAGAATGCTTCATGAGGACAAGAAAGATATAATCATATCATCATGCTGTCATTCGGTAAATCTTCTCATTCAGAAATATTTTCCGCGTGAACTTGAATACCTCGCAGACGTTTTGTCACCGATGCAGGCGCATTGCAGAGATATCAAAAAACGTTACCCGAACGCAAAAACCGTATTTATCGGTCCCTGCGTTGCGAAAAAAGACGAGGCTTCGTATTATGAGGGCATCGTTGACGCGGTCCTCACGTTTGAAGAACTGACCAAATGGTTTGACTCCGAAGGAATTGAACTGAAAAACGAAATGGACAGCAACGAAAAAAGCCGGGCGAGGTTCTTCCCGACAACGGGAGGAATACTCAAAACGATGGCGCAGAACGAACCGGGATATTCTTACGTCGCGATCGACGGAGTGGAGAACTGCATCGCCGCGCTGAAAGACATTGAAAGAGGAAATATACATAACTGTTTCATAGAAATGTCCGCGTGTACGGGAAGCTGCGTCGGAGGACCCGTTATGGAGAAGTTCCACCGCTCCCCTGTCAGAGATTATGCCGCAGTTGCCAAATTTGCGGGGAAACTCGACTTTGAAATCGGGGAAAGAGATCCTCTTGAACTGCGAAAGACATTCACCGTTATCGAAAAGAAGCTTCAGCCTCCGACGGAAGAAGAGGTCAATGCGATACTCCGTCAGATGGGCAAATACAAACCGTCCGACGAGTTGAACTGCGGTTCGTGCGGATATGACACCTGCCGAGAAAAAGCGATCGCTATTTACCAGGGCAAGGCAGAGATCTCGATGTGCCTTCCTTTCCTCAAAGATAAGGCGGAAAGTTTCTCGGACAACATCGTCAATAACACGCCGAACGGGCTCATCGTTCTGAACGAAAACCTTGAAGTTCAGCAGATCAACAGCGCGGCGCGCAAGTTGATGAACATCCGTTCCGCTTCCGATGTGCTCGGCGAACATATCGACAGAATACTTGATCCGAAGCCGTTCACCGACGTTCTCAGCACGGGAAGAAGCGTCAGAGATCAGAGGATGTATCTTGCCGAGTATGACAAATACGTCGAGCAGACCGTCATATTCGACAGAGATTACCGTCTTCTTATTTGCATCATGCGTGATGTGACGGATATAGAAAAAGAACGTGAAAAGAAGGAGAATATCAGCCGTCAGACAGTTGAGATCGCGGATAACGTCGTCGACAAGCAAATGCGTATCGTTCAGGAGATCGCATCTTTGCTCGGAGAGACCGCGGCGGAAACAAAGATCGCCCTGACAAAGCTGAAAAAGAGTATTTCCGATGAATAATCTGTGCGCTGACGTTGGATACCAGAGTATCAACCATTACGGAGAACAGCTCTGCGGAGACCATGTCGATGTCGTTGAACAGGGCGAAAACTCGACCGTCATCGTTCTTGCGGACGGGCTCGGAAGCGGCGTCAAGGCAAGCATTCTTTCGACACTCACGTCGAGAATAATATCAACGATGATGTCGGAAGGATTGACGCTTGAAGACTGCGTCGAGACGATAGCCGCCACTTTGCCGATATGTTCGGTGCGCGGTGTTGCGTATTCAACCTTTACGATAATACATCTCATAAACAACGAGACTGCCGAACTCATGCAGTTCGACAATCCCCTCGTCATTCTCATTCGTGACGGAGAACATTACGAATACAAGAAAACGGAACTTAACATCGGCGGAAAGAAGATATACAACTCGACCGTTCAGCTCCGCGAAAACGATGTTTTCATCGCGATGAGCGACGGATGCCCTCACGCGGGGATCGGAACGCTGTATAATTTCGGTTGGAAACGCTCGGATATTATCACATTCATGGAGCCTCTCGCCATGGCGGGATATACGGCAAAGACACTTTCGACCTTGCTCATCGAGGAGTGCAACAATCTTTATCGCGATCAGCCGGGCGACGACGCCACGGCATGCGTCGTTCGCATACGCCGCAGATCTCCGATGAATCTTATGTTCGGACCTCCGTCAAACAGAGACGACTGCGACAGAATGATGTCTCTTTTCTTCTCAAAAGAAGGCAAGCATATCGTTTGCGGAGGAACGACCTCGACTATCGCCGCGAAGTTCCTTCACAAGCCGCTTATCGCAAGTCTCGATTTCGTTGAGGCCGACGTGCCGCCGATCGCGAAGATAGAGGGAGTGGATCTTGTCACCGAGGGAGTCATAACGATCAACAAGGTGCTTGAATACGCAAAAGACTATCTCGGTGACAACAAAGAGTACGAGAAGTGGAGCATAAAAAACGACGGCGCTTCTCAGATCTGCCGTCTGCTGTTTGAAGAAGCGACGGATATCAACTTCTTTGTCGGAAGAGCGGTCAATCCGGCACATCAGAACCCGGAACTTCCTATAAACTTCAACATTAAAATGAACCTCGTCGAGGAACTCTCAAAGTGTCTGAGACGTATGGGTAAAAGAATCAAGGTAAGTTATTTTTAAAGAAGGTTAAATATGCGGAAATTCGACACAAAGGTACAGCATCTTAAATACAAGGTATTGAGAGAAGTCGCCAGACAGGCGTGGAAAGATACTCTTTACGATAACCTGCTTGACATTCCGAAATTGATCGTTCCCGGAAAAACGCCGACGATGCGTTGCTGCGTTTACAAGGAACGCGCAATTCTGACGGAAAGAGTCAAACTCGCAATGGGCGGAGATAAAGACAATCCGAATGTCATCGAAGTCATTGACATTGCCTGTGACGAATGTCCCGTCGGAGGGTATGAGGTCACGGACGCTTGCAGAGGATGTCTGGCTCACCGTTGCGAAGATGTCTGCCGTTTCGGAGCGATCAGTTTCGATTCCAACCATGTCGCGCACATTGACAAATCAAAATGCAAGGAATGCGGTGCTTGCTCGAAAGTATGCCCGTATACCGCGATCGTCAGCAGGATACGTCCGTGTCAGAACGCTTGCAAGATCAAAGCGATCTCCATGAACGAGGACAAAGCCGCCAAGATCGACAATGATAAGTGCATTGCGTGCGGAGCGTGCGTTTATCAATGCCCGTTCGGAGCGATAATGGACAAGTCTTTTATGATCAACGCGATCGATCTGATCAAAAAGAGTCAGTGCGGAAAGCATTACAAGATATATGCAGTCGTCGCACCGTCAATATCGAGCCAGTTCAGGTATGCAAAACTCGGACAGGTCATAACCGGGCTGAAAGTCCTGGGATTTCACACCGTTGTTGAAGCGGCGCTCGGCGCGGATATGGTAGCGCAGGCGGAATCGAAAGAACTTGCGGAAAAAGGTTTTCTGACAAGTTCGTGCTGTCCCGCATTTGTTTCGTATATCAAAAAATCTTTTCCCGAACTTGCTCAGTATGTGTCTCACAATCTTTCACCGATGGCAACCATCGCGAAGTACATAAAAGACACAGACAAAGACGCAAAAGTTATTTTCATAGGTCCGTGTACTGCGAAAAAGGCGGAAGTGCAATCGGAGAGCGTCAAGCCCTACGTTGACGCGGCTCTTACCTTTGAAGAACTTCAAGCCTTATTCGACAGCCGTGACATTGACATAACGACGCTTGAAGAAGGTGTGCTTGACAACGCCTCATATTTCGGAAGAATATTTGCGCGTTGCGGAGGTCTTTCGGACGCTGTTGCGGAAGGGCTGAAAGAACAGGGATTGGATGACTTTGAGTTAAAGCCCTGCTCGTGCGACGGAATAGAAGCGTGCCGCGTTGCATTGATGAGAAAATCGAAAAATCTCCTTGACGCGAACTTCATCGAAGGAATGGCATGCGTGGGCGGCTGTATCGGCGGAGCGGGATGTCTGACCCACGGGGAAAAGAACAAAGCGGAAGTTGACAAATACGGCCACGAAGCGATGGAAAAAACAATTGCGGACGCTGTTTCCATGTTGAAATAGCCGTTCGGAAAAGCGAAAAATATCTCCCGGGAGAAACATATCTCCCGGGAGTTGTTTTTTATTCATTCCGCAAAAGTTCGGCATCCTCTGCCGACATGAACGCCCCTGCGTAAAATTTTTCGGATGTTATCTTACGCGCTTTTCTGTCAATGAGCACGGCAAACAAATCAAACGAGTATTGAAGCGAATCCGCATCGACGCCGAATTTTGACCGCAGAATCTTTTTGTAATCCTCCGCCATCAGAAGATAACGGCGCATCTTATCCCTTGTCAGATGAGATTCGGGATAAAACGGGGAATTCGCATCGGAGGTTTTGACCTCGACAAAATGGACGCATTGATTTTTCATCGCAATGATGTCGATCTCGCCCCGCCGACAGACAAATTCCCTTTCGAGAATGCGATAATGCAGTTTTTTAAGGCATTCGGCGGCATGCGCCTCACCGACGTCTCCGATATAGCGCCTGTCGTTCTCCTTATCCGGAAATTTCTTTCCGTTTGGAGACTTTCCGTTCCCGATAATGCGGATCACATCCTCTTATCACGGAAAACTTTTATTATTTTTCGAGAACTTTCAGTTTTCCGCCGTTTCTGAGTTCTTCAACAAATGCCATGATCTGTCCGTAATCTCCGAGCCAATCGGAAAACGCGGTAGCGCTTCCGGAAGCAACGGCGAAAAGCAATGCCTCTTCGGGATCCCCCGTCAAAAGAAATCCGTGCAGAAAACCCGCGAGTGCGGAGTCTCCCGCCGCAACGGAGTTAACGGCTGTACCGACCGGTACGGAGCAGAAATACGCGCTGTTTTCGGATGTCAGAAGAACCGCGCCGTCACCACCGAGAGAAACAAGAACGTTCTTTGCTCCGAGAGCGCGAAGTTCTTTTGCCGCCGCAACGACCTGTTCGAGAGTATCGCACGGCAAGCCGGTCGTCTGCGCGAGTTCTTCCCTGTTCGGTTTAATGAGAAACGGCTCATATCTGAGCGTTTCACGAAGCAGGTCGCCCGTTGCGTCTATGACAACGCCGACGCCGCGCTCGTTGCACTGTTCGGCAAGCGTCGCATAAAATGTCTGCGGAATGCAAGGCGGAACGCTTCCGGAAAGGCAAAGGATATCCCCTGTTTTTGCCTCGTCGATCTTTGACAAAAGCATTTCGAGATACTCCTGCGGTATGTTCGGACCGTCGGTATTCAGGTCTGTCTCCTCCGCCGCGCGGATCTTGACGTTTATGCGGGTCATTCCTTCGGGGAGCATTATAAAATCCGTGTTTAATCCCTCTTTTTTGAGGAGTCTGTCCATTTCCCTGCCCGTAAAGCCGGCAAAAAAACCGAGAGCAACCGTCGGATCGCCGAGGATCGTCAGCATTGCGGAAACATTGATCCCCTTCCCTCCGCAGATCACCTGTTCGCGACAGTGCTTGTTGATCTGTCCGATTTTCAGGTCATCGAGATGAAGCGTATAATCTATCGCGGGATTAAACGTAACGGTATATATCATTTCAGCACCTTGTTTGCATGGACTTTTTGATAATCATTTCCTGCCAGTCGCGGTTCAGCGTCACAAAGCGCGCCGACCAACCGGAGACGCGGACGGCAAGCGTCGGGTATTTGTCGGGATGCTCGCGCGCGTCAAGAAGAGTCTTGTTATCAACGATATCTATATGAACGAATATACCGCCGACGTCGATAAATGTCTTATAAAGTCCGACCAAAGCGTTGATACCGTCCTCACCTTTGACGCTCGACGGTGCGATCTTCATGTCAAGTGCCGTGCCGTTGACGAGCGACGACAGATCGAGCGCGCCGAGAGACTTGATAATAGCGGTGGGACCGTTTTTGTCCGAACCGGGCGTCGGGGTGATGTTCGCGGCAAGGATCTCATGGGCAAGATGACCGTCCGCCTGAGCCGCACGCTGAGGCGCGAAGCCGATCTCTCTTCCGAAAGTCGATGCTCCCGCGGGAAGAAGAACCCCGTTATACGATCTTCTTTCACGCTGGAACCAAGAGAAATCATGAAGGACTCTCTTACCGAACGCGTCTATCTCGGGATCGGCGTTTCCGTATCCGATAAAATCTTTAAGAATCTGCCGTCTGAGATCCTCGTGCCCTTCCCAGTTGTTGCGAAGGTATCCGACAAGTTCGTCAAGCGTCAGTTTCTTCTCGTCATAAACGTATTTTTTGATCGCCCAAAGCGAATTGATAACATTCGGAAGTCCCGATGCGTGCGGGCTGAAAACGGTATATCTCGCGCCGCGGCTGTTGTATCCTGCGGCGTTCTCAACGCAATCTTCAATGAAAAGCGAGACGAGTGTGTTGGGTCTGCCGTCCGTTCCCCAGCCCTTGGCATAATTCTCTATGATGTTTTCCGCCGCTGCTCGGTTATCTTTGATCCAAGCCTGATAAAGATCTTCGAATTCGGGATAATCGGGAGTTTCTTCACCGTCCGCTCCGAGTACGTGGTCAAGAATGGTAACAACATCGTACGGCGAATATATGAAGCATGTTTTACCCGGGATCTGGATCTCCCAGCAACCGTCGTTCGCAAAATCGCGCGCTTCACGGATGTCATAGCCGAAATCAACAAGATTTTTGATTATGAAATCGTTGTTATAGATAGCAACCGTTCCCGTTCCGAGGCGCTGAACCTCGGCGACGCGGCGGAACAGTTTTTCGGACGAGCGCTTGCTGAGTCTGACTGCTATCGGGAAGTCGCTGATAAGCGTTTCTTCAACAACGTCAAGGACGAGGAAGGTCACTTCGTTTTCGACATCGTTTCCGTCAACATCAACGCCGGAAAGTATGATATTCTGATAATGCTGACCGTCTCCTGATCCCTCGAAAACATCTCCCGCGCCGATCCATTCGCATCCTTTGATCCAGAAATGCGCGATATATTCTCTCGCCTCATCGAGAGTGATCGTTCCTTCGGCAAGGTCTTTTTTCAGATAGTCGCCGAGGAAGACATCTATTCTTCCGATACCGGGCCAGTTACCGCACTGACGCTGGAAAACGAACTGGAATGTCAGCGACTGAACCGCCTCGCGGAAGTTGGTCGCAGGATTCATCGGCACGTTCCGTGCGTATTTCTTGACCTTTTCGTAATGCGCTTTCTGCTCTCCGTCGCTTTCAAGTATAAGTTTGTCGAGCAGTTCCATATAGCGGGCATGCCACTTTTCAAAAGAATCGAGCGTCTGCAAGCATGCTTCAAGAAAATCGATCTTATTCGGGTCGCTCAGATCTCCGCGCTGAAGTCTTTCAAGCGTGTGTCTGCGCAAGCCGTTAAGTCCTGTTTTTATGACGGTTGCGAAATCGAGCGTTACATGCGAAATGCTTCTCTCTGCGGGAACATCGCAATCGGGACGGCACACGGGAACGACATGATACGCGGACTCTTTCAGCGTCGCCGCGCCGATCAGAAGTTCGTCGGGATCGATACGTATTTCTCCCTCTTCCGCGATATGGCGAACGCAGGCGGCGTACATCTTATCGCGATTTTGATTGTACTCTTCTTCGGTAAGGACAAGCGAGGTCGGTTTAAGTTCTTGACCCCATTTGCCGAGCAGAGCCTCTTTCGCTCTGTTCAAAGTCTTTTCAGACAGTTTGTTTGCCATAGTCTTCTCCTATAATTTCAATCTTGAACGCTTGATCTGACATGCGGCAAAATGCTTGCCGCAATATCCGTCAGCGTTTTCATTTTTTCTTCTGTCGGAAGTTCGAAAGTTCTCCCGAATTTCATGTTCAAAGATTCAAGTTTGCCCACGCCGAGATCGTGATATTCCAAGAGTTCATAATACTCCAAATTCTTGAAATCCGCTATAAAACGGCAAATATCGGAGATCTCCCTTTCCGTGTCGTTGACACCCGGAACGACGGGGGTTCTGACTATCAGTTTCAATTTTTCCGCGGAAAGTTTTTTCAGATTTTCTTTGATGCGCGCATTATCCGTTCCGACATACATTCGGTGCGCATCCGGATCAAAGATTTTCAGATCTGCCATGACGATATCCGTATAAGGCAAAACCTTTTCGAATTCACTATACGGAACATTCGCCGCAGTCTGTATACAAACGCTGATACCGCTTTCCCTGCACAAACGCGCGCATTCGGCGACGAAATCGGCTTGTAACATGGGTTCACCGCCGGAAAAAGTCGCGCCGCCGCCGGAATTTTCATAAAACAAATCATCTTTCCTGATTTCATCGAAAACTTCGGACGCGCTCATTTCTTTTCCGCAGAATTCTCTCGCACCCGTCGGACAGACCTCGGCGCATTTGCCGCAGGAAACGCATTTTTCAAAATGCAGACTTCCGTCCTTCTCAACGGCGCCGAACCGACAGACTTCCGCACATTTGCCGCAACCTATACAGAGTTGAGGAAAATAACGAAGTTGACCGCGTTTTTCGAGGGATTCGGGATTATGACACCAAAGGCATCTGTTATTACAGCCTTTCAAGAATACCGTCGTCCTGATTCCGGGGCCGTCGTGAGTCGAAAACTTCTGTATATCGAAAACCGTTCCGCGCATAAAAACCGACCTGTAATTTTACTTAAATATTAGTTTTATTTTATAGATGTAATTTTCCAATGTCAAGGTTTTTGCGAAACATTTTACATTTTTTTCAGTTTGTTTTTCTTGTCTTGACCAACAGCAGCAGTACAGTCACGGACACGACGATTGCGAAGGTGCAGATAAGGGTATACGGAGATATATCCGCGGTTCCGACAGACGCTGATATAGCGTCTTTTGTATACGAAGGAACAAACAGCGAACACAGATATGTCAATGAGGTTGCGAACACGGTCTGTAATATTTTTCCGATAAAATACGGCTTGGGAGAAAGACCGCCGTCGCAGATATAAGAAAGCACCTGACAGTGAACGCTGATACCCGCCCAACCGATTACCGCGCTTGTTACTGCAAGATTGCGAAGAACGGGAGCGGAAGCGCCTATACGGCTGACTCCCGTTGTCATCTCAAACACACCGACAAGCACGTTTTCTACCGTTTCTTTCCCGAAAAAAGGAAAAACGGTGCAAATTGCTTTTGCGATCGCGGGGATCAGTCCCGTATGCAGAAGAAGAGACACAACGACGGCAAAAAACACTACGAAAGCGCTGATATAAAGAACCGAAACCGCGCCTTCTGTGACGGATGAAAGAAAAATACGAAGAGGGCTTTTGCGCTCTGTCTGCGGACTTTTTCGAATTTTCACGGGCGCGGGCGCGTTCCCTTTCCAGATACGGCCGACGATCACTCCGACAAGCAGAGACGCGACGACCTGTATGCCCCACAACAGCCAACCTGTTTTTCCGCTCTGCCATATCCCGACGCCGACGGTTCCCATGATGAACGACGGTCCCGCGTTGTTGCAGAAAGCGAGCGTCCGTTCGGCTTCGGTTTTTGTGCAGTCTCCGTTTTTGTACAGCGTCGCAACGGTTTTTGCTCCTACCGGAAACCCGGAAATCAGTCCGAGCAACATCGCGGAGGAGCAGGCGCCCGACACGCAAAAAACTTTGCGGGTAAAAGGTTCCGCATATCTTCCCGCTCTCTCCGCATATCCGCTTTTGATAAAAATCCCCGAAAGAACAATAAACGGAAACAGCGTCGGGATAAGAACGGACAGGCATATTTCGATCCCCTTTTCCGCGGCATCGCAGGAAACCTCCGGAAAAACGAGAATCCCGACGATACCGCAGACGGTCAGCATAAAAACGAGGATGCTCCTGATCCGGCTTCGGGCTTTTATTTTCATTTTATTCCCCTCGGCTATTGCTTTTTCGGTCAAAATGGTGTAAAATATGATCGGTGATGTATTTTGTTGAATTATGTTGAAATCAAAGACACGGTTTACAGAAAGATAGACGGAGTTGAACTGAAACTCGACCTTTTCGTTCCGCGCGAAAAAAATGAAGAAAAGATCCCCTGCTGCGTGTTTTTTCACGGAGGCGGATGGATAGAAGGCGGGAAAAAAGATGTTGAGGGCTTTCCGCTGATAACAGACAAAATCGTCGGGAGCGGCGCGGCTGTCGCGTCCGTCGAATACAGGCTCGTCGGCAAAAACGGCGGAGGGTTTCCTCAGAGCGTTGAGGACTGTCTTTATGCGCTCAAATTTCTCGACGAACAGAGTATTTGCCCCATAAACAGATTCCGAAAAGGACTTTTCGGTATTTCCGCGGGAGGATATATGGCGCTTATGGCGGCGCTTGCGCAAAATGAACTTGGAGTTTTTTCTCCCGTGGCGGCGGTCGCGGATATGTGCGGCATCGTTTGGTTCGGAGGCAAAGACGGAGTTTTTGACAAGATAAAAACGCCCGAGACGACATTGGGCTTTATCCGCGATTTTCTCGGAGGACGTTCGCCCGAAATGACCGCGCCCGTCGAATTTCTGACATCCTCGCCGCAAAGACCTAAACTGCTTATCGTACACGGGGACAATGACGAATGCGTCAACGTGCTTTCCTCACGCGAATTTTACGCAAGGGCAAAAAAAGCGGGATACGACGCCGAATATCTCGAAGTGAAGAATTCAAATCATACATTTTATCCGGTCGGCGGAGCCCTTATCCCGAAAGCGCAGATCCTTTTCGACAAAATAGGTGATTTTCTTGCAAAAAGCATCTGAATGCTTGACATAACCGGCCGTTTGTTATATAATTTATATACAGCGACCGTGCTGACGATATGAAATAAAAGAGGTTTGATATATATGAGACTTTCACTTGTCGTTCCCTGCTACAACGAACAGGACAACGTCGTTGATTTTTGCAAAGAATGCGTCCGCGTTTTTTCAAAAGGCGATTTTGAATACGATTTTGTTTTTGTCAATGACGGTTCGACCGATAAAACCCTGAAAACGCTCAAAGAAATATATTCTCTCGGAAAGCTGAACATGACGATCATCAGTTTTTCGCGCAATTTCGGCAAAGAAGCCGCGATATACGCAGGGCTCAAAAACGCAAAGGGAGATCTTGTGACCGTTATTGACGCGGATCTTCAGCAGCGCCCCGAAGTCGTCATGGAAATGATCGGGTATCTCAGCGAGCATAAAGACTGCGATTGCGTTGCGGCATATCAGAGAGAAAGACACGAGAGCAATATCCTCAAATTTTTCAAGAGTTCTTTTTATAAACTCAGCAATAAAATCATGCAGACCCAACTTTATCCCGGAGCGAGCGATTTCAGAACTATGAGAAGGCAGATGGTCAACGCCGTTCTTCAAATGACCGAGTATCACCGTTTCTCGAAAGGTATCTTCTCCTGGGTCGGCTTCAACACGCACTATATTCCGTATCATGTCAGAGAACGCAATGCCGGAACATCCAAATGGTCGTTCAAAAAACTCCTGGAATATGCGATCGAGGGTATTGTTGCGTTCACTACGAGACCTCTGCGCATTCCCGTATACCTCGGCGGACTGTCGCTCTTCGCCTCATTCGTTTTTCTGATCTATATGATCGTGAAGATCTGTCTCGGAACGTATATAACGGCGCATCTTGCGGTATACCTTATTCTTCTTATCGGAGGATCCGTTCTTGTTTCGCTCGGAGTGATCGGTGAATATCTTTCCAAAACATATATGGAAGCAAAGGGTCGCCCTGTCTATATAATCAAGAACAAATGGACGACAGAGGGCAAATAATGGACGGGCAGAACACAAATAATAAAAAGAAAAACTTAAAAGAGATAGTTCTTTATCTGATTTTCGGAGTTGCGACGACTCTCGTCAACTGGATAGTATATCTTCTTTTCAACAATCTGATATTCAACCGTTTCTTTTCGGAAAACACCGCGATGACAGCCGCAAACGCCGTCGCGTGGTTCTTGGCTGTTCTGTTCGCTTTTGTCACGAACAAACTCATAGTCTTCAAAAGTAAAGAAAAAACGGCAAGAATACTCATTCCGGAACTTCTTTCCTTCTACGCTTCGCGAGGACTTACGGGACTGCTTGAAATATTTGTGCCCACTCTTCTCGTCAACGCCGGCATAACATTCACGCTCCTCGGCGACGGAGGGATATTCCCGAACGCATTGCGGGACAGCGGTTTCATTTATACGACGCTGTCGGACAGAGGTCTCGTTCCGAAAATGATCGTTGCGGTCGTCGTGATAATTCTGAACTACGTTTTCAGCAAACTTATCGTGTTCAGAAAGAAGAAAAAACAGTAATAATTTCCCCGTCTTCGTAAAAATGCGAAGACGGTTTTTTTGTATACAATAATACCACCAATAAAAGCATTGGTGGTAAAGTATAGGGTTATAAAAAGCGGTATCGAAATCTCCCGCGGAGGAAACCTTCTTTCGGGTGATTGGTTTTGTGAGATCCCTTGCGGCAGGAAGCACTTTAATTTGGGAGAATTTATCAAGAATTATATCCCCTTCACCGACAGGAAGTTCAAGACCGTCCTTTTCATCGTTTTCAGGACTTAAATCTACCCTTTTCAAAACATATTTTGCTTTCATGACTCCTCCGTTTGCCGATCGCACTCCGATTATCCCCGAAACAATGATGAAAAAGAATGTGTGTTCGCGGAAGTATCGTTTTTGACGGTATATGTTCGGCGAGGTCTTTTCAGCATATTCTGTTCGTTATGAAATTTATTACCATTTCCAAAGCAACAAGATTATGCCCGCCCTCGGGGATTATTATATCCGCGAATTTTTTGCTCGGCTCGACATACGCCTCGTGCATCGGCTTGACCGTCAGCAAATACTGATCTATGACGGAATCAAGCGTTCTTCGCCTTTCGTTCACGTCGCGGCGAATTCTTCTCAGTATCCGTATATCGGCGTCCGTATCGACATAAAGTTTCAGATCCATGACCGCACGGAGTTTCGGCTCCGCAAGTATCAGAATTCCGTCGATGAGCAGGACTTTCGTCGGCTCAATACGCTTGACGGAATCACTGCGGTCATATTCTTTATAATCGTACACGGGACAGTCGATCGCCTCGCCGTTTCGCAAAGCGCGGAGATGCGCCGCCATAAGTTCCGTGTCATAAGCGTCGGGACAATCGTAGTTCTGCTTTATTCTTTCCTCGAACGGCATTGAATGCTGTTCTTTGTAATAGTCATCGTGACGAATGACCGTCACGTCGTCTCCGAACTTATCCGACAAATATTTCGTGATCGTGCTTTTTCCGCTTCCCGAACCTCCGGCGATCCCTATTACAAGCATGTTATTCTCCTTTTATGACCTTATATATCAAGGGCTTTTTCTTCGGCGGTTCGTTTCCGAAAGTTAAGGAACCGAGATACCTCTTTTCGGCTTCCGCGACAGCGGACGCGTCGTTCGTGTGAAGTTCGCACAAAACATCGCCCCTCGAGACTTTATCTCCGGTCTTTCCGCGAATAACGATACCTGCCGAGTAATCGATCGGATCGCCTTTTGTGAGCCTGCCCGCACCGAGTATGACGCTCGCGTTTCCGATTCCCTCAACGTCCATGTCATGAATATATCCGTCAGACGGACTCTTTACCTCATGTACGGTCTTCGGACGCGGAAAGCGTTTTGTATCTTCAATACAGCGAACGTCGCCGCCCTGCGCGGAGATCCATTCCTTCATTTTTTCATACGCCGCTCCGCTGTCCAACGCGCTTATAACCCGTTTTTCAGCCTCCTCTGTCGGGAGATCGAACGTGAGCGAAACCATATTGGCGGCAAGACAAACGCATACATTGCGCAGATCGGATATATTTTCGCCGCGAAGAACCGCGACCGCCTCGGCGATTTCGAGGCTGTTACCCACAGCGTGCCCGAGAGGGACATTCATATCCGTCAGCACAGCCGCAGTCTTTCTGCCGCAGCCTTTGCCGATTTTTACCATCTCCGAAGCGAGTATTTCCGCCTGTTCCACGGTCTTCATGAACGCGCCGCTTCCGACCTTGACGTCAAGGACGATCGAATGAGAACCCGCCGCGATCTTCTTTCCCATTATGCTCGAAGTTATAAGCGGAATGCTGTCCACGGTCGCGGTTACGTCGCGCAGAGCATAGAGTTTTTTATCGGCAGGGGTCAGATTTCCGCTCTGACCGATAAGCGCGATGCCTATCCGCTCAACCTGTTCCAAAAACTCTTCGGAAGACAGCGTTGTTCTGTAACCGGGAATGGCTTCGAGTTTATCGACGGTTCCGCCCGTATGTCCGAGTCCCCTGCCGGACATTTTCGCGACTTTTGCGCCGAGAGCAGCTACGGTCGGTGCAACGATCAGAGAAGTTTTGTCTCCGACGCCGCCCGTGCTGTGCTTATCGACCGAAAGCGTCCCGAAACGTGAAAGATCAACCGTATCGCCAGACTCGGCGATACATTTTGTCAGACAAACCGTCTCCCTTTCGCTCATACCTCGGAAATAGATCGCCATGGCAAGCGCCGAAGCCTGATAATCGGGAATCGTTCCGTCCGTGTAGCCTTTTACAAAGAACTCGATCTCGGTGTCGGAGAGTTCCTCTCCGTTTCGCTTGTTGCGGATAATATCATACATTCTCATAAAAAACACCTGCGAAGAAATATTCAAACCGTCGGCGGGCATTTGTCGCCCGCCGACGGAACAAAGTCATCGTTGCCCTTTGTCGTACGGAATACCTTCCGCTTTGGGAGCTCTCGAATGCTTTGAAGTGAAAGCAAGCACGACGAGAGAAATGACATAAGGCATCATATTGTAAATCGAACTGCTTATATTCAGCGACGCGAGAATGTCTATTCCCGAATATACGTTTGAAAGCGCACGGAAAAGACCGAACAGGAGCGCCGCAAGAGCGATGCGCATGGGTTTCCACTGACCGAAGATCATAACCGCGAGTGAAAGGAAGCCAAAGCCTGCCACGCCTTCCTCAAACTTCCATTCGCTTACGCCCGCCGTGATGTATGCGATTCCGCCGAGACCGCCGAGAACGCCCGAGATCATTACGCCCGCATAGCGCATTTTATACACGCTTATGCCGACGCTGTTCGCCGCCTGAGGATGTTCGCCGCAAGCCATGAGGCGAAGGCCGAATCTCGTTTTATAAAGAAGAATAAAAGCGGCGACGAGAAGGATCAGGGTTATGACCATGAACCAGTTCAGTTCAAAACCGCCGATTTTCGTCACGAACGCTTTCTTTCCCTCATAATAAGTGATGCTGGAAGAAACGTTGTCAACGTTTTCGGACGTATTGACCGCTCTGGCGATGATGACGGATGCCGCAAGACCGAGCATATTCAGAGCCGTGCCTACGATCGTCTGGTCGGCATTGAAAGTGACGCAAGCCACACTCAGAAGCAATGAATAGACAAGTCCCACAAAAGCGGCAACAAGCACCGCGGAAAGCACGATCAGAGCCGCAGGCGCGGTCGGCCACGCCGCGCAGAGATATTTCAGTGTCAGCGCGCCGCCGAGGGCGCCCATGATCATAATACCTTCAAGTCCGAGGTTTATAACGCCCGAATGCTCCGAAAAACATCCGCCGAGTGCGACGAGGATAAGCACGGAAGCATAGATGAGAGTATATTGAATAAGTAATGTCATTCCGCATCTCCTCCCTTCTCAGTCTCAGATGAAGCCGCAACCTGTTTCGCGGTTTCAGCCTTTCTCGCCGAGGCGGCGTCTTTCGTCATCAGCCACCTGTTAAGCGCTGTTTTCGCGAAGAAAACAAAGCCGCAAAGATAGATGATTATCGCAGAGATAAGATCGGATATCTGCGACGAATAGACCATTTTGTCAATATATGCTCCGCCGCTCGTTATGTGCTGGATGAAATACGACGAGAAAACGGATCCGATCGGATTAAGACCGCCGAGAAATGCAGCGGCAATGCCGTTAAAGCCCATCGCGGGAACGGAGGATTCGCTGCAAGACCATTGCATGATACCCGTCAGATAATAAAGAGCCGCTCCGAAGCCCGCAAGCGCGCCGCCGATGATGAGTGTCACGACGATATTCCGTTTTTCCGCCATACCGCAGTATTTTGCGGCGTGTCGGTTATATCCCGTGGCCTTCAACTCATATCCGAACTTTGTCTTATCAAGTATTATCCATATCACAATCGCAACAATGACCGCCATGGGAATTGCAATTGTAACGTACTGGTTGCCGTTAAACAGTTTATCAAGTCCGAGCGAGGGGATAATGGCGCTTCTGTTCACGCCGATAATGCTTTTCGTATACGGGCTGGTAGGCTCTTTCACATTCGTCAGAAGCATATTGACACAGTAAAGGCTTATCCAGTTCAGCATAATTCCGCTGATAACCTCATTCACATTGCAATAGGCTTTCAGAAGTCCGCTGACGGTTCCGAGAACCGCTCCTGCGACGATTGCGAGCAAAATGCACGCATACCACGGAAGTCCCCATGCGAGCGCGGAATAAAGCGCAACACCTGCACCGATGACATACTGTCCCGCAACGCCTATATTGAAAAGACCGGCTTTATAGCAGAACAGGATCGAAAGCGAACAGAGTATCAGAGGAACGGTCGTCACGAGTGTCGTTCCGAGGTTCTTTATCCGAAGCGTTGACCGAGAATATGTCATAAAGTTTTTGAGCATATCGGTGACAGCCTTGAACGCGCCGTCCGGATTTATGCAAAGAAGAACGACATAACCGATCACGAGTCCGATAATGACGCAGAGAACGGAGGCGACGATCGTCTGGAAAGCATTGTTGCCGACAAGTCGGCGACCGAAACTTTTCTTAGGCATCATGAACCTCCTCTCTTTTTGCGCCGGACATATAAAGTCCGAGTTCTTCAACTGTTATCTTCTTCGGATCAAGCTGTCCTACGATTTCACCCTCATACATCACAAGAATGCGGTCTGAAACGCTCATGACCTCATCGAGTTCAAGAGATACAAGCAAAACGGCTTTATCCTCATTCCGAAGTTCAACAAGCTGGCGGTGAACATTTTCGATAGCGCCGACATCGAGACCTCTCGTCGGCTGAACCGCAATAAGAAGATCGGGATCGCAGTCTACTTCTCTGGCAACAATGGCTTTCTGCTGATTTCCTCCCGACATCGTTCTCGCGATCGTAACGCTTCCCTGTCCCGAACGAATATCGAAACGCTCTATCAGATCTTTTGCGTACCCGCGTATAACGCGTTTTTTCAAAAATCCCGCCTTGTTTGTAAATCTCGGAGTAAAATAGCGTTGAAGAACGAGGTTGTTTTCAAGCGAATAGTCGAGAACGAGCCCGTGTTTATGCCTGTCCTCGGGTATATGGCTCATTCCGGAGACATTTCTCTTTCTGACAGAAGCGTGGGAAATATCCTTTCCGAGAAGAAGTATTTTTCCTCTTTTAAGTTTTTCAAGCCCCGTCAGCGCATAGACAAGTTCCGTCTGTCCGTTTCCGTCGATTCCCGCGATCGCGACTATCTCTCCCCGACGGACTTTGAACGAAACGTCCTTAACGGCGTCTTTTTTATGAATACGGCTCTGCGCGTAAAGTCCCTCGACTTCGAGAACGGTCTGTCCGACGGGATGCGCGTCCTTTTCAACGACGAATTCAACGTCCCTTCCGACCATCATGCGCGAGAGTTCGTTTTTGTTCGTATCTTTTATATCGACCGTTCCGACGCACTTTCCTTTACGCAACACGGTGCAACGGTCGGAAATCTCCATGATCTCGTTCAGTTTGTGCGAAATGAAAAGTATGGATTTTCCCTCGGCGGCAAGATTGCGCATGATCTGCATCAACTCCGATATTTCCTGCGGAGTCAGAACCGCCGTGGGCTCGTCGAAAATCAGTATTTCATTCTCTCTGTAAAGCATTTTAAGGATCTCCGTCCTCTGCTGCATTCCGACGGAGATATCTTCGATTATTGCGTCCGGATCGACGCTGAGACCGTATTTTTCCGAAAGTTCAAGCACTTTTTTTCTCGCGGCGCGTTTTTTCAAAAAGCCCGCTTTGGTCGGCTCAACGCCCAGAATAATATTGTCAAGAACGGAAAAACACTCGACAAGTTTGAAATGCTGATGCACCATTCCTATACCAAGTGCGTTCGCGTCATTTGGATCTTTTATGCTGACCTTCACTCCGTCCTTGTAAATTTCGCCTTCTTCCGGCTGATAAATGCCGAAAAGGACGGACATAAGAGTCGATTTTCCCGCGCCGTTCTCGCCGAGAAGCGCGTGGATCTCGCCTTTTCTGAGTCGGAGAGTTATATCGTCGTTCGCCGTTATACCCGCGAACCGTTTCGTTATATGCAACATTTCGATCGCATACTGTTCCGTCATAACATCTCCCCCTTTCTTACCGTTTTCTCCTGTTTTTTACGAAACAGGGGTGTCCGCCTCGGACACCCCTGCAATATTTCGGGGAATTTGATTTTCAATTCCCTGACCGTCAATGATTAGCCGATGATACTGCCCTGGTTGGAAACATTCGTATTCGTAACTGTCGGGAAAGCCGTTATGTCGTCGGAAACGGTAATTTCGCCGTCGAACATCTTCTTAACGAGAGCGGTGTAGTCTTCTTTCGTGAAGCCTTCGCCGAACTGGGTGGAATCCATGGGAAGCTGAACATAGTTCAAAGTCGGATCGTCGCCGCTTACAAGACCGAGCGAAGTGATCTTTCCTTTGTATTCATCCCATTTGCCTGCAACGATCGCAGCAAGCGTGTCCTTCGTTGCGGGAGCAAGACCCTTCATTGCGGAGGTAACGGTTATGCCGTCGCCGTAGCCTCCGTCGATAATGGGTTTCTGGTCGGTGTCAACGCCGATAACCTTCATGCCCTTCTTCTGAGCGGCTTCCGCTGCGGAAGTATAGATACCGCCGCCGCATGCGAATACGACTTCGGTTCCGCCCTGATACCATGTGTCCATAACCGCGGTGATAGCGGGATCGCCCGCAAACTTACCGCCGTATACATAGTTCATATCGATCGTGATGTCAAGTTCTTTTGCAGCAGTATCTGCGCCCTGGACATATCCGTAACCGAAACGGACAACTGCGGGAACAGCCATACCGCCGAGGAATCCGAGTTTCGTATAGCCGAGTTTAACGGCAGCATAACCTGCCATGTAACCGCTGAGTTCTTCTTTATAGATAGCGCTGTAAATGTTGTCAAGATTTACGTACTTCTCGAAATCCCAGTTATCGGGATTATAGTCGTATTCCTCACCTGCGAGTTTAACGCCCGCTTCGAGGAAGTCACCCTTCGCAACGTCGAGAGCGAAGAATTTAACATCGGGATAGTTGGGAGCGCATTTAAGGATAGCGGTGGCAAACGCATAGCCGGGCATTACGATTACGTTGTAACCCTTGTCTATTGCTTTGTCGATCATTGCCTCACGCGCGGCGTCGGTGTTGTCTGCGGGCTTGAAATACTCAAACGGGATATTGTTAGCCTCGCCGAACGCTTTGCACGCTTCATAGGTGGTCTGGTTAAAAGACTGGTCGGTGATGTCGCCGTAGTCGGTGATCATCGCGATCTTATAGTCGGAAGCAGCGGGCTTGTCTTCGCTTCCGGAAGTGCCGGAAGGATCGGTATTGCCTTTATCGCTGCACGCGGTAAGAGCAAAAAGGCCTGCTACCATGACTATTGCCAGGAAAACAGCAAGAAACTTTTTCATAAAAGAACCTCCTAAATTTTCATGCAGTATTTTACTGCCTGTTCGCAGAAATTTTACCATATTTCCCTGTAGATGTCAATGGTATTGCTATGTTTTGTACAAACTGCACAAATCAATTTGTGACAAAATTCGGGTAGAAGGCATTCGGAAGAATTTCTCCGAGAGTGTGTTCCTCAAACTTCCCGTTTTCACCGACAAACAGAACGGGAAAATCTGCGGAGCAGAACTCCGCCATGACCTGTCTGCAAACGCCGCACGGAGGAAACTCACCTTTGATCTCTCCGCCTTTTCCTCCCGCGACAGCGATCATTTCAAATTTGCGTTCACCTTCGCTGACCGCCTTGAATATCGCCGTCCGTTCGGCGCACACGGTCGGAGTAAAGGAAGCGTTTTCGATATTGCAACCCGTATACACTTTCCCCGAAGATGTCAAAAGAGCCGCTCCGACGGTAAATCCCGAATACGGAACATACGCGTTTTTCATGGCATCGACCGCAAGCGCGCAAAGTTCTTCTTTCGTCATTTCGAGCCTCCTTTTATTCCGCGTCGAGGGCGACGGCTGTTGCGAGCGCGAGTTCCATCATCTGCGTGAATGAATTCTGTCTTTCGATCGCGGGAAGATTTTCGCCTGTCAGGATATGGTCGGAAATCGTGCAGACCGCAAGCGCGTTGCCTCCGCATCTGGCGGCGTTCATGTAGAGCGCGGCGGCTTCCATTTCGATCGCCATAACGCCCATTTTGCTCCATGCGGGCGTCGATTTCATGCTCTCGGGCAAACCTTCTTCATCATTGTAAAAAGTGTCTGACGAAAGAAGATTTCCGACGTGATACCTCAACCCTGATTTTTCCGCGATCTCCGTGCAGTGACGAAGCATTCCGTAACTGCAGATCGGAGCAAACGTTCCGGGAAGCCTGTATTGGTGCGCGAAGTTGGAATTAGTGCAGGCGCCCATGCCGATCACGATGTCGCGAACCTTGATGTCCGGATCGATCGCTCCCGCAGAGCCTATCCGCATGATGTTTTTCACTCCGTAAACGGTATAAAGCTCATAGGAATAAATACCTATCGACGGCATACCCATGCCGCTCGCCATAACGGAGACTTTAACTCCGTTGTAAGTTCCCGTATAACCGTGTATGCCGCGGACATTGTTGACAAGTTTCGCATCCTTCAAAAAATTGTTTGCGATGAACTCGGCGCGCAGAGGGTCGCCCGGCATCAGAACGGTTTTTGCGAAATCACCCAAAGACGCTTCGTTGTGAGGTGTAAGATTTGCCATTGTGATATCCTCCTGTTTCGTTTTCGGAAAGCGGAGATTTCATCCGCGTCCGCTGTTATCGGTTTTACCCGTTTTTTGTTTTTCTATCTGTTCACGATAGCATTTATAGCACATTCCGACGTAACTTTCATTTCCGCCTATCATGACCTGAGAACCTTCCGTCAGAATATTGCCTTTCCCGTCAAGTCGCGCGTTCACCGTGGCTTTTCTGCCGCATCTGCAAACGGATTTAATCTCGGTTATGCTGTCCGCGATCTCAAAAAGCCTTTTGCTTCCCGGAAACAGTTTTGTTCGGAAATCCGCGCGAAGCCCGAAGCAAAGAACGGGTACGTCGTAAATATCCGCAAGATCTTTCATCTGTTCGATCTGCTTTTCGGTCAGAAACTGGCACTCGTCGCAGATAATAACGTCCACGGGTTCCGATCTGTTTCTTTCGAGATACATTTCGATTATATCGTCGTTCTGCCCGACTGTCACGGCAGGCGCGGAAAGACCTATGCGGCTTTTGACCTCCGCGACGGTGTTTCCGTTCTCGTCCACCTTGTCGTCGCGGTTATCCGTTGAGGGTTTCATGAGAAAAACATTCTTGTTCTTCTCTTCATAATTAAATTTTGTCATCAGAGCCTGAGCGCTTTTTGAACTTCCCATCGCTCCGAACTTAAAATACAGTTTAGCCATGACAGATCATACTCCGACAGCGTTTTTTTTGCATATATAAAAATTATTTCCGGGGAAAAAGCGGAAATCTTCATAGACAAGCCGAGCCTTGCCATAAACTGAAACTGCAAGGAGGAAAATAAAGTATGCTCGGTTCTTTACTCGGTCTGTTTCTTCTGATCCTTCATATCGGTCAGACGGGGTCGTTTCCGCCGCCGCTGTCCGAAAAAGAAGAACATGAACTGTTGAAAAAAATGGCTGAAAACGACGAAAGCGCGCGTGCGGAACTGATAGAACATAACCTGAGGCTCGTCGCGCATATCGTAAAAAAATACTACGCGAACGCAGACGATCAGGACGATCTGATCTCCATAGGAACGATAGGGCTGATCAAGGGCGTCGACAGTTATAAGCCCGAAAAGAAAGTCAGACTCGCGACTTATGCGGCAAAATGCGTGGAAAATGAGATCCTCATGTATTTCCGAAAGAAAAAACGCACGGCAAACGAGGTCTCTCTCAGCGAACATATCGACACGGACAAAGACGGCAACGAACTTTCGCTGATCGATGTGATCTCCGAAGAAGACCGCATACTCGACACGGTATGCCAAAAAATGCAGGTCGAGCGTCTTCTGGAAGGCATACGGACGCAACTCGACGGACGGGAGCGAACGATCATCGAACTCCGTTACGGTTTGACTGAGCCGCCGATGACGCAAAAGCAAACCGCGCAGAGGCTCGGTGTTTCACGCTCATATATCTCGCGGCTGGAAAAAAAGGCTCTTCTTACGCTGAGAAAGTATTTGCAGACAACGCAACTGTGATCATTTCAGATCCGACGGATAGGTCACTTTTATATTGCAACGGTCGCATTCGACAAATTTGACGGGATATCCGCACGCTTCCACAAGTCCCGAATCGTCGGTGAAGCTCGGAAGCAAGTGTCTCGATCTGTCGAGCGCTTCGCGATAGATCCCGCGCCTGAAAGACTGAGGAGTGAACACGGAAATGACACGTTCCCTGTCAACGGTTTCATCGATGAAGCCTTCATCGGAAACGGTTTTGACGGTGTTGACGGCGCGGACACCGCAGACAGCGGCGCCGAATTCGGCGGCGGCGGCGTTTACGCGGTCGATATCCGCGGGCAGAACAAAAGGCCTCGCTCCGTCGTGAACACAGATGATCTCCGCTTCCGCAGAGACCGAAAGAAAACCGTTGCGAACGGATTCCTGACGGCAATCGCCTCCCGGAGCAAAGACGATCCGTTTTGTAAAATTTTTATTTCCGATTATATTTCTGATGTCGTCCGAACGGGTAACAACGACGATTTCGCGAACGCTTGCTGCTTTTTCAAACGCCGCAACCGTCTTCGCTATCAGAGGTTCTCCGCCGACAGGGAGCAGAAGTTTGTTTCTTCCCATTCTCGAAGAATTACCCGCGGCGACTATTATTGCGGACACAAAAGGTATATTCATGACGTTTTCCTTTTCCCTTCTTTGATATAATTATAATACATTTCGGCAAAAAAAGCAATATGCGAAAAAAATTATTTTCTACTATTGCTTTTTGCGCAAAAACGGTTTATAATAAAAAAGATATGACATTAGGGAAAACACCGCGTGTCAAAAGGGAGACTGACCATGAAATTCATTTGTTTGGGTGACGTTGTAGGCGAGATCGGAACCGACGCCGTCCGAAAGGGACTGCCGTCGCTGATCGGAAAATACGGCGCGGATCTTGTCGTTGTAAACGGAGAGAACGCGAACAAGTACAAAGGAATATCCGCCGAAGACGCTCAGGAACTTCATTTCTGCGGCGCGGACGTTATAACAACGGGCAACCATGTCTTTCAGCAAAAATCGGTTTATTCCCTGCTCGATGAGGCAGATTATATCATACGTCCCGCAAATTATCCCGCATCCGCGCCGGGAACGGGCATGACAGAAGTTGCCACGCCCTTCGGGAAGGTCGCCGTCATCAACCTTATGGGACAGATTTTTACAGACGATGTCGACAATCCTTTCACGACCGTTGACGGGCTTCTGAAAAAGACGGACGCGGATTTCATAATCGTCGATATCCACGCGGAATCAACGAGCGAAAAACGCGCGATGGGTTTTTACCTTGACGGAAAAGTCTCGGTTTGTTTCGGAACTCATACGCACGTTCAGACAGCGGACGAGCAGTTTTTGCCGAAAGGGACCGCGTATATCACCGATCTCGGGATGTGCGGGGCGCATGACTCCGTGCTCGGCGTCAAAAAAGAAAACGCGATCGAAAAATTCAGAACGCGCATGCCCGTCGTATTTGAAAAAGCGACCGAAGACATAAGACTGTGCGGTATTTTCGTCGATACCGACAACAGGAAGATAGAAAGAATAGGAGAGAAGATATCATGAAAATTTCCCCCTCGATACTGAGCGCGAATTTCGCTTGGCTCAGAGATGATGTGATGACCGTCAGCAAGTCCGATTATCTGCATATCGACGTTATGGACGGGCACTTTGTTCCGAACATAACCTTCGGACTGCCCATAGTCAAGGATCTCAACGACTGCGTCGATATTCCGCTTGATGTCCATCTGATGATAGCCGAACCCGAAAAATATATCGAACGCTTCTGCAAGGCGGGCGCGGATATAGTAACATTTCACATCGAAGCGACCGACTGCCCCGAAAAATGTATTGAACTGATAAAAGAGAACGGCGCCGTTCCGTCCGTTTCCGTAAAACCAAACACGCCTGTTGAAGATGTTTTTCCGTTTCTCGATGAAATCGGTATGGTTCTTGTCATGACCGTCGAACCGGGTTTCGGCGGACAGAAGTTCATGCCCGACTGCCTCGAAAAATGCAGAAAACTGAAAGATGAAAGAGAAAAAAGAGGTCTTTCGTTTATGATACAGACCGACGGAGGAGTCAACAGACAGACAATCATCGATTGCAGGGATGCGGGCGTTGACTGCGCGGTCGTCGGCTCGGCGCTTTTCGGAGCGGAAAACAGAGCGGAAGAATTAAAAGTTCTGCAATCCGTGTGACGGGGAGACGGAAATGAATATCAAACCGAAATTGTTTCCGATGAACGGTGTTCGGAAACTGATAGAAGAAGTTACTGTCGATATAAAAAAACTTTCTCTGAATCCCGAAAAGACCGCGATCGTCAATATCGACATTATCGGAGGTTTTTTCCTTCGCGGAGCGCTTGCCTCTCCGCGTCTCGAAAAGATCATTCCGAAAATCGAAAAAGTCAACGACAGTTTTGCGGCTTCGAGAAAAGTGTTTTTTATTGACTCTCATTCGGCCGTAAGCGCGGAATTTACCGCATATCCCGCTCATTGCGTAAACGACGAAGAATGCCGTATAATTCCCGAGATGGGGCGCTTTCTGTCCGACGCGGAAGTGATAAAAAAGAACTGCACGAACGGATTTCTCGCGCCCGATTACGTCAAATGGCTGGCGGCAAATCTTCCGACGCTGGAAAACATCGTTGTCACGGGCGGAATGTCCGATGTCTCCGTCATGCAATACGCGCTGACCCAGAAAGCCTACTTCAACGAGATCGACAGCAAGGCAAGAATTATCGTTGTCGAAAACGCGACTCAAACATTTCATACCGAAGCGCATAACGGGAACAGTATGCATTCTTTCGCAATGTATAATCTGTATCAGAACGGAGTTATAATAGCGAGAATATAAAAAACGGCTGTGGTTTTTACGCTTGTTTCTGTGTTTTCCCATCCGCCTGTTCGGCAATTTAATCAAACACGCCGCCACAGACGACGGAAGGCTCGCAGACCGGTACGGGGAGCTTCGACATACCGTCTTTGGCATACCCCGGAACGGATATCGCAGATTGGCTTACGCAAAAAACAGAATAAATTCGAATCAAAAAAAGACCTCAAAAGATACAATCTTTGAGGTCTTTTTTTAACAAAGCGATGGACAGAAAAATAAGCGTGCTTCAATATTTTCCCGAATCGTTATCCTTAACAGCCGTCGTTTTTTTTCGAAAGTCCATATCAAAGGGTCTCATTTTCCAGTCTTTTATGAAAGTCCGGTTCGCAGCACCAATGCGGAAGTTCTTCTCCTTTTTTGTAATATACCACAACATCGTTGATCTTCGTATTGTCTGCATACAACATGATGCGAAGCTCAAGTTCCGCTGCCTTTGCCAATTCAGCAGGTGAAAGCCTTGAAGAAAGCCACGCATCGTTTTGTTTGAGCGAAATATCCGGGCTGCCCGCAGCCCGATAGATCATATCGTAAATCTTGCATGTTATATCCTCTTTCATGTAGCTTATAACGGTCATATAATGTTTTGAGTATTCATTTTCCAGAGGAAACGGCTTGAAACAAAACCAGTCTGAACCGTGCGGCGTTTCCGTCGTCAGACAAGTATAGTTATCCTGATTAAAGGACTCGCCCTGCGTGTACCACTCGACATCAGGGTTCAGATCATAAAACTCTTTAATTTTCGGATGCAGGCTATCAAATAACGGAGAGCAAACCTCGCCCCATTCGTCCCCCACAAACTCTCCCCATCCGGTTGTATACCGAGTTTGTCTGGTATATGCGTCCTTGTAGCTTAATTCAATGTTTTTCGCTGTTTTTGCCCACTTAAAAAACTCTTTCGATATCTGTTTACTGAAAACAAGACTTCTCGGTCTAGGCCGCGAATTTTTCTTATTCTGGTAGTATTTGCAGAATTCTTCTGTAATACCGGAATTGCATTTAACACCGGTTTCGAAAAAAAGTTCATCACAGGAAGAATTTCCGACAGTCGAGCAAACACCGTCTCGGATCTTTTCGTTGTTTTTCTCCAGGTAGTAACCGTATTCGGTCTGCACCGTAAAATTACCGCTTGAAGAGTTTGTCACAAAATCTGTTCTGAATTTCATTGTTTACGCTCCTTATTTTTACATAATGTGGTTTCCGGAAAAATCGGGCATCCGCCCAGACACAATTCGCGTTTTGGACAATCCGGACACGAAGATTTGAGTCTTCGTCTGAATTTTTCAAACGCATCCGAACGCCAAACATCGCGGATTGATCTTTTTTCAAGTGAAACGGCGTATTCCTCTTTTCGGTCGAAGCTGCAAGGGCTCATTTTCAATTCCGAATCTATATACGCGCTGAATCTTGCGCCCTCACAGGTATCGACAGATTGAGGAAGAACCTTTCTGCAATAATTGATTATACCGGGAACGCTGCAACTATCAAGTCCTAATTTGAAAACGTGATGTCTGTCAAACTGTTCGAAAAATTCCCGAACGGAACCTCCTGCTGCGTCGAGAACATTATCACGGCTTCCCTGTCCGGCAGGTTTGTGCAAAAGAAATATCACCGCGTTGATGCCTTTCGGAAAATCATCGCTTTTCAATCGCTGAACAGCTTCATCTATGCTGTTTTTTCCGAGTACGAAGTGAATGTTCGTTTTTACTCCGGCTTCAAGCAGCATTTCTATCGCCCGAAAAGTATATTCGCTTCTATACCAGCTGACGGCTACGGCACCGCAGTAATCGTAACATAGGCGGGCTTTTTTGTGAGTCATACCGTATCCCGATGTCGTAAAATTCGGAACTATTCTGTTTTGACGGCATATTTTCAGAATCTGCTCAAAATGCTCGTGCATATCGGGATCGCCGCGGCCTCCGAGCGCAAACTGAAAGCATTTTCCTCTGCACTGCTCTGCAATTTTCTTAAAATCATCGGCGCTCATGTTCGGTTTTTCCACAAATTTTCCGCTTTGATAACATCCTATTCCGGCTTTTGAACAAAGTCCGAGTTTTCCGTGAACGCAATGCCCCATAATACCGACATCGATCAGATGAGGAAAGGAGGCGGAAAAAGGATCCTTTCCCGTATCATTCCCTTCCGAATCAAGAATTCCGCTGCGATAATAAAAACCAGTATCCGAGTCAAAAAAAGTTTCAAACGAATTATCAGTGTCCTTTATGCAGTATCTCATCAAAAAAGCTCCTAAAAAAAAGTTCCCACAACCTCAAAACTACTTCCGTTTGCGTAAACCGCGACCACTCCGAAAGTCTCGTAATTCAAAAAGATCGCTCCGCGCGTACCGGTTACGGTTTCCGCAAAAAATTCAACTTCATCTTTTAAAGGTTCAACTATTTTTTCAAGACCGTCGAAAAACTCTTTAATTTCTTCAACGGTTTCGAAAGAAGGATTATACCCGACAAGCAAAGCATTTTCATAACCGTCTACCCCCAACCGGTCAATCATGGACCCGGTCGCCAGAAGACACGGTTCCAGTTTTTCGAGAATATATTTACGAAGTTCTTCTTTAATTTCAGGGCGCTCTCCGTTTTTGAAATCAGCTAATATTTTTATTCCGCTGACGTCTGAGTCCCACCCTTTTACATTTGTATGAAGTATTTCAGGCATCATTTCAGATGAGATGTCAATCGGTTTTCCGTCAATGATTTTTATTACAAAATTTTCTCCGGAATTTTTGATTTCAATCATTGCCGTATATGTAAAATCACCGTACGAAAGATCCTCAAGTATCGACGCAAGTCCGGTGCCGTCCCATTGATAATTGTCATTTATTACCATTCGGGAACTGTTTTCCCTACGACCGTTGTCAATGGCGAAAGCATCAACGACGCCATCGACGAATATATCCAGTTTCAAACAAGACGCATGTTCACAGTTTTTGATTCCGAGATAAAGCTCCTTAAAGTTTCCTGAATCGTAACGCTTTCCGTCAAATTCGAGACAAATATTTCCTTCGAGTTTATCCGACGTATTGCCGCTGCTTGAAATTACAATTCGCTCAGTCAGACATTTCAGATAGGATATAACATCCTCTTCAATCCCCGATCCGCAGAAGTTGTTAAACATAAGGCGTTCATGCATATAAACATCCTTTTCGATTTCGCTTTCAAATCCCGTACAGAGCATTTTAAATACCTCCTTTTCTTTTGCATATCCATTATACCATAATACCTGTCCAATAAAAAGGACTTTGAGATCTTTTTCTCGATAAATTTTCAGTTATATAGTTAACATAGCCATTGACAAAAAAGCAGAGTTGTCATATAATAAATATAAATATTGCATAATTGCCGCGAAATGCTTCAAAATCGAAAAAAACCGTAAAACCGAAGTTTGCGCAGACGCGTCCGTAAACAGTACAACGGAGTTAAAGCGAAAAACAAAACAGATACGAAAATAACCGACAAATAAAGACAAACAGAAATGAAATCAAAGAAAAACGGAAGAGAATATATGGAACATATAATTGAAATCGAGCATCTGAGCAAATCGTTCGGAGAAGTCAAAGCGGTTCAGGATCTTTCTTTTCAAGTCCGCAAAGGAGAACTTTTCGCGTTTCTCGGCGTCAACGGAGCGGGCAAGTCAACAACGATCTCCGTTATATGCGGGCAGTTATCAAAAGACTCAGGTTCAGTGACTGTGTGCGGAGAAAATACGGACAAAGGAATGGAAAAGATATGCCGAAAGATCGGTGTCGTTTTTCAGAACTCCGTTCTCGACAAAGAACTGACCGCCAGGGAAAATCTGCAGAACCGCGCCGCGCTTTACGGAATTAAAGGCAAAGACTGCGCGAAAAGAATTTCGGAACTTGCAAAACTTCTTGATTTTGAAAAGTTCATAAACAGACCTTTGAGCAAACTTTCGGGCGGACAGCGCAGAAGGATAGATATTGCCCGAGCGCTGATCCATAACCCCGAACTTCTGATACTCGACGAACCTACGACGGGGCTCGACCCTCAAACACGCAAACTTCTCTGGGACGTCGTGCGCGATCTTCGTATTAAGGAAGGAATGACCGTTCTCCTGACGACTCATTACATGGAGGAAGCGGCAGACGCGGACTACGTTGTCATAATCGACTCAGGGAAAATATCGGCGGAAGGAACTCCGCTTGAACTGAAAAACAAATATACGGGAGATTTCATCACTCTTTACGGACTGTCGAAAGAGCAGACCGAAGGACTCGGACTTCCCTATGAGACGGTACGCGATGCCGTCAGAATTTCCGTTCCGAATACTGCGGCGGCGACGGAACTGATAATAAAACATCCCGAATTATTCTCCGATTATGAGATAACAAAGGGCAAAATGGACGATGTCTTTCTTGCCGTTACGGGAAAGAAACCGGAAGGAGCGGAAAACAGATGACGGGGTTCGGAAGCCTTACAAAACGCGGGCTCAAACTTTTCTTCAAAGACAAGGGCATGCTTTTTTCGTCGCTTATAACGCCGATCATTCTCCTTGTTCTGTATATAACATTTCTCGCAAAAGTATACAACGACAGTTTCGTTTCTTCGCTTGAAGCGGCGCACTTTTCTGATTTTCCGCAGGAACTGATCGACGCCACGGTCGGAGGTCAGCTGTTCTCTTCACTGCTGGCTGTATGCTGTATCACGGTCGCGTTCTGCTGTAACATGATAATGGTTCAGGACAAGGTGTCGGGCGCGCGCAAAGACCTGATGCTGACTCCTGTCAAAAGATCGACACTCGCGCTGAGTTATTATCTGTCAACATTCATCTCGACATTTATAATATGCCTGATCGCCGAGGGTGCAAGTTTTATATATCTTGCAAGCGTCGGCTGGTATCTTTCCGTCGGAGATATACTTCTGGCCCTGCTCGACGTTTTTCTTCTCGTCATGTTCGGGACGGCGCTTTCGAGCATCGTCAACTTTTTCCTGAAATCTCAGGGACAGATCTCCGCGGTCGGAACCGTCGTCAGCGCGGGTTACGGCTTTATATGCGGCGCGTATATGCCGATCTCTCAGTTCGGAGAAGGTTTACAGAAAGTACTTTCGTTCCTTCCCGGAACATACGGGACGGCGCTGATAAGGTCGCATTCGCTGAACGGCGTATTCAGAGAGATGTCTGCACTCGGTTTTCCCGACGAAGTCGTTGAAGGCATAAAGAAATCAATAGATTGCAGCGTATATTTCTTCGGAAATAAAGTCACCGAAGGCGGCATGTACGCTGTTCTCGGAGGATCGGTCGCGCTGCTTATCGGCATATATATTCTGATGAATATTTTTATTAAAGACAAAAAATAACAGACACACATAAAGGATAGAAACGGAAAGAAACCGAATGAAAAAAATATTTACACCGCCGAATATCTGCACTTTTATCAGGATCGCGGGAACGGTTTGCCTGTTTTTTACGGAACCGCTCTCTGTTGCGTTCTTCATAGTGTATTCGGTCTGCGGCGTCAGCGACGTCGTTGACGGCACGCTTGCGAGGCTCACGGGCTCCGAATCGTCCTTCGGGGCAAAACTCGACAGCATTGCGGATATTCTTTTTTACGGAGTTATGATACTGCGCCTCTTTCCCCTGCTCTGTCAGACGCTGAACGCTCCCGTTTGGTGGCTTGTCGCAATTGCGGCGGCGGTCAGAGTCTGCGCATACGCGGTCGGCGCGGTAAAATTCAAAAAATTCGTATCTCTGCACACGCTGATGAACAAACTCACGGGGCTTGTCGTTTTCCTCGTTCCGTTCGTGCTCAAAGCGCCCTTTGCTTTCTGGTACTGTTTCGCAGTCGTACTGACAGCGCTCGCGGCATCTGCGGAAGAATTGCTGATACATATCTTCTCTTCCGAATGTCACACGGGAAAAGGCGGTCTTCCGGGGCTGATATCGCAGAGATTTGAAAGAAAAAGAGCAGAAAACAAAAAGAAAGAAACCGCGAGCAAAGCCGATGAAGAAGAGGCTTCCGCAAATTAAGGATAAGCATGAACATAAAACTCCACTATGAAGAAAAAGGCGACGGTTTTCCGCTGATCCTTCTCCACGGCAACGGCGGCAGCCTTGAGTATTTTGTAAACCAGACGGATCATTTCTCAAAATTTTACAGAGTTATCGCGATCGATTCGCGCGGACACGGAAGATCCGAACGCGGAAAAGCCGAATTCAGCATAAAACAGTTCGCGGATGATCTTTACATCTTCATGCGATCACACGGCATAGAAAAGGCGCATATTCTCGGATTTTCCGACGGAGGCAATGTGGCGCTGTATTTCGCGCTGTCACATCCCGAAATGGTCGAAAGACTTGTTCTGAACGGGGCAAATATCGATCCCTCGGGAGTAAAACGGAGATATCAGGCACCGATCGAAAAAGATTACGCGACAGCGCTCGCTTCCGCGGAAACGGACGGTGAAGCGAAAAAGAATGCCGAAATGCTCGGACTCATGGTCAACTGGCCGAAGATCAGGACACAGGAACTTTCCGCGCTGACAATGCCGACGCTCGTCATCGCGGGGACGGACGATATGATCAAAAAAACACACACGCGGATCATTGCCGAAAACATACCGGGCGCGAAACTCGTCTTTCTCGAAGGCGATCATTTTATCGCGTGCAAAGTACCAGAGGAATTCAATCGCGTTGTCGGAGATTTTCTTTCGGGAAGGGATTTTTCGGATGAATGAAAATATTGAACGCATCAATTACGTTCAGGCTGTATTCAAAAAACGAAGCGAATTTTTTAAGATATAACAAGAAGATCAAATAAGGAGATACATTGACTATGAAAATCATTTATAATGACGGAACCGTCGCCGAATGTCCCGAGGAAGAAGAACTCCATGTTATCCGCCACAGCGCGGCGCATATCATGGCGCAGGCGATAAAGAGGCTTCATCCGAACGCGGATTTTGCATACGGTCCCGCAACGGAGACCGGGTTTTATTACGACGTCGATCTCGGTGACGAAAAACTCGGCGAGGAGGATCTTGCCGCGATCGAAGCGGAAATGAAGAAGATCGTCAAGGAAAATCTTCCGATAAAGCCCTTTACCCTTCCGAGAGAAGAAGCGATCGAACTGATGAAAAGTCTCGGAGAAAAGTATAAGGTCGAGCACATCGGAGACCTCGATCCTGACGCGCAGATCAGTTTTTATAAACAGGGCGAATACACGGATATGTGCGTAGGTCCTCATCTGTGCTACACGAAAGCGCTCAAAGCGTTCAAGATAACGGGTCAGTCCGGAGCATATTGGAAAAACGACAAAAATAACAAGATGCTGACCCGCGTCAAGGGCATCGCTTTCAGAACTCAGGCGGAGCTTGAAGAACATCTGAAAATGCTCGAAGAAGCCGAAAAACGAGATCACAGAAGGATCGGCAGGGAAATGGGACTTTTTATGCTCTGCGACGAAGCGCCGGGATTCCCCTTCTTCCTGCCCAACGGAATGAAACTCAAAAACGCTCTGATCGACTATTGGAGAGATCTCCACACGAAAGCGGGTTATGTCGAGGTCTCTACCCCGATGATAATGAACAGAAAACTTTGGGAGACAAGCGGACACTGGGATCATTACAAAGACAATATGTACTCGACGGTCATTGATGAAGATATTTACTGCGTCAAGCCGATGAACTGTCCCGGCGGAGTTATGGTATACCGCAGCCGTCCGCACAGTTACCGTGAACTTCCGCTCCGCGTCGGGGAACTCGGACTTGTACACCGCCATGAACTGCGCGGCGCGCTTCACGGGCTTTTCAGAGTTCGTTGCTTCACGCAGGACGACGCGCACATATTCATGCGGAGAGATCAGATAACCGACGAGATCGCTGGCGTCGTTCATCTTATAAACGAGGTATACGGAAAATTCGGCTTCAAATACGCGGTCGAACTCTCGACACGTCCCGAGAACAGCATGGGAAGCGACGAGGACTGGGAAGACGCGACAAACGGGCTGAAAGCGGCGCTTGAAAAACTCGGTATGCCGTATACTGTCAACGAAGGCGACGGAGCATTCTACGGACCGAAGATAGACTTCCATCTCGAAGACTCGATCGGACGTACATGGCAATGCGGAACGATTCAGCTCGACTTCCAGATGCCTCTCAATTTCGGGCTTGAATATATTGACGAAAACGGCGAAAAACAGCGTCCGATAATGATTCACCGCGTCGTGTTCGGCTCGATCGAAAGATTTATCGGAATACTGACCGAACATTATGCGGGAAAATTCCCGACATGGCTCGCGCCATTGCAGGCAAAGGTTCTGCTCGTTTCGGAAAAGAGCGCGGAATACGGAAAGAAGGTTTACGAGACCCTTCGCCGTGCGGGTGTGCGCTGTGAACTCGATCAGAGGAACGAGAAGATCGGTTATCTTATCCGAGAGGCGCAGGTCACGGACAGAGTTCCGTATATGCTCATTATCGGACAGAAAGAAGCCGAGGAAGAAACCGTTTCCGTCCGCACGCGCGACGGCTCTGAAAATATTACGATGAAACTCGATGAATTCGTATCCAAGATCACGGAGGAGATCAAAAACAGAGTTTGATCCCTACCCTGTCTGTGATTCGGGAAAGGAGGCGAGGAAATGTATAAAATGCTGATCGTCGAGGACGACAACGTCATCGCGGAAGAAATCAGATCTCAGATAGCACCGTGGGGCGTCGATGCTGAAAAAGTCAACGATTTCAGAGATGTAATGGCAGACTTCGGGAAATTTCAGCCTCATATCGTTCTGCTTGACATTTCGCTGCCGTTTTTCAACGGTTATCATTGGTGCGCGCAGATAAGAAACGTCTCAAAAGTGCCGATCATTTTCGTTTCCTCCGCCTCCGACAACATGAATATCGTCATGGCGATGAACATGGGAGCGGACGATTTCATCTCAAAACCGTTTGACATGAGCGTGCTGACCGCAAAAGTGCAGGCGTTGCTCAGAAGAACATACGATTTCGGAGCATCCGTCCCCGTTCTCGAACACAAGGGCGCGCTTCTGAACACGGGAGACGGAACGCTGACCGTCGCGGGGAAAAAGATCCCGCTGACAAAAAACGAATATCGCATATTGCTTTGTCTGATGGAAAACAAGGGAAAGACGGTCAGCAGAGAGCGTCTGACGGAGCGTCTCTGGCAGACAGATCAGTTCGTGGACGAAAACACGCTGACGGTCAATGTCAACAGGCTCAGAAAAAAACTCGGCTCTGAGGGACTTCCCGACTTCATATCGACAAAATTCGGCATAGGCTACATATTGGAATAATAAACGGAAGGAACGGACGATGAAACTTTTCGCACAGTATATAAAACAGCGACGAAGAGGTCTGTTCGCTTTCGTTCTGTTCTGTTCCGTTTTTGCGGTTACTTTCGCTCTCTACCGTCTGCCGATAGGCGCGGTCGCTTATCCTGCGGGTCTGTGTGTTCTTCTTGCGGCGGTCATGACAGCAATAGACTTCCGCCGCGTTGCGGCGCGTCACAAGCGGGTCTGTTCCGCAAAAACACTTTCCGCATCGACAATGCCCGATCTGCCGCATGCGGACAGCATTGAAGAAAGCGATCTTCTCGATGTGATCGAAAACCTGAAAACAGAGAATGTTCAAACCGCGGCAAGAGCGGAGGAAAGATTAAGGGACACCGTCGAATATTACACGGTTTGGGCGCATCAAATAAAGACGCCGATCTCCGCGATGAAACTGACACTTCAAAACGACGACTCCCCCGCCTCGCGTCAGTTATCTTCCGAACTTTTCAAAATCGAACAGTATGTCGAAATGGTCATGGCGTATCTGCGGCTCGACTCGGAATCGGGAGACTATGTTTTTCTTAAACATGACCTTGACAGAATCATAAAAAACGCGGTAAGAAGGTTTTCCTCCGAATTTATAGGAAGAAAGATCAGGCTTGATTATACGCCGCTCTCCGAAACGCTCGTGACCGATGAAAAATGGTTCTCTTTTGTGCTCGAACAGATACTTTCAAACGCCCTGAAATACACCGGCAAGGGCGGCGAGATCAGAATATACGAAAAAAAGCCGAAAACGCTGTGCATTTCGGATAACGGAATAGGAATTGCAGCAGAAGACCTTCCGAGAGTTTTTGAGAAAGGCTATACGGGCTGTAACGGCAGAAACGATATGCGAGCGAGCGGGATAGGTCTTTATCTGTGCAAGTGCGTATGCGAAAAACTCGGAACGGAGATCTCCGCAGAATCCGAAGCGGGAAAAGGAACGACTGTCTGCATCAAATTCGATCAGTATGATCTGAATCTTACAAAAGAGTAAGAAATAGACGGGAAATGTAAGCCGAATCGATGGCGATCCATTTCCCTTTTCTGCTATAATGGGGACAGAAAATAATTCGGAGGGAAGACCGACAATGAGTATTCTCGAAGTCAAAGGACTGAAAAAGATCTATGTTTCCCGTTTCGGCGGAAACAAAACACAAGCACTGAAAAAAGTTGATTTCAGCGTTGAAAAAGGCGAATATGTCGCCGTTATGGGCGAATCGGGTTCGGGAAAGACAACGCTCCTGAACATCATCGCGGCACTCGACAAGCCGACGGCGGGGAGTGTCCTGCTCGACGGCATGGATATTTCAAAAATAAAGGATTCCGAACTTGCGACATTCAGAAGAGATAATCTCGGATTCGTTTTTCAGGATTTCAACCTTCTCGACACCTTCACGGTCGAGGACAACATATTTTTGCCGCTTGTGCTCGCGGGAAAGAATTACAGACAGATGAGCGAACGTCTCAAACCCATTGCCGCGGATCTCGGAATAACGGATATTCTGAAAAAATATCCTTATGAGATTTCGGGCGGTCAGAAACAGCGTGCGGCGGTCGCACGTGCGCTGATAACGGACCCGAAACTGATTCTCGCGGACGAACCGACGGGCGCGCTCGATTCGAGGGCGACAGAAGAACTTCTTCGTCTGTTCGGAAAGATAAATATGTTCGGTCAGACGATCATAATGGTCACGCACTCGGTCAAAGCCGCAAGTTCCGCAAGCCGCGTTCTGTTTATCAGAGACGGCGAGGTCTTTCACCAGATATACAGAGGAAAGGACACCGACGAGCAACTTTATCAGAAGATTTCCGACACGCTGACACTTCTCGCGACGGGCGGTGAAAGACGATGAAATCGGGGTTTTATCCGAAACTCGCCTATGACGGAATAAGGAAAAACAAGAGACTGTATATCCCCTACATCCTGACCTGTGTCGGAATGGTCATGATGTTCTATATAGTCGCGTTTCTGCAAAAGAGCAAGACGGTTTCAATGACGGGCGGAGGACACGGCGTGCAACTCATGCTCTCGTTCGGAACAATAGTAATCGCGATATTTTCATGCATTTTTCTTTTTTACACAAATTCTTTTCTGATGAAAAAACGTAAAAAAGAATTCGGTCTGTACAATATTCTCGGCATGGGAAAGCGAAACATAGGTCGGATCCTTCTGTGGGAGTCCCTGATCATTTCGTTCTTTTCGCTTCTCGTCGGTCTCGGAGCAGGTATATCGCTGTCAAAACTCGCGGAACTCGGACTCATCAACCTTCTGAAAGGAAGCGTCACTTTCTCGCTTTCCGTGTCCCCCGAGGCAATTATAATGACCGTTGCCGTTTTTTGCGCCATCTTTTTGCTTTTGCTTCTGAATTCGCTTCGTCAAATACGCTTTTCAAACACCGCTTCGCTGCTGAAAAGCGAAAGTTTCGGGGAGAAACCTCCGAAAGGGAATATCATTCTCGGGATAATCGGAGCAATTCTTCTCATCAGCGCATATTGGCTCGCGGTCTCTATCAAAAATCCTATATCGGCGATGATGCTTTTCTTTATCGCCGTCACAATGGTCATTTTAGGAACTTATCTCGTCTTCATAGCAGGTTCCGTCTCCCTTTGCCGACTGTTGCAAAAGAAAAAGGATTATTACTATAAGCCTTCGCACTTTGTTTCGGTCTCCTCAATGGCATTCAGAATGAAGCGCAACGGCGCGGGGCTCGCGTCTGTCTGTATTCTCGCCACTATGGTACTCGTTATGATCTCCTCGACCGCAAGCCTTTATTTCGGCGCGGAAGACGCGATCAATGCCCGTTATCCGCGAGAAATAAATATCTCCGTCCGTTTCCTGAGCAATGAATACGCGACAGCGGAAAATGCCGAAGCGGTTCGCAAAGCGATCGAAGAGACGGTTACGGACAACGGCGCAGAGATGAAAAACGTCATACTGTACAGAAGAGCGGATGTAACGGCGCTTCGCAGAGGGACGGACATGATCACGGATCGGGAAGAGACCGACAGCGCGATGAGCGCAACGGGTGAAGGGCTCTATCAACTGTATATCGTTCCCCTTTCCGATTACAACGCGATGACAGGCGCGAATGAAACGCTTTCGGACAGAGAAGTCATAGTTTCGGAGTTCAGGGACACGGATAAGTACGACGCGACCACGATCGGGTTTAACGGAAATCCGCCGTACACGGTCAAAGCCGCGGAACACAGGGAGATCGGAAACTCAAACGCAGCGATCAGTGCCTTTTCATGTCTCACGATAATATCTGCAAACCCCGACGCACTCATCTCCGACCTTCAAACAGCCGACGGCGACCTCGATCCGCATCGGTGCGAGATCGATTTCGATACGGGGCTCGATGCCGACGGACAGGAAAAAATTATCAGTATACTATCGGCTTCAAATGCCTTGACAAATATAAAAGAAACGTGTCACCTCGGATCTTTCTTCATCGAAGGACGTGAGACGAACCGCGACGATTTCTACGGTACTTACGGCGGGCTCTTATATCTCGGCGCAATTCTAAGCGCAGTCTTCATATCATCAGCCGTACTGATCATCTACTACAAGCAGATAACGGAAGGATACGAAGATCGGGCGCGTTTCGATATCATGCAAAAAGTCGGAATGACGAAAAAAGAGATACGGAAGATCATTAACTCGCAACTTCTGACGGTTTTCTTCATGCCGCTCGTTTTCGCGGCGATTCATCTTGCCTTTGCCTTCCCCATGGTCAAAAAGTTACTCGCGCTGTTTAATCTTCAGAACACGGCGCTGTTCGCGGCGGTAACGGTCGGGACATTTATAATCTACGCATTATTCTACACACTCATCTATAAGATCACCTCAAACGCTTACTGCAAGATCGTCAGCAACGCAAAACAAGCATAACGCACCTTTTATCATATACTCCTTCGGATCGTCCCGTAACTGCAATTCGGGACGATCCTTTTCATTTTCAAACCGAAAGCGGGATCTCTTACATCTTTGACAAAATATATTTTCAGCGTTCCCGTTGACAAAACGGATATAATGAGTTATAATATTGATATTAGAATTGTTCTAAATATAAAGAGGTGGTACGGATGACGAAATATGCCGAGGAGATCTTACGCATTATCATGACTGCGGACACGCATCCGACTGCCGAGCAGATATATATGCAAATGAAGATGGATAATTCAAAAATATCTCATGCCACGGTCTACAACAATCTTCACACGCTCGCGGAAAACGGCAAGATCATAAGGATCTCCGAACCGGGATCTCCCGACAGATACGACAACACATCCCGCCACGATCACCTTATATGCACGGTTTGCGGAAAGATTTCCGACATATATTCCGACGACCTCACGTCCGAAATAGAGAAAAATCTCGGACAGCGCATTGACTCATACGATCTGCGGGTACGCGGCGTATGTCCCGATTGCAGAAACAAAATTCAGAATTAAATTTTATTAAAATATCGGAGGATAAAACAATGGATGAAAAAGTAGCGGCACTGCTCAATCAGCAGGTAAACAAGGAGCTTTACTCGGCGTATCTGTATCTGGATCTTTCAAATTACTATGCGGCGGCGGGTCTTGACGGTTTCGAGAACTGGTACAAGGTTCAGGCGCAGGAAGAAAGAGATCACGCGATGCTGTTTTATCAGTATCTGCTGAACAACGAACAGAAAGTCGTTCTCGAAAAGATCGACGCTCCCACATGGGAGAAGGGCGACAACATGACGCCGCTCAAAGTTGCGCTTGCTCACGAAAAATATGTTACAGGCCTTATCAACACGATCTATGCGGCGGCATACGACATCCACGATTTCAGAACGATGCAGTTGCTCGACTGGTTCGTCAAAGAACAGGGCGAAGAGGAAAAGAACGCGTCTGACATGATAACGAAAATGGAACTTTTCGGAAGCGATTCGAAAGGTCTTTACATGCTTAACAGCGAACTCAAATCCCGCGTTTACTCGGCTCCGTCGCTCGTTCTTTAATATTATCGGAACGGTACGCTTCCGCAGTATTTTGCGCGAGTCTTTCACTTTGCGCAATGTTTACGAAACCCGATCTGAATAAGTATCAAAAACCGCGCCGCAACAGGTAAAACACCTGTTGCGGCGTGATTTTATATGTTATTCGGGAAAAAATCCCGAATATTATTTTTCGCGGTTTCCGTTCGGATCTGATCGCCGAACGGAAAGCACATCACGTTTTTTTTGAATATATGAGGACATGAGAGTCCGCATTTCCGTCCGAAACATACGGAACGGTGCATTCTTCATCCGAAAACATTTCATATCCGTCGGGGATGACTATTCCGAAAAGATCACCCTTTCTCACGGTCTTGGAGAGAACCTTTTCCTTTTCGGTGTTCGGATCGAGAACAACGGTCAGGGTTCTGATGTCAGCCGTCGGTTTCGCCCTGTCGAAAAGACTTTGCGCTTCTTCCGGAACATCTCGGTCATACGCAACGGTCAGAATTCCCGCATCATCCCGCGCACCTGTGGGAGAAATACTTTCACTCACAATTTCCGTAACGGAAAAATCTTTTGCGTTCAACTTAAAGGTGTTTTCTTTGGCACGCCCTCCGAATATCTCTCGCCGTTTTCTTCGTATACTCTTCCTATCTCGTCGGCGCACGGCGGAAAAGCGCGGCGTAAAAGGCGCTTTTCCGAACCTTGCGCAAATAATAAAATGTGTTTTGCTTTTCCGAACCGTTCAATTATTCCGCCCGATCTTCAATAAACACACCCTCACCGCTTTCAAGCGTAAGATGCACGCATCCGTCAGCGTCTTTTTCAAGTTTTTGCGGCAAACCTTTAATATAAGCGACGGCGTCCGCGCGCGGGATAAAACTGAACGATACGTTTTGATGATCCTCAAGACGGGACATATTCGTAACAATATATCCTTTTCCGCTCGGGCTCTCAAAACATCCGACCAAAAGACAACCGTCGGAATGCAGCGCGCTTAAACTCTGAGCGTCCGCTGTTTCCTTGAAAGAAAGGTAATCGGGAACATCTTCGGTCTTATAAGAGTATGTGCCGATATAATCATACCGCTCATAGATTTTTCGGAAAGCACGGAACTCATAATTCACGGTTTTGCAAAAATGCCACAGCGGTGTTTTTTCTCCGTAAATATCCGTCATCGCATACGGGAACTGCTCTGCGCCCGACGGCGGAGTCGCATAGCAGAAATGAAGAATTTTTTTCGCGCCGAAAGCAAGCAGGGAATAAAATTCAAAACGGATGTCCGCTTCCGACGGCGCACGGCGGACAATATTGAACGGCATGGACTGAATAAAGCACCAGAACTCTCTTCCGTACCGTCTGCACGCATCCGCAACAATAGACAGGTTGTTTATGTAATCCGGATGCAGATACTCTCTGCCGTTATCGACGACCAAAGGATATATATCCACGGATATGAAGTCCGAGTTGACCTTTTTCGCATACATTTCAACATATTCTTCGTAACTCGAAGCGCCGAGTCTGTCTGTATCATGTATGAGAGGCAAAAGATTCATATATGCGAGTTTATCCGGGAATCTTGCTTTATACACACTGCGGTTATGCTCCAAAGTATCGTACAGTTCACAGTTGGGCTCGTCAAACAGAGCGTGACCGATAACCGCGGGGCTTGAAATGTGATCAAGCGATTGCTCCACCGTGTCGGTTCCGTACCGTTCGGGTCTCTGATAGTATTTCCAATCAAATAGGATAAGCCCGAGCCCGTATTTCTCACACGACTTCAAAATCTGCTCGGAGCGTTCGTCGTGATTATACCCCGTGAATACAAAATCGATCCCGCATTCCGTTACCGCCTGTATGCGGCGGTCGTCATAATACTTATCGTCAACCCCGTACCAAGCGCCGATTGCGGCTTTGCCCTTTTCAAGCATTGTATGTCCTCCCGTTGCAAAATGCCTTATATGTTTTCCGTTAAAATATGTTTCACAATTAAATTATTCGGTAACGGGCGAGCCGTTTTACAGTAAAACCGTTCTCATAAAAAATCCGTCAAAAGGACGGTATTCCGACCGTCCCCGCGGAATCGAAAACGAAAGAACACATCCGCAAATACCGAAAAAAACACCGACACGCATAAACGAATGCGTGTCGGCATCTGAAAATGGCGTTCCCGAGGTGATTCGAACACCCGACCTACCGCTTAGGAGGCGGTCGCTCTATCCTGCTGAGCTACGGAAACAAATTCTGCAGAAAAATGTTTGAACCGAAACGCGCAAACACTTGTGATCTGTATAACAAGTGTATTATATCACATCATTTCCGCCATTTCAAGCCTTTTCCCGAATATTTTCATTTTTTGACAAAACACGCCTGTTGACAACCGGCTGGGTTTGTGGTAAAATAGATTGCACAAAAAAATATGGGGGCGTACCGGTTTTCGACGGGGGCGCCGAACCTTGATAAGCGAGTAGTGTCGGGCAATCACTTAAAAGGCCTAAACTTAAAATTAAACGCTAATAGAACAGAATTAGCAGCTGCCTAACACGGCAGCCGTCCTCTCTTTGAGTACCGCGGCAAAGAACAGGGCGTCGACTCAGCGGTGAATGGCAAGGGAGGATATCGGGACTCCACTGCGGCTTAATCCCGTTTATAGCGCATGAGGATCTGTTTGTCGTTCCTCCCGCGCCGAATCCGAACGATAAACTACACTCGTAGAAAGTCTCGGGAACGCGTTTTCGGACGGGAGTTCAACTCTCCCCGCCTCCACCATCAAAAAATCCCATAACCACGGCAAAAAACCTGCGGTTATGGGGATTTTTTTATCCTTGTGTTCCTCTCAAAATGACGCCTGTCACTATGTTTTATGATAATTTGTGCCACTTTTTGTGCCACTTTTTACTTCAAAAATTCCGCCGCCGAATATCCTATGTATTCCTTGCCGCCGTACTCCGCGATGACGCAGTCCCATGTATATCCGTTTGCCTCCGTGACCGCCTCCGCGACGATCGAAACTTTTTTGTCTTTCGGTATGTAGAAGAACCTTGTCCCCGTCTGTGTGGACGGCTCGGAGCGCAGAGCCAGCGCCGCAGTTGCGTTCTTCGTCTTCACCGTTCCCGTAATAACTTTCACGTCAACATCATCCTCCTTCGGAATTTCTTTGAATGTTAATCTCTTTGAGAAGTCGTTTGTCCTTCGCGGATATAGCCCTCTCAAACTTCCGTGCGCTTTCCTCAAGCCCCGGAAGTTTGCTTCTGTCCTTGCCTTACCGAATGAGATGTCTTTGATCTCTGCCTTGATCTCCGCCAACCTTTTCGTCTGCTTGTTGAGGATGTCGATCTGATCCTTATACGCCTTGAGAAAAGTCTTATCGTCCTCTGTCACGGCGACGGATTCAAGCGCGTTCGTCACCAATGTCCTCGGATCGAGAGATGTATCGCGGTCGGAGTCCAATTTTTTTATCAGAAACCTCTTGACTTTTTGATTCGGATGTTGTATTATCTTCTTGAACAATGAACGGGGTATCATGCGTGAAGGTTATTATACAACCAGATCCGACTTGACACTTTCCGTTCATTGTTTGTTTATCATAGACAATCTCACAACCCGAAAGATACTTTTTCAAATTTGACGGCTCATACTCTGTTACAATGATGTTGTAGTACCAGCCGTTGTATCCGTTCATATACTGTTCGTACTTAAAGTTTTTATTGATATCCCCTTCCTCGGCAAAGTCTATAGATACAACAACTTGTTTATTTCTCTTATCGCTGAAAAAGGAAACGACTTCTGCATATCTTCCGTTTTTCTGCCACACTATATACTTCTGATGAACTAATAGTATTTTACACGAAAAGTATGATTATAAATTGTCAACATAATTTTGGTATATGCGACTGACAATTCGCATGTACCGATTTTCAAGAATAATAATTGCCCCGTTGGAAACGCAGTAATTTCTGCATTTCCAACGGGGCTCTTTCACAAATTATGTTTTTCAAAAAACGGTATTACGCTTTTCTGTATCCGCATTTCGGGCAAACGCCGTTCTCGTTCAGCGCAATTCCGCAAAGCGGGCAACGCGCTATGCTTTTGCTCGGCTGATATTCCTGTGTCGCGGCATTTACTCCGCTTGTAAACGTCAGTTTTGCAATGTTAAGTTTGTCCTTCAGCAAATCATAAACGATTTTGATCATGCCTTCGACAGTCATAGTCTCTTTTGTAACTACCAAGCGGCAGTCGGGGTATGCGGTCGCCAATTCGGTTTTGAAAGCGGGCCCCTTCATCTTGTTGGTCGGCGCTCCGTTTTTAATTCCCTGCTCCTCATAAACGGAAAGTATAGCCGGAAGAAGAGGATCGTCTTCTCTCAGGATCAAAGCGTGGTCAAAATTTTTCAGGACTTCCCAAGCGGTTTTCTGTATCTCGTTACAGGGGAAAACCATGTTTACGCCGGGTTCAACGCTATCCTCGACCTCGATAGTCAGAACTCCCGTATGTCCGTGTAAATACTGCGCCTCACCCTTGAAGCCGTAAAAACGATGCGCGTACTGCAGATCCAATGTTGTAATACTTCTCATGATGTACTGTACTCCTTTTCAATTTATATTTACGGGCGCATATCGCCCGCATTGTGCTTATATACGGTTGCTCGGATCACTTATCCCCGTCGGACGATGCACGGCAGCCAGGACAAATTCCGCGGAAAAGGATATCGTATCCGGTAAGTTCAAACCCGTTACGGTTTTCGACAAGGTTATCCAAGCCGTCGATATACGGGATCTCAATATCAAAAACCCTTCCGCATTTTTCGCATTTTACATGACAGTGCTCTTTACATATATGATCGAAACGGTCTGCTCCTCCCGGAATTTCCAATTTTCTGATCATTCCCATCTCCGACAGTAAATTCAGATTTCTGTATACGGTGGCTTTGCTGATATTCGGGTGCGTCGCGGCAACCTCCGCATATACCTCGTCAGCCGTTGCGTGAGATTTAAGTCTGTTGACAGCATCCAACACCAAAGAACGTTGGATAGTATTATGTCGTGTCACTGATGATGCTCCTTACACCGTGTTGTTATTGATATTATATACTAATTAGTATCAAATGTCAATAATTTTACGGAAAACTTTTTGTGTCACTCCTGTCGGGAGTTCTATTGCGTCATAACTCATTCTGCCTCAGAAACAAACCGTCGGCATTAACGAGTGTTTCATTATGACGGAAATCGACAGATATGTCAAGCCTATTGTCATAATACAACAACCTATCGTATGAAACTATTGATTTTTTATGCAATCATACAAAAATCGAAAAGTCACGAAAAATCACTTTACAACTTTAACACAATGAAGTATAATAGTGACATCAAAATAACGTTTCTGAAACGAAGGAGAAATTAAGATGAAAAAAGTATTTGCAATGTTGATGGTTATCGCGATCCTGACGGTGTGTCTTGTCGGATGCGGCAAAAAGGATTCTGATTCTGACAGCGAATTCGTAAAAGGAAAAGGCAAACTCGTTATCGGAATAACTGATTTCAAACCCATGGATTATCAGGAAAGCGGAAGCAGCGAATGGATTGGATTTGACGCGGATCTTGCCAAAGCGTTTGCAAAAGAACTCGGCGTTGAAGCGGAATTTGTTGTTATCAACTGGAATAATAAGGAATTTGAACTCAGCGGAAAATCAATTGACTGCGTTTGGAACGGTATGACGCTGACAGACGGCGTCAAGGCGGCTATGGAAACTTCAAATCCGTATTGCAAGAACGCTCAGGTCGTTGTTATTCCGAAAGATAAGGCGGATCAGTATACAACCGTCGAATCTCTTAAAGACCTGAACTTCGCGGCTGAGGGCGGGTCTGCCGGCGAACAGGCGCTTACGAAACTCAAATACAAAGTAACACCCGTAGAAGCGCAGACGGACGCGGTGAAAGAAGTGGCGGCAGGAACATCGGATGCGGCGGTAATCGATCTTATAATGGCGGGCGCAATGATCGGAGAAGGAACCGGTTATTCCAACCTCACATATAAAATCGAACTTACATCCGAAGAATACGGCGTCGGGTTCAGAAAAGGCTCCGATCTGGCACAGGCGCTGAACGAATTCTTGGTTAAAGCATACAATAACGGAACCATTGCGAAACTCGCGGAGAAATACAGCATCGTTCAGGAAACCATCATCGAACAGAAGTAATATATAAGTTGGAACCGAAACGGCAGAAGACTTTCAAGTCTTCTGCCTCGCGGTCTTTTTTGACTGAAAAGAGCGAACTGCATAAGGACGGATCAAATGTTTGAAACTGTAATGAAATCCCTGTCGATCGGTTTTGTCGAAACAATCAAAATATTCTTTTTCACACTGGTCGGAGCTTTGCCGCTCGGACTTATCATTTCGCTCGGCTCAATGTGCAAATTCAAGCCGTTAAAAGCGCTTGTTCGGATAATCGTCTGGATAATCCGAGGAACGCCGCTGATGCTTCAGCTGATAATCATATATTACGGACCGGGACTTCTCGGGAACAATATTTGGGGAACGGGAAACAGCGGACGAATGATTGCGACGCTTGTCGCGTTCATTATCAACTACGCCTGCTATTTTTCGGAGATCTACCGCGGAGGGATCGAAAGCATTCCGAGAGGACAGAATGAAGCCGGGCAGGTTCTCGGAATGACACGGTCGCAGATATTCTTCAAAATAACGCTGTTGCAGGTCGTTAAGCGTATTATCCCGCCGATCAGCAATGAGATCATAACGCTTGTAAAAGACACTTCGCTTTCGAGGATCATAGCGATTCAGGAATTGATATACTTCGGAGAAAAGTTCATCAAAAACGGCGGTCTTCTCTGGCCGTTGCTCTTCACGGGAGTCTTTTATCTCGCATTCAGCGGAATACTCACGCTGCTTTTCAATTTCGCTGAAAAGAAACTTTCATATTTCAGGTAAGGAGGAAAACCGATGGCTGTTCTCGAAGTTAAAGATATGAAAAAGAATTTCGGCAAAGCAAGCGTTCTGAAAGGCGTCAGTTTTTCTCTTGAAAAAGGAGAAGTTCTTGCCGTGATCGGGTCGTCGGGCGGAGGAAAAACAACGCTTTTGCGCTGCATTAACTTTCTTGAATTCGCCGACGGCGGCACCATCACCGTTGACGGAAAGATAATATATGATGCCGCGAACAAAAAAAAGATCAGCGAAGCGGAGATACGGAAAAACAGGCTTCATTTCGGGCTCGTCTTTCAGCAGTTCAATCTGTTTCCGCAATACACGGTGCTGAAAAACGTGACGCTTGCTCCGACGTTGTTGGGTGTAGATACCGAAAAAAATATAGATAAAAAAGCGCGGGAACTGATCGACCGCGTCGGACTTTCGGATAAGACCGAAAACTACCCGTGTGAACTTTCCGGAGGACAGCAGCAACGTGTTGCGATAGCACGGGCATTGGCGCTCAACCCGGACATTCTGTGTTTTGACGAGCCTACTTCCGCGCTCGACCCCGAACTGACGGGAGAAGTGTTGCGCGTTATAAAAAGCCTTAAAGAACAGGATCGGACGATGATAATCGTCACCCATGAAATGGAATTCGCAAAAAATGTCGCTGACAGAATCATGTTCATCGCCGACGGACTGATCGAAGAGTACGGCACGCCCGACGAGGTATTTAACTTTCCGAAATCGAAAAAGACAAAGGCTTTCCTGTCAAAATCTCTCGAAAATATTTAATATGAACCGTGCAGAAAGCGCACCCGTGAAGGGTGCGCTTTCTTTCTGTATAATTTCTGATGTTTAATTCCGAGACGCTATTGCTGTTTATCCGAAAACACGTCGGCATAGAGGTTGTAAAGTTTGTAATACTCCCCTTTTTGCTCCATAAGCTCTTTGTGCGTCCCTGTTTCCTCGATTCCGTTTTCTGTCAGGACGATTATAACATCGGCATTTCGGATAGTCGAAAGTCTGTGCGCAATAATAAAAGTCGTTCTTCCTTTTGAAAGTTTTTCGAGAGAGGTCTGAATTACTTTTTATCATTAATAATTTTTTTGCTCAATCTTCCAATTATACTACCAAGTGCATTTTCAAAGGATCGATTATTATCTGGATATCTTGTGTTCGCATGAACCAACTCATGAAACAGAACCTCGCAAAAACATGATATATCTTTCAGAATTTCACGCTTAAGTATAATTCTATCATCTTTAGGTTCGTATACACCAAGAACATCACCAGATGTCATTTCGTTAATATTTTCTGACACAAGTATTCGATTTGAATATCTCTGATTTCCATAGATTGATAAAACCCATTCTTTTAAAGAAAAAATATATTTTTCACTTTCTGACAGCTCTGACTCTTCAACAAATTTGTATTTAAAGTTCTCATTGTATTCACGTAAAACAGTACTAAATGTTCCAATCTCATTTCCGTCATAATCTGTACATTTTTCTACTTTTTCATAAATTGAATCTGGTATAACAACAACTTTTCTGCCAGACTCTCTAATTTTTTCTTTATCATCATTCGTCATATTATACGCATTTGTCTGAGAAATAAAGATTAAGCGATCTGCTGCGTTATACTTTTTAATTGCATGTAATTGAACATCTGTTAACAATATCTCCTCACAATTAGTACCCTTAGGAATTTCACATAACTGAGCAATTAAATATTTAATAACGGTATCTGACTTTGAATTTAAAAGAATTTTTTTTATTATATCTGAATATGCTGTTCTACCTACTGAACTTCGCTCTCTGTTAAGGTTTTTATTAAGATTAGCACTTATTTTTGTTATATTATAATCAAAAATATATTTGGGCTCTTCTGCTATTTTTACGCCATGAACATATATCGAACCAGATGCATTGTCTTTTTCATAAATTTCTCCGTTTCTTGTGACATCAAGAGGCTGTTTATTAGAAAACACAAGAAATAGTGACTTTGCTTTTTCTATATCAATATCGGTTACACCAATAATAAATTCTGTTCCAGCCATTTGAGAGTTTGTAGAATCAGAAATTAGTGCGTGCAGTGTATTTGTATCAGGGAAACCCTTTTTCGGTCTCATACCAAACTCGATATTGCAGTGCTTCGATATAATTTTAATATATATTCCATTTTTATAAAGGACAGCAATGGCATCCTTTAAACCGACACCAAATTTCCCTATAACAGACGGATGTTCTTTTTTTTCCATACTTTCATTTTGTGTAAGGTGTTTGTATTGTAAACCACGTCCAAAATCTCGAATATGCCAAAAGCCATCAAAACTCTTATCTACGGTAATCATTTGTGTATTGGTTAATATCATTTCATCAAGAGCGTTTGCTATGATTTCCCTTACTGCATGATAATTTTCCCAATTATCCAATATCTTTTCAATATTCAAGTCAAATTGTCTTTCCATCACTTAATTCTCCTTATAATCCGATTTTTAATATTAAACCTACAAGTTGAAAAACAAGCGCATTGAATAAATACCCGTTATATTTATTGCATCAGCAGTACTGCCCATTTACATTATTGGTCGGAGAACACGTCGGCATAGAGGTTGTAAAGTTTGTAATACTCCCCTTTTTGCTCCATAAGCTCTTTGTGCGTCCCTGTTTCCTCGATTCCGTTTTCTGTCAGGACGATTATAACATCGGCATTTCGGATAGTCGAAAGTCTGTGTGCGATAATAAAAGTCGTTCTCCCTTTTGAAAGTTTTTCGAGAGAGGTCTGAACGACAAGTTCGCTTTCGTTATCGAGCGCCGAAGTCGCTTCGTCAAGGATAAGAACGGAAGGATCGCGAAGAAACACGCGGGCGATACAAATCCGCTGTTTCTGACCGCCCGAAAGCCGTACTCCGCGCTGTCCGACATGCGTATCGTATCCGTTTTCAAGCGCCATGATAAACTCATGCGCGCCGGCGAGTTTTGCGGCGTTTACGATCTCTTCATCGGTCGCTCCGGGCTTGCCGTAAGCGATATTGTCGCGCACCGTTCCGACGAATATATAAACATCCTGCTGAACTATCCCGATATTGCTTCTCAGAGATTTCTGAGTTACGTCCCTGACATCTTTTCCGTCGATCAGAACTCTGCCCTCGGTCACGTCGTAAAAACGGGGAATAAGACTGCAAAGCGTCGTTTTACCGCCTCCGGAAGGTCCGACAACGGCGACATTGGTACCTGCTTTCACTTCGAGATTTATATGATTCAGGACTTTTCCGAGATCCTTGCCGTAAGAAAACCCGACGTCTTCAAATCTGATATTACCTTCGACCTTACCTATATCGACAGCATCCGTCGCATCCTCGATCGCGACGGGGGTATCCATTATATCGACATACCGTTCAAAGCCTGTCATACCCTGCTGAAATTGCTCGGTGAACTGAACGATGCGGCTGATCGCGGTCAGCAAAAGAGAGATATAGAGTACGAAGGCGACAAGGTCTGCGGGATCGATCTTTCCGAGAGTTATGAACGTTGCACCGAAGACGACAACGGCGAGATACATGAAAGCATCGAAGAAACGGATACCGCTGTGAAACACGCCGAAATAATGATAACTCAGTTTTTTTGCGGACAGAAATTCATCAGACGTCCTGTCGAATTTTTCACGCTCGACATTTTCGTTCGCAAAAGACTTGACGACGCGCACGCCGCTCAGACAATCCTCGACGTTTGCGTTTATATTCCCTATCTTTTCTCTTCTGAGTTTTGCCGCGCGGCGCATTTTTTTGTTGTATACAAATGCGAACAGGCACATAAACGGAAGTATCGCGAAGATTATCAGCGTCAAAGGCACGCTGACCGTGCAAAGAATCAGGAAAGCGCCCGTAATTTTAAGTCCCGCGAGATAAAACTCTTCGGGACAGTGATGCGCAAATTCCGTTATATCGAACAGGTCTGTCGTTATACGCGACATGATCTGACCAACCTCGGTCTTGTCGTAATATGAAAACGAAAGGCTCATAAGCTTATCAAAAAGCTTCATGCGCATATCCGTTTCCATATATGCTCCCATGATGTGTCCGCGAGACTCGATATAATAGTTGCAGAACACATCGAGAACCCTCATCAGAAGAATCGCCGCGCCTGTCAGCCATATAAACTGCAAACTCGCATGGACTTCCGTCTCGGTCGAACTGTTGAGAAGCATACGGACAAGCATGGGAAAAACGAGTTCAACGGCGGCGACGACCGTCGCGCATGCGAGGTCACGGGCAAATATACCCTTATACGGTTTGTAATACGGCAAAAAACGTCTGAGATAAGATTTTTCCTTTTCCTTTTTCATCAGAGGTTTCCGTCTTTCAGAATGGATTTCAACTCTTCCATAAACGTGTTTATGTCTTTGAACTGTCTGTACACGGAAGCAAAGCGGACATAAGCGACATCGTCTATGTTGCGCAGTTTTTCCATTGCGAGCTCTCCGATACGGCTCGACGGTATCTCCCGTTCAAGCTCGTTGAGCAGCGTGCTTTCGATGGAATCGACGGCTTTTTCGATCGTCTCATAAGAAACGGGTCGTTTATTGCAAGCCCGAAGTAGGCTGTTAAACAGTTTCTCGCGGTCAAATTCCTGACGCGCGCCGTCTTTTTTTCACAACAACTATCGGTGCGTGCTCAACGGCTTCAAAAGTCGTAAAGCGTTTCTCGCATTTGAGACATTCACGGCGTCGTCTTATCCTGTCCTCCGCCGGACGGGAGTCGATGACCTTACTGTCCTCATATCCGCAATAAGGGCATTTCATAATTCACTACATCCTTTCAAAAAGTCGGCTGAGTTTTCGATATGAATCAAGGATCTCGCTTCTGTCGGAATAACTCTTTGAATAAACCTCGATCGTATACATTCCGTCATAACCGTTTGAAAGCAATCGGTCTCGGAAGGATAAAAGATCAAAGGTACCGTAAAGAGGAAGCAGACAGTCGCAGACCTCATTGTAATCGTTGCAATGAACGAGTTTCAGTTTTCCCTTGACCGCGTCGATAAAATCAAACGGGTCGAACGCCGCGCGGTGCGCCTGTTTTATGTCGAGCGTGAAGCGGACTTCATCGCCGCAGGTCTTCGACATATATCCGAGAAATTCGGGGCTTCGGCTGTGACAGCGGCAGACATTCTCCTGACAAAAGAAAACGCCTTCGCGGAGAGCCTCTCGGTAGTAGCGGACGTAAACCTCGCAATACCGTTCATCGGAGACTTCCTGTTCAAGTCGCGGACCGTGAAAATTCACAACCTCTGCGCCGAGCAATGCGGCGATCTCAAAAAAACGTCTGTACTTGTCGAGCGCGTCCGCCTGACGGCGCGGATACGGACAGAAAAGATAGTAATAATCGCTGACGGACAAAAAAGGATGCACGGAATAAACACGAACGCCGTTCAGATCCGCAATGCGTTTCAGTTCGGAAACGAACGACGGAGAGAGTTCGGAGTCCGTATTGAAAAATATCTCAGTGTTTTTTATCCCGCTTTCCGCAAGAAACTCAAAAGCTTTTTCCGTTTCAAGAGGATAAAGGCAAGCTGTCGATACGCCTATCATTTATGTAAAACTGTCCTTTCTCCGTCCCAGTTATCAATATATATATAATTATACAATTTTTTCTTTGCATTGTCAAGAAACGCAAGCAAAACCGATCACTTTTTCCGCGAATTTTTCAATCTTATAACCAAATACGGGCAAGCGACAGCCATCACGGCGGTCATACAGCCGCCTCCGAACAGTTCGACCGTCGCGTCATAATTCTGCGGATAAAAGAAAACGGAATATACCATCTGGAACACGGCAAGAACGGAAAGCGTTTTCAACAGATAAAGATAGCCCTTATCGCTCTTGAAAATGCAATCCGAAAGTTTTTTGAAAAACCTGTACACGGTATCACCTCCGTAAAAATACATAATCGATTTTCACGGATATATGATACCATACCCTATTGTATGATTCAACACACAAAAATCAGCAATCGCGGCAATCCTTTCCTCATTCGGAACGCTTTCTTTCGGATATCTTCGTAACGGCGAGAAGAGGTATATACGTCAGCACTCCGCACGCGACCGAGGTAACGGCATAAAACGGAAGCAGATCGAGAACAGCCGGAGTCTGCGTGACGAATACGGCGGCGACGAGTTGTCCGAAAACATGAAATACGGAGCCTGAGACATTAACTCCGAGCATGGAAAACATTCCCGATTTTTTCGCCGCGCCCATTGCGATAACGGCAAAAGCCATACCTGTCAGAGAAAAGATCACAGACGAAAGTCTTCCGAGAAAAATCAACGAAAGAACGCTTCGCGTAAGTCCGAAGCCGGCGGCGGTCGGAAATCCGTATTCGTAAAGAACATAGGTCAGAAATACGTTTCCTATACCTATCCTGACGCCCGGAACGACGAAATTCAGGCTGATAACGCTCTCGACGTATGAGAGCATAAGCGCGGCAGTCATAAGGAGAGCAAGGCGGACGAGTTTTTTCACCTTATCCGACAACGGCGTCTACCTCCTCTCCTCCTTCAACGGTTACCGCGAGGCGGTTCGGAAGGCACACCACGGAATTTCCCGATGCGCTTATCTTTCCCATTTTTTCGCACAGCCTGTCGGGGCAGGTCATGTCCGTCACGAACGCTTTTCCGTCCCTGACAACGACTTTTCCGACTCCCTCGACGATAAATTCGGCGTCTGTATCGAGCGGCATGGTCTGAACCGTTTTTCCGTCTAAAACGACAGCCACGCTCTTCGCGGGCTTTCCGCGCAGAAATATCCACGGAAGAAAAGCGACGGCGACGAGCGCGGCGATCAGCACGAAGTCCGCGATACGGACATGCGTTTTATTCATCTTTCACAAAATCCCCGGAAGTCAGTTCAAAATCGATATCGCCGAAAACTCTGACCCGACAGCGGGTGTTTACAAGAACAGCGCCCTCGATATACCCTTTCTCGATCGCGGCTTCTATGTATGCCGAACTCTTTTCATATCCGAGAACGACAAAAGCCGTCGCAAGAGCATCGGCATAAGCGCCGTCCTTCGAGACCACGGTCGCGCTGAGAACGTCCGTTTCGGCGGGATAACCTGTCGAGGGGTCTATTATATGATGATATCTCTCGCCTTCATACTCAAAAAATCTTTCGTATGTTCCCGACGTTACGACGCTGACATCACGGCAACGTATTGTTCCGAGATACTCCGAAGCGAAATCGGCGTTGAGCGGACTTTTGACCGCGACCGTGAAATCGCCTCCGTCGGGTTTTTCGCCCCATACGACGACATTCCCTCCGAGCGAAAGAACGCCTGCGTTGCACCCCGCTTTTTTCAATGCATCGACGGCGGCGTTTCCGGCATAGCCCTTTGCGATACCGCCGATATCGATTCCGCCGAAAGATTTGAATGTGACCGAATGTTCCTCATCGTTGAATTCAAGTCTGTCAGAACCGACATAAGAGAGCATTAGTGAGATTTCCTCGGCGGCGGGAGGTGTTTTTGAGTCGGGAATATTCCAAAGATAAGAAACGGGAGCGATCGTCATATCAAAAGCGCCTGACGTGAACTCATAAATCTCAACGCCCTTTTTCAGAAGAGCATAGCGGCTTTCGGTCAAGGAAAGAGTATCACCCTTTTCGGCGATATATATGTTTTTCCCGTTCTCGAAAAAATTGTTGACGGAAGCCACTTCATCGGCTGCTATCTCGGCGAGGCCTTCCGTTTTCTCGTAAACGGTCAGTGAGCAGTCGGTGTCAAGCGCAAAGAACGAATACTTTTCAACCGTATTCGTTTTCTGTCCGTCTTCTTTGTTTCCTCCGCAGGAAACGAGCAAAGAGATCGCGAGAGCCGCGACAAGCACGGCGGAAACCGTTTTTTTCATCAGTCAAGATCACCTATCTTCCAATCGACGGGTTCAAGCCCGTGTGAAACGAGAAAGTTGTTTGCCGCCGAAAACGGACGGCTTCCGAAAAATCCGTTATACGCCGAAAGAGGCGACGGATGCGCGGATTTGATTATAAAATGCTTTTTGTCTGTTATCAGAGCCTCTTTTGACTTCGCATTCGCACCCCAAAGAATGAAAACGATCGGTTGCGGACGCTCATTGAGTTTGCGTATGATGTTGTCGGTAAATATTTCCCAGCCCTGTCCTTTATGACTGTTAGGACTTCCTGCGCGGACCGTCAGAACGGTATTCAGCAGCAGAACGCCGTTATCCGCCCATTTTTGCAGGCAACCGTGATTCGGCGGATCGAAGCCGAGATCGTCTTTCAGTTCGCGGAAGATATTTACGAGCGACGGAGGCGGCTCGACCCCCTTGCGGACGGAAAAACACATACCGTGCGCCTGTCCGGGACCGTGATACGGATCCTGTCCGAGAATAACGGCTCGGACGGCAGAGTACGGAGTCGCTTTCAAAGCGTTGAAAATATCGTTCATCGGCGGATATACGGTTCGCGTAAAGTATTCGTGTTTCAGAAATTGGCGCAGTTTCAGATAATACTCGCTCCCGAACTCGTCTTTCAGAAGTTCATCCCAATCGTTTCCGATATTAACCACGTTTTCCGTCCTTTCCGCTCCTGTATACGGCGCTGTATGCGACAGCGACGGAAGTTCCTCCGACAATATTGCCGAGCGTGACGGGAATAAGGTTGCGAACGAAAAAGTTTTGCCAACTCAGCATATTGAGATTCAGAACGGACGCCGCCTGTTCAAGCCCGAGCGAGGACTGAGCAAAAAGCCCGGCGGGTATATAGTACATATTTGCGATGCTGTGCTCAAAACCGCAAACGACAAAGACCATTATCGGGAAGAAAAGCCCCGCTATTTTTCCGCCTACCGAGTCCGCTCCGAAACTGATCCAGACGGCGGTGCAAACAAGAATGTTGCAGAGTATTCCGAGCACAAACGCCTGTCCGAAACCGAGCGCGCACTTGTTTGCCGCCGCGGTAACGGTTGTCAGAGCCACTTTGCCGCCGAACATACCGAGTTGTCCGGAAAGAGTTATCAGCGCCGCGGTCAAAACGCTTCCTACATAATTGCCTATGTAAACGAACGCCCAGTTTTTCAGCATTGCGCGGAGTTTTATACGTCTGTCGAAAAGCGCAACGCACATAAGGCTGTTGCCCGTAAACAGTTCGCTGCCGGCGCAAAGAACCATTGTCAGTCCGGCGGGAAAGACGCAACCGCTGACAAGTTTTGCGACGCTCGCGTTTGTTATGAGCGCGGAAGCGGTATTAGACGCGGCGCCCGCAAGCGCGATAAAAACGCCTGCCATAAATCCGAGGACTATCATTCGCGGTATCCCGAGTTTCGCTTTTGTAACTCCGAGATCCGATGTAAATGCGGCTATTTCGGCAGGTGTTTTCATAAAATCTTTTCCCTTCAACTTCTTTTTGTATATTATAGCACACCGCCGAGAATTTTTCAATAAGAAAATGATGATAAAAATGTATCAAAAACCGACGCGCGGAATACATATCGAAAGAGAGGTGATAAAATGAGCGAGTGGCTGAGGAAAAAAATGTTTCGCCGCACCGTCTGCGTTCTGACGGCGATATGCCTTACATGCATGATCGCTCTGAAAAACCCGATCTTTTTTGCGAAAGAAAACGAAAGTGCGACCGTCGTCATACTCATGTACCACTCTCTTTTGAAAGATCCTGCCCGTCATGGAAAATACGTTGTGTCGCCCGATCTGTTTGAAAGCGACCTGAAATACCTGAAAGAACTCGGATATTCGTTTGTCGGAATCCAGGAACTTATAGATTTTGTTTACTCGGGGGCTCCCCTTCCGAAAAAGAGCGTCGTCATAACCTTTGACGACGGTTATTACAATAACTATCTTTACGCATATCCGTTGCTCGAAAAATACGACGCGAAAATGGTTATCTCCGTCATCGGAAAATACACGGATCTCTATGACGGCGAAAAACCTAACGCCTACTATTCACACGTTACATGGGATATGATAAACGAAATGCTCGCGAGCGGACGCGTCGAAATCGGAAATCATACTTATTCGATGCACACAAACGGCGAGCGCAGAGGTTCAAAAAAGATCAAAGGCGAAACAGACGAACATTATTCAAAAATTCTGACCGAAGATATCGGGAAACTGCAAGCCGAGATGTTTGAGCATACGGGGACGTATCCGAGCGTTTACACATATCCTTTCGGCGCGATAAGCAACGCATCGTTCGGCATAATTGCGGACATGGGATTTCTCGCATCACTGTCCTGCGCAGAAAAGCCGAGCACGGTTACACGAGGAAAGCCCGAAAGTTTGCGCTGTCTCGGAAGATTTCTTCGTCCGACAAAAATATCGAGCGCGGATTTCTTCGAGAAAAAGATCAATATAGAGGAGTTGTTTGAATGAAACTGCCGAAAATCGGTAAACCGAAAAAACTCATAAAACTGCTTCGCTCATTCAAGCCGAGCGGGATCGAAGCGATGATCGCGTGCGGACTTGTGTTCGCGACGGCGGTCATGATCGCGATACTTCCCAAAAACGGAAAAACCGCCGCGCCTGCCGCAAGCGAGATAACGGATTGGGGGCTGAACTTTTCACGGGGAAAAAACAAAACTCCGACAGGAAACGTTTCACAGAAAGAACTTGACAAGTACGGGGCGTTTTATTGCGACGACGAAGGCGAAAAAGTCGTTTATCTGACTTTTGACGCGGGATATGAAAACGGATGCGCCGGACAAATTCTCGACGTTCTGAAAAAAGAACAGGTTCCCGCCGCTTTTTTCCTTGTCGGAAACTATTTCAAAACTCAGCCCGAACTTGTGCGCAGAATGGTCGAAGAAGGACATATCGTCGGCAATCATACGACGACGCACCCCGATATGAGCAAGATCTCCGATCTGTCCGATTTCAGAAAAGAACTCGAACAGACGGAAAACCTTTACAGAGAAGTGACGGGAAGCGAAATGCCGAAATTCTACCGCCCGCCGCAGGGCAAATTCAGCATTTCAAATCTTCAGCAAGCCCAAATGCTCGGATATACGACGGTCTTTTGGTCGCTGGCGTACGCCGACTGGGACAATACAAAACAGCCGACGAAAGAATTCGCGCTCGAAAAGTTGAATTCGCGCATACACGACGGGGCGATCGTCCTGCTTCATCTGACATCAAAAACAAACGCGGAAATACTTGAAGAACTGATCAAAGGCTGGAAGGAACAGGGATATACATTCAAGCCGTTGACAGAGCTGAAACACTGACGGGATATCGAAGCAAATGCGCGCGGAGTCGTTGGCTCCGCGCGCATTTTCATATTATTTTCCGTATCTGCGAACATATTCAAGCGCAAGTATGACGGTCTTCGCATCGGTTATCTGTCCTCCGTCAATGCGTCGGATGACCTCGTCGACGGAAACGCGCTCAACCGAAAGAAATTCGTCGGCGTCGAGATGCTGAGTTCCGTTCAGCGTGACCTTTGCAAAATACAGATGTATTATTTCACCGCAATAAGCGGGGCTGACGGGCATAGGCATAAGATAACAAAGCCCGTCGCAAGTCGCGCCTATCTCTTCTTCGCACTCGCGGACGGCGCATGCTTCACCGTTTTCGCCCGGATCGACCTTGCCTGCGGGAAATTCCTCGGTATATCTGCCGATCCCGTATCGGTACTGACGGACAAGATATGTGTAACCCTCGTCATCTATGGGCATGACGCATGCGGCTTCGCAATGTTCAACGATCTCCCTGACGCATTTAACGCCGTTCTCTTCGACAGTGTCAACGCGCATATTTACGATCTTTCCCGAATACACGCGCTCGCTTGACAGCACTTTTATTCCGTCCATAACGTTCCTCCGCTAATCAAGTTCGGCGACAGCCGCCTTCGCCCTGCTTCTGAGCAGTTCGGAAGCGATAAAGAGAACGAATATGCGGATACATCGGTGCAAAAGTTCCTTTGCTCCGTCGTACGGCGGAACATAATCGCGTATCGTTTCCGATATTGTCTCGTCGATCTCCTTTCCGGGAGCAAGTTCGCCGTATTCGACCTTTTCGGACGCATCGGCAAAATACTCATAGAAAAGCGCGTCTGAGATTATCCCCTTTTTGGAGCCGTCCACGCTCCCGCAGACGGTATCAAGCACCTTTGATATGTTTTCCATGCTCGTAACCTGCCGCAAAGCGTTGATTATAAGTATCCGCGCGACATGGTCAACGGAATATTTTTTATGTACGGGGCGCTTGACCCAGCCGCGATGCACCCAATTCTGAAGCGTCGGAGTGTCAAGTCCCGTTATACTTCTGACGGTCATAAGCATTATCCCGTCCGAGCCGACAAAAATACTGTCAAAAAGCTCTTTCGTGGGACGGCCGTTTTTTTCTGTTACGGTTCCCGGAAAATACTGCATTTTTTCCTCCGAGTGTTATCATATTTATTGATATGACAATTGTAGCACACACTCAACGGAATGTCAATATCATTCGGGAAAAATTTCCTTTTATCCGCTATTTCAGAATTTCCGAGGGATCGATATATGCGCCGTCCCTTATAACAGCAAAATGAAGATGCGCGCCCGCTTCCGACTCGGCGACGGCAGTTATTCCGGTGCGACCTATAAGATCGCCGCAGAGCACTGTCTGCCCTCTGATGACCTCGACGTCTTCATCCAGCGACTGATAGACCGTTCGCGTTCCGTCCGAATGTTCGATAACAACGCTTTTTCCCATCACGCCGTCGCTGTAAACATCCTCAACTATTCCGTCCGCCGCGGCATAAACGTTTTCAGGGGTATTGGTGACGTAATCGACGCCCTGATGCAGTCTCCAATCCCGCATTGTTTCCGAAAAAACGGGAACGGAGCCCGAAAAACCCTGCGAAATATCGCATTCGATCGGAGCCTTGAACTCCGCCTTTTTTACAACGACATTTCCGTTATTTGCCGCCGTTGTTTCTTCCGTTCTCTGGGGAAGAGTTATCTTCGGCTTTTTCTCGTCCTCCCTGATGATCCTGACTTCATCGCCCGTTTCGTTTCCGCGGACTTTGAAATACGCGAACGTGCCGACGACCGCAAAAAGCAGGACAACGGCGATATAAACTCCCTTACGGCGCATATATGAGAAGAACGCTCCGTGCTTATTTCTGTAAAAATCGGACATAATCCCCTCCGCACATTTTTTTTCGAGAAAAGTTTTCCCACACGGAGAATATTTATTCGATCTTTGAAAAGAGGAAAAGATATACAGCATTCTGCACAAAAGTGTCACATATAATTCGTACAGATTTTACAGAGCCGATATTGACAACGAACCCCGAGTATGTTAAAATAATAACATAAATAATATGAAAGAAGTGGATTTTCTATGCTGTACATTATAGACACAGCCAATGTGGATCAAATCAGAAGATGCAACGAGTTCTTTCCCATTGCCGGAGTAACGACCAATCCGACGATAATCTCAAAAGAAAAAAGAGATTTTGTTGATCTTATCAAAGAGATCAGATCCATCATCGGTCCCGACAAGATGCTCCATATTCAGACGACGCAGGAAAAGTGCAGCGATATTATAGCCGAAGCAGAGGCTCTCCGCGATATTGCGGGAGATAATTTCTATGTAAAGATCCCCATAGGTCCCGAAGGTCTCAAAGCAACCATGGCTCTTGCAAAAAGAGGTATAAACGTGACCGTCACGGCGATATTCACTCAACAGCAGGCGATGCTCGCGGCAAGCGCAGGAGCAAAGTTCGTCGCTCCTTATGTCAACAGGCTCGACAACCTTCTGAGCGACGGTATTCATGTCGTTGAAGAGATCGAGAAGATGTTCAGAACGAACAATGTCACGACAAAGGTTCTCGCCGCAAGTTTCAAAACGATCGAACAGGTTCATAAGATCGCAATGGTCGGCGGCGATGCCGTCACTATCAACCCCGAACTTTTCGATCATCTTATCTATCACCCGCTCACACAGTACGCGATCGACGATTTCAACTGCGACTGGAAGAGTGTTTACGGAGACAAGAAGATCCTCGACTTCATCAACGAATACGAAGGCAAACAATAAGAACAGCCGAAAAGCGTTTCAGCGGCGCGGTCATTTTGACCGCGCCGCTGTTTTATATATTTGTTACCGATAGAAAGTTTTAACGGTCGCTCAACGCCGCACCGAGCGCCGTCGCATATTCCGCGAACTCGGGGACATGGAAGCGAACGCCGTGAAGATCCTCGACCTGTCTGAACAGTTCGCGTATGTTCGGAACTTTCGAAAGATTTCCTATCAGGACTATATCTTTCAGCCCGACGGTCTGAGCCGCGAAAACGCTCATCATTCCGACGGTCTGGAAAACCATGTTGACAAGCCCTGCCGCAATATCTTCCTTTGTGGAAAAATCCGTGACTTTTCCGAAGTTCGCCGCAGTTACTTTCGAGGGCATATACCCGTCCTCGGTCTTTGAAAGATCACCGACATAAAGATCGACATTGTCAAGATCGCCTTTAAGAGACATCTCAACGATGCTGTCGTAATTACGCACATCGAGCAGTTTTGAACCGAGTCCGAGCAAAGTTCCGCCGCCGACGCCCGTACCGCCCATGTGGCGGTTAATGCCGTTTCCCGCTTCGACGAATGCCGTTCCCGTTCCCATACTTACGATTATCGCATGATCAAGCCCCGACATTTTCAGTCCACCGAGACCTATTGATGTAAATTCATTCACTTTGTCGGTGGGTATTCCGTAAAGTCCGTCCCTTATATATGTTGAGCCGACGCCGGTGACCTTTATACGGTCGATATCTTCGAGGGTAAGCCCTTCTTCGTTCAGATATTTGCCGAACGCACCGTAAACGGAGGTCAGAGGATCCGTCGCCTTGACCTGCATCGGAGACAGCATTTTCCCGTTGCTGACGCAAACGATTTTTGTGGTGCTTCCGCCGACATCAATACCGATAACATTCATCGGATCAGCCTTCCTTTTTACGAATATTGATAAGCCTCAGAATTACCGGGCTGCAAACAAGATCAACGCCGAGTTCAATAAGGAAATTGATCCCGACAAGAGAGAGGATCATATACGCTCCGACATTCTCATAACCCGAAGCGGCAGCCCAACCGTTGACGGTGTCCATAAAGAAAAGCCGGCAACCGAGAAGGAAAATCCCGGTATTGACAACGGGAGCGACAAGCGCGGCGCAAATGACGCCGAAATAGCGGTTCACCTTTGACGCAAGTTTATAAACAAGACCCGCGGCAAGTCCCGCGAGAGTTCCCTTCACGAGGACAGTCGCGATCGTTCCCGGGATATTGATCGTCAAAAACGCGGCGGCGTCTCCCGAAAGAAGAACGGTCACACCGAATATGAAACCGAGCCACGCGCCCGCAAACGCGCCGTAAAGCGCAGATCCTATTACTATGGGAATGAGCGTCAGAGTTATAAGGAAGAAAGGTCCTTTTATAGGAAGAAACTGCAAAATAACGACGAGCGCCGTGAGTATTGCAAGCCCCGTAAGTTTTCTTGTGCTAAATTTTTTTTCAGCCATAATATACTCTCCTGTTGAAATCGGATGCACCGACTCTGTAAAAAAAAGACTGTCTCATGCGTTCGGCATGAGACAGATAACCTTTTATCCCGATTAAGCGTTGAACTGGGCTGCGAGCTTAGCTTTCTTGTTGGCAGCGGTATTTTTGTGCATAATACCCTTTGCCGCAGCCTTGTCAAGGATCTTGTAAGCTTCGCTGAGAGAAGCCGCGTCCTTAGCCTCAATGCCGGCGTTAAGTTTTTTGAGATTGGTTCTCATAGCAGACTTAAAAACCTTGTTCTGCATATTCTTAGAACAGTTGACCTTAACTCTCTTTTTAGCGGATTTAATGTTAGGCATGAATGTCACCTCCTGCAAAAAACACTATCATACCCCGTTATTATAGCAGAGTTTAACCGAAATTGCAATACCAAAAATAAAATTTTCGATTTTTTTCACTATTTGGCGATAACAAGTTTTTGATCGCCGTTTTTGACCCAACCGAGGCGGCGCATCAACAGATCGATAGCGAAAGTCAGAACTGCGGGAAGAACGATACAAATCATCACAAGCCCGAACCAATCGAACCAGGTTGCGGCATATCCCGTTTCTACCCAGCCCTGCCAGACTCCGATAGGTCCGACAAGACCGCAGGTGCCCATTCCGGAAGAGATCGCGGGACCGTTCATTTCAAGTTTGAATACCATTGTCGCGATCGGTCCAGTTATTGCCGACGCAAGCGTCGGAGCGATCCATATACGCGGATTTTTCATGATATTGCCGATCTGCAACATGCTTGTTCCGAGACCCTGAGCGACAAGTCCGCCGACTTTGTTTTCGCGGAAGCTCGCGCAGGCAAATCCGACCATCTGCGCGCAACATCCCGCAAGCGCGGCGCCGCCCGCGAGTCCCGTCAGATTTATCGACGCACATATCGCGGCACTGCTGACGGGCAACGTCAGCAAAACTCCGACAATGACGGAAACGATGATACCCATAACGAACGGATGCTGTCTCGTCGCCCACATGATGAGCTGTCCGAATTCATTGGCAAACGCTCCGATCGGGGGCGCGACGAATTTGGCAAGAAGTCCGCCCAAAAGAACTGTTACGGCGGGAGTCAGAATAATGTCTATCTTCGTTTTTCCCGAAATGAGGTTGGCAACGACGGACGCGACCAGCGCGATAACGAAAACGGCAAGAGGTCCTCCCGCCCCGCCTTCGGCGTTGGCAGCCCAGCCGACCGCCGCCATTGAAAAAATGACAAGCGGCTGACATTTCAGAGAATAAGCGATCGCGACAGCCATCGCGGGACCCGCCATTGCGGACGCATAACCGCCGATCTCCGTCAAAATTGCCCAACCCGTCAGCGTTCCGAGAGTTTTTATTATCGTTCCGATAAGGAGCGAGGCAAAAAGTCCCTGCGCCATTGCCGCCATGGGGTTGATAAAGTACTTGTTAAAAAAATTTTTCATACTTCCACTTCCCTTGCGCGATAGTATTAAAAATTTATCGTGTAAATTTTTTGTATTATAACACATAGCACAAATATTTACAAGCGTTTTGGTATAAAAAACACAAAAATTTGCAAATACTCGCTTTGAGGTGATCATATGACAACACGCACCGACATTGCGGTCGAATTGGTAAAAGAAAGGACACAAAAAACACACGGAGGCTTCAACGAAAAGAGTTATGAAAACAACGGCGTTCAAGTCAGCGTGATAGATATTCTTTCGGAAGACGCGGCGAATGAGATCGGAAAAGAAAAAGGGCGGTATGTCACGGTCTCATTCGGGAAATCGGATTATGACGACACGAGCATTAAGAACACGGCGGAAGCCGCGGAAAAGGAATTCAAAAAGATGTTTTCGAAAAAGATGTCGGTGCTTGTCGTCGGGCTCGGCAATCCCGCGCTGACCGCGGATGCGATAGGTCCGCGAACGACTGAAAAGATTGTCGTCACAAGGCATTTGAGAGAACATGAAACATTCGGAGATCTCGGTCTCGGAAATGTCAGTCAGATAACGCCGAACGTTCTCGGGAAGACGGGAATAGAAACCGCGGAATTCACGAAAGCGATCGTTTCGGCGGTCAAGCCGGACGCGGTAGTCGTCATCGACGCGTTGGCGGCAAGAGAGAAGAACAGACTCTGTACGAGCATACAGATCAGCAACACGGGAATACGCCCGGGATCGGGGGTCGGAAATCACCGCGCCGCGCTTGACAGACAAAGTCTGGGTGTACCTGTTTTTTCGATAGGTGTTCCGACCGTCATAGACCTGTCCGAGAACCGTGACGGAGGGCTTATACTCACTCCGAAGGACATTGACATCGCGGTCGAGCGCTGTTCAGATGTAATTGCGGGCTTTCTGAACAGGGTTTTTCATGAAAATTCCGACAAAGACACGCTTTCCGTATTCTTAAACGGCTGATCGGCGCATATAATCTTCTGAGGTGTTAAAAATGAGGAAGTTTTTCAGCGTCATGAGAAAGCCGAAGATCAATATTGCCGCGTCGGCTGTGTGCTTTTCGGTGCTGTCTGCCGTGCTTCTCGCGACGGGAGGAGCCGACCTTTTCGCCGAAGCGGGAATGAAAATCCGCGAAATGTCATCGGATTTTTCGGAAGACCGCAGACTGTACGAAGGGACTGACGAAAATGAGATCAGGTTCGAACGCTTTCGCTCGGAGAAGACGGACGAGAATGTTCCGTGGCTCAAAGGCGGCTATATTACGGAGGAGAATGAAAAAACGGGCTCGCTTCCGATAATCGAGAGGTTTTCAAGGGGCGCGGACTATATGGATCACGCGGAAGGAATATATGTGATCAACGAACACGGCATCGATTTCGACATATCGGATCTTCTGAAAAAGACGCCTCCGGCGATCCCCGTCAAGGGCGCAGACGAACCCCAGATACTGATCGTGCATACGCACACGACCGAATGCTATCATTCGGGGAGCACGGACAGTTATGACAAAAACGAGACCTTCCGCACGGAAGATCCGAACGAAAACATGATAAACATCGGCAACATCATCGAAAAAAGTCTTACCGAAGCGGGATATTCGGTCATACACTCCGAAACCGTACACGATCTTGATTACAATCATTCATATTCAAGTTCTTATGCGGATATAACCTCCCACAAACAAAAATATCCTTCGATAAAAGTCGTTCTCGATGTTCACAGAGACAGTTTGCTCGCGTCGGACGGAACGCGATATAAGACGGTTGCCTCGCTTAACGGTGAAAAGAGCGCACAACTTATGTTTCTTGTAGGCGCGGGCAACGCAACATACACGTTTCCGACCTGGCAGAACAATTTCAGTCTGGCAATACACATTCAGGACACCGCAAACAGGCTTTATCCGACGCTGATGCGTCCGATGATCGTCAGCAACAGCAGATTTAATCAGCACCTGACGGACGGGTCAATGCTGATCGAAGTCGGCTCCGACGCAAACTCAAAAGAGGAAGCGGAACGGGCGGCGGAATACTTCGCAGACGCGATGATAACATATTTCGACAGCGAACAATAGATCGGCAAAAATAACGCGGACACGGTTCTTTTGAACTGTGTCCGCGTTTTGCGGTTACATTCAGTTTTCAATAGGCTTTATAAGACAATGAACGACATACCGTCCCGAAGTTCTGCTGTATTCGCACGTCGAAAGCGTCAGGATTTTGTCCCCTGCCGAATACTCGACGTCGCAGGAAAAATCGGAGCGGTTCTTCAATCGGCTGAAATACGAGGAAAGATCGGCATTCTTCTGAAAAAACTTATATGTTTCGGCTTCCGAGCCTGTCGTTTTGTAAGCCGAAAAAACTTCAAGGCGATAATTCTTATCCTTTGTAAAAAGATATATATCGGGATGCTCGGAATAATAGCCTTCCTCGGCATAATTCAAAAGGCACGCGAACATCGTTCCGTTACGCATGTTATGACCGTATATAAAAGAATGAGGATCCGACAGATCTTTTGCATTTGCGGAATCAAGGAACAGCGTTCCGCTGTTGTTGTATCTTCCGTCGATAAGTCTGCGAAGATACTGATCGTTGTTTTTCCCTTTTACGACGGGATAATTCAGGGGCGTTCCTTCGCAGTATATCCATGCGAAGATATCGGAACATTGCGCTGTCAACTCGTCGAAATCTATGTCCACGGAGAACTCCGCGTCGGGATCATCGGGCGAAGGCGGAACCTCGATCTTGTTGATGACCTTGTCCGCAACCGCCTCAAAGATCTCCTTGCTCTCATTGTACTCGATCTGTATGGAAATGATCTTATACGCGCAAAAAGCAAAAACGGAGATCAGAACGATCATTATAACGGCATATACGACGCGTTTTGCCCTGCCTTTTTTCTTCTTTGAAGCGGTTTCTTCCATTCAAATATCCTCTGTTCGTTTAATCTCTGCGCAGTGAACGCAGGAGAGCGATCTCTTTCGCGTAACCGTCGAGTTCGTTCGGAGTTTCAAGACAGAATACACGGTCTTTCAGCGCGGGATGGTTGATTATGCGCGCGAAAGCCTCCGTTCCGATATGACCTTCTCCGATCTTCTCGTGGCGGTCTTTGTGGCATGCAAAGCCGAATTTCGAATCGTTCAGATGTATCGCTTTCAACCTGTCAAGCCCGACTGTTCTGTCAAATTCTTCGAGAACTCCGTCAAGGTCGTTGACGATGTCAAATCCGCCGTCGTATACATGGCAGGTGTCAAGACAAACACCGAGAAGTTCCGAATGCTCCGTTCCGTCAATTATTCTTCTCAGTTCCTCAAAGCGGCTTCCTATCTCGCTGCCCTTGCCCGCCATCGTTTCAAGCAAAACAGTCGTTTTCTGCGCGGGGAACAGAACTTCGTTCAGCAGATCGCATATAAGTTTTATTCCGAGGTCAACGCCTTGACCGACATGGCTTCCCGGGTGGAAATTATAATAATTCCCGGGAACCTTCTCCATGCGTTGAAGGTCGTCGGAAAATGTTGTACGGGCGAATTCGCGGATCTTACCGTCCGCGGAGCATGGATTAAGCGTGTAAGGTGAATGCGCGATAATTTTTCCGAGGGAATATTCCTCGCTCAGTTTCAAAAACTCCGCGACATCTTCATCTGAGATGTCCTTTGCTTTTCCGCCGCGCGGATTGCGCGTAAAAAACTGAAACGTATTGGCATTTATCTCATGAGCGGTTTTCGCCATTGCGGAAAAGCCGCCCGAACTCGACAAATGGCATCCTATAAAAAATCCTGTCATTTCATTCTCCGTCTTCATCAACGTCAATAACAATGCTGTTTGCTTTTGCTATCGCATTTTTCAGAGCCTTTTTTGTTCTTATCTCGGATATGATATTCGTCACACCGACAACGATCATAAATATGCCCGCAAGCATGAGTATCATATTTTTAAGCCATTCCGGAGTAAAAACAACAAGAATTCCGGCAGCAATAAGTATGATGCCGACGGCAAATTCGATCCAGCCTGATTTCCTCTTCATACGCAGAAGATCAATGCCCTGCTGAATGCGGATTATACCGAAAACGACTATACCGAATCCGATAAAAATCTGCAATATCGTCACGAAGACCGCAGCGGTAAAACAGATTATAATACCCGCGCCGAGTCCGCAAAGCCCGAGAATGAGACCGATACTGCCGCCGACGGGAGTTTTGATATAGATAATGACAGATATGAGCGCATACATAAACAGCGCTCCCGCAATAACGTAACTTATGGCTTCTTTTCCGATTATATCGGGTTCTATCGCGAACATCGCACCCAAAACGATAAAAGCAACCGACGCGATGAGCATGGGTTTGTTGAGCAGTTTGAACAGATTCTTCATAGCAAAACTCCTTTTACATATCCGACGTGCATTTGATCGTATTTATTATATACTATTTTTTGTTTTTTTTCAATACCCAAATCAAAAAAAGGTATCCCGCTCCGAAAGGAGCGGGAATTTCTGAAAGGAGTTATGAAAAAGTTTGGAAGAATTCTTTTATTTACCGGGCTTATCTGCCAAAGCCGCCCGGAGCGCGGCCTCCGAAACCTCCGCCGCCGCCGTATATCTTAAAGCGAACTTAAAGAGCGCAAAACAAATTTGCGCTCTTTAATAATCAAGGTTTCATCGGATGTCAGGAGAACGTTGCGAGATATGCGTCGACTATCGCGTTCCATAAAACAGGTCCGACCAGACCGTCGGGGACAAAACCGTTTTCGCGCTGAAAAGCGGAGACCGCGCGTTTTGTCTTTGAGCCGAAATAGCCGGTGACCTCCGTCGCGGGGATCGACCGATTGAACTCCGAAATGCGGACGAGGTATTCCTGCAAAAGAGTAACATACGGACCCTCAAAGCCTTCACGCAGAAATGTTCCCGGGAAAAGCACGGTCTCGCCGCTCTGGAAAGTCGGAGGCGCGGCGGCTATTATATCGGCATAATCGGCTTTGAGCGCATTCCACGTCGCGCGGCCTACTATGCCGTCTTCCGTCAAGCCCGAATATCGCTGAAAAGCCTTGACCGCGTTTTCGGTTTCGGGACCGAAATATCCGTCTATGGATATGTTCGGTATATAGTCGTTATACAGTCCGATTGTTGAAAGATAGTACTGCATGCTCTTGACTTCGAGCCCGCTGTCTCCCAAACGGACGGTTTCGGGAAACGGATTAATGGCATCGTTGAGAGTCACGCCCTCGGAATCGATGTCCGCAAGGCGTTTGACCGCCGCGGCGGTATACGCTATCCTGTACCAAGTCGCTTTTCCGACATAACCGACGGGTTCGATCGAAAATATCCGTTGAAACGCAAGTACGGCTTGCTCCGTTTCGGGACCGAACACTCCGTCCGGGTTCGGAATTCGCGGGATTGCCGGATAATTGACGGCTATTCTGTTAAGGCGCGTCTGAACGGCATACACATCGTTTCCGATATCTCCGAGCCTCAGCGGCGCCCCCGGATAAGACGGTATATTGACCTTCACGGGCGCGTTATTGACTATTTCTATATCGTCGCCGTAATAATACTGAAGCATTTCGTACGGCGTATATCCTCTGTTCGCAAGACTGACCGTTCCCCACTGCGACAGACCGCGGCAGGTGACCGTCGTTCCGTTGCAATACTGCGCGAAGAGCGGATCGACCCTGCCCGATCGTCTTATGTAATCGTTGAAAAGTTCATCGACAAGCGAACTGATATTTCCGAATATTTCTCTTCCGTTAAAAAAAGCCTGATCGTACTGCGTATTATTCGTTATGTCGAAATTATACCCCTGACTGCGGTACCATTCCGTGTATATCCTGTTCAGAGTAAACGTTACTATTGCATAAATATTCGCGCGCAACGCAGTCTCGGGCCATGTCGGATAAAGTTCGCTCGAAGCGACGTTTTTAATATAATCGATGAAATCGAGCGTCACATTCGGCGCGTTTGAGGTCGGGGAACCGAGATGAACGACTATCGTTTGCGGAACATACGGCAATAATGCGGCCATATAACTTCGCCTCCCTTACAGCGGAAATCCCGGCGTGTCGGTCGTTATTCTTCCGCCTCCCGAGGCAGGAACCATCGAAACCGGTTGCAGAGACAGTATTCCTTCAAAAACGGGAACATCCGTTATATTGACAATATCATAACCGGGAAGTTCGACATCAATACTGTATCTGTAATAAGGTCTTACCGTTCCTCCGGGAGTCTGCGAAAGCGTTCTGCTCGGCGCGGGAACGGTGACGACAGGCGTATTTCCCGAAATATCCGTTTGCAGTTCGGCGTAAAAATCGACGTGTTCTTCTCCGCTTGCTATCGTCACCTTACTGCCGGGAAGCGGCACGGCTTGCTGAGCGGTAGAGACCGTTACCTTAATAAACCCGACGTGATCTCCCCGTTCGGGCGACGTTCTCGTATCCGACGGCATACCCTCGGAATTCGAATCGCGCGAGCGACGGTCTGACTCTGTCATCGGAATTTCCGTCTGACCTGAAAATTCCGGCATCGGACTCAGCGGAAGCAATCGGATCCCCTGCGGCGAAATCTCACCGAGAGGCTCGGGAGTCTCCCTCATTTGTTGCATATTTTCATCTCTCGCCGCATCCTCCGCCTCTCCGGGGTGAAGTTCGGCGTTAGCAGACTTATTTATCCGTTGTTCGGCTACCCTGTCTCTTTCAAACTCATTCGGCTCCGACCTGCGCGTATTGTCGGAAAAAGCGAGAACGCTCGGGCGGTGCCGCCGATAATAATCCATGAGTTCATCGCCGTATTTTTCCGATAATCTCTTAAAATCGTCATTTCCCTGATCCATACGATACCTCCGCAACATTTCTTCTGAAACATATTATGCGAAAGCGCGAAAAAATAGCACACCGCTTTTGCGGTGTGCCCTGATACATACATTTTTCTATTTTCTTCGCGGACGCGTGCGTTTCGTATCCTTAAAATCCGAAAGTTTATCGCAGGATTCCTTCATAAACTTTGATATCATGTCGTCAAAAGACTGCGGTTCGGAAGGCTTTTTCGAAAAAGCGGGCGCAGGCGCGGGAACAGTGTTTTTCGGGCGTGACCGCTCGTTTTTTTCGGCATGATCCGCATTCGGAGCATCGACTTTTTTAATTGAAAGATTTATACGGTTTTTGTCATCTATTCCGATGACCTTTACACGGACTTCCTGCCCGACGGAAAGGACTTCGTTGATGTCCTTGACAAATCTCGCCGAGACCTCAGAAATATGAACAAGTCCGCTGTCCCCGTTTTCAAGTCTGACGAACGCACCGAAAGGCATGATTTTCGTCACTTTTCCGACCGATACATCTCCGATCGCAGATGCCATATAAAGATTTCCTCCGAATTCCGACGGTATTCCCGTCACTTCCTTTTAATAAAAAACACTGTTATTTGCCTGCGTCGGGCGCCCGGTATACCGTGTCTCCGCTGTTGACGAAGCCGAGAGATTCGGCGATCTCCCGCATAAAATCAGCCACATTGTCGGTCGACAAAAGTTCACGCATCTCTTCATTGTGCATGTTCTGCTCTTTTGTCTTTTCCTCAAGTTCCGCATTCTGCTTATTTCTCTCGGAAATATCGGCAAGCATCGAAATCAAAGTCACCGAAAGAGCGACTATGACAACAACAAGAACTATTCTGACAACAATCGTTGATTTTAACATCTTTTTACCCTCTTAAAGGAAAGATCATGATTTGTTTTTTCTCTTTTTAACGAAACGTTTCGCAAAAGCCCCGACCGTAAGGTATTCGGTAAGCCAGCCGATAAAAACAGTCAGCAACACAAAAAGTCTGATCTGCCCGTCACAAAAAATAAAAGTAAACACGAAAAATACGACGGCAAAAAAAATAAAATATGCGGCATCTGCGAAAAACAGTACTATTGATGACGGCGGTCTCAGAATTCGGATGACGGTGATCCCCGTATAGACCGCGCCGAGAACGATGCCGAAAACAAGGGCATACAAAAACAGAAGAAGCTGAAACGAATTGTCAAATCCCATCAGCCGAAGACCTTTTCGCGGAAAGATTTTTTACCTTTCGTCCTGCCTGTGTAAACAACACTCGAAAACGATCCCGTCGCGCTGACCTCGCCCGTCTCGGATGAAAGGTCGGTCACGGTCAAGCCTCTGCCCCTGATGCAAAGATGTCCCATGCAGGTATCGAGATCGATCCGATCCTCCGTGAAAGCGGTTATCTCGGTAACGCCTCCGACAGTCAGCCTTTCTCTGTTTTCGAGAACGATCGTGCTTCTAACTCCGTCGTCCGTCATAGCGATCACCTCGTTAAAGAGTATGACGCATACGGAAATCTTATGCGTCCTTTTCCTCTATAACGCGATACATGGAAGATGCGTCTGCTTTCAGCGCATGCTCCGCGACGGAAACGACTTCGACTCCGACGGTTCTGTTCCCGAAAGTTATCTCAATAATATCCCCCTCTTTGACGTCGCAGGCGGGCTTTGCGGTTTTTCCGTTCACCTTGACCCTCGCGCCGTCCGACGCCTCCTTCGCAACGGAACGCCGCTTTATGAGGCGGGAAACTTTGAGGAATTTATCCAATCTCATAGTATATCCCGATAAAAGACAGTATCCTATGCACCCAATGCGGTGGATGCATAGGAATATAGCCATTCAAAATTTATTATTTAACGCTGTCTTTAAGAACCTTGCCTGCTTTGAAAACAGGAACTTTGCAAGCGGGGATTTTGATGGTCGTCTCGGGGTTCTGGGGATTTCTTCCCTCTCTCTCGGCTCTTTCACGAACTTCGAAGCATCCGAAACCTACGATCTGAACCTTTTCACCGTTTTTGAGGGAGTCGGTGATGATACCGAGCGTTGCTTCAACGACTTCGGCAGCTTCCTTCTTTGCAATACCGCACTTCTCAGCAACGGCTGCGATCAAACCATTTTTGTTCATAATGAATCTCCTTTTTGTATTAAAAAATTATTAAATAATTTACATCGAAATTCCCTTTGTTGTTAATATTTTACACTAAAACTCAGCATTTTTCAAGGCTTTTTCTATTTTTTCTTCATTACTTGCTTGATTTCGTTGATTGTGACTAATTTTAGCGCAAACAATAGTGCAATATACACAATCGCGCCGAGAATGATTGCGGGGAAAAGCGCTATTTTTTGGGAAATATTCCACATATCAAACAGTTTCAGCGTCCCCCATGCGGCAGCCCAACAGGCGATTCCCGCGAAGAGAGGTTTGACGAGTATATCGACAAAATTCGGCACGAAACCGAGATACTTTTTAATGTATAAAAGATTTATGATAAACATAACGGGATACGCGATGTTCGTGGCGATCGGCGCGCCGTATATCCCGAAAGGTTCGAGAAGAAGAAAAGTCAGCAAACTTTTCAGAATGACGCCGATCACTGTCGAGATGACCGTCTGATATGCTTTTCCGATCGCTTGGAGCATATATGTCGTCACATTCGTAAAACCGACGGCGACAAGCGAGAGCGAAAGAATAGAAAGAAGTTCGCCCGCAAGAGGCGTCGAGCCCGAGAAAATGAGCTGTATCGTCGGCTGTGACACGGCGCTGAGCCCCAACGCGCAGGCAAAAGCTATGATAGCGGAATATTTCAGCGCAAGATTGCCTGTTCTTTTGACAAGCACGGAATCTTTTTTCGCAAACGCCGCGGAAATCGAAGGAACGAGGCTGACACCGATCGTTATTATAAAGAATGATGGCAGATTGAATATCGTCGTCGCCTTTGTCGAATAAGCGCCGTAAGCCGCCTGCGCCTCGACCTCGGTCATGAAAGTTTTCAATCGGTTGATGATAACGGTCGTGTCTATAAGTCCCATCAACTGAACGGTTATCGAAGACAGCGCCACAGGAAGAGCGATCATCATGAACTCTTTCATCAGGCTCTTTGTCGGAGCGCCTTCATCGGACATGAACTGACGGACGCTTATCCTGTAATCCTTGTTGCGGAAAATATACCGCAGGAACATATACAGACATGAGCCGAGCGCGCCGAGAGACACGCCCGCGATAGCGCCCGCAACGACAATATGCGGGGGCTGACCGATTTTTTGCAGATATGCCGCAAGTCCGACGCCCGCGACAAGTTTGACGGCGGCGTCGATCAGGTTTGAAACCGACGTCGGCTTCATATTGTTATATCCCTGGAAAAACCCTCGGTAAACGGAAACGACGCTGATAAAGAATACCGACGGCATGATCAGGAACATACAGTAATAAGAATCGTCGTTATTTATGAACTGCGCTATCGGACGCGCAAAGATCATTCCGAGAGCGGAAACCGCGGCTCCGAACGCGACGAAAACAACCGTCACATATTTTATGAGATGCTTTACATCTTTATATTTTCCGAGCGCGAGAGATTTCGAGACCATCGCGGATATTGCGATGGGAATACCCGAAGTCGAAAGCGACAGCAAAAAGGTATAAACGGAATATGCCGCGCTGAAATGGCTCATTGCGGCGTCGTTCTGATCGACAAGTCCCGTGATGCCGACGCGGAAAATAAGTCCCGAGATCTTTACGAGCAGACCCGAAAACGAAAGCATCAGCGCGCCTAAAAGGAAACCTTCTCTTTTGCCTGATTTTCCCATATATGTTCTATCGCCTCAGCTTTCAAGAAATCTTTTTACGATCGCGACGGAGTTCCCCACGGCGAAGTCGAGGAATTCGCGAAAACTTCCGAAGGCGGAATCGTCTCCGCTGTCGGACACGGCGCGAACCACTCCGAAAGGAACGCCGTTCAGCACGCATGTCTGCCCCACGGCGGCACCCTCCATTTCAACGACGGCGGCGCCGAACTCCTCGCGTATTCTTCGGGCGACAGCAGTCGAACTGATGAACTGATCTCCCGTCGCAACTACACCCTTCAACACCTTAAAGCCACCGACAGCCTCGGCGCAGGCGAACAGTTTTTCGCATATCTTTTCGTCGCACTTCATCTGCGGAACTTCAAAATTACAAACTCTGCCCTTTTCATATCCGAGTTTTTCACAGTCGTAGTCATGCTGAACGACAGATGTCGCAACAACGACATCTCCGGGGTTCAGCGACGTATCTATACCGCCTCCGACGCCGAGATTGATGACGGCGTCCGGGTTATACAGAAGAATAACGGACTGGGTGCAAACGGCGGCATTGACCTTGCCTTCCGCGCTGACGGCGCAGATGATCTCGTTGCCGAAATATGTCCCCGAATAAATATCCGATCCGCTCACGGTCTTTTTTTCAGCGTTTTCGAGAAGGGCGATCACGGCTTCGATCTCGGAACGCATGGCGCTTATAATTGCAATCTTCATGGTTTTTCCCCCAAGTGTGTTCCAGTCATTATACCATAAATATATATAAATTGCAACCCCGAAAATGTATTTAATCGTCCGAAGGGCTGCGGATGTCATGCCGAAAACGCGAACTTTGTCGAACGATTTGAGCCAAAAACCCCTTTACATATTCCCTTTTTTCGTTTATAATATGACCATGAAACACATCAAGAGATTGATGCCTACTCCCTTTGCCGAGGTCAGCGTTTCATCGCGGAAGGAGCGCAACATTCTTTCACGAGATCCGGCGTAATACTCTTTTTTCTTTTCTTTTTGCCGACCGCCGCACGGCGGTCGGTTTTTTTACGAAATTTTTATGCACGTCTTGAAATACGGATGCGGATATGATACAATCTATATACAGGGAATGTTGCTTCCCCAAAAACAGAACACGGAGGCTTCGGAAAAATGAAAACATTTACCCCGGCGGACATTCTGCTGCCCGCGGACGGACTTGAATATATGAAATGGGCGGTCGTTGCCTGCGATCAATACACCTCGGACGAGAACTATTGGAAAAAGACAAAAAAACTCGTCGGTGACGCGCCTTCAACGCTTTCAATGACGCTGCCCGAGATATATCTTACAAAACGCGGAAAAGAAAGACGGATCGAAGAAGTCAACGAAAAAATGCGCGAAAACCTCGATACGGGGAAATTCAAAACGGTCGTCAACAGTTTTATTTATCTGGAAAGAACGCTTTCCGACGGTTCTGTCAGGAAAGGGCTTATCGGCAAACTTGACCTCGAAGACTATTCGTATGAAAAAGGTTCAAAAACGCTTGTTCGTGCGACAGAAGGAACGGTCATCGACAGACTTCCGCCGCGCGTTGAGATAAGAAAGAACGCGCCGATCGAATTTCCTCACGTCATGGTTCTTATCGACGATCCCGAACGGACCGTCATCGAACCGCTGACGGAAAAAAGCTCGGATTTCGCGAAACTTTACGACTTCGATCTCATGCACGGGAGCGGACATGTCAAAGGTTGGATCGTTCGCACGGATGCGGCGCAAACCGCAATGAAGGCTCTCGACAGGCTCGGAAGCAGGTACGTTTTCAACAAAAAATACGGCTTCAAAAACAGGAAACCGCTCGTATTCGCCATAGGAGACGGAAATCATTCCCTCGCCGCCGCAAAATCATGCTGGGAGCAGATAAAAAAAGGACTCTCGCCGGAAGAGGCTGAAAATCACCCGGCGCGCTATGCGCTCGTCGAGATCGTCAATCTGCACGACGACTCTCTGAATTTCGAGCCGATACACAGAGTTGTTTTCGGAGCGGACGCCGCAAGGATGACCGCGGCTCTCGCAGGGTATTTCAGCGATATAAAGATTTCCGCCGATAAGTCTGAAAACACCGAAGACAGACAAGTATTCGTCATGCTTACGGGAAGCGGAAAGCAATATGTCTCCGTTGCGCCCGAAAAATCCAATCTTGCCGTCGGTTCGCTTCAGTCCTTTCTTGACGACTACCTGAAAAAAGAAGGCGGAACGATCGATTACATTCACGGAGACGATGTGGTCGAAAAACTCTGCGGAGAACGCGGATGCGTCGGTTTTCTTCTTCCGCCCGTATCAAAAAACGAACTTTTCAAAACGATCATTCTCGACGGCGTTCTTCCCCGGAAGACATTCTCAATGGGACACGCTCAGGACAAGCGTTTCTATCTTGAAGGAAGAAAGATCAGATAAAGCACGATGATTTTCGGTGTAAAAAGATTTGTTTTCTGCCGAAACATAATAATCGAAATATAAAACGGACCGTGAAAGCGGCGACAGATCAGCCGCCGTTTTCACGGTCCGTTTTCTTCTTTTTCCTACTCCCCTTTTTCGGACTCTTTCGCAATTTTCTTATATACAAGAAACATTATCCGGAACAAAACCCCGGCAAGAGCAAGAGCACAGCCCTGTCTCGCATAAAACACGGTGATGAACACCTCGGGAGCGAGTCCCGACGAGCGGAGCCATATACCGCCGCCCAGCATAACCGCCATGATGATATAGGATTTCAGATCAAGCTTGCGGAAGAGGACAGCGACGCCGAAAGAACCTGCGGGACGCCTCTGACAACGAGCATTGCGGCGGTCAGAACGACTCCGATGTTATAGACCCACATGAACACTTTGAAAGTTTTATGTTTTTTCAGATCGTTGTGCGCCGCGAAAAGCGAAACGATGAGAAAAACCGTCATACCGAGCAAAAACAGATGCGTGTGGACTTTTCCGAGAGCAGTCACGCCGTCAAAGCCGTTCCATTTTGCGAACTCCAAGTAAAAAACGCCTCTCGCCATGGCGGCTATTGCATAGACAAACGAAATGTTCAGATACTATTTCATTTTAATACTTCCTTTCATGATTTGAAATGCTCATAACAGTAAACCATGCCGTCATACTAAAGGTTGTTATACTATCGGTCATCGCGTATGTAAATACGCATTCGCGGAATCGGTATTATAAGCGAAAAAAACGGAGCCGTTTTTCACAGCCCCGTGTTTTTCATAAAATCGGATACGGACGGTCAATCGGATTATTTACCGTCTCCGGTATGATCGTCTTCCGGCGTTTTGCTCTCTTCGTTATGCGATCCTTCTTCTTCATTCGCCCACTTTTCAGCGGCTTCAACGCCTTTGGAAGCGGAGCGAATCAGCGTCTTTCCGAGACTTTTGAAAGCATGACCGATATCTTTTCCGGTTTCTTTCCACTCATCTTTAAGTGCCATAATTCAAACTCCTTTACTCACAAATAAACAGCGGACAAACGGCCGAGCGGAAAATACTGTTTCCGTAAACCGCTTGAAGACCGAACCGGAAGAAAAGTTATCTCTTCGAGAACTGAGGAGCCTTTCTTGCGGCTTTGAGACCGTATTTCTTTCTTTCCTTCATTCTCGGGTCTCTGGTGAGAAGTCCCGCCTTCTTCAGAGTCGGGCGCATTCCCTCGTCGAGTTTGATCATTGCTCTTGCAAGACCGTGTCTGATAGCGCCGGCCTGTCCGGAAACACCGCCGCCGACAACAGTCGCAACGATGTCGTACTTGCCGAGAGTGTCGGTCAGCATCATCGGCTGACGAACGATGAGTTTAAGGGTTTCGAGACCGAAATAATCGTCGATGTCTCTGCCGTTGATGGTTATGTTACCGGTTCCCTCGTAAACTCTTACGCGAGCAACGGACTTCTTTCTTCTGCCTGTTCCGTAAAAATAGGGCTTTTTAGATTCGTACATTCTTCCGTTCCTCCTTAGTCGATGTTCCAAACTTCAGGCTTCTGAGCGGCGTGCGGATGCTCCGCGCCCTTGTAGATGCGAAGTCTTCTGAGAGCGTTTCTTCCCAAAACGGTGTTCGGGATCATGCCCTTAACGGCAAGTTCATAAGCGAACTCGGGGTTCTTGTTCATAAGAGTCGAATATTTTACCTCTTTAAGGTGTCCGACCCAGCCTGTGTGATGTCTGTAATACTTCTTTTCGAGTTTGTTACCGGTCAGGATCGCCTTGTCTGCGTTGATGACGATAACAAAATCTCCGCAATCGGCGTGCGGGGTGTAGGTCGCCTTGTGCTTACCTCTGAGAAGCGTCGCCGCAACGGTCGCGGTTCTGCCCATCGGCTTGTTCGCGGCGTCGATAACATACCATTTGCGCTCGATGTTGGACGCGTTAGCCATAAAAGTAGCCATTTGAGTTTCCTCCGTATAAGATAAATTATATATCAGCAATGTTTCCGCACGATCTCCCGACCGTGCTTGGATATTCTACCACAAAACCGTGAAGTTGTCAATACCCGATCTTCAATTTTTTCAATTCTCCGAAATCATGCTCCGTTTTTCGCCCGTTTTCTCCGTTTTGCTTCGTTTTGCTCATTTTTGAATTTATTTTTTTACAATTATTTTGAATTCACGGTCGCGAAAAAACACTGTCGGAACGGAAAAAGACAGACGATCCGACGGATGATTTTGCGAAACGAGCCCGACTCTTAATGAAACCGCAATCCGCTTGTAACGGATTATTCATACTATTTATTATACTTAACACTTGAAAAAAACGGAAGTTTGTGGTATAATAGTAGAGAACGGAATATAACCACGCTGACCACGGAGGAACGTAAATGTCCGAAAAAGACAGAATTGACAGAAACAGGTCAAAAAAGAAGAAAAGAATCACTTCCAAAGATATAGCCCGTATGGAACAGAAATACGGGATGCCGATGTACAAAAAAAATCCCGACAAATATGCGAAAAAGAAGCCCCTTCCCCTTCGCATACTTCTGGGTTTTCTGAGCGTTTTCGCGCACGTCGGTCTTATCTGTGCGGTCGTCGGCGTCATCGTCTTCGGAATTGCCGTGACCTTCATTTACGCATATACGGAACCCGAATTGCTTGAAAAATTCGAAGACAGGGATATAAACCAATCCTCCGTCATTTATGCGCTGGACGAAAACGGAGACTATGTCGAATATCAGATACTTTATTCATCTGAGCACAGAACATGGGTCAACTCGGACGAGATCTGTCAAAACATAAAGAATGCGATCATTGCAATAGAGGACAAGCGTTTTTATGTTCACATGGGCGTTGATCCCATCAGAACGACGAAAGCGGTCATCGGTTATTCCGCGGCAAAACTGACTCATTCGAGCACCGCCAATCTCGACGGCGGATCGACGATCACACAGCAGTTGATCAAGAACGTCACGGGGGACAACGAAAACTCTCCGACGAGAAAAATCAAAGAAATGCTCCGCGCTCTTTATCTGGAGCGCAACTATACGAAAGAACAGATACTCGAATTCTATCTGAACACCGTATATTTCGGGAACAACCAATACGGAGTACAGACAGCGTCCCAGTATTATTTCGGTAAGGACGCTTCCGATCTTTCGGTCGTCGAGGCGGCTTCACTGATAAGCATCACCAATGCTCCGAGTTACTATGATCCGTATACTCATCCCGACAACAACATCGAGAGAAGGAATCTGACTCTTCATTATATGTTCGAACAGGACATGATAACGGAGAGAGAATACAATCAGTACACGGACGAAGACCTCGTTCTCCGCGACAGATCGCTGAAAACGGAAGATACGGTCGGCGAAAGCTGGTCTTATGCGACGGATACGGTTTTTGAAGAAGTTGTCAAGGATCTTATGGAAAAGAACAACTATTCGAGAAGCGAAGCCGTCAGCAAAATATACACGGGCGGTCTGAAAATATACTCGACCATACAGATCGACATCCAAAAAACGATGGAAGACTATTTCTCAAATCCCGACAACTACGGAAGCGAGAGATACTATAATAAAGAAAAAGACGAATACGAATACCCCGAAGTCGCAATGGTTGTGATGAATCCGACAAACGGAGACATAGTCGGCATCATCGGCGGCAGAGGAGAAAAAACCGGAAAACTCAGTTACAACAGAGCGACTCAGGCGACCCGTCAGACGGGGTCTTCCATCAAGCCCCTGACCGTTTACGGCAGAGCGCTTGAAGAAAACATGATAACTCTCGGAACGATCGTCGAGGACAGCCCCGTTATGAAATATAACGGTAAAGATTGGCCCGCTAACACCGACGGAAAATACCACGGTAAAATGAGCATTTATTCCGCTCTGACCAATTCATATAACCCTCCCGCGGTCAGGACTCTGCAATTACAGCAAGATCCGGACGGGACATATTCGACGGTATACGATTTCGCAAAAAATGACTTGAAGCTTGAACATCTTGCGGACACGGACAAGAACGGAACGGCGCCGCTTTCACTCGGCGCGCTCAGCGACGGACTGACGGTTCTCGAAATGACAAGAGCCTTTTCCGCGTATGCGAATAAGGGATATTTCACGGATTCAAGGTCATATACAAGAGTTGAGTCATACAGCGGAAAGACCGTCCTTCAAAAAGACATTTCAAAGAAGTCTCTGTTTTCCGAACAGACCGCGTATCTTATGACCTACACCCTGCAAAATGTTGTTGCGGAGACCTATTTCGGAAAAGCCGCGAAAGTTTCGGGAATAGAGACCGCGGGAAAAACGGGAACGACGTCTTCCTATTACGACCGTTGGTTCATCGGATATACGCCGTACTACCTTGCGGGAATATGGTGGGGTTACGATTATAACCATTCCGTTTCGTCAACACGCGCGATGCAGACGGAGATCTGGGGAAAACTTATGACGCAGATCCACCAACTCAAAGGTATAACATCGGGTAAATTTGAAGTTCCGGACGGTATCGTTCAGGAGGTATACTGCAAAGAGAGCGGACTGTTGCCGGGCGTTGACTGTCCGAGGGCTGCGACATACTATAAAGACGGAACACAGCCGAAAAAACCGTGCACGGAGCATGAGGGTGAAGATCTTCCGAAGCCCGAACCTCTGCCCGATCCCGAACAGCCGACCGATCCTAATCAGAATCCCGAACAGCCGACCGATCCTACACAGAATCCCGAACCGTCAACCGGAGATTCCCCTCCGCCTCAGACGGAAGACAATCCCGAAAACGGATAACGCGGGCGGTTTGTTTTGCGACCGACTCAAAGGAGAAAAACTTCTATGAAAAACAAGTCTGCCGGATTCGGGCTGTTCCCCGCATTTCTGCTTAACCTCATTCTTAATCTGACATGGCTGCTTCCGGCGGCGATACTGCTCGTTCTCCATTTCTGGATAAAGCTGCCGTATTGGTGGGCTGTCGGAGCGGCAGGGCTTTGGTTTTTCGGAGTTCTGTTCTGGACATTTTTCATCTCTTTCTCCGTAAGAGCGGGATCGGAACAAATTGCGCCGAAAGCGAATAAAAACCCGTACTCCGCAAAAGCGGTCGTCGGGAAAGTCATCGATCCGTTTTGTCCGAGAACCGTACAGATGTTTTCAAAGGTGCCGTCCGACGGAACTTCGGACAGGGAAACGAAAAACAACGCATACGATAAATAAAAACTTTTTAATATAAGGAGTGCATTTTCAATGACACTGATGCAAAAAGAGATCTTTGAGCAGCCGCGCGCACTCAGAGAATGCTACGATTATAATAAGGAGACGCTCGAAAAGCTCGTTGCCCAACTCAAAGCTTCCGACGTCAACAACGTTATCATCGCCGCAAGAGGAACTTCCGACCACGCCGGTATTTATTTCAAATATCTGCTTGAATCCAAAGCGGGTATACCGGTAGGACTTTCAGCATGTTCGACCGCTACGATCTACGGCGGAAAGATCAATTACAAGAATATGCTCGTTATCGGAATTTCACAGTCCGGCGCAGCCGCTGACGTAAACGAGATCATCAAGCAGGCGAAAGAAAGCGGCGCTGTCACCGTGACCGTTACGAACACTCTCGGTTCTCTGCTGGCGGATGCGGCGGATTATCATCTTTACTGCGATGCGGGCGAAGAAAAGAGCGTTGCCGCGACAAAGACATTCGGAACTCAGCTTTACATACTTGCACATCTTGCCTGCATGTGGGCGGACGACAAGGAAGGCCTCGAAGCGTTGAAGACGGTTCCCGAATACGTTGAGCAGGTTCTTGCAAAGAACGATGAGATCGCGGAACTGACAAAGAGATACAGGTTCATGAACGAATGCTTCATTCTTTCGAGAGGAATCAATTATCCCCTTGCGCTTGAAGGCACTCTGAAAATTCAGGAAACGAACTATGTCCGCGCAAAGGGCTATCCTATTTCCGACTTCCACCACGGTCCGTTCGCAATGGTAGACGACGGCATGCCCGTGTTCATGTATATGCCCGGCGGTCCCGTTAAAGAGGACGCGAAAAAGATGATCGAAAAACTTCATTCGGCGGGTGCGGACCTTCTCATGGTCTCCGACGATGACGAACTCCTTGCGGAGGGAACGGTCAGCTTTAAGATTCCCGATTCCAAGGGCAACGATATGATCGCGGCGTTCGGCTTTGCGACCTTCGCACAGCTCTTTGCATCGAACCTCACGAACGTCAAGGGAAGAAACCCCGACGCACCGAGAGGTCTTAAAAAAGTCACCGTTACAAAGTAATTCCATCAGTGAAAGAGAGTATATTATGGTTAAGGCAGTTTTAGACAGTCAATTTCAGCCGATGGCTCTCGTCGTTCGTGACTTTCTTGCCGCCGCGGAAAAAGCGGGAGCGCAGGACATTGCGATCAGTATCGAGAGAGACAACGGTCATAGTTCAACATTCAAAACGAAAATATTCAAAGACGGAACGGGTCATGACGACGAGAATTTCAAATTCATCGAAAGACTGACAAAATCTCTGCTTTGGGTAAGAGGCGGTTGGAAGATCGTTATCGGCGGATCTCGGGTCGTCGGAGAAAAGATCAAAGAGGCATATACAGATACAGGTCTCCGCGCTTTCGACGTCGACTTTATGAGCACCGTCTACGAAAGACCGTTCGAGGTTGAAGTCACGGACTTTGAAAGCGTTCCCGAAACGAAAGAAAACTCCGAGCCCGTCGGAAGACACCTTGACGGATGCCGTATTGGTTTCGACGCGGGCGGATCGGACAGAAAAGTCAGCGCGGTTATCGACGGCGAGCCCGTTTATTCGGAAGAAGTGGTTTGGTTCCCGAAGACGAACTCCGACCCGAATTATCATTATCAGGGAATTCTTGACGCGATGAAGACGGCGGCGTCTCATATGCCGAGAGTCGATGCGATCGGCGTCAGCTCCGCAGGCGTATACGTTGATAACAGGATCATGGTCGCTTCCCTTTTCCTCAAAGTTCCGAAAGAGGACTTTGATAAAAAGGTCAAGAATATGTATATCGACGTTGCGAAAGAGATAGGCGATGTTCCCGTCGTTGTTGCGAACGACGGCGACGTTACGGCTCTCGCGGGCGCGATGAACCTCGACGATAACGGTGTTCTCGGAATCGCAATGGGAACAAGCGAAGCGGGCGGTTACGTTGACACGAACGGAAACATAACGGGCTGGCTCAACGAACTTGCGTTCGTTCCCGCGGACTATTGCGAAAACGCGATGGTGGACGAGTGGTCGGGCGATTACGGTTGCGGCGTCAAATATTTCTCGCAGGACGCGGTCATCAAACTCGCGCCCGCGGCGGGAATAGAACTCGATCCCGATCTTTCCCCTGCGGAAAAACTCAAAGTCGTACAGAAACTTCACGCGGACGGCGATAAGAGAGCCGCTCAGATCTACGAAACGATCGGCGTATATTTCGGTTACGCCATCGCATACTATTCGTTGTTCTACGACATCAAACACGTTCTCATTCTCGGAAGGGTAACTTCGGGAGAAGGCGGAAACATCATTCTCGACAAGGCGAACGAAGTGCTGAACACAGACTTCCCCGAACTTGCAAAGACTTTGAAGCTCCACATCCCGGACGAATCGTCCAGACGTGTCGGACAGTCCGTGGCGGCGGCAAGCCTTCCGAAACTTCATTAAGCGACAATCACGGACGAGCGTTCACGCGCACTTGCGCGGAGCGATCTCCCGCGAGAGGAGGAAAACAGAATGATCGAAAAGAATATGCTTATAGGCGAAGTCCTTGACGCGCATCCCGAGACCGCAAAAACATTTATGGAGTTCGGAATGCACTGTCTCGGTTGCCCCTCGGCAAGAGGCGAAAGCATTGAATGCGCGAGCGAAGTCCACGGCATTGACGCGGACGAGCTTGTAGATGCTCTCAACAAGGTAATAGGCTGAGACCTTCATTTCAACGGCGGGCAGTTCCCTGTCCGCCGTTGTCTTATGAAAGTAAAAAGGGATATTTAGATATGGAATTGAGACCGATCGCGCATATCGAAACGGATTTTCCCGAAAAATTCGGCATTCCGAGACAAAGCGGACGCGTTCCCGAGTTGCGCGGAAGGATAATATTTGAAAAAGAGTTTCGCGATCCGGATTTTATCCGCGGGATCGAGGGGTTTTCGCATCTGTGGCTTCTTTGGGAGTTTTCGGACAGCGAGAACAGAAAAGTTTGTCCGACTGTGCGTCCTCCGAGACTCGGAGGGAACGTCCGTCTCGGAGTTTTTGCGACGCGGTCGCCGTTCAGACCAAATCCGATCGGGCTTTCATGCGTGAAACTTGAAAAGATCGAAGAAGATGAAAGATCCGGAAATATACTGATCGTCAGCGGCATCGACATGAAGGACGGGACGCCGATATTCGACATAAAGCCATATATCCCCTACGCGGATATGATCCCCGACGCAAAGGGCGGTTTTTCGGACGGGATAAAAGATCACAGACTGAATGTTTTTATCCCGGAAATGATTGAAAAAGAATTCGATAGCCGAACGCTTTCGGCGCTTAAAGGCGTGCTCGCGGACGACCCCAGACCTGCGTATCAGGATGACGGAGAAAGAATTTACCGCATCCTGTTTGCGGGAAAAGACATAGGATTTCGGGTTGAAAACGGGAATATCGAAGTCACGGACTCCATAAACGCCGAACAAAAATGAAATGCCGCTTCTGCGGCGGAGAAAGAATTATGAAACCGATACTGACGCCGAGATTACAGACTGTTGCGGATATGATAAACGATCGCGGAACGGTTGCCGACATAGGGACGGATCATGCGTATCTCCCGATTTATCTGATATCCGAAAACAAGTGCCGCAGATGCGTCGCCGCGGATATTGCGGTCGGACCGCTGAACAGAGCGAAAGAATACATAACGAAGTATCTCGGAAAGACCGACAGGATCGAGACCGTTCTGAGCGACGGGCTGAAAAGCATCAAAGACCCTTGCGACGTTATAACGGTTGCGGGAATGGGCGGAGAAACGATCGCGCAGATACTTGAAGAAGCAGATTTGAGAAAAGGACAAACGGTTATTCTGCAACCGATGTCGAAAGCCCATGAACTGCGCAAGTTTCTTTTTGAAAACGGCTTTGAAATCAATGACGAAAAAGCAGTCGGCGAGGGAGACAGGGTCTACAGCGTCATATATGCCGTCAAAACAGACCGCAAGCACGAATATGACCCGACGGAAACGTATATCAGCGCTCCCCTGCTCGCGAGATCGGACGAAGACGCAAAAAGGTATAAAGAAAAAGTCGCCCGTGCCGTTAAGAAAAAACTGACGGGACTTGAGAAAGCGGAAATAAAAAACGAAGCGGAACTCGCCGAATGGCGAAAAATATACGAAAGGCTGGAAAAAGCGTTATGAAAGCGAAAGAAATATATAAAGCGGTAGATCAGATCGCGCCGTTTACGGTGCATGCGTCTTACGACAATCCCGGTTTTCTCGTCGGAGACGGCGAAGAAGATGTGAATTTCGCTCTCGTAAGCCTTGATATAACGCCGCGTGTCATTGAAGAAGCGCACATGATCGGGGCTCAGATGATCATTTCCCATCACCCCGTCATTTTTCGACCGCTGAAAAATATTCACCCCGAAAACCCCGTTTACGGATTACTCCGCCGCGGGATCTCCGCTATATGCGCGCATACGAACCTTGACTGCGCAAAAGACGGCGTGAACGACACGCTGATACGCCTTGCGGGAGTTGAAGGCGACACGGAGATACTTTATGACGGCGAAGGGCTTCCGATAGGCCGTATCGGAGAACTTGCCCGAGCGACGGACATACACAACTTTGCGATAAAAGTCAAATACGCTCTTACCGCGAACTGCGTGCGCTATGCGGATGCAGGAAAGGCAGTAAAAAAAATCGCCGTCATAGGCGGCGCGGGTGCGGATGAAATTGAAAAAGCGATCGAAGCGGGAGCGGACACTTTCGTGACGGGCGATGTAAAGTATCATCAATTTCTTGATGCGGGAAATTTAGGGATAAATCTGATAGACGCAGGGCATTTCGCGACCGAGAACCCCGTTGTAAAAGTCCTTTGCGATAAGCTCTCCGAAGTGCTTCCGGAAGTCAGATTTGAAGTTTCCTCTGTTCACGGGGACTGCATTTTAACGGTGTGATATGGCTTTTGACGGAATTATGCTCCGAAGCGTCTGCGCGGAGCTCAACGAAAAATTGGCAGGCGGCAAGGTTGACAGGATCACGCAACCCGAACGCGACGAAATAAATATACGTTTCAGAGCATTCGACACGATCGGAAAATGCAATGTTAACAGAACGCTTTTACTCTCATCAAACCCGTCGCAGTCACGCGTTCATCTGACACAGACAAAGAAAGAAAACCCTGCGGTAGCGCCGAATTTTTGTATGCTTCTGAGAAAGCATCTGACGGGAGCAAAATTCGTAAAGGCGTCTCAACCGGGGCTTGAACGGGTGCTTTTTCTTGATTTCGAGTGCAGTACGGAGCTGTACGAGACCGTGACGAACCGTCTTGTCATCGAGATCATGGGACGGTGCAGTAACCTGATCTTTACGGACGGAGACGGGCGCATATACGATGCCGTGCATCAGGTCGATTTTTCCGACTCGGAAAAACGGCAGATACTTCCGGGAATGACATATACGTTGCCTCCCGCGCAGGATAAAAGCGACCTTTTGACAGCAGATATTGCGAAAGCGCTCGAACGCAACAGTGCGGGAAGGATAGACAAGAGGATCTGCGAAAAGTTTCTCGGTGTCGCTCCCCTTTTGGGACGCGAGGCAGCATTTATATGCAGCGGCGCGACGGACACGGACATTTCCGACCTTTCGGACGAACGGTTCGGGAAACTCGTTTCATACCTCGAAACGGTCGCCGACGGTGTAAAACAGGAAAAATTCTCACCTGTATTTCTTTATGCGGAAAAACCGCTCGAATACTGGTGTTTCGATATTTGTCAATACGGCTCTGCTGCGAAAAAGATCGCGGATATAAGCGCTTCCGAAGCAATCGAACGCTATTTTTCGGTCAAGGCGGCGGCGGAACACATAAAACGCTCATCCGCAGATATAACAAAGATCATCGGGACGGTCATATCCCGTCTCAGCCGCAAAGTCGAGGCTCAGCGCGGTGAATTGAAAGAGTGCGAAAAGGCCGATATATATAAGCGTTACGGTGATATTATAACGTCAAATATGTACCTCCTCAAAGGCGGCGAAAAGAACGCTCGGCTGGTAGACTATTATGCCGAAGAACCGACCGAATGCACGGTAGAACTCGATCCGAGACTATCGCCCACCGCGAACGCTCAACGGTATTACAAACTTTACAAGAAAGCGCAGACCGCGAAAAAAATGCTTTCCGAACAGATACCGGAAGCGCTTGCCGATATCGAGTACCTCGAAACCGTCCGCAGTTCCGTTGAAAACGCGAGCTCGGTTTCCGAACTTGCGCAAATACGCAGAGAACTGACCGAACAGGGGTATATCAAACAGCGCGGCAAAATTAAAACTCAGAAGCAGAAAAAACCCGAGACCTGTAAACCTTCCGAATACACTTCTTCCGACGGGTTTACCATTCTCGTCGGAAAAAACAATCTGCAAAACGATGCGCTGACATTGAAGATCGCCGACAGGCACGATATATGGTTTCACATAAAAAATTATGCCGGAAGCCATGTCGTCGTTGTGACCGAAGGCAGAACGCCGCCCGATTCGACGCTTGAAGAAGCCGCCGTGCTCGCCGCCACGTTCAGTTCCGCGGATGCGGGCGCAAAGGTAGAAGTGGATTATACGGAAGTCAAAAACGTTAAAAAACCGAGCGGAGCGCGCCCGGGGAAAGTTATCTACGTCAACTATCGGACGGCTGTCGTGACCGCAAAAGAAAAACCGAAAGAACAGAGAAAAAATGGAAATATCAGTTAAACATTTCAGCGAATTGAAACCCGACGAGCTTTACGGAATTCTGCAACTGCGCGAGCGTGTTTTTACATTCGAACAACACTGCTCCGAGCCTGACATTGACGGTTTCGACAAAATCGCATATCATGTGTTCGTGACAGACGAAGACGGACTAGAAGCGTGTCTTAGGATGCTGCCGAAAGGAACACTGCATGAAGAGGTCTCTTTCGGACGAATCGTTTCGGCAAAACGCAGACAAGGTTTCGGCGCCGCCGTTGTGAAAGCCGCAACAAAAGCGGCAAAAGAACGGCTGAACGCAAGCGCAGTCGAAATCAGCGCACAAACACATGCAAGAAAATTTTACGAAGAAATGGGCTTTACCGCCTGCGGTGATACTTATGAAGAAGCGGGAATAGAGCACATAAAAATGGTTTGTAAAATCAATGACTGAAATAAGAACACTTCGACTGACGGTTCGGAACACCGTTGCCGCCGATTGGCGGGACATCAGAGAAATCTGGGCGGATTTCGGCAAATCCGAATTCGCGAAATACGATATGCCCCACTCGACGGACGAAAAAGAGGTTCGCGAGCGTATCGCTCGATGGGAAAAAGCAAACGACAGTGTCGAACATCAATTCTTTTCGGTTTGTCTCGGCGAAAAGGTCATCGGTTACGCCTCTTTCAACAAACACGAATACGGCTATGAACTCGGATACGCTTTCAGTTCCGAATTTCACGGAAAAGGCTATGCGAAAGAGAGTATTTCAGCACTTCTCGACTTTTTCAAACACCGCGGAGTTAAGCGAATTTTCGCGGGAACGGCACTGAACAACACACCCTCCGTAAAACTTTTGTCCGCCCTCGGCTTTGAAATGACGGGAACGGAAAAAGTCTCGTTTTACAAAGACGAAAACGGTCATCCGATATTCTTCGACGGCGGCGTATTCGAATTGAAACTCTGACAGAAAACGAAAAAGCAAAAAGTTCGAAGCAAACCGCTTGCAAATAATAGGCATACGAAATAACTTACAAACAAAAATAATACGCACAAAGGCTCCGTCGCTCGTTTTGAGCGGCGGAGCCTTTCAGCTCTGTCAAACAAAGATTTTTTACTTATTCGGGAAAATTACGACTTTGATACCTTCCGCACGGTCGGCAACTCCGAACGCTTCTTTCCAATCGTCCATATTGAAACGATGGGTTATAAGAGCGTCACAGTTGAGTTTGCCCTGCTGCATGAGTTTGATCGCAGTGTCCCAACTCTGCCATTTATGACCGAATGTTCCGACAAGTTTGATCTGTCTGGCGGTCAGGAGCGAATATTCGATCTCGACATCCTTCGCGGTCAGACCTATCTGAACGAGCGAACCCATTCTCTTGAGCAAAGACATTCCGAGGCGGATGCTCGCTTTTGCGCCGGAGCATTCATAAACGATGTCAGCGCCCATGCCGCCCGTAAGTTTGTCTATCAGCGCGGAGATATCCTCTTTCTGAATATCAACGGCGTAATCTATTCCGAGTTTCTTCGCGGTTTCCAGACGAAGAGCGTCGTTCGTCAGACCCGTTATAACCACGGTCGCGCCGAAACCTTTGACAAGTTGAGCGACAAGAAGTCCGATCGCGCCGCAGCCTTCAACAACGACAACGTCGGTCGGAATAACGGGAACGGCGTCGTAAACGGCGTGAACGGAAACCGCGGCGGGTTCGCAAAGCGAGCCTGCATCAAACGGAATGGAATCGGGCAGTTTGTGAATAATGCCTTCGCGCACAACGCAATACTGCGCCATACCGCCGTCACACCCGTAACCGATCGAAAGTCTGTCCTTGCACATAAGGAAATTTCCCGTGTTGCAATAATAGCAATGACCGCAAACGATATTTCCCGTCTCGGTCACTACTCTGTCGCCGACCTTGACGCTCCTGACATCTTCGCCGACTTCGGCAACAACGCCGCTGAGTTCGTGTCCGAGCGTTACGGGGGGATTAGACCAAGTCGTTCCGTGTTCGATCTTAATATCGGTTCCGCAGATACCGACCGCCTCAACTTTTATCTTGACGTCGGTCTTTCCGCATTTCGGCTCGGGAATATCGCACATTTCGACAAATCCCGCGCCCTCTTTGAGTTTCCTGATGGCTTTCATACAATTCATCTCTTTCTTGTATAAATAACATTTACAGAACAGGTCTGTATATTTCTGTCATTTGTTCCTCTGTTGTCGGAACGTATGCGTTCGCAAGAAGTCTCTGCTGTGTTTCAACGACCTGAGCGGCAAACTCTTTCAGTTTTTCCTCATCAGCGCCGTAAGTTGACAGGGGCTTTCTTTCGATCAGCGAATTAAAGAGTTTTTCAAACTCTCCGAGAGCCTCTGTCTCTCCGCAACCGAGAACCTCGGCAAACAGAGAATAAAGTCCCTTTATATCGCCGTCCGGACGCGCCTTATCATAAAAATGAAGTACGCTCATAAGCATTTTGTGATTTGCTTCGCCGTGAGCGATATGATACTCTCCGCTGAGCGGATATGACATCGCGTGAACAAGACCGCAGCCGGCGTTTCCGAAAGCAATGCCTGCGTATGTACTTCCGAGAATGAAAGAATCCATTATTTCTTTCCTGTATTCGGCGCCTTTTTCGCGCATGGCGACGTAACCGCCGAGAATGCGTTTTATTGCTTCAACAGCGAAGAAACGCGTGATCTCATTCGCTTTCGGGGAAAGATAACTTTCGATCGCGTGTATCAGAGCATCGACGGAACTGAAAATAAACACTTTGTACGGCAAGCCCTTCAAAAACTCGGGACAAAGCACAGCCGTGTCCGCAAACAGCTCGTCGTTTGCAAGCCCGAACTTCGTATTCAGTTCTTCAAACGCCACGATCGAAATGTTCGTGACCTCGCTTCCCGTTCCGCAGGTGGTCGGGATAATAACAAGTTTTTTTGTTCTTTTCGCCGGTCTTTCGCCTTTGAAAACAGCGAGCAGATCGTCTGTTCCGTCGAGTGCCAGGATCTTGGATATATCGATCGCAGTGCCACCGCCGATAGCGATAACGCGGTCATAATCGAACTTTGAAACTTCTTTCACAATGGCTTTCACTTTTGTCGAGGACGGTTCGCCGCCGCCGAAGTCATCCTGCGCAATGACGCGGCAAGGAAGGTTCTTCGGGGTCACGAAACTGTCACGGAGAAAGCCGTCCGTCAAAATGAGGTCTTTTTCGTTAAGTCCGAAACCTGCGATAAACTCATCGAACGTGTCGCACATCCTGATCTCGGGAACTATTCTGAACGATTTCATTGAATAACACCTCTTCGTCGATATAGCGTGTGACATCGCACACGCTATATCTTCTGCTTATCGCTTGATTATTTCTTGTTTGCAACGGCCTTTTCAGCGGCTTTGACGATCGCCGCGGCGTTGATTCCGAACTTTTCGGCAAGGAAGTCGCGGCTTCCGACTTCACCGAACTTGTCCTGAGAGCCGAGTCTGATGAGCGGGGTCGGGCACTCTTCGCAGAGGACTTCCGCAACGGAAGAACCGAGACCGTTGTTGACATAATGGTTTTCAACGGTAACGACGGTTCCGCACTTTTTCGCGGCGTCAACGACTGCCTGTCTGTCAAGCGGCTTCAAAGTGAACATATCGATAACCGCCGCCTTGATACCTTTTGTTTCGAGTTCCTTTGCGGCTATAAGCGCCTGTCCCACGCAGTAACCCATTGCGATTATCGCAACGTCATCACCTTCGCGGAGAACATTGGCTTTGCCTATTTCAAAGGTCGAGCCTTCTTCATATATCGCTTCGCAGGATTTTCTTACAAGACGCAGATAGTCAACACCGGGCTTCGCGGCGATCTTCGGAAGAAGATCTTTGAGCATCGTCACATCGGTCGGTTCGATGACCGTAACCTCGGGCATACCTCTCATTATTCCGAGATCTTCAAACGGCATGTGAGTTCCGCCGTTGAGTGCTGCGGTAACGCCGGGGTCGGAGCCGATGATCTTGACGGTTCTTCCCGCATAAGCGCAGGAAACAAATATCTGGTCGCACGCTCTTCTTGTCGCGAAGATGCCGAACGTATGCGCGAACGGGATCTTGCCCTGAGCGGAAAGTCCCGCGGCGGTGCCTATCATGTTCGCTTCCTGAATACCGCAGTCAACGGTTCTTTCGGGAAGTTCTTTCGCGAAGGGTTTTGTTCCCATCGCACCCATAAGGTCTGCGTCAAGAAGGCAGATCCTGTCGTCTTTCTTTGCCAGCTCTATAAGCGTCTGGCAGAAAGCATCTCTCATTGCGGTCTTTTCCGCAACTACCTCTTCTCTGACTTTGAATCCCATATTATTTGCCCTCCTTAATTGCTTCTGCTTCTGCGTCGAGTTCCGCAACATACTCAGCGCACTGCTCTGCGTTCACATTCGCATTGTGGCAGCTTGCTTTGCCTTCAAGAGCGGAAATACCCTTGCCCTTGATCGTGTCAAGGATTATCATCGAGGGCTTGTCCTTTATCTTCTTCGCGGCTTCGATCGCGTCGTGGATCGCCTCAACGTCATGACCGTTGATCATAACGCAATCCCAGCCGAAAGCCTTATATTTCGCAACGAGATCTCCGAGCGAGCAGACATCGTCGGTGGCGCCGTCTATCTGCAATTTGTTATAATCGGTAAATCCGATAAGATTTCCGAGTTTTCTGTGAGCGGCAAACATAGCCATCTCCCAGACCTGCCCTTCCTGGGACTCGCCGTCGCCGAGGATAAGATAGGTATAGGTGTCGTCCTTGCCGTCCATCTTATTTCCGAGCGCGATACCCGCGGCGGCGGAAGCGCCCTGACCGAGAGAACCGGTCGTCATATCTATACCGGGAGTCTTTCTCATGTCACAGTGCGACGGAAGGTTCGTGTTGGGCTTATTGAGCGTGTACAGCATTTCTCTGTCAAAGAAGCCTCTGATAGCAAGCGTGCTGTAAACGGCGGGTCCCGAGTGACCCTTTGAAACGACGAGCCAGTCTCTGTCTTCCCATTTGGGATTTTTCGGATCGACTTTCATCTCGTCAAAATAAAGAACAGCCATAACATCGGCTATGGAAAGAGAACCGCCTATATGACCGACACCGATAGAGGCGATCGTTTTTACGGTCTCTTTTCTTATCTCGTTGGCTTTGAGCTTCAACTCAAGGATTTTTTCTGCGCTTAACAAAGCATTTCACCTCAAAATATTTTATTTTAATTTTTTACGTCTTTAATAGGGTTTCCGTTGCTTCTTATTTCAGGCAATTTTTGATAACGACGGATTTCTCCTGTGTTACCTCGTAAAGAGTATGGCTCGTTCCCTCTCTGCCTATGCCCGTCTGCTTATATCCGCCGAACGGCTGGTGAACGGAGCGGTAGTTGCCCGACGAGTTGATAACGCAGGTTCCCGCCTGAACCTTATTTGCGAACTGCATGGCGAGATTGATATCCTGAGTTATAACGCCGGAAGCAAGACCGAAGGAGGTCTGATTTGCGATCTCGACAGCCTCGTCGAAGGTGTCAAAACCGATGATCGGGAACACGGGTCCGAAAATTTCAAGATCCTTTGCGACTTCGGAATCCTTCGACACCTCGATAACGGTCGGCTCGATAAACGCACCGTGACGGCTTCCGCCGTAAAGAAGTTTTCCGCCGTCGGCAACGACCTTGTTGATCTCAGCCTCGATATTCTTCGCCGCTTTTTCCGAAACGAGACATCCCATAGCGGTCTCGGGATCGGCGGGATCGCCTATCTTAACATTTTTCAGCGCCTCGATCAGTTTCTCGGTAAACTCGGCTCTGACGGTATTCTGAATTATAAATCTCTTGTTCGCACAGCAAGTCTGTCCCGCATTGTAAACACGTCCGCCGACGGCTTCTCTGACGGCGACTTCCATATCGGCGGAGTCGAAAACGACATAGGGATCGTTTCCGCCGAGTTCGAGGAAGACGTGTTGCAGATTGTGAGCGCCGCCCTTCATCAGTTCTCTGCCGACAGGGGTCGAACCGGTGAAACTTACGCCGTCAACATTCTCGGTCTGAGCAAGCCATGCTCCGACTTCTCTGCCGCTGCCCGTGATGAAATGGCAAACGCCGGCGGGAACACCCGCTTTGAGAAGCAGTTCGGTCAGCATCATTGCCGCCATCGGAGTGTCGGATGCGGGTTTGATAATAACGGCGTTGCCCGTGATAATAACGGGAGCGACCTTATGAGCGTAAAGTTCGATCGGGAAGTTGAACGGGGTTATCGTCACAAAAACGCCGATAGGCTCTCTGACGGTAAAGATAATATCGCCCTGTGTTCTCGGCTCGGCGTTGAGAGGAACGGAATTGCCGTAAAGATGACGTGCCGCTTCAAGGAAAGATTCAAAAACCATGCACAGACATTCAAGTTCGCCTCTCGCGTCCGTGATCGTTTTTCCTCCCTCGGCGGTAACGACCTTTGCGATCTTGTCTATATCTTCGCGAACATAGGAAACGAATCTCTTTATTATCTCCGCTCTCTTGTAAAACGGAGTCGCCGCCCATGCCGGCTGAGAAGCTTTCGCGACCCTTGCCGCTTCTTCAAAATCTTCGGCAGTACCGCTTGCCACGTTGCAAACAAGTTCGCCGGTATACGGGTTGATGTTTTCAAAAGTCTTGCCCGAGCTCGCGTCGCGATACTCGCCGTTGATGATCATCTGCATAATCGTACACCTCTTTGATTGTATTTTTTCCTTCGTGCGTACAGCTTCCGCACGCCGTTCTGTTCTAATCTACATTATACAATATAATCGGTCGTTTGTCAAGAAAAAAAGATAATATCTCTTGACAAAACTTACAATAAATGTTAAGATGATAATAGGAATATATATAATATGAAAGAGGGCACTTTCTATGCTTAATTTTGAACTCTACAATCCCGTTCGCGTTATTTTCGGTCCCGGTGAAGCGGAAAACATCGGAAAATATACGAAAGAATACGGAACGAAAGCAATGCTCGTCACCTACGACGTTCATGACTTCTTCAACGCCCTGCTTGCAAAACTCGACAAAAGTTTCAAAGAGGCGGGCGTTACCGTCACCGAGTTTTTCAAGGTAAAGCCGAACCCGCGTCTGAGCGACATAGAAGAAGCCGTTGCGATATGCAAAAAAGAAGGCATTGAAGTCATCGTCGCGCTCGGCGGAGGCAGTGTCATGGACTCGGCAAAGGCTATCGGAGCGGGCGTTAAATACAACGGAGATCTTTGGAAGATGTTCGTTTCCCGTCACGACAAAGAAGTTGCCGTTCCCCCGACGGAATCGCTTCCGACGATCATGATCCCGACAAAGTCAGCAACCTCGTCCGAAACAAACAATGTCGCGGTCGCAACGAACGACAGAACCCACGAAAAAGCATATATATGGGCTCCCATACTCTATCCGAAGATCTGCGTCATGGATCCCTGCGTAACAGCAACGCTTCCGAAATTCCCGATGGCGGCGGGCGCTGTTGACGCTATGTCTCACGTGCTTGAAGCGTATCTGAACGGAGATCAGAACTCGCCTGTTCAGGACAGATGCCACGAAGGGCTTCTCATCGCCGTTATGGATCTTATCAGAAAAATATTCAAAGATCCCGACGATATTCAGGCAAGAGCTTCTCTTCAATGGGCTTCTACCCTGACATGGAACGGTTATCTTCAGGCAGGACTTGCCGCGCCGACCCCCTGTCATCAGATAGGTCACGTTCTTTCGGCTCTCTACGACATCGATCACGGAGTAACGCTTGCGGTCATCATGCCCGCGTTCTTCCGCTATACGGCAAATCTGAACGAAGAAAGAGCGGCAAGATTCGCGGAACTCGGTTACAGAGTTTTCAGACTTGAAAGAGACGGCAGAAAAGATGTTGACGTCGCAAACGAGTGCATCGACAAGTTTGTTGCGTTCGTTAAAGAGGTCGGCGTCCCCGTAAACCTCAAATCGGTAAATGTTCCGAAAGAAGATCTTGAAAAGATCGCGGATGAAGTTATCACCCACGGCTGTGACGCGGACGGAAATCTCCCGTCGATCCCGAAGATCGGAAGAGACGGCCTGATGAAGATCCTCAACATGGCTTACGATTTTGAATAAGGCGGATAAAATGACGACTGTAAAAGGCGAAAACAGATATTCCTTCCTCGCGACCGACACTGAAACGGAAGAACTCGTTGAAATCAACGAAAACGGAGAAGTCGTCTGGAAAATCGACACCGCTCTCACGGTCTTCGACCTCTGGCATCTCGACGGAGACAGAATTCTTTTCTGTCATTACGGCAGAGGCGGAAGCGGAGCGAGAATCATTAACCGAAAAGGCAATATACTGTTTCAGTATACGACCGAGAATGAAATTTTCTCCTGCCAACCGCTTGACAACGGCGGCGTTCTTGTCGGAGAGTTGAGGCAGAAAAGGCTTGTTGAAACAGACGATAAGGGAAACATATCGAAGATCATCCCCTTCGATTATCGCGGATCGGATCCTCACGAAACCATGCGTTCCGCACGCAAACTTCCGAACGGAACGTATATGATCGTTTCCCCCGGATCGAATAAGATATTTTTCCTTGACGAAAGCGGACATATCCTGCGCGAATTCGACACGCGTCCCAACACATTCGGAGCGGTTGTCCGTCCGAACGGAAACGTTGTGTATTCGTGCATGGACGGTCTTGCCGAAATCGATGCGAGCGGAAACGAAGTATGGACGCTTCTTGAAAAAGATGTTCCCGAGATCAACATTCGCTGGTTGCTCGGCATTCATATCAGAAAGAACGGAAACATCGTTTGCAACAACTGGCTCGGGCACGGACATAACGGCGAAGGAGTCCCCGTTTTTGAAGTTACGCCCGACAAAAAAATTGTTTGGCAGTGCGATTGCAGGGAAAGACTTCCGAATCTCGGAAATTTCTATCTGCTCGGCGACGGCGACGATGAAGAGATCGCGAAGACTCCGAGAAGATAAGTTTTTGTTCAAAAACGGACATATACACAAAGCCGATCCGCGGGAATTTTCCCGCGGATCGGCTTTGTCAAAAAGTGAGACGGGATAAAGATCCCGTCAAACCCTATTATTAAATATCATAAAAGTCCCGCAAAGCGCACAACCGCGATTGCAAGGAAGAATATTCCGACTCCGATAAGCAGACACGGACCGAGAGTATTTACCGCGGTTACGATATACGCGGAGCGCAGTTCTCTCTGTGCTTTTTCAAGTTCGGCAATATCCTTGTCCGTCGCGGCGGCCGGAAAATAGGTCGTGGTTTTCACGGTCTTCTTCCTGTATAAGAAAAAGAATACGGCAAGCCAAATCGCTCCGCCGGCTATCAGCCCCGCTCCGAGAATAACATAAAGCGTCATAACAGTATGTTTTTCAGTTCGGCAACGGTTTTTGCGACCGCATCCGCTTTCGCGAACTCTTTCGGATCACGGCAGTAGCCGTATTCGACGCCGATCGCGGAGATGCCGTTCGCCTTTGCTCCGAGGATGTCGTATTCACGGTCGCCGATCATGACCGCCCGATCGCGCTCCGTCAGTCCGAATTCTTCGACAGCGTATGCGATCACCGCTGCTTTATCCGTGCGGGTTCTGTCATGTGTCGCGCCGTACACGCCGTCAAAATACCCTATAAGCCCGAAATGGTCGAGAATATCCTCAGCCATGTCTTCGGGCTTCGATGTTGCGAGAATGATCTTTTTTCCGCTCTCTTTCAGGGATATAAGAAGGTCGGGAATATCGTCGTAAACGGTGCATTCAAAAATACCCTTCGGACGATAATACTTTCTGTAAGACTCAACAAGTTTCTCGGCTTCGTCGTCATCCGCGCCGTAATACTTGCTGAAAGAATCATGTAAAGGGGGACCTATAAAAGGACAAAGAGTATCAAGATCTTCGGGAACGGGATAACCGCAATGTTCAAGCGCGTAAGCCACCGCGGATGTAATTCCGATTTTCGGATCGGTCAGAGTTCCGTCGAGATCAAACAGTATATATTTTTTATCCATTTCCTCTTTAAAGAACAGGGCAGACAATGAGGTCTGCCCTGCGGTATATAAATAAACGCTGAAATTTCGGTATCGGTCAAAAAGAGTTTATCAGTTGCCCTTCGTTATGTCGTTGAGCAGTTTCAGGAACTCATCGTCGTCATCGGAGGTATCTGCCGGAGCGGCGGGAGCGACGGGAGCCGGATTAACGGGCGCCTGAGGAGCGGCCGGAATCTGAGGAGCAACTCTGGAAGGAGCAACATAAGCGGTGTTGATCACGGGCTGAGTGCCGAAAGACTTGTCCTCATCTTCAAAGCGGGTCGCGATAACGGTCACCTGAAGTTCGTCTTCAAGAGTATCGTCAAGGTTAACACCCCAAATGATATTCGCATCGGGAGCGGCGTTTTCTCTGATGATCTGAGCGGCGAGTTCGATGTCTTCCATCGTAACTTCGGTATCCGCATTGAAATAAAGAATAACGCCCTTTGCGCCCTTGATCGAGGACTCGAGAAGCGGAGACTGGATAACGGCGTTGGCAACGGTTTCAGCCTTATCCTTACCCTTAGCGGACTGAACGCACCAATGAGCCTTGCCCGCGTCTTTAAGAATAGCGGTTATATCGTTGAAGTCGAGATTGATTATACCCTGGCTCTGAATAAGAGTCGTTATCGACTCAACACCCTCTTTAAGAACGCTGTCCGCGATCTTGAATGCGTTGAGCATCGTAACTCTGCTCTCAGAGACAAGTTTCAAATTCTCGTTGGGGATAACAACAAGAGTATCAACCTGTTTGAGAAGGTCATCAATTCCTTTTTCAGCCTTCTCTATCTTGGTCTTTCCTTCAAAGTTAAAGGGTCTGGTAACGATGGCAACGGTAAGTATTCCGGACTCCTTCGCGATCTGAGCAACGAGAGGCGCGGCACCTGTTCCCGTTCCGCCGCCCATACCTGCGGTCAAAAAGATCATGTCCGCGCCTTTGATCGCGGAAGCAATAGCATCGCGGCTCTCTTCGGCGGCTTTTCTGCCGACCTCGGGATCGGCGCCCGCACCGAATCCGCGGGTGATCTTTTCGCCGATGGGAATCTTAACGGGAGCCAAAGAACGTTTTTCAAGCTGTTGGCAATCGGTGTTGATCGCGATAAACTCAACGTCTCTGACTTCGGACTGGATCATTCCGTCAACGGCATTGTTTCCGCCGCCGCCGACTCCGATAACTTTGATATTGACCAGCGTTTTATCTTCTAAACTTTTGAATGCCATTTCAATACATCCTTTCATTTATATACGGTTATAATATAGCATATCCGATCAAAATAGTCAACACTTTTTGTTGATTTTCTGTTCCTTGTGACTTAAAATTTGATTTTTTTTCGTTTTTTGTCACACGCTTAAACCTAACTGACGCAATTTCGGAAACATCTTCCGCCGCTGTCTATTCCTCCGGTTCTATATCGGTGTCATAAGAAGCGTCTGTATCCTGTTCGTTTGAACCGCCGGGAGCATTCTGCGAAGATGAATTTCCGTTTGTCATTTCCGAGCCGAGCGAATACGTTCCGCGCGCATAATTTTTGACATTAACGGTCGCGGGGACATCCGCATCATTCATGTCGAGAATGTTTTTCAGAGTGTCGAATTTTTTGTCAAGATCGGCAAAATCTCCGACGATGACGGTAACCGTGTCGTTGAGCAGACACATTATCCGATATTTTTTAGTCAGATCGATCTTTGTGATCCTTCCTATGCCGGTACGCTCCGTCTGCGCAAGAGCATCTTTGATAAATCCGCCGTAACCGAAAGCCTGCGTATCGAGTTCTTTTCCGACAGAGTATTCGCCGATATCCGCGCCGCAGACCGTCAGAATGCCGCTGTCACCGACCGACGAAATTTCAAGAACCTTGAAGTCTTCATCGGTAAAAACATATTTCCCGTCAACCGCAAAGGCGTATGCGCGTTCCGCACGCCTGAACGTAATGTCCACGGAAGTGGGAAAATGTTTTTTGACTTCGACGGAACCGACATAAGGATATGCGGTCTTCAATTCTTCCGTGATCTTGTCCGCACTGAAAGAAAAAAGAAAAGAACCCTCCCCTTCCTTCATTGAAGCGAGCAACTGCTCGTCCGAATAAGGAGTCTCGTTCGTCACGTTCACGGTTCGCGCAACGACGAGAAAACGGAACAGAATTGCGCCGACGATCAGGAGAATAACACCGAGAAAAAGCAATCTGTTTCTGAGTATGCGTTTTTTGCGCGCCGCTTTTCTGTTCATTCGGCTCTCAGATACGGAAAGTTCTTCGTCAAAGTCCTTTTCCGACACTTTTTCTTGCTTTTTCATCGGCATCCCCTTTCTTCTCACGTCTGTTATGCTTTTATTCAATCCTCAAAAAATTCGATATCCGCACCGAGGTCACGCAGATCTTTATCGATATGCTCATAGCCTCGGAGCACATATTCCGCACGGTCGATAACGGTCGTTCCCTCCGCGGCGACAGCGGCGACACAGAGAGCCGCTCCGCCTCTGAGATCCTGTGCTTCGACGGTCGTTCCGAACAACTTTTCGACGCCGTCGATAACGGCGACACGCCCTTCGGTCTTTATGTCCGCGCCCATACGCAGAAGTTCTCCCACGTACTTGTAACGGTTTTCGAAAACGGTCTCGACAAAAACGGTCGCTCCCCTCGCAAGAGACATAAGCGCGACAAAAGGAGAACCCGCGTCGGTCGGAAAACCGGGATAAGGCATCGTCCTGACTGAATCGATGCTTTTTATCCGTTCCGTCTTTTCGCAGTCGATCGAAATACTGTCATCATAAACGGATATATCGCAACCGGCATCTCGCAAAAGAGATACGACGGCAGAAAGATCTTCGGGATTGACGTCTTTCAGGAGGGCGCAGCCGCGGGTCGCGGCGACAGCGCAAAGATATGTCGCGGCAACGATCCTGTCGGGAATTATCCTATATGTCACGCCGCGAAGCCGTTTAACTCCGAATATCTCTATTCGCGAAGTTCCCGCGCCGCTGACGCGTCCGCCCATTGCATTGATAAAATTCTGAAGATCCACGATCTCCGGTTCGCGCGCGGCGTTTTCGATAACTGTTTTTCCGTCCGCGCGGCATGCGGCAAGCATGATATTTTCGGTCGCGCCGACACTCGGAAAGGTCAGATTTATATCCGCGCCTTTTATCCCGTCCGTCCGACATTCGAGATAACCGTTCCGTCCGACGACGGATATGTTCATCTTTTCAAGCGAAGATATGTGAAGATCTATCGGACGGCAACCGATCTCGCACCCGCCGGGGAAACTGACCCGCGCCCTGCCGCATTTGGAAACTATTGCGCCGAGAAATACGATCGAAGAGCGCATTTTCCGCATGAGAACATCGGGAATAACGCATTTAAAAGCATTGGAAGCATTTATGGATATTCTGTCGGCATAGCGCTCGGTATAGGCGCCGAGATCTTCCAAGATCCTTACGGCGTTATCCGCGTCGCTGATATTCGGACAACCTGAAATAACGCATTCGCCGTCCGACAGCAGAGACGCCGCCATGATCGGAAGAACGCTGTTTTTTGCGCCCTGTATGCGAACGACGCCGCAAAGAGGCTTTCCCCCGTTTATAACAAGTCTTGACATCGTTTTTTCTACCCTCTCATAGTTTCGACATTAACATAATATGCGAAACCCGAAAGACGGTGAAGAAAAACGCGGGCTGAAAACGCCTGTCCGTCAAGGATTTTTCACGGTCGTTTACTTATGTTTTTCGGCAAGGGCGACGATCTCGTCGGCAATATCGGATGCGGCGTGTTCGTTACAAAGGCTCTTTGCCGCGCGCTCCATGGTATTCAGTTTATCCGTGTCGAAAACAACACCGTTGACAGCGTCGTAAAGGCTCTCCGGAGAAAGGTCTTTTTCTTCGAGAAGGATCGCCGCGCCGGCGTCGCTGAAAGTCTTTGCGTTGAAATACTGATGGTTTTCCGTCACGTTCGGAGACGGAACAAGAATGCTTGCCCTTCCGAGCGCCGCAATCTCCGTCAGCGAAGTTGCTCCGGAACGGGAAACGATAAGGTCTGCCGCCGCCATAAGTTGCGGCATATCGTATATATATTCAAAAATATGAATTCTGTCTTTGTTTTCGATGTCATTCAGAGCCTCGCAAACCGTTCGGTAATCGCGGGACGCCCCGTGGTAAAGGCTCATCGTGCCGTCGGAAGCGACTTTTTTCGCGAATCCCGTAAACGCCTCGTTCAGTTTTGTCGCGCCGAGACTTCCTCCGCATGAAAGAACGACTTTTTCGTTTTCGGGAATGCCGAGAGCCTTTCGCGCTGTCTGTCTGTTCAACTCGAAAAACGCGCTTCTTACGGGATTGCCGACAAGACGGCTTTTTTCTTCGGTGCCGCTTATCGGCTTTGCAAGTTTAAAACTCAGAAGTATGCGGTCAACGCTTCCCGCAAGCATTTTCGTTGTCACACCGGCAAAGGCATTCTGTTCGTGTATGACCGTCGGAATATGACGCTCGCACGCGGCGCGCATCACGGGCGCGGAAACATATCCGCCTGTACCTATCGCAACGTCGGGTCTGAATTCGTCGATCAGCCTCTTGGTCATTCTTTTCGAGTCAATAAACTTACGCAGCGTGCGCACATTATGACGGAGACCTTCAAAAGTCTTATCGCGGCTGAGTCCGGAAACGTCTATAAATCTGATCTCATATCCCGCACGGGGAACGAGTTCGGCTTCAAGATTGCGTTTTGTTCCGACAAACAGAAACTTTGAGCCGGGATCGCGTCTGCGCAATTCGTCCGCGATCGCGATCGCGGGGTTTATATGTCCGGAAGTCCCTCCGCAGGCTATCAGAAAATTCATACGTTTCCTTCCTCCGCATGGCTCTCTTCGACCGAAGCCGAGGTCAATTCCTTTGCTTCGCCGTCGCTTTCGGTAACGGGCTCACTGCCTTTATCGACCGTCGCGAAGCGCGATATATACAAGACAAGCCCTATCTCCGCCAACAACACCGTCAGCGCAGTACCTCCGAAACTGAAAAACGGGAGCGGAACGCCGGTAACGGGGACGGAACCCGTGACAACGGCGATGTTAAAGATGACCTGAACGGCGGTTTTGCCTATTATACCGATAACGATCAGAGACGAAAAAGTATTCGGCGCATGGATCGCGATATATATTCCCCTCCAGATAAAGAACGCAAACAGAGCGATGACAAAAACGGCTCCTATAAAGCCGAGTTCTTCGCAGACGATCGAAAAGATGAAATCGTTTTGCGGTTCGGACATATAAAGATATTTTTGTCTCGATTTTCCGTAACCGAAGCCGAAGAGACCGCCCGAGCCTATCGTCGTCAGCGACTGATAGACCTGCCACCCGTCGCCGAGCAGATCGGTTTCGGGATTGAGCCATGTGTCAATTCGCGCCTTCATATAAGGGACGCTGAACGCCAGAACCGTTCCGAGTATGCCCGCTCCCGCGGCGGGAACGGCAAGAAAGACGAGGCGGCAACCTCCCGCGATCATCATAACTATTCCTATCGCGGCGATCAGTATCGCGCCGGAAAGGTGTGTCTCGACGGCAACGAGAAGGCACGGAACACCCCATATAAAGCAGGGAATGATTATTCCTTTGACAAATTTTTTCATATCGTCGCGGTTCCGCGAGATATAATCGGCAAGAACCATGATGACGGAAACTTTTGCGATCTCCGACGGCTGAAACTGAAAACCTATATTGAGCCAGCGCTTCTGTTCTCCTTTTCCGAAGATCAGAACGGCGATCAGCAAAGCGATGCAGATCCCGTAAAACAGCCAAACAAAGCGACGGTAAAACTTATATGAAACGAAGGACGCGACGAGCATCGCGACAAGCCCGACAAGAACGGCGAAAAGCTGACTTTTTATATAGTGATAACTGTCGCCGTAACGGTTCAGCGCATCGGCATAACCTGCGGAAAAAAGCATCGCAAGCCCGACAAAAAGCAACGCGAAAACTCCGACAAGGAACGGGATATCGAACATCGGAAGTCCCTTTTTTCGGAGCAACGGATTTCTTTTTGTTTTTGTTCTTTCTTTCATCAGAGTCCTCCGGTCAGAACGTATGAAACTGCGGCGAAAATCACTCCGACCGCGAAATATGCGAAAACTATAACGTTTTCCGAAACGCCGGCGCTGCGAAGGAACACGTCAAGCGGAGCGATCGGCAAAAGTCTGTGTTTGCCTCGCGTAATATAATATACGGCGCGTGAAAGCGCAAAACTCATCCCCTGAACAAGCCATACGAAACCGACCGTAAACATCACCGCGGGGCGTTTCATAAGGAAACAAAGCAAAACGGCGCATACGCCGCAAAACGACGTTCCCGATTTGCCGGAAAAGATACGCGCGGGACATTTTCCGAAAATAAGAAAACCGAGAACCGCTCCGAGGATCGCGGAAGAGACGAACGCGCCTTCCGCATCGCCCGAGCCCTGACGCCCGAGTGAAAAAAGCATTAAATATGCGAAAACAGGGACGGAAGTAACGGCATTCAGACCGTCCGAGCCGTCCGTGATCATCGCCGAACATGAAAAGATCAGCACGGTCAGCGCGGCAATGGGGATATAAAAGACACCGAGATCGACGCCTGAGGCAAACACGGAAAGCGGAACATAACCGCCTCCGTTATAATTGTAGGAATAGACAGCAAACCCGACCGCAAGAAGCGCACGCAGCACGGTTTTCACGGGTGAATGCATCGAAAACCGCTTGTTCTGGGTCAGCGTCAGCAGATCGTCCGTCAGTCCGACCGCCGAAAACAAAACAGCGACGATCAGAAGAAAAATACAGTTTTCCGACACGCTCCCGCCGAATACGGCTGAAATAAAGATGCCTGCCGCGGCGGAAACGATAATTGCGATGCCTCCGACAGGAGGAAGATCCTGTTCGCGTTTTCTCCATGAAGGAACTTCAACGACCGCAACTCTTCGGCGCGCCATAACACGTTCGGCGGGAGGAAGAAGAACGGCGCAAAGTCCGACGCATGAGAGAAACGAACAGGAAAGCGCGATCAATACAGACGCCGACAGCGAAACCGTCATTTTTGTTCCTTTATCTCAAAAAGTTTTTCCGCTATTTTTTCTCCGCTCATTCCGCGGCTTGCTTTTATAAGAATATGATCCCCGTCTTTCGCTATCTGAGACAAAACGACTGCGGCGGCTTCGTTATTCTCGCAGGAATAACAGTTTTCGGATTTTAATCCTGCCTCCTCGGCTCCTTTGATATAACTCCCGTTAAAATGTCCGAACGCAACGAGAATATCGATGTTTTCAAGCATTTTTCCGACTTTTCGGTGGAGTTCGTCCGAGAAATCGCCGAGTTCGAGCATATCGCCGAGAACCGCGATCTTTCTGCCTTTTTTGCGGCGCAGAACGTCAATTCCCGCCTGCATCGAAGACGGGCTGGCATTGTAACAGTCTTCGATAATATTAAGTCCGTCGCGTTTATACGACTGCTGACGCAGAGGAATGCCCTTGAATTCGGCAAGCCCCGCGCTCATATCCGAAAGCGAAACACCCATGCAGACTCCGACGGAGATCGCGGCGAGGGAGTTATACACATTGTGTACGCCTTCGCACGGCATTATGACGGTCATATCCCCTTCCGGAGTTCTGACGCAGAAACGCAAACTGCCGTCTTCCATTGCGATCTCGGACGCTATGACGTCGCAATCGCGATTATTGATACCGTAACGGATGATGCGCTGAGGGATCTTCCCGAAAAGAAGATCGTTATACGCATGGCGAAGATACTCGTCGTCATAATTGATTATAAGCGTGCCGTTTTCGGAAAGACCTTCAAGTATTTCCAATTTCGCAAGCATTATGTTTTCCTGCGAACCGAGATGTTCGATGTGCGAAACTCCGATATTCGTTATGACCGCGATATCGGGACAGGCAATTTTTGTGAGAACGGATATTTCCCCTTTTGCAGACATACCCATTTCGGTCACTACGGCTTCGTCGGACGGGGAGATGGCAAGAAGCGTCAGAGGAACTCCCGTTTCGCTGTTCTTGTTCCCTTCCGTTTTATGCGTTCTGTATTTTCGGCTCAGAACGGACGAAATATACTCTTTCGTCGTTGTTTTGCCGACGCTTCCCGTGACGGCGACGACTTTCGTTCCGAGACTCAGTCTGTACGCTTTCCCGAGATCCTGAAGTCCTTTCAGCGAATCGGGAACGAGACAGTACGGCAGATCCGTGTCAAGAGGTTTTTCGCAAAGGAAACAAGCCGCTCCGTTTTCCGCGGCTTTTGAGGCAAAATCATGACCGTCCACACGGGCGCCGGGCAGACAAACAAACATGTTGCCCTTTTTAACGGCGCGGGAATCGATCGCGAACCCCTCAAATTCGCAGTCCCCTTTACAAGCGACGTTCAGCATTTTTCCTACATCTGACAGTAACATAGCCCTTCTCCGTTATCATTCATATCTTCTTAACATTTCGGCGACGGTCTCCGCGTCGTCGAACGGTAATTTTTTCTTTCCCACTATCTGATATTTTTCATGCCCTTTTCCGGCAATTATCACGCAGTCTCCTTCGCGCGCCGCATCGAGAGCGACCCCGATCGCGGAACGCCTGTCGGGGACGACGGTAAACCGTCTTTTGTCCGCACCCGAAAGTATATCCTTTATTATCTCATCGGGATCTTCCGTTCTCGGATTGTCCGAAGTGACGATTATCTCATCGGCAAAAAGCGCGGCTTGTTTGCCCATTTCGGGACGCTTTTCACGGTCTCGGTCTCCGCCGCATCCGAAAACGGCGATAAGCCTGCCTTTCGTCCTCGCCCTCAGCGTTCGCAGAGCGGTCGCAAGCGCCTGCGGTGTATGAGCATAATCCACATAAACGGAAAACGGCGCGTTCGTCACGATCTTTTCCATTCTTCCGGGTATGCGGAGAGGCTTTTCGAGCGCCTTTGCCGCAACCGTCTCCGGAACACCGAGTTCGCACGACACGGTGAGCGCCGCCAAAGCGTTATAAACGTTGTAAATGCCGACAAGTCCGATCGAGACAGGGGTTTCAGTGCCGTTATGCAAAAGCGAAAAACGGCTTCCGTCCTCAGTCTCGCTCACATTTGCCGCAACATAGTCTCCTCCCGAAAAAAGCGAAAAACTTTTCACTCCGTCCGATATTAGTGACGCGGTATGTCGGTCGTCACCGTTCACGGCAAATATATCCGAGAGTGTTTTGAGTTTCTTTTTACATTCAAAATATGACGCGGGCGTTCCGTGATAATCAAGATGATCCGTTCCGAAATTCAGAAACACGCCGACACGGAAGCGGCACGGATCGACACGGTGCTGATCGAGCCCCTGAGAAGAAACTTCGCAAACGACCGCCTTTGTTCCCCGTTCCGCAATATCTCCGAGAGCGGAAAAAAACACGGGCGGTTCGGGGGTCGTATTCTCAAAATTGACCGATCCGACGATCTCGGTCTTTATTCCGGCAGAATTAAGTATACGGGAACAGATATACGATGTCGTCGTCTTGCCGTTCGTCCCAGTCAGTCCGATAAGCGTCAGTTTCTTTTGAGGATCGCCGTTCTCGGCGGCGCATATACCGCTGAACGCCGACAGGACATTTTTACATTTCACGATATTTTTTCCGTGAATTTCCTTTTCGGTCACGACTGCGCCCGCTCCGCGGGCAAAAGCCTCTTCCAAGTGCGCGGCTCCGTCAAATCGGCTGCCGCTGACCGCGATAAAAAGGCTTCCCTTCTCACATCTGTCAAGACGTGAACAAACGCCCGTTATTTCCGTTTCGGGATCGAAATCCCCGTAAAAATCACCGTTTTTCAAAAGTTCGGAAAGTCTCATTGAAAACGACCTTTCGTTTTATTTAACTTTCAGGTTCCGTTTTTTTCGTGACTTTTCCGCTTATCGCGTATTTTTATATCAGCCTGTTGCGGCTTTCTTGAATTTCACCTGCACCGTGGTCATTTTATCTACCGTTTCTCCCGCGGGGATGCTCTGATAATACGCAACGACGCCCGTCCCTGTTATCGGAGTAACATTCTCGTTGCTTCCGAGTATCTCCATATTCAGATCGCTGTTGACGAGCAACTGATTGCATTCTGCGGGAGTTTTTCCTTCAAGGTTGGGAACAACGGTCTGCGTCTCGCTATTTCCTTCCTCGGTATATATCAGAACCGTGCTTCCGCTGACGGTTACGGTATTTGCCGCAGGCAACTGGGCAACGACGGTGTCGCCGCTTCCGTCCACCTTGACCTGCAAACCGTCCGCGACGATCTTTTTGCGGGCTTCATCAACCGTCATTTCCGTAACTGCGGGAACGGTTGTCATATCCGCGTTTTCCGCGGTCGAATAAATTCCGAGCTGGTTAAGCGCCTGAACAATGATCGAACTCCCGAGAGGCGCCGCAATGTAAGAACCGTACTGGATCTCCGAATCGGGCTCATCGACAACGACAAGCACCGCGATCTGAGGATCGTCGGCGGGAGCGAAACAAATGTAAGACGCAATACGCTTTTGGTTATCCTCCCCGTCGGTTCTCGTATCGAGTTTCTGAGACGTTCCCGTCTTTCCTCCTATACGGTAGCCCTCTACACGGGAGTTGGCGGACGATGCGGCGGTATATTCGAGATACTCGCGCATGATCGCGGAAGTCTCGTCGGAAACCGTCTGACGGACGACCGTCGGTTTGTTTGAAACCACAGTATTTCCGTCCGAGTCCGTTATACTGCGCACTATATACGGCTGCATATAATTTCCGCCGTTGATTACGGAACAAACGCCGCTTATGAGCTGCATCGGAGTGATCTTGAACGTCTGTCCGAACGCGGATTCGGCAAGGTCGAGCGTGGTCATCGCGCTGAGAGAGTGGTGGAATCCCGTCTGCTCGCCGGGAAGACCGACGCCTGTCTTATCCCTGAGCCCGAACACAGTCAGATAATCGTAAAACTTCTCCTGACCGATACGCATTCCGAGCGTCATGAACACGGGGTTGCAGGAATTTGCAAGTCCCTGTTTCAGATTTTCCGTGCCGTGCCCCGTCGTTTTGTGACAGTTTACTCTTGTGGGACCGATGTCGAGGTGCCCGCTGCAGAAGAATGTTTCCTCGAGGCTGACAAGGTCTTCTTCAAGCGCCATGGAAGCGGTAAATATCTTGAACGTCGATCCCGGTTCATACGCTTCGAGGCATTTATTCTTCTTATATTCTACAAATGTTTCGTTATATGCTTTATAGTATTCGGTACTTCCGACCTCATATTTCGCCGCAAGCGCTTCAAGCGTCAGTTCGTCGTTGATGACATAATTCTCGTTCGGATCGAAATCGGGTTTTGAGGTCATTGCAAGAATCTCGCCGGTGTTGACGTCCATTATAACGCCCGCGATCCTGTTCTGAACGTTATGTTCGACCCTCGCCTCGTTGATCTTCGATTCGAGCAACGTCTGCATTTTCAGATCGATCGTCAGTTCAATCGTGCATCCGTCCTTCGGATCGACCTGCTTTTCATACGAAAACGGCATCGACGTGCCGATAGATGTCTTTGTAGCAACGAGTTTGCCCGCAGTTCCCGTCAGATAATCGTCGTAAAGGTATTCGATACCTTCAAGTCCCTGATTATCCGCTCCTACAAGTCCGAGAACCGTCGAAAGCGTATTTCCGTTCGGATAATATCTTTTCGGGTCTTCCGTTACCGTTATTATCGCGGCGTATTCCCTGTCTTCGGAAATAAAATCGTTGACCTTATCGGCAACGTCTTTTTCTATTCTGCGAACAACATCGACGCTCTGTACGTTTTTGAGCGTCATTTCGTAGATCTTGTCTCTGTCCTCGGAAAGAGCGGAGGACAGCCCGTCGCAGATTTTTTCGCGCAGATCCTCGCCGTCTATGAGTTTCGGCGCCATAACGACTTTATACGCGGTCGCGCTTATCGCAAGGATATTTCCTTCCCTGTCGGTTATCGTTCCGCGTTTTGCCTCTATCGCAATATCCTGAGTCTGCTGAGAGACGGCTATCTGCTCATACTTGGAGTGTTTTATTATTTGTATATAAAAAAGTCTTCCTATAAGGCAAATCAGGGCAATCATTGCTATTACCCTGATAACCGCATATCTCGTTTTACTGTTTGACTTAGGTCTTGACATCACTTTTTCCCTGTCGGTTTTAGATAAACGTTCTCCGTACTATTTATGCGAACGTTATCTCAAATATTCAAGTACAACGGAAAACGTCTTTGTAAGTTTGTCCGCAAAGCTGTCGCCGGCCGAAACGACTCTCATTTCATCGACTTCCGTCGCGGGAAGATAAACGATCTGATAATCGCTCGTTTTCTTCATTCCGAGAACCGTCTCCGCATATTCGGTGACATCATTATAATCGGTACGCTTCTGGTATTCGACTTTGAGTCTTTCGCCCTCGTTGTACGCTTCTTCGTACTCCTGCGCGAGGACTTCAGACCTGTAATTTATCTCGTATTTTTTTATATAGCAGTTCACGCTGACGATCATCAATGCGACGATGGAGATGCAGGCGATGATCTCAAATGCGCCGAAACTTTTTTTTGTGTTCTCTTTTTTCGTTTCTTTTTTCATTGATGCCACCCTATTCTCTTACAAATATTCTCAGTCTGGACGAGCGTGAACGCGGGTTTCTTTCAATTTCCGCCCCGTCCGGAGTTATCGGTTTCAAAGCCTTTCCGAGAGATTTTTTCCCGCAGACGCAAACCGGAAAATCCGGAGGACACGTACACGGGTTCTGCGCTTTTGCGAACGCTGTTTTGACTATCCTGTCTTCAAGGCTGTGGAAAGTTATGACACAGATTCTGCCGCCGCTGTTCATCAGCGGCATTATTCCGTCAAGCAGATCGCTTATCTGCTTCAATTCGTCATTGACTTCTATTCTTATCGCCTGAAAGACCCTTTTCGCCGGATGCTGTTTTTCGCGCAACGCCTTTGCCGGCATCGCACTCTTTATTATTTCGGCAAGTTCAAGAGTCGTTTCTATCGGCTTATTTTTTCTGTATTCGGCAATTGCCGAAGCCACGGAGCGCGAGTATCTTTCCTCTCCGTACTCAAAGAAGATTCTCTCCATATCCTCTTTTGAATAGGAGTTCACCAGATCCTTTGCCGTGAAGTCGTCGTCCCTGTTCATTCTCATATCAAGCTCTGCGTCAGCCATATACGAGAATCCCCGTTCCGCAGTGTCCAATTGATGCGACGAAACGCCGAGATCCACCAGCAATCCGTCAAGCATTATTCCGTTCTTCCGCAGATATTCGGGCAACTTCGCGAAATCCGTGTGCAAGAGGGTCAAACCGCATTTCAACCCCGAAAGTTTTTTTTCACACGCTCCGATAGCTTCTGTATCTCGGTCAACGCAGATCAGCCTTCCTTTATCGGACAAGCGTTCTCCGACGGCTCGGGAATGACTTCCTCCGCCGGCGGTACCGTCCGCATAAACTCCGTCGGACTTGACCGCGAGACCTTCGATAGTCTGATTAAAAAGTACGGGAATATGTTCAAAATCACTCATCGCGCGACGACTTCTCTCTGAGCTTTTCGCGGATCCTGTCACCGAGCTCTCTGTCGTTGTTGAACTTTTCCCATTCTTCGGTCTTCCAGATCTCCAATCTCTGTCCCGCGCCGACGATCGTCACGTCTTTTCCGATACCGAAGAACGATCTCAAAGTCTGAGGAACCGTTATTCTTCCCTGCGCATCGACATCCACTTCCTGAGCGTTTCCGAGGAAATAAAGCGTCTCGTCGTTTGACTCGAAGTCGTTGTCGTTGTCGATCTTAGAGATGAAATTTTCCCAGCCCTCGGCGGTATACATATAGAGACAGTTGCGAAGACCTCTTGTGAGGATAACGGTCGATCCGATATAATCGCGCTGTTTTGCGGGCAGGAACAATCTGTTTTTTGAATCGATCGTATGATTATAACTGCCGATCAAACCGAATCTGCCGATAAACAACATCTTGACCTGCCTCCGTTTCCTCAGAATTTTTTGGGAGCGCTTGCTACTTTTAATCCATTTTTCACCACTTTCGCTCCACCTGATACTATTATATTATAAACCGAAGGCTTTTGCAAGGGGTTCAGCAAAATTTCTTGCCAAATATATCGTGATATTACGCCGTGATATTGTTGATATTCAACAAAATATAGTGGGAATGTCCCCCATTTTCCGATAAAATCCTCCCCCTCTCTCCCCGAAACGACAAAAAACGCGCCGGAAAAAAGATGAGTTTTCTGAAAAAGGCAAGACAAACGGAGTTTTCAGATAAAAAAAGACGCGCATACGCGTGCGTGCGGGAGAAAAAACTGCGATAAACAAGCGTGTCCGTCGAGCACGAGCGAAATGAAAGACCGCGGGCGTCACAAAAAGAAAAAGAATGTCGTCGGGGCGGCAAAGACCGAAAGGTTCACGGGAATATACCGCGAAGAAAATGCGGACGGAGAAAAAACAATATATTCGTTTGTTTGTAAAATATTCCTTGACAATGTCGGGCAATAATGATAATATAAGTATATATCAATTTTTAAGAGGGAACGAAATGAAGCTTCTCGTCATCGACGGCAACAGCATAATGAACAGAGCGTTTTACGGAATAAGAACCCTTACGAATTCGGAAGGTGTCAACACAAATGCTCTGTACGGTTTTCTGACAACGCTGCACAGGCATTTGAAAGAAGAGGGTGAATGCCGCGTTGCGGCGGCGTTCGATCTGAAAGCGCCGACTTACAGACACGGGCTTTACAAGGATTACAAAGCGGGACGCAAGCCGATGCCCGAAGAACTCAGAGAACAGTTTCCGATCATCAAACAGATGCTCGACGCGCTCGGAGTAACCCGAATTGAACGCGAGGGGCTTGAGGCGGACGATATAATCGGGATCCTGAGCAGAGAATGCTCCGACGCGAACGAAAAATGCGTCATTATAACGGGCGACCGCGACGCATTTCAGTTGGCGGATAAGAATGTTACCGTCAAACTCGCGACTTCAAAGCAGGGCGGAACGCTTGACGAAATATACACGCCCGCCGCGATCAAAGAAAAATACGGGCTTGCCGTATCTCAGTTGATAGATCTGAAAGCGCTCATGGGAGACGCTTCCGACAACATTCCCGGAGTTCCCGGGGTCGGAGAAAAAACGGCGGAAGCCCTGCTGAAAGAATACGGAACCCTCGAAGGTGTCTACGACAACATCGAAAACATCAAAGGCGCGCTGAAATCAAAACTCGAAAACGGAAAAGAAAGCGCTTTCATGTCCCGCGAACTCGGCCGTATAGTCAGAAAAAGCGACTTGCTGGACGTTACGGAGAAAGACATACTGCCGCCGAAAATGAACGAGAGCGAATTTCTCTCTCTGCTTCTGAAATACGATCTGAAAAGAATTATCAAACTTTACGGGCTTGACGAAAATTCCGCGCCCGCGCCGACGGAAAAGAAAGAGAAAAACCGTGCGTCGGAGGTTTCCGTTTCCGCCGTTTCGGACGCATCCTGTCTTTCGACGGAAAGGCTGTTCGTTGTCTGCGACGGAGATACGCTCGCGGTCAGGACGAACGAGGGGGTTTCGCTCGTCGGGCTGAACGGTGAAACGCTGAAAGCGCTGAACGGGAAAAGGCTCGTCACGCACGACGGAAAGCCCCTTTTGAAAAGGCTCCTTTCCGAGGGTTATTCCGCAACGCTTGAATTTGACACGATGCTCGCGGGATATATACTCGACCCTTCCCAATCCGAATACCCTCTTTCAAAGATAATCGAAGAGAGTTCTTCCGTATCCGCGCTGACTCCCGCAGAGCAATGCTACTATCTTCCCGAAGCGGAAGGATATCTTGAAACAAGGCTCGAACAAAACGGTCAGACATCTCTTTTCGGATCGATCGAACTCCCTCTCTGCAATGTGCTTGCGAACATGGAACACGACGGTTTTGAAGTAAACGCCGAGTTTCTGAAAACTTTCGGGGAAAAACTTGAAGAGGAAATAAACGACTGCACTCAGGCGATATATCTTTACGCCGGTCACGAGTTCAACATAAACTCGACAAAACAACTTGCGACGGTGCTTTTTGACGAGATGTGTCTGCCGTATCCGAAAGGGAAAAAGACAAAGACGGGATACTCGACCGCGAACGATATTCTCGAAAAACTCCGGGAAACGTGCGAAGACCCGATCGTTGAAAACGTCATCGAATACAGAAAACTTTCAAAACTGAAATCGACTTATATAGACGGGCTTCTGAAAAAGATCGGCGATGACGGGCGCATACACACCGTTTTCACGCAGACCGTGACACAGACGGGGCGCATCAGTTCGACCGAGCCGAATTTGCAGAACATCCCCGTCAGGACCGAACTCGGGCGTCAACTCCGAAAAGCATTCAAAGCGAAAGACGGATACATTCTGATAGACGCCGACTATTCGCAGATCGAACTTCGCGTGCTTGCCCATATCGCGAACGACGAAAACATGAAGCGAGCGTTTATTGAGAACAGAGATATACACACGGCGACTGCGGCACAGGTTTTCGGACTTCCGGAGGCGATGGTCACACCCGAGCTGAGAAGAAGAGCAAAAGCCGTCAATTTCGGCATAGTTTACGGCATCGGTGAATACTCGCTTTCGCAGGACATAGGGGTGTCTTTCAAAGAGGCGAAAAACTATATCGAGAATTATTTCCGGACTTACAGCGGAGTAAAGAGTTATATGGAAGGCATAATCGAAAGCGCAAAGGAAAAGGGCTATGTCGAGACTATGTTCGGACGGCGCAGATACGTTCCTGATATAAACGCAAAAAACAGACAGTTGCAGGCCTTCGCGTCGCGCGTATGCAGAAACACGCCGATACAGGGCACGGCGGCGGATCTGATAAAACTCGCAATGGTTCGCGTTTTCGACCGTCTCGAAAGATCGGAGATCGATGCACGGCTGATATTGCAGATACACGACGAACTCATAATAGAAGCTCCCGAGGACAGAAAAGATGAGATCTGCGATATGCTGAAATACGAAATGGAACACGCGGCGGAACTTTCCGTTCCCCTGCTCGTCGACGTCAACTCGGGAAAAACATGGTACGAATCAAAATAAACGGAGAAAAAACGGTATTATGAAACTTCTTTTCATCTGCACGGGGAACACCTGCCGCAGCGCGATGGCTCAGGCATTGGCGGAAAAAATGATCGAAGACAACGGGCTTGATATCAAAGTCGGAAGTGCGGGGCTGTTCGCTGACGGACGTTCCCCGGCAAGCGAAAATGCAAAGCGCGCGGTCGTCAGGTACGGTGCGAGCCTTGAAGGACACGTTTCAACGCCGCTGACGGAAAAAGCCGCGAAGGAAGCGGACAGAATATACGCGATGACGCAGGATCACGCAAAACTTCTGAAACTCAGCCGTCCCGATCTGTCGGACAGGATCGAACTGTTCGATCCCGACGGAAAAGATATTCCCGACCCGTACGGCGGAAGTCAAAAAGTATACGATGACTGCGCGGAGAGGATAAACGAATGCCTAAAAAAGAGACTCGGATGCGAAGAGTGACGGACGCGAACGACCCGTCGGTCAGGGCGGTCTCGGATGCCGAAGCGAAAAATTTTTCCGAGCCGATGAGCGAAAACGCCATTAAAAATTCTCTCTTAACAGAACATTTCGGGCTTTATGTTTACGAAATTGAGGGGCGCGTCGTGAGTTATGCCGCAACGGACGGCGTATTTCCGGAAATGCAGATCAACTCGGTCGCCTCAATCGAAAAGAGAAAGGGCTATGCGAAGGCTATGCTCACGGAAATTCTTTCCGCGGCGAAAAAGAACGGGATCGAGACCGTTTCGCTCGAAGTCAGAGAATCCAACAAGGCGGCGATCGCGCTTTACGAGGCGCTCGGCTTCCGCAAGGTCGGAAAAAGAAAGAACCTGTATGAAAAGCCGACGGAAGACGGCTATGTTATGATAACGGAGTTGCAGAAATAAAATGCTTGTTTTGGGAATTGAGAGTTCATGCGACGAGACCGCCGCGGCGGTTGTCGAAGACGGAACAAAAGTCATATCGAACGAAGTGGTTTCGCAGATAGATATACACACTCTTTACGGCGGCGTTGTCCCCGAGATCGCGTCAAGATGTCACGTCGAAGCGGTATCGTCGCTTGTCAGGAAAGCACTCGAACCGGTCGGAGGTATAAAAAACATAGACGCTATCGCGGTCACATACGCTCCCGGGCTTATCGGCGCGCTTCTGGTGGGTGTGAATTTCGGAAAAAGCCTCGCTTTCGCCTCGGGAAAGCCGCTCGTTCCCGTTCATCATCTGAGAGGTCATATCGCCGCAAATTATCTTACCGACCCCACTTTGACCCCACCGTTCACCGCTCTTGTGGTATCGGGCGGCCACTCTCATATAGTCAATGTGGGAGATCGCACCACCTTTTCGGTCGTAGGCAAAACGCGAGACGACGCGGCGGGAGAAAGTTTTGACAAGGTTGCAAGAGTTATCGGACTCGGCTATCCCGGAGGACCGAAGATTGAAAAAGCGGCGGCGGGCGGCGATCCGAACGCGATCAGATTTCCCCGCACGCATTTCTCGGACAATGAGTTCGATTTCAGTTTCAGCGGAATTAAAACGGCTGTCATAAATTACGTTCACAACGCGGAACAAACAGGAAAAAAGATAAATGTTCCCGATATCGCGGCATCTTTTTCGGCGGCGGTCACGGAAGTCCTTTCCGAAAATGCGGTGAAAGCGGCGGAGCGTTTCAACAAAAAACTTGTCCTTGCGGGAGGCGTCGCGGCAAACGGAACATTAAGAAAAAGGCTTGCGAAAGATTGCGCGGACAAAGGTATCGCGCTCTATATGCCGGAGCTTCGTTATTGCGGTGACAACGCGGCAATGATCGCCGCACAGGGTTATTTTGAATTTCTCGCGGGACATACCGCGGACGAGACGCTTAACGCATACGCCAATATGCCGATCGATGAAAACGGGTTTTAGCATACCGCATTACAAGTAAACATCGCCCGAAGACGGCACGAAGTCTCCGGGCGATGTTTTTTTCTCTCTCAGCAGCAGGAATCGGAGCAGTTGTCGCAGGAATTGCAACCGCAGCCGTTGTTGTCGATGCAAGAGATAATAAGCGCGGCTACGATAAGTATCCAGCAGCAATAATTATTACGGAACATCCCATGACCTCCTTATGTATTTTCAGGCGGCTCACGTTTTGCCGCTCTCAGTTTCATCTTATGCCGCAACGGGCAACCGTGTCACTCTCCTTATTTCTGCTGTCGTAACACGCAAAGAAAACATAATATAATAACAAAGAAATGTTTAAATCGAAGGACAATGTGCAAAAATAGTTGTGTAACAAAACACACAGGGAGAGTGGAAAAAATTGACGCAAATCAAACGCGGAGACATATACTACGCGGATCTGAGCCCCGTTATCGGATCGGAACAGGGAGGCGTTCGACCTGTTCTGATAGTTCAGAATGACCTCGGAAACAAGCACAGTCCGACCGTGATTGCCGCCGCAATAACTTCAAAACTCGGAAAGACGGATCTGCCCACACACATACGCGTGGATGCGGCGGACTACGGGTTGAGCCGGGATTCGGTCATTCTTCTGGAACAGGTTCGGACGCTCGACAAACAGCGGCTGAGAGAAAAAATGGGGCATCTGGACACCGTTGCGATGAACGAAGTGGATCGCGCGCTGTCGGTCAGTTTCGGTCTCAGCGCGCGTTAACGGAGCCGTGCGGGTCATAAATATCTCATTTTTTCTTTGCAATTATGTGCAAATTGCATCATAACGTAACCGATTGTTCAAAAAAATATAACGCTTTTGTCTGTCCGATGTACTTATTGCCTATTTACATCGGACTGTTTTTCTGTTAAAATATATATAAGAAAAAAAAGAGTCCGAAGGGAGTCTTAATATTGCGAAAAGTATCGCTTTTCCTTTTATGTGCCGCAATGATCTTTTCAATCACCGCGATCGGTTCTTCCGCGGCAAAATCGAATATATATTACTGTCCGAAAGCGGAAAAACTGCCGACGATCGACGGAAAGATCTCGGAGGATGAATGGAAAAACGCGCTGACGGTCGAACTTGATTCGCTGAACGCAAAAGCGTCAAACGGGTGGGCTTCGAATCCTTCGGGCACGGACGACGCAAAAGCGACGGTCAGAATCCTGTGGAGCAACGACAGCAAATACGGCGGGCTTTACATATCTTGGCACGTGACGGACGTCACGCAATCTTTTGCACTTGACAAAATCTCATCCTCGCTGAACTCTATGGACTGCGTTCAGATCGTTATCGACCCGATGTATCAGCGGCGCGCAAAAGTAAGGGATTCCGCCATGATATACACCTTTGTTCCCTATCTCTCCCGATCGGGAAACGGATTTGCGATATATCGAGATGACGGTGCGACATGGTACGAACATATATATTGGGTAGGACGCAACGAATCTCTCGGCGTCCGAGTGGAATCGAACCTCGATGCGGTCGAAGATACGGAAACGGACAGATTGTGGCTCGTCAGCGGATATGACATCGAAGCATATCTGCCGTGGAAGGCACTGACGGTTCTGACGGGAACGCCCGAAGCGAAGGTCGGCACACAGATGGGCATCGGTTTTCTGCTCATCGATTACACGTTCGATTATGAAAATTACAGTGCCGATTACAAGAACGGCACGCTTAAGGATGTCCCTAATTACCAGAAACTTGTCAATATGACAACGGATTTTTCAAACGGAACGCGAACCACTCAAGAAAATATCTGCGCATACCCGAGAAATTACAACACGCTCGTATTAACCGATTTTAACGCACAGACAACGTCCGTCAACAATCCCGACACGGCGGATAAACCCGACGACGTTACGGCAAACGAAAGCGAATCGCTTGAAGAAATATTAAAAAAAGACGAACAGTTGAACGGCGCGGACTATACGCCGGAAACATGGGAAGTGTACAGCGCGGCGTTTGAAGAAGCGAAATCATTCATAAACGGAGAATCGAAAAAAAGCGAAGATGAGATAAAAAACGATCTTATTGCGGCAATAGAGGGGCTTAAACTCCGTTACGATCTCGACTCTTCGTCGGAAGAATCGGAAGCGGCTCAAGATATCGCAAAGCTAACGGAATTGATAAACAGTACCAGAAATCTGAAAGATAAATATACGGAGGAGCAGCTCGCGAAAGTGGAGGAAAAACTCTTATACGCGACTGAACTGCTGTCAAAGCCGAGCCCCGGAAGAGAACAGATATCCGCTGCGTACAACGCATTGAACGCGGCGATACAGGAACTCCCCGAAAGAGACGTTATCACCAACGGTTCGGAATACGGAACGGAAGAGTATCTTACGATCGGGATCGTCTCCGCAGCGGGAACCGTAAGCGCCGTGATTGTTGTTTTTGTCGTATTATCTGTTATCAAACGATCTTCAAAAAAGAAAACCTGCCCGAAAAAACAAAATGGACAAAAATAAATTAATGTTATTGTTAAACCTGTAATAAAAAAGGCAAAACTGTAATTTATCTGTTATTTATCGGCAAAAAGTATTTACATCCGAGTTGTTTTTTGGTATATTTGATTTGTAAATTATGAAAGGTGGTACCAATATGAAAAAATCATTACTCTGTATTGTGATGGTTGCGGCTGTCGTTTTCAGTATGTTTACGTTCGTATTCGTTTCGGAGGCGGAATCACCGACGTACAACATTCCTCTTGCGACAAGCGCACCCAAAGTTGACGGCAAAACCGGCGATGCAGCATGGAAAAATGCGCTTACGATAGATCTTTCCCCGTCTGCCGTAATCAAAAACGGCGGTTGGGCTCAATCTTCGGCCAACGGCGCGAAGGGAACTGTCAAAGTCGTATGGACGGAAGGCAGCAACGGAGGTTTTTACTTCCTTTGGCAAATAAAAGACTCGACCATGTCGTTCGCATACCCCGTCGGAACACCCCCTATTAACGCAATGGACTGCGTACAGCTTTGCTTTGATCCGATGAACGTGCGCAAAGCAAAACTTACGGGCAAAGAATGCCAGGTATACACGTTTGCGCCCTACACCGCGCGTTCGGGCAACGGATTCAGGATCTATCCCGAAGACGGTCCGACCTGGTTCGAGCATTATTGTTATGTAGCAATGGATAACTCCACAGGTGTCAAACTTTCCGTCTCACTCGACTCAAAGAAAGACCCCGCGCCTGATTCCGATTCAAGAGGATACCTCGTTTCGGGATATACGCTTGAAGCGTTCATCCCCTTCAAAGCTCTCAAAGTTGACGCAGGTCAGATCGAGGGCAAGGTCGGAACGAAACTCGGAATGGGCTTCCTGCTCGTTGACTACGATTGGAATCACGCGAAGTACATCTCGGATAATTATCCGATAGCGCAGGCAGAAAAATATCAGAAATTGCTTAACATCTCCGCGACCTATACCAACGGATCCGGTACAAACAGAAACAACATATGCGCGAAGCCCAAGAAATATAATGATGTAATTCTTGCCGACGCATCCGGAAACGTTCCCGGAGGAATCGAACAGACGACAAATCCGGGAGATTCCTCGGAAGAGCCGACAACGGAAGCCGTTGATTCAAGTGAAGCTCTTTCCAAGATCATCGAAGCGGCAGAAGCCATCGATACTTCCCTTTACACGGAAGAATCCGTAGCGACGCTTACCGCGGCGATCGAAGCAGCGAAGAAATTCACCGATGAAGACACTTCCGACGAAGCGGTTGCGGCGAAAGAAGCTCTCATCGCGGCATACAACGGTCTTGAACTGATAGAAGAACCGACGGGCGAAGAGCCGACGACAGAGAACACGACGGCACAGCCCGAAACGACCGAGGCCGGTGAAAGCGCATCCGGCGGATTCAAATGGTGGATCATCGTCATCATTGTTGTTGCGGTTGCCGCTCTCGGAGCAGTTGCTGCCGTAGTTATCACCAAGAGCAAAAAAAAGAACAGTGATCAATAATAACGATTAGTTTGTTATAACAAGCCCGCGCGGATACCCGCGCGGGCTTGTTGATTATTATTCCGCAGATAACGGCGCAGTCTCTATGGCTTTCCCCTCTTGCGAGACGGCGGAAAACGGAAAAGATAACGAACCGAAATATGAGCGAGCAAAAACCGTGAATAACCCTAAAAGCAATTACGCACCTCCGGACGGCAATCATCCGACGATATTCATATTTAATTAAATTCTTAATAAAAAAAGCAGCATATCATATTGAAATTCGTATTTTTATGTGATATAATATTTTCAAGAAGAATTTAACCGCGCTGATTTGCGGATAAGACCGAGAATAAACGCGGAGACGTATAAATAGAATATATCACAAAAGGACGAGCCCCGGAAAAGCCTTTTCGGGTTCTTGATCGTTATAAAAAGGGGTGCAGACGATGCAAAAATGTTATTATTGCGGAAGAATTTATTTCGGTTCATCGCGCCATTGCCCGAAATGCGGAGCCGATCAGTGGGAAGGTAAATACGGAGATTGCAGCCGTTATTCGCTTCAGAACACGCTTAAAAACATGGACAAACGCGACTGCGATATCGAGGAATATATATTCATCGCGGAAATGATCGTAAAAAAGATGCAGGAGGAAGAATCCTTCAATGAATTCGGATGGAGACCCATCGCCTCCCTGATAGAAGTATATACGACCGATGCCGAGCATAAGGATTTCAAGCGCGCGCTTGAACTTTGTCCGCTTTACGGGAAATGTATGCACGCGGATTTCGGTGACGATGCGAAAGTCATCGCGGAGCAGAAAGCCGACGAAATATACGCGATCCCCGGTTGTCCGTTCAAACCCGAGCCGAAAAAAAATCCCCTTCTTACCCTTTTGACAAGGCTTCTCAAAGACATCGAAGAGATGCCGAAAGCGGATGAATACGATTTCATCGGAAGAACGATCTCGCGCAAGGACCTTGCAAAAATGCTCGCAAAACTCAACAAGTTTGCAAAAGGCGACGAGGAGATGCCCTCCGCGCCCAAGTTCGTATACTTCATCGGACTTGCGTACGAAGAAGGTCGCCCGTTCCCGCAAAACACGCAATATGCGAAAGCGTGGTACAAAGCGGCGTCCGATCTCGGATGCGAAGAAGCAAAAGCAAAGATCAGATAAAACAACATAATTTGCGACCGCAGTTTTACTGCGGTCATTTTTTTGTTTTACGAACAAATATTGAGCATGAAAGCGAATATTTTCCGTCCGTTGAGAAAAAATACCTCCGAAAGGATGTGACGGCATGAACAAGAAGGATTATGCGAGATTGGCGGACATCAAGACGAAAAACTCGCCGATACTGAGAAACTGCTGTTTTGCGTTTCTTGTCGGGGGCGCGATATGCTGTGTCGGTCAGGCTTTTTCCGATCTGTATTCAAAGGTTGCGGGTTTTTCGGAAGACGATGCGTCCGTGCTTTCGTCCGTGACGCTCGTTTTTCTGAGTGCACTTTTCACGGGGCTCGGACTTTATCAGAAACTGGCTCGGATAGCGGGCGCGGGAACTCTCGTTCCGATAACAGGGTTTGCGAACGCGGTCATCTCCCCCGCCCTTGAATTCAAATCGGAAGGAAGCATCTTGGGAACGGGCGTCAAACTGTTCTCGATCGCAGGCCCCGTTATCGTTTACGGAACGGCGGCGTCGGTTGTGTTCGGCATCATATATTATATAGCAAAGACGGTCTTCGGCTTATGAAAAAAATCGGTAACAACACTTATATTCCCGCATATCCCGTCACGGTGAAAGCGTGGCAGGCGATAGTCGGTCAGAAAGAAAGAGAAGGTCCGCTCGGCAAGTATTTCGACCTGTATTCCGACGACGAATATTTCGGTCAGGAAACTTATGAAAAAGCGGAAGCGCAGATGCAGAAGGAGGCGGTAGACCGTGTCTATCAAAAAGCAAACTGTCGCGACGAAGATATTGACTTTATTTTCGCAGGTGATCTGCTCAATCAGTGCGTCAGTTCGGCTTACGGCAGCCGTGATCGCGGCGTTGGCTATTTTGGACTGTACGGAGCGTGTTCTACGGTCATTGAAGCGTCGATAATCGCTTCGATGGCGATCGACGGAGGGTTTGCAAGTCAGGCTCTCGCGGTAACAAGCAGTCATTTCTGCACGGCGGAAAGACAGTACCGTTACCCTCTCGATTACGGTTCCCTGCGTCCGCCTTCGGCACAGTGGACGGTTACGGGCGCGGGATGCCTGCTGCTGACGAATGAAACATTGAACGGTATGCCGAAGATATCCGCGTTCTGCCCCGGCACGATCGTTGACATGGGTATCAGCGATATAAACAACATGGGCGCGGCTATGGCTCCCGCGGCGGCGGACACTCTTAAAAAGTTTTTTGACGATACGCGCTCCTCGCCGGACGATTACGATCTTATAGTTACGGGAGATCTGGGAAGCATAGGACACGAGCTCGTCAAAAATCTTTTGGGACGCGAGAATATTACGCTCGGTGCTAACTATCTCGACTGCGGAATGATGATATTTGACGCCGACAAACAGGACGTTCATGCCGGCGGATCGGGATGCGGCTGCTGTGCGAGCGTGCTTGCGGCTTACATTCTGCCGATGATGAGAACGGGACTTTATAAAAACGTGCTTGTCGCGGCGACAGGCGCGCTTATGAGCCCGACGATGAACCAACAGGGCGAGAGCATTCCCGCGATCTCTCACCTTATAAGACTGACGGTTTAGGAGCGGATAAAATGGCTTATTTATGGACATTTCTGTTCGGAGGTCTTCTTTGCGTCGTCGGACAGATACTGATAGACAAAACGAAATTAACGCCTGCCCGGATACTTGTCGGTTACGTCGTCGCGGGGGTTCTGCTCGGAGCCGTCGGTCTGTACGGGCCCTTCGCGAAATTTGCAAAAGCGGGAGCGAAAGTGCCGCTGACAGGGTTCGGAAACACGCTCGCGCAAGGCGTTCGCGAAGCGGTAGACAAGCAAGGAATACTTGGGATATTCACCGGCGGGCTGAGCGCTACGGCGGCCGGTATATGCGCGGCGATCGTGTTCGGGTGTCTTGCTGCATTGATATTCAGATCCCGAAAAAAATAAATTCGGAATGTATGTTTTTCCTTTTTCACAAAAACAAGAGCGACGGGACTTTGCCTGCCGCTCTTATTTACTATCAGTCTATGTTTATCTTAATTTTGAAGCCTTCGCCGTAAATGCCCTGATTGGATTCGGGCTGAATGATGATGTAAAACTCGCCGTTGTGCGGCACTTCATATTCAAAAGTGTTGCTTTCCGTCTGACCTATCATATTAAGATACGATGCGGATTCATCATATCCGACCTTGTAAATATTGTAGTGCCATACGTCGGACATATCCCCCGCTATGTTCAGCAGCAATTTGCCGTTTTCATAAGTGCAGGTAACGTTTTCGACTTTTGACGAAGCGTTGTTGCTTCTCATCTCATAAGTCGAACCGAGGTCGCGTTTCTGCCACGATGAAAACGGAGAGCCCGTGCCCGCCCTATATACCCGTGCGCCCTCTTCTGTGTTTATATACTTTTTGGTTGATTTGTCAGATACTTTGAACGAGCTGTCCGGGAAAGACGAATAATATTTGTTATCCGCAAATTTATACCAACTGAGAGGCATGGGTACACTTATCCAATAGAAGTTCGAAATATTGTCTTCCGCCCGCAAAACGATATGGTTTGAGACAAATTCGTTTTTCTCCCATTTAGGTATGCCGTTATCTGCAATACATCTGAAAACGCAAACATTGGGATTTGAGTGAAGAATAAGATTGTCATAGATGCGGCAGTTGATTACGGAGAAAACTTCTTCCGTCAAAGGCCAGTTTCTGTCAATATAGTTGCTGACGCCTATTGAAGCATTATGATTGGTCGCACCCTGACTGTCTTCTATCCTGTTATGTGCTATAATGCTGTTCTGGGTTGCCATTGTTCCTATTCCGTCACCGAGGCAATTATAGCAAAGATTGTATTCAACGGTTATGTTGTCGGTGTTCCAGTCCACATCTATACCCATCGCATCAAACCGCGAACCTGCTGCATATATATCATAAACGACATTGTATCGGCAGACAGAATATTCACTTGTGATATACATAATACCGCATTGACCGTCAATCCCGCCGCGCTCCGTTGCGATTCCTGTCTGATAAACAAGGTTTCTGTCCATGGTGCAATTCACACCGCCCATGATATACATACCTATCTGACCGATATGATGAACGGTATTGCCGTCTATGTGGATATCCGAAATCTTTTTGCGTGCCGTGCGGTTATAATCGTCATTGTCGGGAACTGTTCCGCTTGCAATTATACCGACACGTCCGAAGTAACTGACATCGTTTTTGAGAATATGTACGCCGGTAAGACTTTCTTTGACAGTACCGTCCCATCCGCCAACACTTATGCCGTATGCGTTCGAGTCCGCGTCGGGATATTCGCCGCTGAAATCATAGGCACGAAGAACATTGTTGACGATGTAAATGTCGTGATAACTTTCTTCTCTTGCCACTCCGACACCGTAACCTATGCCGGTCACGCGCGTTCCGTTGTGTGCGGAACTTGACGCATAAGCATTCACCTGCAAATCTCTTATGACGACACCCGACGAGTTCTGAACATTTATAATGTTTCCTCCTCGCAGGATCTCGTTTCCGTTCGTTATAACGGGTCGTTCGTCACCGTCGCCGTATGATGCAAAAGTTATGGGATTCTCTTTTGTTCCGTCAAGGTTTGAATAGGACAAACTACCTGTGAACGTATCGCCTTTCCTGAAAAGCACCGAATCGCCCGCTTTGAGTGAAAGCGAAGACGCCTTTGCAAGCGATTTTATCGGGGTTTCGGGTGTCAACCCATCGTTTGCGTCGTCACCCTCCGAGCTGACATAATACACGGTGCCGCCCTTTGACACGGGATACATCTGTTCTTCGCCGAGGTTTTTATCCGTAAAAACATATACGGCTGAAGCCTCTTTACCCGCAAGGTCGCTGTAACCCTTTTTATTGCCGATATTCACTCTGATTTTCATTCCCTCGCCGTAAATGCCCTGGTTCGACTCGGGCTGAACGATAATGAAAAAGTCGCCTGTATACGGTACGTCATATTCAAAAGTGTTGCTTTCCGTCTGACCTATCATATTGCGATATGACGCGGATTCATTATATCCTACTTTGTAAATGTTGTAATGCCATACATCGGACATATCCCCCGCTATGTTCAGCAGCAATTTGCCGTTTTCATAAGTGCAGGTAACGTTTTCGACTTTTGACGGAGCGTTGTTGCTTCTCATCTCATAAGTCGAACCGAGGTCGCGTTTCTGCCATGACGAAAACGGAGAGCCCGCGCCCGCCCTATATACCTGTGCGCCGTCTTCCCAGTTCAGGTGATTTTTTCCCGTCTTATCCACGACCCTGAAAGAACTTTGCGGAGAGGATGAATAGTACTTGTTTTCGGCGAACTTATACCACGAAAGCGACAGAGGAACTTTGATCCAATAATATTTCGAGACATCGGTTTCCGCTTGCAGCACAACATGGTTTCCGACGAACTCATTCCCCGAATAATTCCTGTTCCCGTTCGATATAACGCACGTGAAGGCGGAAGTATTTGGGTTTGTGTGTAAGATCAGATTATCGTAGATCCGACAGTTCGTTACCGAATACATCTCTTCGTCTATCCAATCACTAAGAGATGTAAAATTGCTCACAGCGATGGAACCGTTAAGATTCGTCGCGCCCTCACAGTTCACGATCCTGTTATGAGCTATCAGACTGTTTTGGTTCGCCATCGTTCCGATGCCGCCGCCTTCACAGTCATAACAAAGGTTGTATTCCACAGTGATATGGTCGGTGTTCCAGTCGATGTCTATTCCCATCGCGTCACAGCCGGTTCCGGCATCATAAACATCGTAAACGACATTGTATCTGCAAGAGGAATACTCGCTTGAAATATACATAATGCCGCACTCGCCTTCAATAGCTACCGTATCTGTCGTAATACCTGTTTGGTAAACGAGATTTCGGTCGATCGTACAATTTCTGCCGCCCGAAATAAACATCCCCAAGCCGCCGATATGATGAACCGTATTTCCGTCCATATGAACATTCACAAACTTGTTCCGGGCACACTGATTTCCCCCGCCGTTTTCTGTAACCCATCCGAACACAAGAATTCCGACGCGACCGAAATAAGAGACATCATTATTGAGAATATACGCCTCTGTCAGCGTTTCAACAGGCTGTCCTTCATGAGTATTTTCACAGGATGTAATGCTTATTCCGACGGCATGGGTATCTTCATCAATATATTCACCGCTGAAATCGTGTGCTCGAAGTATATTATTGACGATATAAATATCGCTGAACTTTTTGTCCCCCACATAATTGTATGTAAAAGCAATGCCGTTGGCACCTTCACGGCGAAGAACCCTGCTCGTGGTATAAACATCCAATTTCAGATCTCTTATGACAACGCCGGATGAATTATTAACTCTTATAACATCTTCGGTTTTCAGCGTCTCATTACCGTTTGTCAAAACGGGTCTTTCATCGCCGTCACCGTAAGACGCTATTGTTATGGGGTTTTCTTTCGTTCCTTCAAGGTTGGCATAATACAGATTCCCGACAAAGGTGTCACCTTTTCTGAAAAGCACGGAGTCGCCCGCTTTGAGCGAAAGCGAAGACGCTTTCAAAAGGGTTTTTATCGGTGTTTCGGGCGTCAAGCCGTCGTTTAAGTCGTCGCCGTCCGCGCTGACAAAATACATAGTACCGCCTTTTGACACGGGGTACAACTGTTCCGCCTCAAGACTTTCATCAACAAATGAATACTCGGCGGAAGCGCCCTGCCCCGCAAGGTCTATGTACTCGACATTTCTGACGATTACGGAACAGCCCGAAAGCAGCCCCGCCATACAGCAAACCGCAAGCACGGCGGCAATCAATACGATAATTTTTCTCTTCATGTTTTTCTCCCGAACCTAAAATGTTCTGTCAAGGGGGTGAGGTTATTTTACTGTTTAATTGTTTTTTATCCTATATTTCCGCAAGACCGCTTTATGTGCCTCTGTCACGCGAAAACTTTCGATCGCTTTTTGAATAGTTTTATTGTGCGTCCATATGTCGAGTTTTTTGCCTGATATGAAAGGCAGCGTTTCTTCGTAATTCTTTGCAAGCGCGGTCGCAAAAAACCACGCAACGCCCGTTCTGACATAATATTCATCGGATCGTATGCGCGCGATCTGTTCCGCGTATTCGGTTTTGAAATGCTCCCCGAGAAAGAATTGCATAAACATATTCACGCCGAAACGAACCGTATATGTTCTTTCCGAAGAAATCCATTCGAGGGCTTTCTCGGAAAGCAGATCTCGGCGTTTCGAGAGCCGTTTGGGACTTGTCACGTCGCAGGTCGCCCAATTGTCGACAAACGGCAGAAAAGCGTCAAGGCGGTCGAGAATTTCAACGGGATCTTTCAATTCCGAAATAAGCAGTCCGTGAAGTGTGTTTTCTTCAAGATATTTATGCGGCAGGGCGGAAAGAAACCCGGTCGAAATCGCGCTTTCCCTGATTTCTTTCGCGTAAGCGCGGAGAAAGGGAGAACGAATACCGATCACGTTTTCGGGATCAACGGTCGGAATAAGTTTTCGCTGAAATTCAGCAAATTTTTCGTCTTTCATTTCAAAGAGCCTTGTTCGAACCGATTCGGTTGCGCTCATTTCTCCAGCCTCGCTTTTTTAATAATTATAACACGCAAGTTCCGAAAAGTAAATGGCAAAAACATATAAAATTTCAGTCGTACATATAGATGAACATAACATGAGGAGATGGGAAAATGAAGAAATACATATCTTTTGTTCTTACTTTCGCGGTTGTTTTTGCTATGCACGCAAGAGCATCGTCTGCGAACTCCGCAACGAGCGCGATAACGGTCAATGCGATAACGGGCAGCGTGATCTACGAAAAAAACGCGGACGCAAGACTGCCGCCCGCGAGCACGACAAAGATCATGACGGCGATAATCGCGATCGAAGAAGCGTCTCCCGACACGGTATGCACGGTTTCAAAACGCGCGGCGGACGAGGGAGGTTCACAGCTCGGGCTGAACATCGGAGATCGGATAAAAATGAAAGATCTGCTCTCAATGCTTATGCTCCGTTCGGCGAACGACGCGGCTATCGCGATTGCGGAAAGCATTTCGGGGTCAGCTGAGAAGTTCGCGGAAAAAATGAATAAAAAAGCGAGAGACCTCGGGCTTCGTGACACGCATTTCGTCAATCCGAACGGGATGCCCGCGGAGGGGCATTATACGACCGCCCGCGAATTGGCAAAGATCGCGATCTACGCGATGAGTAACGATACATTCCGAGACATAGTTTCTTCAAAAACACGGCGGCTCGAATACGGGAACATGACGATCTCAAACTCGAACAGACTGCTGTCTTCCTACGGGGGAACGATTGGAGTGAAGACAGGATTTACGAAAGCGGCGGGAAGATGTCTTGTTTCCGCGGCTGAAAAAGACGGGGTCATACTCGTCAACGTGACGTTGAACGACCCGAACGACTGGCACGATCACGCGGAAATGTTCGACGTCGGGTTTGCGGTCTCAAACAGATACGTTCTGTATCGGCAGGGTGAATATTTTGTGCGGCGCGACACGCTGAACGGAGAGGATCAGATCGTTTTCACAAACACGGAAACAATATACGCATATACCTGCGCGGGAGAGACGATAGAACCGAAGATAACGGAAAATCTCCTGCCGTTCTATTTTGCGCCTTTCGCAAAAGGAGAAACGGGCGGTGAACTTGTTCTCGATTACGGAGGAAGCACGCAAAGGATAGGGCTTTGCGCGGTCGATGACGTCGCGGAAAAGGAACATGAGATCTCGGGAGCAAAAAAGTATCTGTATTTTCTTTCGCAACTTTTCAAAAAAGTCTTGCCTTAACGCAAATTTTGGTGTATAATAATTATTGTGGTAAAAAACAAGACGACTGCGAAAAGGAACGACTGTTTTGAGAATACATAAATTCATAGCCGAAAGCGGCTACTGTTCACGCCGAGCGGCTGAGGATCTTATCCGAGAGGGCAAAGTCCTTGTCAACAAAAAGCCCGCGGTCATCGGGCAGGAGATCGATCCCGAAAAAGATTGCGTATACTGCGAAGGTCACAGACTCCGCCTGAAAGTCGCGAATAAAAGATATTTTATTTTTTATAAGCCGAGAGGCGTTATCACCGCGATGAAGGCGCAGGACGACAGAAGCGTTGTGGCTGACCTCATCGGAGGAATAAAGGGCAGAGTGTATCCGATCGGAAGACTCGACAGAGATTCCGAAGGGCTTCTGCTCCTGACAGACGACGGCGAAGCGGCGCAGAAACTGACGCACCCGTCGCACGAGATCGGAAAAACTTACAGAGTGACCGTCAAGGGCGAGCCGTCAAACGAACAGCTGGACACGCTCAGAAACGGAGTAACGCTTGACGACGGAGACGTAACGCTTCCGGCACAGGTCGAGATCCATGCGCAGAAAGACGGAAAAACCGTTCTTCATATCACCATACGCGAAGGAAAAAACAGGCAGATCAGAAGGATGTGCGACGCCGTCGGACTTGAGATACATCTTCTGAAAAGGATCGCAATCGGCAACCTATCGATCGGTCATTTGCAACCGGGAGAATACAGACCGCTGACGACAAAAGAGACGGAAGAACTGCTCGCATCCGTCGGGATAGATCCTTCGACAAAAATAATCAAAAAACCGCAAGATGCGAAAAAGAACGATCAGACGGCGAAAAAATACGCCCAAAGACAGAGAAAGACGACAAAATCGATATACGAAAAACGGTTTCTGAAACAGTTCGGAGACAAGAAAAAGAAAAAGTAAAGAACAGTAAAATAAAGGGTGGTCAAAATGCAGAAAACTTACAAAATGAACATCGCGGGACTTGAAAGAGAACTTCCTCTCTGCCCCGTCAGCGACAATCTCGACATCGCGGCGTTCATCATCTTCGGAGACGTTGAACTGACCGTCAAATGCGCGGAAGCGCTGATCCCGCTTCTTCCAGAACACGATATAATGCTGACTGCGGAAGCGAAGTCGATCCCGCTCATACACGAACTTGCAAAACAGCAGGGCGAAAACGAATACATCATCGCGCGAAAAGGCGAAAAAGTATATATGCCCTCCCCGATCAGCGTAAACGTCCGCTCCATCACGACCCAGAGAGTCCAGACGCTCTATCTCGGAGCCGACGACGCGGAAAAAATGAACGGAAAACGTGTTCTCATCATTGATGATGTTATCAGCACGGGAGAGTCCCTCAAAGCGCTTGAAGCGCTTGTCAGCAAGGCGGGAGGAAAGACCGTCGGAAGAGCGGCTGTGCTTGCCGAAGGAGACGCGGCGGACAGAAACGATATTATTTTCCTTGATAAACTCCCCGTTTTCCCTAAATAAACAGACATAAAAAAGATCATGCCTGCGCTTTAACGGCGCAGGCATTTTAATTTGTCAAACAGTCTGTAAAAGTTCCGTGAAATCCGAAACGTAGGCGTCGCAAAGGTTTTTCATTTCCTCGGCATAAGGTTCGGACGGGTCACAGATTCCGACGACGGAAATTCTCGCTTTCGCGGCATTTACTGCGGCATAAAAGGCGTCTTCGAAAACGACTGCATCCGACGCTTCCGTATCAAAATCGGAAAGCACTTTCAAGAATGAGTCGGGAATATCTTTTCCCAGCCCGAGTTCGCGTGTGGAATAAACTTGTTCAAAATACCCGTCAAGACCGCAGCGTTTGAGAGGCGCGGTTATAAACGGCGTTTCGTTTGCGGTCAGAATACACATACGAACGCCCTTTTCTCCGTATTTTTCAAGAAATTCGGGAACACCTTTTCGCGGCAGCGCCTTGCTTATATAATAATCGCGAACATGGTCGCCGATCCAGCCGAATATTTCGTCGGAGGTCAGTTCGGGACAATATTTGTCGTGCAAGAACTGCGCAGCGGCATAGAGCGTCGGCATTGAGTTCAATCGGTCGGTCAACCCCTTTTCGGGTTCGCGCCCGACATATTCGACAAAGTCTTCCCCGAAACCCGTCCATGCGTGCATCGTGTCGAAAAGCGTGCCGTCAAAGTCAAATATAAAAAGTTTTTTGCCTTCAAATTCAATCAAAATCGAACACAGCCTTTCCCGCTTCGAGTTTCAGATACGCGTCGAACGGTTTTCCGTTTTTGGAGATGAAACCGCGTATTTTGGATGTTCTTCCGTTTTGAAGCAGAAGCCTGACGTTTGCAATGGATATAACACGGCCGCATATTACGTTTCTTACAGTGAATTTACAGCCGTTTTCACGGTAGCCGCGGCACCCGTAACCGAATTTTGTACGGATAACGTCGCTTCCGCAGAGAGGACATTTTCCGGCGACGTCTCCGAAAAAGCCGTCGTCCGTGTCGGTCTCGGGCGGTTGCGGAGTTTTCGCCCGGTCAAATATCTCTGATATCTCTTTTTCGGCAAGCCCGACGCTTTCCGAGACAGTCATTTCTCCGTGAAACACCTTTTTCAACGCTTTTCCGAGTTCGGACGTCTTGTATTTATCCATGCTGATATTCATGCGCGTCAGCGCCTCGATCAGATATTCCCCGTCGGGCAGGATCGTATAGACATCTTTTTTCAGCAATATGTATTTCGTATTGCAGGCGTTCTTTATGATCCCCGTGCGCGTTGCTTCCGTGCCGAGTTCCAATCCCTCGAAAATCGCGCGGTAATCCTCGGTGTCGTCCTCGCTGTCACGCTCCTGCGCTTTTGCTTTTTCCTCGCGGAACGGATTTTTCAGATAATTGTTCAGCGTCTCGATGGTATAATGCTTCGGCGGTGTCGTTTCCTTTTCGACAGGTTTGAAATCAATATTCACCCGATCGCCTTTTTCAAGGCGCGGAAGGATCTTGTCCTGCTTGCCGTACTCGTCAAACCGCGTCCATCCGGGAACCGCGATAACTGTGCCTTTCAGCAAAAATTCTTCAAGCCCTCCGACATTTATCTTGATCTCCGTTTTCTCCGCAACGCATTCCTCCGCACAGAAAACAGCGACAAACCGTCGCATAACGGCGGAATATACCTGTTTTTCGGCGGCAGACAGTTTTGATGCGTCGGGGATCTTATATGTCGGGGTCAGCGCGGAGTGTGATTCGATCTTCGAGTCGTCAAAGATCGTCTTTGAATCCTTGAACTTCACGGGATAACCGACTGCTGCGACATTTGAAATTATCTTTTTGATCTTATCCTTTTCGGCGGTCGCAAGATATTCGGAGTTCGTTCTCGGATATGTCAGATAACCCTCTTCGTAAAGTTTCTGAACGATCGCGAGGCTGTCGTCCATCGACATTTTATATTTCTTTCCGAGAAAATTCTGCAACTTTGACAGCGAATACAACTTACCGGGTGCAAGTTTGTCTTTTTTCCGTTTTATATCGGTAACGGTCGCCTCCGCCGCGTTGTATTCCGCGCAAAGAGCCTCCGCTTTCGCCAACTCATCCTTCGTAAACTTTTTCTTAGAAGTCAGTTCGACGGATTGCCCGTTCGTTTCAGCCTGCGATCGGATCGCGTAATACTTTTCGGGAACAAAGTTTCTGATCTGCATATCCCTGTCATAGATCGCTTTCACGACAGGCACGATGACTCTTCCGACGCGAAGCAGCGTTCCGGTCTTCAGCGTCGCGAAACGGGTAAGATTGACGCCGTAGAGCCAATCGGTATAAGTTCGCGCAAAGCCTTCGTTCGCAAGATTTTCATACTCGTTCTCTTCTTTCATTTCCGAAAGCGCGGCGCGGATCGTCTCGGGTGTCTGATCGGGCAGCCAGAGACGCAGAAGCCTCTTGTCGCGCACGCCCGAATTCATTATGCAAAGACGGACGATGATCTCCCCTTCGCGGTCGGCGTCCCCCGCGTTTACGATGTCCGAAACATCGTCGCGCAGACAAAGGGCTTTGATCGTCTCAAACTGTTTTTCAACGCCGGGATCGACTTTTTTCGATGCGTCGCGGCGCAGATTGAACCGAAATGTCTGAGGAAAGCACGGAAGAGTAGCCATTGTCCAGCGCGTTGTCCCGTCGGGATTGGGAGAATAGTCGTCTATATCCGCGAGCGAAAAAAGATGACCGAAAGCCCATGTCACGAGATACTCTCCGCCGTAAAAGAAGCCGTCCCCTCTGCGCATCTTAAAATCGTTGAAGGATTCGATACCCGCAACGATATTGCGCGCAAGGCTCGGCTTTTCGGCAATGATAAGTTTCATATCTCGGTTTCCTCTGCTGTCGGTCTGATCCGCATTTTGCGAATTTCTTAACTTCTTCGTCTTTTGCTATATTATAATACTTTCATGCGAAAAAGTCAAGCGCGAGGGCGTTTTTGCACCGTTTTACGGCGTCATATTTCCGGGTTTTGCATATCATTCGGGCTGAAAGCGGAATAACCGCCGCTATTTTATGAACAAAACCCGAAAACTATTGAAAAGAAAGCAATTTTATGTTAAACTTACTTTATAACACGGTCAGGTCGGATATCTTTCAATATGAGCGGCAAAAACGGACAGAAGGGGGCAGACGGAAATGAACGGTTCGAGAAACGCGAAAACTTATTTTACAATATCTCTCTTGATCGCAATCGTTGCGACAGCCGTCGCATTTGCTCTGTTCTTTGTTTCCGGAGAAGACGGAATATACCGAAAAATATCCGCGGCTCAGAATTCGGGAAACGATATTCCTCCCGCGGCTGACGTTCCCGCTTCGGCGGAATTCAAGACGACGGAAGAAAAACAGCAGGCGATCGACAAATACACGGAATATCTTTCTTCCGATCTGCTCGAACTTGTTGACAACGAAAACGCGGTCAGAAAGAAGGATCTCGATCTTGTCGGCGTCAACGGCTTTCCCGAAATAAAACTTGTCAGAGAAGCCGCAGAACATCTCAATGAGTTTATCGCTCAGGCGAAAAAGGACGGAATGACGGTGACGGTCTTCCGCGGATATAACACGGACGAGGAACAGCAGGAGTATTACGACAGGGAGTATGCGAAAAACCTCGCCGCGGGTTATACAAACGAAAATATGGCGGAGCAGCGGACTTTGAGTTCGGAAGCGAAACCGGGGCACAGCGAATATCAGACGGGGCTCGCGGTCGCTATCGGCGAAACATCTTCGACGGAAGTCGCGGTCGTCAAAAACAGCGCGTTTTACAAATACGCGATAACAAATATCTGGAAATACGGGTTTATTCTCAGTTACCCGGAAGGTAAGACCGCCGTAACGAACCATTCGTTCGAGCCGTGGCATTTCCGATATATCGGAGACGCGACGCAGGCGCAGTTCATAACGGAAAACAGCAACGGGCCGATGTGTCTGAAAGAATACAGAAGTTATCTTGAAAAACAGATCGAAGATCTGGAAAGAGATATTGAGGAGGAAAACTCAAAAAAACTCGGAACCTATTCAAAATAAACAGAGATAAAAGACGCGCCCTTCCGACGGAAGGGCGCATATTTTTTCACATTACAAAACCTGCAAAAACGGGACAAGCGAATAATACTGATTTATCCCCTCTCCCGAATTCGGATTTCTGAAAGAGAAGAAACAGTCGACCGCGAAGCACGCGACAAGTATGCCGCAGATAACGTAACGCGCGGTCTTCGGAACATGCGAATACAGGTTGTCGAGCGACGGCGCGATATAGTAAACAAAAAGGCTTCCCGCGATGCCGAATATCAGTATTCCTATAAAGCATATCCTGCCGTTGAGATTGAGGAACATATCGCTGTAATCCCACCATTTTTCGTTATACAGCTTTTCAAGGATAAAACTCGCGGCATATTCGACAACGGAACAAACACCGCATATTATAAAAAAGGTCAGTATCGGTTTTTTGAGCCATCGTCGCAGGAATATAAGCGCAACCATGGCGCCTGTCCCGTAAATGGGAAGCCACGGACCGTACATCGTTCCCCTGTTGACGATTATGCCCTTTTCCGCGAATGTCAGGCACACTTCCCATATCCAACCGACAAAAGCGGCAGAGAAAAAGAGCAGGATCATTATATCGGGCGTATAGCGGCGCTCGGGGTGCATCGGTTTTCGGTCGGATTTCGCGCGCGCACCCTTGTCGAGCGGATAAGAATCGATCGGGTACGGCGCTTCCGCGGCAACGGGGACAGCCAGATTCACATCGACGAACAAAGCCGCCTTCGGATTTTGAGAAGAGATCGCAGATGTGCGAAGATCCATGTAATACTCGGTCTTTGTCCCCGCATAATAAGAATTGACGAAGAAAACGTTCAATATACCGAAAGTCAGTATTCCGAGAATTCTCCATCCCAAGAACGAAAGATCGAGAAGAAACGCTCTCATTTTCTGCCCCTTCATCATTTGTTTTGAGAGCGCAAACGCATCTTTCGCAGTCACCGACGGGTTTTCCGCAAGTATGTACGGGATCATCGAATACTCGTAATGCTTGATGACCCCGCCAACGACCGTCAGCCACCAGAGAAAAGAAAAGATCTCCTTTTTGGTCAATACCCACGCCACGCGCGGAACACTGCGCTGACGGAAGACGAAAAAGATCCGTCTGACACGGGTTTTCCTGTATCTGCGTGATTCAAGAAAAAATCGCTTTTCTCCGACACGGAGGCTCGACGATATGAAAATATCATAGACGATCTTCAAGATAAAACCGACGAGAAGTCCGATACCGATAATCACCGTGTTTTCGGAGGCGAACATTATCAGACTGCGGGCGATATTGAGGATGGCGCTGTCCGAGTCGAAAGTGTGTTCAACCGCAAATTGCGCAACATTTTTGAGTGCGGGGCTGATCGCTTTTACGGAGTCTATACCGTCAATAAACCCGTCGAGAGAAAGAATAAACGAGTTCTTTACGTTTTCGACGGCTTCATCCTGTCTTTCAGTCTCATCCGACGCGGTAAAATCGCCGAGAGATATCGCCGAAGAATACAGCCCTGCGGCAAGGGCAACAAAAAAGCAGACGATGACGATTTTCCAATAATTATGTCTGACCGTTGTTTTCGCATTCCGCTTCAACTGCTTGAACGACTGCATCTGTTATCCCCTTTTTGAATAAAGTTCCGTTATTTGTCTCGCCTGTTCCTCGACGGATTTCCGCAAACTGTCGGGAGAAATGACCTCGATCCTCGCCCCGAACTGCATCAGCCAGCCTATCAGCGGAGGTCCTGCGTAAGTCTCAAAATGCGTCGTAAACGTCCCGTCGCCGTTATCGCAAACGCCTATATCCGTGCCGAAGCGGTCGTAAAAAACGCCCACGAGATCATTCGTCGCTCTCAGGCGCACATAGATGTTTTCACAGGCATACATTCCGAAAACACGCGCACCGTACTTCTTTATGTCGATGCCCTCCGGCAAAGGAAGTCTCGGTTCTTCGAGAAGAGTCACGTTCTCCATTTTGTCGACGCGGTAATGCGTAACTTTTCCGGGATGGTTTTCATCAAACGCAAGACAGTAATAATTCTCGTCGTCCCAAACGAGCGCGTACGGGCTGATCTTGCGCGTATCCCCGCGATAAATACGGACGGGCGTTCCGGCAGGCGTTTTTGTCATACCGTAATTAAAGTATCGAAAAGAGACCTGTCTGTTCATCGCGATCGCCCCGTGAAGGGCGTCAACGCTGTAATAAATATTCTCGTTCGACGTCTTTGACCTGTCGTTGAAATATATCTGGCGGCGCAGTTGCCCCGAAAGCGAACGTGATGTCAGCGTTCCGAGTTTCGAGATCAGCGCGTCCGATTTTTTCTGAGAAATGAATTTTGCGGCGGCGACCGCATCCGCGAGGAGTTTCAGTTCGGCGAGTTCGAATTCACGCGCGCCGACATAGTAACCGTACCCGACATCGCCTCCCCTGGCACCGATTATATCCATACCGAAAAGGCGCAGTTGCTCTATATCGTCGTAAACGCTTTTGCGCTCGGCGTTTATCCCCTGCTCGGAAAGATACACAAGCATTCTCTCCATCGACAGCGGATGTTCCTCGTCACTTTCTTCAAACAGCAGACGCGCGAGATACAGCAGTTTCAGTTTCTGGTATGCGCTTTTCGGCACGGCAATTTCCCCCTTTTTTTCATTTCGACATTTTTCGACATAAAACTCTTTACTGAATGATTATACAATATTTTGTCACATTTGTAAAGGCTTTGCCGAAAATAAAATACTTAGCACATAATTTTGTAACAATTCAACATTGACAATAATTTATCGATATCGTATAATATATTTATAATATGTATAACACCAAGCGAAGGAGCAACATTATGAAAAGAGTTTACAATTTTTCCGCCGGTCCGTCGATGATGCCCGAAAAGGTGCTGAAAAGAGCCGCAGACGAGATGCTCGACTGCAACGGAAGCGGCATGTCCGTTATGGAAATGAGCCACAGATCAAAGGCCTTTGAAGAAATAATCAACGGCGCCGAGTCAACGCTCCGCGAACTTCTGAACATTCCGGACAATTACAAAGTTCTCTTCCTTCAGGGCGGCGGTTCGACCCAGTTTGCGATGATCCCGCTCAATCTGATGAAGAAGAAAAAGATCGACATCTGCGTTACGGGTCAGTGGGCGAAAAAAGCCGCCCAGGAAGCCGAAAAATACGGTCAGGTACACGTTGTCGCATCCTCCGCGGATAAGACGTTCAGTTATATTCCCGAACTCGATCCCGCGACGTTCGACCCCGATGCGGATTACTTCTATATCTGCCAGAACAACACGATCTACGGCACGCATTACGCAAAACTTCCCGAAACGGGAACTGTTCCGCTCGTCGCCGACCTTTCGTCCTGCATATGCAGTGAGCCGATCGACGTTTCAAAATACGGTCTCATTTTCGCGGGCGCGCAGAAAAATCTCGGTCCCGCCGGAGTAACGATCGTTATTATCAGAGAAGATCTTATCTCCGAGCCGATGGATTTCACCCCGACGATGCTCCGATACGACATACACGCGAAAAACGCGTCGCTTTACAACACGCCGCCGTGCTACGGCATATATATGTGCAAACTGATGTTCGAGTGGCTCAAAAACGATATCGGCGGCCTTGAAAACATGGCGAAGATCAACCGCAAGAAGGCCGATATCCTTTATTCCTACCTTGACTCTTCCGCTCTGTTCAAACCGACCGTTCAGGGAGACAGCCGTTCCATTATGAACGTTCCGTTCGTGACGGGAAACGAAGAACTCGACGCCAAATTCGTCAAAGAAGCCGCCGCCGCGGGCTTTGTCAACCTCAAAGGTCACAGAACCGTCGGCGGAATGAGAGCCTCGATCTACAACGCAATGCCCGTTGAGGGGGTTGAAGCGCTCGTCGAATTCATGAAGAAGTTCGAAGCGGAAAACGCATAAATAATCAAGGAGCAAATACTATGTTCAAGATAAAAAAACTCAACAAAATAGCCGCGATAGGAACGGATATACTCGACAAGGATACGTTTGTTTGCGCAGATGAGATCGACGCACCCGACGGGATACTCGTCCGCAGCGCAGATATGCACGAATATCCGCTCAACCCTGAACTTAAAGCCATTGCGAGAGCAGGTGCGGGCACGAACAATATTCCTCTTGACAAATGCGCGAAAAAAGGCATCGTCGTTTTCAATACGCCCGGTGCGAACGCGAACGCGGTCAAAGAACTCGTTATCACATCCCTGCTTCTTTCGTCGAGAAATATAATCGGCGGTATCGAATGGGCAAAGACGCTTAAAGGCGAGGAAGACGTCGCGAAACTCGTCGAAAAAGGAAAGAGTCAGTTCGTAGGTCCCGAGATCAAGGGAAAAACGCTCGGCGTTATAGGTCTCGGCGCGATCGGAGCGCAGGCAGCCGAAGCGGCGTTCTATCTCGGCATGAACGTTATCGGATATGACCCGTTTATGTCAATAGAAACATTTATGACAAAAATGCCGTTTGCAAAAAAAGTAGACAACGAAAACGATATTTTTGAAAAAGCGGATTATATCACGCTTCATCTGCCGCTCAATCCGCAGACAAAGGAACTCATAAACGCGGATACGATCGCAAAGTGCAAGGACGGCGTCCGAATCGTCAATCTTGCGAGAGGCGGACTTGTTAATGACAGCGATCTCGCCGCGGCACTCGAAAGCGGAAAAGTCGCTTGCTACGTCACAGATTTCCCGAACGACAAAACGCTCGAAATGAAGAACGCGATCGCGATCCCCCACCTCGGTGCATCCACGCCCGAATCGGAAGACAACTGCGCGATCATGGCGGCGTCCGAGATCAAGGATTTTCTTCTGAACGGAAATATACAGAACAGCGTCAACTTCCCGAACGTCAGCTCGGAAAGAAGCACGGGAACGCGCTTCTGTATAATTCACAAGAATATCCCGACGATCCTCAATCAATGCACCGCCGTTCTCGGAAAAGACGACCGCAACATTGACCATCTGACAAGCAAATTCAAGGGTGATTACGCTTATACGATAGTTGATATGACAGAAAAAACGAATGGTGATATAGGCAAAGAACTCGAAAACATTGACGGAGTTATAAGAGTCACCGTTATGTAAAAAAAACGGCAGGAACTTACGCGGACGGTCAAAAGCCGTCCGCGCGTTTCGATTTTTCGGAAAGGAAGATATCCCGAATGATACTGACGGTCACGGACGGCGGGAAAATAATCAAAGAATACCTTCTCGACAGCGGTTTTTCGACATCGCAGATAAGAACTCTGAAAAAGATCGAAAGCGGGATAACGGTGAACGGAGAACCTTCGACCGTCGGAAGACTTCTCAAAAACGGAGATATTCTCGAACTAAAAACGGAAGACGTCTGTCCGTCACCCATTGAACCGGAGGATTTACCGCTCGATATCCTTTTCGAAGACAGCGACATCGTCTGTCTGAACAAGCCGAAAGGAATGCCGACACACCCTGCTCACGGACGGCTGAACGGCACGCTCGCGAACGCTTTTGTTTTCAGATATCCGACGCTTGTTTTCAGACCTGTCAGCCGCCTTGACGCAAACACGAGCGGTATAGTTCTTATTGCAAAAAACCGCTATGTGTCAAACCTTTTGGCAAGCGAAATATCATGCGGAAGCATTAAAAAAACATATATCGCCATTCTTGACGGCATTCCGCCCGAAAAGGCGGGAACGATAAACGCGCCCATAGCGCGCAAAGCGGGCAGTACCATAGAACGCGAAGTTTCGGAAAACGGCAAAGAAGCGATAACGGACTATTCCGTGCTTGCCATAGGCGACGGGCACGCGCTTGTCGAAGCGCACCCGCGAACGGGCAGAACGCACCAGCTCCGCGTCCATTTCGCGCATATCGGATGCCCGATACACGGCGACGGCATTTACGGCGCGGACGCCGACGACTGCACAGGTCAATGTCTGCACGCCCGTCAACTCTCGTTTATCCACCCGAGAACAAACGAGCGCATAACCGTCATCGCACCCCCGCCGCAGGAGTTCATTAACCTCTGCAGGAAATATGGGTTGAAATATAACTTTTTATAATCAAAATATTTCAAATCCCGCAATATTCACAATAAAGATAAAGGTGTACCCAGAGAAAAATCCCTGAGCACACCTCTTTTAAGTATATAATCACTGTTAAATATACAAGTTAGACTAGCAAACCTAACTGTTTCATTTATAGATTTGTTTTAGTTCATTAAGAGACAGTAATTGTTTACTGTTTTCAATACTGTTTAATACCATAAAATCGCAATAATGTCCAGAAAACTGCACAGACTCAGCATTTTTCTTTTTCAAAGCTTTTTCCTTCGCGCTCTTTGTTTCTTTAATTCCAAAATAAAGAGAAGCACAGGCAAGTACAAATAGTATCACACGGACAGCCTTGGCTTTATCAATTTTCATAAATTACCCTCACTCAAATTTTATATTGTTCTATGTCATTTTGATTTAATGGATCAAGCCCCAGTTGATTAAACTTTTCTTCTATCAAAGTTTTTTTCTTATTTTTGCGTTCTAATGTATAGTTTTCTATAAAAGACTTCATGTTGCTTTCTTCTGTTTTAATTGCAGATTCCTCATTCATTTTGGCATCTTTTTCAGTTCTCAAATTTAAAATAAATGCGACTACCGCAGGGATGAAAACGAGTATCGCTACAATATAACTACGAACAAACAGAGAAACTAACATTGATATTGCGGAGCAGATAAAAGTCAAATAAAAACTTTTTTTTGCTTTTATCCAAATGTTTTTTTCAATTGAATCCTTATGTTCCTCAATTTGCTTTTCCATTTCATCAGTTCGGGCTTTGACTGATTCACTATCTTCTATATACCCACAATAAATCGGCATTGTTCCTACAGGAAATGCCCGTATCGTTTTATCTTCTTGTCCTATACGAACGCTTGTGGTATATTCCGGTACTGTAATTAATGACGCTTTGCTGAGAATTGGCTCGGAATTATAATGAAGATCACGAACGCAATCACCAGGCAAAGACCGTTCTAGTTTACTGCGAACTTGTAAAGCATGAAGAGGGACAACAGTAGTCGCATCAAAATGATTATTTTCAGTTATTTCCCGAATTTTTGTTTCAGGAACCCCTTCCAGTGATGGAAGATCGGATGAAAGTATCAAACTTTCACGAAAAAGATCATTATCAAAATACTTATTCTCATCCTCAAATACTGTAGATGTAATTTTTATTTCTCCGCTCATTGGAACCCATTCTGTTCCATATGGCTTATTATATCCTATACTTGCCGTATAAGATACATTAAAGTCGATTTCACTGCAAAACACCGTATGCTCTATTTCACGCACTTCCGAAAGGTCATTTTCCAAGGCCTCTAACGGAGCATCTTCTTTAGCTAATGTCAAAATAGCCTCTCTTAAAAACTGTTTTTTATTATATTTTACTGCGTACCTACCTTCGTAATGAGGAAGAACTTCAATTTTTTGGGTTGCGCTTTCTGTCACATTATATACATTCAGTGTTTCAATTTTCTGTTGAACAGAAAATTGTGCTCCGCACATATTACAGATCCCTTGCGTTTCAGAAACCATTGCTATATCTGTTGAACCACATCCAGGGCAGGAAATCGTTTTAATATCTAATGCCATCGTCATCACCTATCATCTAATATGTATTTAATTTCTTGTTTCTTAAATATCGAAAATCTACTTATTGCACTGAGGACATTCATTTGCGGAATCGCTTGCTTCGTTCAATATCTTATTAATTTGTGCAGCAAACTCTTTAAAATCGATATTTTCATCTCCATACTTTTCTTTTGCTTTGTTCGTAGCTAATGCAAAAATTTTTCTTTTATCAAACAAATATGTATCATAATAAAAGTCCGTATGAAACTCACAAGTTTTGATCGCACCGATTTCTATTAAAATATCAAATGCAATTTTTCGGTATTCGTCCATTTTTTCAATGTCTCTTTTTGTAGCCCCCATAATTTTTTCTCCACTCATAGTAAATCACAATCAGAAATTCGTACAACATTAAAGTTTTATAACAACCTGAAGCATAAAATATATACAGTCGTTCCTCCTTTCCTTTTAACAACATAATCCGCATTATGTTGCAAACAAAATTGATTTGTCTGAAACATAATGCTTATATTAAAACTATGGTATCATATTTGTGACAACTTGTCAACTACAATAACAAAATCATGTCATAAAAGATAAAGAAAACATAAAAGCAAAGCCTCTTTCGTTCCTACACTTCGGACATTTCGGAAAAGGCTTATTTCCTTATACTCATGTTTATCCGCCGCCCTTAGGGCGGTTTTTTTTACGTTTTTTTCTCTGCGTACGCCTCTTAAAAAAACGATGTATCGTCGCCGTTTTGCTTGTTTACAACATAATGCAGATTATGTATTTGCGTCGCCGCGTGGCGGCGTTTTTTGTTTTCGGGCTATAATATCAGGCGCATATTTTCCATGCGGCAGCGGTGCTCGGCGCCGGTGGAGACGATATAAATTCTTGTGGTGTTGATGCTGCTGTGCCCGAGAATATCCGCAAGTTTTGCGATATCCTTTTCAATGCCGTAAAAAACGCGGGCAAAAAGGTGGCGCAGATTGTGCGGAAATACTTTTTGCGGGTTGACATTTGCTGCTTTGCATAAAGATTTCATTTCACGCCAGATGTTTGTGCGGTTTATCGGGTTGCCTGCTTTTGTTATAAATATCATACCGGTTTTTATATTCTGCTCTGCGGCATAGCGGAGCAGTTTTTTTTCGGAGTTCTTTTATGATAAATATAATGCGTGTTTTTGCTTTGCAGTTTACAACAGCTTCGCCTTGTTTTGCAGCTTCAACCGTGATATATTGAAGTTCGCTGACGCGGATTCCCGTTCCGCAGATTGTTTGAAGAATCAATTTCAGCCTTTCGTTGCGCATTTCGGCGGCTTCGCAGAGACGTGCATATTCGGCTTTTGTCAGTTCCTTTTCTTCGGAGCAAAATATCTGACGTTGAATTTTTAAGGTTTTGACTTTTAAATCATGCCAACGCAAAAACGCAAAAAGGCTGTTGACACTTGAAAGCATGGAATTAACGCTGCGTGCGGCATAGTTTTGCATTATTTGCCTTTTATATGCAAGCACGGCATCTTTTGTGATTTCTGATATTTGGACATATTCGGCAAAGGCTGCAACATCGCGGATATACTTTTCTATCGTGGCGGGGCTTCTCTCTTCCGATATGAGATACTCTTTGTATGCGGCTAAAATCGAGGTTGTGATAAATCGTTTCTGCATCTTTTTTTCTCCTCTGAACAAAAATATTCCCCCTGACGATAATCAGGAGGAATAAGGTTTAATTTATGATATTCGGTTTTACATATCGTTTGCAACGATGTCTTCAAGGCTCTCGCGAAGAACGGCAAGAGAAGTTTTTCCGTTATCGATCATCGCGATGGGAAGTCTTCCGATCCTGTTATAATTGGACGCCATCGAATAGTTATAAGCGCCCGTCGTTGCAACGGCGCATATATCTCCCCTGCAAACGGAAGAAGGAACAAGAACGTGTTCCTGGATTATGTCTCCGCTTTCACAGCATCTGCCGACGACGGAGCATTCCATATCGCACTTCTCATTCATTTTGTTGGCGATATAAACGGTGTATGAAGAGCGATAAAGCGCGTAACGCGGGTTGTCTGTCATGCCGCCGTCAACCGAGACGTAGTTTTTATAGCCCGGAATGTGTTTAACAGTTCCGACGGTGTAAAGGGTCATTCCCGCGTCTGCGACAATGCTTCTGCCGGGTTCAAGGCGGATCGAAGGAAGTTCTATCCCGAGACCCGCGGCGGTCGCCTTCAAAGATTCGGAGACCTGACGGATATTATCCGCGATGTCGATGACGGGATCTTTTTCGGTATAGCGGACGCCGTACCCTCCGCCGAGGTCGAGGATCTCGGTAACGTATCCGTGATCGCGCTTCATCTTCATGATAAATCCGAGCATTATAACGGACGCGTCAAGAAATACCTGAGAGTCGAACACCTGAGAACCGACATGGCAATGAAAGCCCTTCAATGCGATATTTTTCAGCGAAAGAGCGTGAACGGCGATCTCCTCAGCCTGTCCGGTCTCAATGCTCGACCCGAATTTGGAATCGACTTTACCCGTTGCGACCGCTTCGTAAGTATGCGGGTCTATACCCGGAGTGAGACGGAGCAGAACGGATTGAACAACGCCTTTTTCTTCCGCGATCCGATCTATCGCGTCGAGTTCTTCGACATTGTCGACAACAAAATATCCTACGCCGTTCGAGATTGCGAAATCTATATCGGCGTCGGTTTTATTGTTTGAATGAAAATATGCCTTTTCAAGCGGAAAGCCCGCTTTCATCGCGGTGTAGATCTCTCCGCAGGAAACGACGTCAGCGCCGAGACCTTCTTCCGCGACGATATGGTACATACGCTTGAAGGACGCCGCCTTGCTCGCATAAAGCGCGCAGGAATCTCCGCCGAAATACTTTTTCATCGCGTCCGCATAAATGCGGCAGTTTTCTCTTATTCTCTGTTCGTCCATAACATAAAGAGGCGAACCGAATTCAGCAATAAGTTCGGGAGTCGGGACTCCGGCAAAAGTCAGAATACCGTTTTCAACACCGATATTTTTACAGATCATATTTTTCCCCTTCTTTTAAAGCATCGTTTTTCTGAGACATTCGGGTGAAAGAGCGGACAGATCGGCGGGAGCAACGTCAAACACCGTTTTACAGCCGCGATCGCCCCTGTCATACATTTTCTTTATCGCACGGGCAAAAGCAACGAGTACGCTTCCCGTAAACTCGGGGTTGGAATCGAGTTTCAGAGAGAACTCACAGACATGGGCGTTTTCCTGTCCGAATCCCGTTTTACCGGAGCGGATAACGCTTCCTCCGTGGGGCAAAGCCGAATGATCTCTCGCCATTTCCTCCGCGGAAATAAAATGAACCGTCGTGTCGTAATCGGCGAAATAGTTCGGCATGGTTTTGATCGCGTTCTCTATATATGCGAGATCGGCGCCTTCTTCCGCGACCACAAAACACTCGCGGGTATGTTTTTCTCTTGTTGTCAAAACGGGATCTTCTCCGTTTCTGACAGCTTCGACGGCGGACTCGACGGGAACAGTATACTGTCTCGCGTCTGCGACGCCCTTGATGCGTCTGATCGCATCGGAATGTCCCTGACTGACGCCCCTGCCCCAGAATGTGTAATCACATCCGACGGGAAGCACGGAATTCATATAAAGTCTTGCAAGAGAAAAGAGTCCCGGATCCCAGCCTCCGGAGATCATGGCGATCTTGTCCCCTGCTTTCGCCGCGGCGTCAACGTTGTCAAAATGCTCCGGGATCTTTGCATGCGTGTCAAAACTGTCGATGACATTGAAATCTTTCGCAAGGGCGGGTGTCATCTCGGGAAGATCCGTGGCGCTTCCGCCGCAGATGATAAGAACATCGATCTCATTTTTGAAGCGGTCAAGATCGGAGGTGCGGTAAACACCGACGCCGTCCGTTGCGATCCGAACGCTTTCGGGATCTCTTCTTGTGAAAACTCCCACGAGTTTCGTATCGTCATTGAGAGACACAGCCGCCTCAACGCCCTTGCCGAGATTGCCGTAACCGTAAATACCTATATTCAACATAATATCCTCTCCTGTTCTAAGCGTTCAGCGCGATAAGATCGTTCATATCGTACATTCCGGCTTCACGTCCGATTATAAATTCCGCGGCGGCTATCGCGCCCTCGGCAAAAAGTGAACGGCTTGCCGCTTCATGTTTCAATGTGATCGTCTGGGTATCCGTTCCGATAATGACCTCATGCTCTCCGACGATGTTCCCCATGCGTATCGCATGAATGCCGATCTCATCTTCCTGCCTCTTGCACTGTCCGCTTCTTCCGAAAACAAAGAAGGCTTTTTCTCTGACCTTTTTTATCGCGTTTGCGAGAAGAAGCGCCGTTCCGCTCGGAGCGTCCGCTTTTCTGTTGTGATGCTTTTCGATGATCTCAATGTCCGCTTCGGGAAACGTTTTCGCGGCGTTTTTTGCAAGTTCCGCAAGTAACGCTATTCCGAGAGACATATTCGCCGACTTGAAAACGGGAACGCTCTTTGCCGTCTCTTTTATTATTTCATTTTCTCCGTCGTTATGCCCCGTCGTCGCGATTATAACGGGTTTTCCGACCTTTTTCGCGTATTCGCAGAGCGCGGGCGCGGACGTATGGAACGAGAAGTCAACAATACAGTCGAATTCAACGTCAACCGCATCAAAATCGGGGAAAACGGGAACGCTCGCCGCTCCACCGCTCGGATCAACGCCGCCGACCAATTCCGCGCCTCTGTATCCGGTCAAAGCAAGTTTTTCGACTTCCCTGCCCATTCTTCCGCAAATACCGTTCAGTAAAATTTTCATAACCGTCTGTCTCCGATCTCTTCTTTTGCGGCAATCAAACGTTAAGACCGTGTCTGCGCATGATCGCCAGAAGATTCTTTTCATGTTCCTCTTCCATCGGGGTCAGAGGAAGTCTGAGATAGTTTTCACCGTAACCCATGGCTGCCATCGCGGCTTTGACGGGGATCGGATTGACTTCGCAGAACAGTGCGTTGACAAGATCGAGCATATCAAGTTGCATATCGCGGCTCTTTGCGCAGTCACCTCTGAAAAACGCATCGCACATCTCGACCGTTTCGCGGGGAAGGACATTTGAAAGAACGGAGATAACGCCTTTTCCTCCGAGCGAAAGGATAGGCACGATCTGATCGTCGTTTCCCGAATAGATGTCCATTTTTCCTTTTACGAGCGACGCTGTTTCGGCGATCTGAGAAATGTTCCCGCTCGCCTCTTTGATCGCGACGATGTTCGGATGCTCCGCAAGCGCGGCGCAGGTCTTCGGAAGAATGTTGCATCCCGTTCTCGACGGAACATTATAAAGAATTATGGGCTTTGTCGATGCGTCGGCAACGGCGGTAAAAGTTTTTATAAGTCCGTTCTGGGTCGCTTTATTGTAATAAGGCGAAACGACAAGCATTGCATCCGCGCCGATCGAGCAGGCGTATTTTGTCAGATCGATCGCATACGCGGTATCGTTTGAGCCCGTTCCCGCGATGACGGGAACTTTGCCGTCAATTCTGTCAACGGCGAATTTCAAAACCTGTCTGTGCTCCTCGTCGGAAAGCGTGGAGCCTTCGCCGGTCGTTCCCGCAACGACTATCGCATTGATACCTTCCGAGATCTGCCAGTCGATAAGTCTGCCGAACGACCCGTAATCGACGCCGTTTTCGTTCAGCGGCGTTACTATCGCGGTAGCCGCACCGGTAAATACAGTCTTTTTCATAACGTTCATCCTCCGAATTATGTTCTTTCTTTATTCGTATTTGGAAATGTTTGATCTTTGCGGCGCATCACCGACGGTGTCAGGCAAAAAGACGGGCAGATGCCGAAAAGCAACTGCCCGAAAATATTCCGATCACCGATGTCCTTAAAAAGAACAACGGAACAGGTCCTCAAACAGATAGCTCTCCGCAAAACTGCGACAGCAATGCAAATCTTATTTCACATTGCCGGATCGGTCTTTCGCCGCAACCGTCCTCGGCATCCGCACCTTTCGCCGCTTCGGCTTTGCGAGAGCCTTTTATGAAGACGGTTACTGTTTGCTAAATGCGCCTCTATCATTTATATGAGTATTCTACCACTAAAATCGTGATTTGTCAATAGGTCTTTGCAAATTATCCGTGGAAAACGATCTCGACCTCGTTATGCATTTCCTCGGGAATGGTTTCACGAAGGACTCCGAGAGCTTTTTCCTTTCCTATCAGCACATTCACAGCCGCCTCAACCGCGACGGACGATGTTGAATAACAGCAGATCGCCTCGTCGATGAACGGAAGCTGCGAAATGACATAAGGATTGGAAACGACCGCGATCATGTTCGGATTTACGTCATGAACGGCTTTCAGCGCAGCGAGCTGACGGTCGGTCAGAAGCCCGACTTGTCCGGAACGCGAACGGAACGAAGTTCCGAAAACAACGACATCGGCTTCTTTTGCCTGAGCCGCAATCTCCGCAATCTGCTCATCGGAAGCGTCGGGAGAGAAAAGCGTCAACTGCGCCTGAGGAACATATTGAGCGAGAGTTTCCTTGATGAGGGTCATATTGGTATAAAGACCGAAACTGAGTCTGTTCGCGGGATGAGTGGGCTCAAGAACGATAACTTTCTTCCCTTCAAAATCGAACGGTATCGCGTTTTTTCTGTTCCGCATGAGCGTCACGGATTTTTTCGCGATCTCGCGCGCAACCGCCCAGCCGTCGCGTTTCGGAACGTCTTCTCTCTTTTCGGAAGAGAAAAGACCGAGAGCATACTTTTGTTTCAGAACACGCAGACAGGCTTTGTTGACGATCTCTTCGTCAAGTATGCCGTCTCTTACGGCCTGAGCGATGCCTGCGGGAGCGTTCCAAGCGTCATTGGGACCGAGAATAACGTCGCAGCCCGCCGCAATCGCGCGGATGGTTCCCATATGCGGATTGCCTCCGTTGCGTTCGGATTCGGTCATTCCCGCCATACCCATTGCGTCGGTATACATAACACCTTCAAATCCGAGTTCGCCGCGAAGCAGGTCGGTCATTACCGCTTTCGAGAGAGTCGCGACATTCTCAGCATCGTACATATCGTAAATCGCGTGATTGCACATCATGCCGCCGACGCCTGCCTCGATAGCCTTCTTAAACGGTTTAAGGTGGATATTATCCATTTCTTCTTTTGTCGTTTTCGTCTTTTCGAGCGCAAAATGAGAGTCGGCGAACTGCATGCCCGCGCCGGGGAAATGTTTTGCGGTTCCGATAAGTCTGCCGTCGGACTGCAATCCTCTTATGTAAGCCGCGGCAAGTTCGGCAACGATATCGGGATCTTCGCCGAAAGAACGGATATTGGTTATGGGGTTTTCCGGATTGATATTGACATCCACAACGGGACCGAAGCATACGTTCCATCCGAGATAAGATGCCTGCTGTGAGACGATCTTTCCCTCTTCGTAAGCGAGGCGTTTTGCGTCTTCGAGATCTGCGATCGCGCCGATCGCCATCTGCTCCGCGAATTCGGTCGCAATAGACTTTTCATGCACGGTCTGTCCCACACCTGTCTCCATATCGACACCGATAAAAAACGGGATATCGGCCTCGCGCTGAAGTCTTACCATATCTTCCTTAAAACGCGCGAGCGACTCCGCGTCATGACCGTAAATGCAGGAAACGTTTCCGACATTGTGAGCCATTGCGGTCTCGCACTCCTCCCAACAGCCGATACCGGTCGAGACAAGCTGTCCGCACTTCTGTTCAAGCGTCAGAAGATCAAGTATCTGCTCCGGAGTCTTTCCCTCAAATCTTTTGTCCATTATTTATCCTCCTCAGTCTTAACAGACGCCGTATGCGTTCCGTTTTTGAACTGTTTTTTTGTGCAATGTTCCGTAAAAAGCGCGCGGATACCCTCAGCGCTGCCCTTTGTACAGCCGTTTTTATCGAGAATGTAAGCGTAAGATTTCGTCCGAAAGAGATAGAAAAAATCATCGGTCTCATACACTTTGTAAATCTCGGAATACGCAATCGTCTGCGAATCCGAACCTTCGGAGTCGGAGATATAAACGGAAATGCCTTCATCCGAAACCGTCACGTCGGATACCAGCGTTTTGCTCCCCGAATTGTGCTTTGCCAGTTTTTTCGGCATGATAAAAAAGCGCGAATATATCCAATAGGAACAAAAGACCAGAACCGCGACGGCAATAAAATCGCTTGCGCCGAGTTTTATCCCGCTCATAAGTTTGAATACAATATTATAAATATTGAACGCGAAGAGAACGGCATATACAACGATAAAACCGATCACGACCGCCTTGTTCCGCGAAAAAATGTTGAATTTGAAAAATTTCAGCATATTCGCTTCCGTATATTCCGTTCTGACGGAAACTTCTCTCATCCGGATCCCCCGCTTTTCTTTGTCTTATTTATTCCGTTTGATATTAACATATTACAAATCAAGTGTCAATTAAAGATGTGCCGATTTAACAAAAAAGAACTATTCGCAAAAAGGTACAAAAACCGATGTGATTTTTGGGGATATAGACCAATAAAAAACAGTTGACATACAACGATTTATGTGATAGAATAATGTAGTAAATAATGCGCATTTTTCCGATATTGACGGAATATGCGGAACACCAACAAATTTTTTATACGAGGTGAAGAAAATGAAGAAGATCATTTCAATTCTGATCACTCTTTGTCTGACCGTCTCTCTCGTTGCGGGACTCGCGGTATCTTCCTCCGCGGCTGCCGTGTCAGGCGAGAAACGAACCCTCCCGAGAGTAAGAACCGCGCCCGTTATGGACGGCGTGCGCGATGAGCTCTACGATCAGGGGTTTACGGAAACATTGAATTTCGAGAATGCGGGATTCAGAGTTTCCAGTTACGAAGATGACGAAACAGGCGAACCGACCCCGCCGTATGAGCCGGCGAGCGCGAATATCTCCGCAGTTTGGTACTCCAACCTGCCCGATGATGCCGATATAATCGGCATATGGGACACAGCCGACGATACGCAGGGCGGTCTTTACATCTATGCGGATGTCACAGACTGCACCAGAGCATGGGGAGTAAACAACCAAAGCATTATTGACAGATTATATCTGGAGGATCCCTCTCAATACCCGTATGCGAAGGCAACTCCCGAGTTTGAGATCTCCGACAGTTTTTGGGTACTTCTCGATCCCGTCAACTATAAGTCCGGCACGGGCAAAGGTCTTTCGGGATTTGCTTTCACCGCATACTGCGGAGCCGCATCCGGAAACGGAGATCAGGTTTATCCCGTTCCCTCCTGGAGAGAGTATTTCTACTGGGCAAAAGATATGCCCGGAGAAAGCGGAGCGTGCGGAACGCTTTCGACGTTAATAACGGTAGACGTTAAATCGGACGTACGGTTCGTTGCGAACGAGAAATATCCGTTCCCCGAGCCTCCCGCAGAAGGCGCCGACAACACAACGATCGTTATATACCGTTCCAAGCTGAGAAGAGCATATCAGTATGCGAACATCTCCGGATATTCTCTTGAAATGTTCATTTCCTGGTCTGCAACTCAGATGGATGTTGATGATCCGTCGGCAGATGTCAACGACTTCCTCTATCCCGTTGTCGGAACCGAATTCGGAATGGGCTTCCAGCTTTACGACAACCTCTTTGATTACCCCATCGGAACAAAGCCTTCCAACTTCGAGGAGATACAATACCATATTTTCCTTAACTGCGGACTTCTTGACTTCGGTGAAGGCGAAGTTGAATACTGGTCCGACGCAACATATCCGATCTATTTTCCGAGATACGTCCTCGGGGACTATGCTGACAAGCCGATAGAAGATATTATCTACGGCGACGCAAACGGAGACGGAGGAGTAGACATAGAAGACGCGATGCTCGTATTCTATCACGTTGCGAAAAAGGAATTGCTTCAGGACTATCAGCTTGCCGTATGCGACACCAACGACGACGGCTCGGTAGATATCGCAGACGCAATGAAGATATTCTACTTTGTCGCGAAGAAGGTACCCGCGGTCAAAGATCCGGAATAATACAGTATCCGATTTTTTGTGAGAATTTGAAAGACAGGCTTCGCACGAAGCCTGTCTTTTTTTGTCTATGCTGTTTTTCGTGAAAAAATTCTCATCCGAGTTCGGAAGCAAAGCGCGCGGCACCCGCGGCGGCGGCAAATGTCATATCGCACGGCGTCGCATCAACACCGAAAACATGCGCCAAAGAGCGGCGAAAAGCCTCGGAGTCAAATCTTCCGTTTCCCGCAAGCATAAGCCGTGTCGGTGTTTTGGAAACGGTACAAAGACGCTTTGCGGCTTCTTTGACAAATGCCGAGCAGATACGGTCGGGCGTAAATCCGTCCGATTCGGATGAAATTTTCAGTTTTCCCTGATCAAAACGGACTTTCGGCAATGAGGTTTCGTTCAGTGCGGCAAGCGCGAGTTCATTGACGGTGCGTTCGATATCCTCCGTACCGCCGACGCTGACAGATATTCTCGCAAAAAGGCTCAAAAGCGCGTCATAAGCGGTTTTTGCGTCGCGATCTGTCCTTTCGCAAAGTTCAATTCCTCCGAAAAGCGGCATTTTTACGGTCGCGGAAGCCTGTTTTTCGTTTTTTGCAACGGAATACGATATGTTGGCGTCCTTTCGCAGAAGAACAAGAGCGCCGCCGATATCGGCTGTTCCGAGAAAATGAGACTGTGTCCGACCGAGTGCGACCGCGATCGGGGTGTTTCCGAGATATCCGGCGACTGACGGAGAGTCGGTAACCTCGGGATAGCGCAGATCGGCAAGCCTGCATTTGACTATCGAGCGGCTGTCGAAATCTTTTGCGGAAAAGTCGTAAAAACCGAGTTCAAAGGCTTCCGAAGTATGCAGATATGGTCTGTTTCGATCCGCCAGCGTTTTTACGATATACGATGCGAGAGTTGAAAAAGACTGCGCGGACTCGGGAACCGTCCCGATATCGGTATTTATGTAATGAGTCAGAAGTCCGCTTCCGCGGCGCAGGGTGATCCCGCATTCTTTCTCAATACGGCTGATATAGTCATCTTCTTTTTTCGGAGAAAGCATAGGTTCCGAAACGGCGTTGCCGTTCGAGTCGATATAAACAATTCCCTTCGGATCACCTGTCAGCCCGATTGATTTCGGGCGGTATTCCTGCGCAAGTTCGGAGATCATGGAAACGGCGCGTTCGCAGAAACGCCCGAAGGACGAGCCGTCGAGAGGTTCGGTCACGGTCACGACCGTTTCCGCATTTTCGGTCAGCGCCGCATGCAGACGGTCTTTTTCGATGTCAATACCGAGATACAATTCACTCATTGCCGTTTCCCCTTTCATTATTGTTTAAGTATATCACACGAAAAGCAAAAAGTCAATCTCGAAAAACGGTCTGCCCGGAGCAAAGACTTACGCGATAGAGAAGTTTGATACTTCCCTATTGCATTTTTGCGTTTTTTGTGGTACAATGCTAACAGAGGATATACACAAATTCGGATCACCTCCGGAAGAGAAAGAGGACCGCGCGTATAACGGAAAAAGTTACTCGCGGAATATGAAAAAACAAAGGAAAAGGAGCGTCGGATATGATAAGAGATATCGCTTTCATATTGGCAGGCTACGCGGCGGGAAGCATACTGTTTGCGAAAGTCTTTTGTTCGCTTCTGAAAAAAACAGATGTTGCGAAAAACACAAAAGACAACAACCCCGGAACATCAAACGCTTTCAAAAACGGGGGGATTCTCTGCGGGGCGCTGACGCTTGTATGCGACGTCACAAAAGGCTTTTTGCCCGTTTTTTTCTATACGAGAAAAGAAGTGACTTTTCTGCTCGCGCTCGTTATAGCCGCTCCCGTTATAGGACACGTTTTCTCTGTTTTCAACGGCTTCCGCGGCGGAAAAGGGATCGCAACGACATTCGGTTGTCTTTTCGGACTGTTTCCCAATCTCATCCCCTTCGCGATATTCGCGGGGACGTTTGTTTTTTTCTCTTTTATTCTGAAAATAAATCCGCATTTTCACAGGACGCTCGTGACATATTTCTTCACGGAGCTTCAAATCGTTATTTTTGCGGGGAACCTGATTGTTTGCGCGGGCTTTTCCTTCATTCTCGCGGCAGTCTTCATCAGGTTTCTGACAAGTAAAGAAAAGAAACCGCCGTTAGAGGTAAAACCGATATGGATACGCTGATCATGTCATGCAGTACGGGCGGAGGACACAACGCCGCAGCGCGCGCCGTAAAAGAAGAAATGATCAGGCGCGGGCACAGAGCGGTCATGCTTGACCCGTACAGGCTTGCAGGCAAAGGACTCGACAAGAAGGTCGGGGACGGATATATAAAGATCGCGCAGAAAACTCCCCGTCTTTTCGGAGCGATGTACGGCATAGGCAACGGATACCGCCGTCTTCCGATCAAATCGCCCGTTTATGCGCTGAACAAGTTGATGTTCGACAGCATGAAAGAGTTTTTGGACACAAATCATTTTGATATGATCCTGACAACACATCTTTATCCGGGCGAAATTCTGACAAACATGAAAAAGAAAGGCTTGACCGTTCCGAAAACGATATTTATCGCGACGGACTATGTCTGCATCCCTTTCACGGAGGAACTTGACTGCGACTGGTACGTAACGCCGTCGGAAGAGTTAAACGGGGACTTTGTCAGGCGCGGGATCTCGGAGAAGAAACTCATCTCGGCGGGTATACCCGTCCGAAACGTTTTCAATTCGGATATAACAAGAGAACAGGCGGAGAAAGAACTCGGTCTCGATCCGACAAAAAGACATCTGCTTCTTTCGGGAGGAAGTATCGGCGGCGGAAAACTCGAAAAGACATTGACGGTTCTCGATGAATATCTTCGCAACAATCCCGAATACGATCTGACTGTCATCTGCGGCAACAATGAAGATCTGAAAAATCGGCTCAGCGAACAATACGGTCGGAACGAAAGGATATATCTGATCGGAAGCACGGACAGGATCGAACTTTACATGAAAGCGAGCGACGCCTATCTTTCAAAACCGGGAGGACTTTCTTCAACGGAAGCGGCTGTTTCCCAAACTCCGCTTATCCATATCTCCCCCATTCCCGGCTGTGAAAACAGAAACATGAAGTTTTTTGAAGAACACGGGATGAGCATCGCCGTCGGAGGGAACGAAGAAAAACTCATAAGCGCTCTCGAACGGTTGAAAGATGACGGTTTTGTCCGAGAAATGAAAGAAAACCAGAAAAAATATATAAATTCCGAAGCCGCTTCGGATATTTGCGAGTTTGCGGAATCCTATGCATAAAAAGAACGCAACTCGGGAAAGGAACCTAAGCCGTATGAAGAAAAGTGTTAAAAGTGCGCTTACGGCGACCGGGATATTTCTCGCCGCAGGCGCCGCCTCGGTTGCGGCAACTTATTTAACGACAAAAATACTCGTCAAGATCGCCCTTGACCGTGATGAGCCCGATTTTGCGAAAAAAGCAAGCGACGCGATCGCAGGAAAAGCGGTTGACGCCGATTTTCTCAAAGAACTTAACTCCGCGGCGGAAAAAATCGAAAAAGAGCCGCACGAGACGGTAAATATAATTTCCTTCGACGGGACTCGGCTCGTCGGGCATTGGTTCCCGTCCGAAAACGCCGAGCGCGTGATCATCGCGATGCACGGATGGCGTTCGACATGGGCGCGCGATTTCGGAACGGTTGCGGATTTCTGGGCAAAGAATAACTGCAGTGTCCTTTACGCCGAACAGCGCGCGCAGAACAACAGCGAAGGCGAATACATGGGCTTTGGGCTGACGGAGCGTTACGACTGTCTGGAATGGATCAAATGGGCAACGGACAAATGCGGAAAAGATCTTCCGATATATCTTTGCGGTGTTTCCATGGGAGCGACGACCGTTCTTATGGCGTCAGGGCTGGATCTGCCCGAAAACGTTCACGGGATCATGGCAGACTGCGGTTTCACGTCTCCTCACGCGATATGGAAGCACGTGTCGAACAACAATCTTCATTTGCCGTATCGGCTCCGCGGAATATTTGCAGACGGAATGTTCAGACAGAAGATCAATATGGGAACTCGGGATTATTCGACGGTTGAGGCGCTTAAAAACAATTATATTCCCGTCATGCTGATACACGGCACGGACGACCATTTCGTTCCCGTTAATATGACTTATGAGAACTATCTCGCATGCGCCGGCGAGAAACGGCTCTTGATAGTTCCGGGGGCGGATCACGGAATGAGTCATTATACGGAGCCGGAGAAATACGAGGCGGAAGCAAAGCGGTTCTGGAAAGACTTCGATTCGAAAAGACCGAAGAAGAAAAACAGCGATGGCGCTCCGTCACAGGAGCCGTCGGACGGTTGACCGCCGATCGGGAAGCAACATACTGCGGAATAAATCATATTCTGTTTCATGAACATTAAACTTCGGACAGCCGTTTTTCTGCGGCTGTCTGTTTTTCCGTATTGACTTCTCTTGCGACATGCGATATTCCGATACAAAATAAAAATGCCGCTTCTTCGCACACAGGCGCGGAGAAGCGGTATCTTTTCTTATTATATTCCCGTTATCTCAAATCAATATTTCAGCATGGATTCGTCCCACACGGAGGGAGTTTCAACGCCGAGAAGCTGAGTTACGGTCGCGGCAACATTTGAAAGTCCGAAATTACCCTCTTTCAACTCGTGCTCGCCGTTCGGATCGTACACGATAAACGGAACGGGGTTCAGCGTATGCGAAGTTTTCGGTTTCGGAGCCTGTCCGGGCTTCGCTTTTTCATACATTTCATCGGCGTTTCCGTGATCTGCCGTCACAAGGAGTACGGAACCCGTATCCTCGACAGCCTTCCTGACTCTCGCGAGACAAAGATCGACAGCCTCGACCGCGATCTTCGCGGCGGCAAAAACGCCCGTATGTCCGACCATGTCTCCGTTCGGATAATTGCAGCGGATGAAGCCGTATTTGCCTGAATAAATCGCTTCTACAAGTTTGTCCGTCACCTCTGCCGCTTTCATCCACGGACGCTGTTCAAAGGGAACGGTATCGGAAGCGATCTCCTCATAGTCTTCAAGTTCCTCCGAAAACTTTTCACTTCTGTTGCCGTTCCAGAAATAGGTAACGTGACCGTATTTCTGAGTCTCGGAAACCGCATATTCTTTAATTCCCGCTTTAACGAGAGCCTCGGTAAGCGTATTTTTTATCGCGGGAGGCGCAACGAGGAAATTCTCGGGGATTTTCAGATCGCCGTCGTATTGAAGCATTCCGGCATAAACCGTTTTCGGAACGCGGACACGGTCGAATTTGTCAAAGTCATCGCCTTCGGTAAACGCGCGGCTGATCTCGATCGAACGGTCGCCGCGGAAATTGAAGAATACAACCGAATCACCGTCCTCGACAGTGCCGACGGGTTTCCCGTTTTCGGCAATAACGAACGGGGGCAGATCCTGATCGATCGCGCCCGTCTCATTGCGGAGCGTTTCGTAGGCTTCCGCCGCGGATGCAAACTGTCTTCCTTTTCCGAGAACATGCGTTTCCCAACCGAGTTTTACCATATCCCAGTTGGCTTCGTACCTGTCCATAGTTATCTTCATTCTTCCTCCGCCCGAAGCGATCCTGCCGTCGAAAGAGGCATCGTTCAGTTCGGAGAGTTTGTCTTCAAGTTCTTTTATATACGTCACGCCGCTCGTTGCGGGAACATCTCTTCCGTCGAGAAGGATATGAACACGGCATTTGCGGACGCCGTCCTTCTTCGCGCGGGTCAGCATATCGAGAAGATGATTTATATGCGAGTGAACGTTTCCGTCGCTGAGAAGTCCGAGAAAATGCATGGTCGAACCGTTTTCCGCGCAATTTGCGACGAGTTTTTTCCAGATATCGGAAGTGTACATACTTCCGCTATCAATGGACTCATTGACAAGTTTTGCGCCCTGCGAATAGACCTGACCGCAGCCGAGAGCGTTGTGTCCGACCTCGCTGTTTCCCATATCGTCGTCGGTCGGAAGACCTACCGCCGTTCCGTGCGCTTTGATCGCAGTCCACGGACAGGAAGAGGTAAACGCGTCAAGAGTCGGTTTATATGCGGCAGCGACGGCGTTTCCGTTTTCATTTTCGGAAAGCCCCACACCGTCCATAACGACAAGTACAACTTTTTTGTTCATATTATAATACTCCTTACTGTTATTCAAAATATAATATTTTCACAGAAGACGGTGAAATATACAAGGCTTTCGAGATCGGGCGCGGATGCAAGGATGTGAAGTTCATACCCGCCGTCGGAAAGATACAGTTCATCATAAAGCCATGTACAGCCTTCAAATTCAGCCTCTTTTTCAATTATTCGGGCGCCTTTCAGAGTTACGGAAGAACGCGTCGCGAAACTCTGAGATATATCGAAATCGAGTTTCATATCGCCGTTCTCCGTTGCCGCCGATACGATTGTCGCATCGTGGAAGCCGAGATTGTCGTCGATTTCGGCGGGAATATCGACCGAATTGTAATAATCTTCATAGGATTTAAGCGTGTCGTCAACTTTTTTCTGCGCGCCGTTGCAGTAGATGCGCAGTCTCTTGTGGATTTCAGGCGTCGCCTTGTTCAATGCGAAAACACGCATATCCGCTATCTCTTCGGATATATCTTCGGGCAACACAGAATACATATCCCGAACCCGCTCATCAAGCGCGCGCAGATAATCCTTTTCATACTCGCCTATATCGATTTCAATGTCCTCATCGGACATTTTTGCTATCTCGTCCTGCATGGCAAGACTTTCGCCGAGACGCTGTTTCAACAGTTCGTTATAAAACTCTTCGTCTTTTTTCGCGGCGCGGTCATCGTCTTCAAGCAGTTCCGCAAGGAAAGTTTTCAGACAAAGCGCGTACCATTCTTTCGTAAAATATTTCATATCCCGGTATCAATACCCTTCTCTGTGTTTTTTCAATATCATGACAAGCGGCCCGACAACGGCGAGCACAACAAGGCTGATGACCGACATGACCGTCAAAACAGGCCACATATCGGCGTCGGCGGCTCCGAACACAAAATACTGACCGATATAAATTCCGTAGACGAGCGCCATCGACACGAATACCTTGACAAGGTCAAAAGCACGGAAGCGATAAGGCACATAAAATTTAATGATGAATGTAACGGTTTCGTATCCGCACGCCGTCACAAACATGTTGACGATCGCCAGCGTCTGACTTTTCGTTATCTGAACAAGCAGACAGAGCAAAACGGTCAAAATCGGTGCTGTCAGATACAGAAGGTCTGCTTTTGAGAACAGTTTTTTCATTGTAACTCCTTTTCGGAACCGAACATGACTTCTTCAAGTACGGCATTATGCGTGCTGTTAAATATATTGTACGGGATACGGGGATCCGTCTTTTCAAGCCGAGCAATCAGTTTTTTTATCTCGGCGCGCTTGGAAAGATGCTCGTCTTCCGCAGAATTTTCCGTAAAACGGCATGCGCACCGCAAAAAGCGAAAATTATTCGTATCCCGCCATTCGACGATATCTTTCTCCCGGACAAGATACAGGGGGCGGATAAGACGCATCCCTTCAAAATTTTCGGAATCAACGGACGGAAGCATCGTCTGATACTGTCCGCTGTAAAGGACAGAAAGAAGAACGGTCTCTGTAACATCATCAAAATGATGACCGAGCGCGATTTTGTTACAGCCCGCCTCCTTCGCTTTTCTGTAAAGCCAGCCTCTCCGCATTCGGGCGCACAGATAGCACGGAGATTTTTCGATGCGGACGACAGACTCGAATATCTGCGTTTCGAATATTTCGAGAGGAATACCGAGACGGGTCGCGTTTTCCTCTATCATTCTTCTGTTTTCGGCGTTATATCCGGGATCCATACAAATATAGCGCACCGAGATCCCGCGGTTATCGTTCGCAAAACGCTTGAAAAGCAGAGAAGCGAGCATCGAGTCCTTTCCGCCTGAAACACAGACGGCGATACGGTCACCTTCGGATATAAGTCCGTATTTTTCGATCGCTTTCAAAAAGTCCGCATATATGCGGTCAAAAAGATCTTTATCTGACGTCAATATCTTTCCTCCGTGATCGCGCGATCCGAAATTTCAAACGCAACGGGGCGTTCATATGTACGTGAACGCCCCGCAATATACTCTTTATTTCGCAGAGATGTTCGGGGAGAAACGAATTACCATGCGTTTTCGTCATCATCGTCGGAGCGTACGATCTTTGTGAAATCGATCGTTCCGTCTTCTCTCTCCCACGGATTTTCGCGTCTTCTGCGTTCTTCTTCATCCTCGGCAAAAATGTCTATGCCGGGTGTTCCCTTTGTTCTGCCGGAATTCGTATCGTCCGCGACATCAAGAGCGGAGGCATATTTTCCGGTCTTTCCGAGAGTTACCTTTCTTGTTGCGACTCTGAGTCTCTCTTCTCTCTTGACTTTGAGATTGTCGGAAATAAGTATCGCGCTGTAAACAACTACCAGGAAGAATACCGCGGGAATTACGATATACCAGAAAAGGTTCTGATGCTCGGGGATCGAGTCATTCGGATCATAGCCTTCAAGCGCGGCGTCGAGATCGGTCTCTTCAAGAGTGATTATGTAATAATCGTATTCGCCGTTCAGGGTTATGTTCATTCTGCCCGAACTGTCCGAAACGGTATTGTCCGGATTAAGGAGAGCTCCTTTCATTCCGACGTAACCGTCGCGTCTGATACCGTAAGCCTTATAAACCGTGTTCTCACGGATCAGATTCAAAGTCGCCGTCAAAGGACTTCCGTCCGCGCTCTTCGCATAAACAAGGAAGCGGGACGCGGTGTCGTTATTCGTTCCGGAACCGAGAGCATAAACGGCTATCGTTCCGTTTCCGCTCGCGCCCGAAGCGGAAACCTTTATATTTCTGTATTCCTGCTCGGTCGAACTGTTATAATAGTATCTGTTGAGATACGCGGTATATGCGGCATTCAAAGTCTCGTCGGAAAGATCGCCCGTCGCGAGGAAATAACGCGTACCGAAGCCGACAAGAGAGTCGCTGTTCTCATTATAGAAAAGACGTCCGTTATCGGTTATCAGAAGCCCGTCGCTCGAATAGCATCCGAGATCGGACGCATCTTCGGGATCTCTGTAAGACGTGAAACCGAGTCTGTCAAACGCTGTCGCAAGTTGTTTGGAAGTTTCGATTATTCCGTCGGGAACAATCGCTTTGCCCTCGCCGAAATATACATCGACGCCGTCGAGGTTTTCAATTATTCTGCCGTTCGCGCTGATAATTCCCTGATCGTTGATCCATTCATCCTTATTCATATAAAGTTCGGAAAACGATGCGTTTCTGTACGGATAAACAGACTGTATTATCGCCTTCGTTCCGTTTTCTTTGTTTGAATTCGCACCCTCGTAAGAGCCCGACGATGTGTTGCCGGAAGACATTACGATCTTGAAATTCGGATCGGCAGTATAATCCGTGTCAAAGAACACATTTTCGGTCTTTGCAATCAGCGCGGAAGCAAGCGTCGAATTCTTGAAACGTCCGAAATCCATAACGGTATCGTAACCGGAATACGCAATTCCGAAATTCGATCCGTATGACGCCGCGACAGCCGTATGGCGGAAAAGGGTCGCCATAAATCCGCTGTTATCCCAAAGAGCGGCGTTTTTATTCGTCGAGTTTTCCGCAGTCTCGGAATAATCGCCCACTACAAGCGCATCCCAGCCCTGGTAACTCGCATAGGAGACAAGTGAAATAAATTCCGAAATCAACTCGGAGTCGGTCGCCGTTACGGGGGCTTCACCTTCTTCGGCAGTTGCAGTTGCCGAAGTATCCCAGACCGCAATATACGGTTTGTTCGCAACCGTTCCGAGCGCCGCCTGAGAGATCGCTTCCTTCACGGTCATATCGGGGGTGAAAGCAAAATCACCTCTCGACGCATCGCCGCCTCCGCTGATGCAGACGTTGAAAGCGGTAGAGTCGTTGTCGGAGATAAGTATCGGAGCCTGACAGCCCACGGAGCGGATAAGCTCTTTCAAAATATTAAACTGCTCGCTGACATAAGAAATGAGAAATCTGCCGAAATCCGCTTCGCGCTGGCGGCCGGATAACGCATCGGTATAAAGAGCGTAAACAGGTTCGGTCGGAGTAAGGATCGTTCCGCGTTTTGCGTTTTCCTCTTCTCCGAGAATGGACTCGCCCGCTTCATTGACCCAATACAGTCCTCTGATAACTTCGGTCGATCCGTACTTATCGAGCAACCATTCGTTGAACTCTTTCTGAAGAGACGGATAACACAAAGCATCAGCGCCGATATCGAGATCGGAGCAGTACGTAACAAAGGCGATCGTAGTATCGTCGCCGTATGTAACGGTCACGTTCTCATCGCTTCTGAAAGTATTTTTTGTTCCGAAAAACCTTTTGATGAAAGACTGCGCGCGGCGGACGGTATCTCTGTCGAGTATCGCGGCACCTTTACTGTCGCTGTTAACTTTAAGAGAGGATGTGGAGAAAAGTCCGATGCCCGCATACATATTCGCCTCGTAAAGAGCGGAAAGGAATTCGCTGAAATCGGTAAAGTTGGAAGAGTTTTTCAAAACGGAATAAACATCGTCGATGACGATGAGGTTGTAACCGTGAGCGGCAAGTTCGCTCACCATGTTATTCAGGCGGTCGCCTGTCGGGATACCTTCTTTCGCGATATCGTAACGGACGCCGAAGAACCTGATATCACTCTTTACGCCGTCAAGATTTACGACGAAATTTCCCGAATCGACGTCGATGTGTCCGCGGTCACCGTAAGTCTTTGTTATAAGATTGGTATAATCAAAGAGATTCGGATTGCTTCCTTCGGCATCGTCATTGTAAATAATATTGCCGTCCTCTTTCTTGTCCGATGTTTCCGCAAAAAGAGGAAGACATGCGGAAAGGATCACAACCGCGGCAAGACCGCAGGCAAGGATCTTATAAAACATTTTCTTTGCTTTTGACGTCATTGAAAACTCTCCTATCCGAATTCCGTCGAACCATTTCCGGCGGATGAAAGCGCTAAACAGAAATCATCTTTAATATTATACAACACAATCTCTTTTTTTGCAAGACATCATCTGCGTTTTTTTTTCGGTATTTCTAAACTTTTTGGAAACTGAATTCAAAAACAAATGAATATCGGACAAAAATTAAAAAAGTATTGCAAAAAACTTCTCTTTATGCTATAATACGTTAAATTGATACATCACGCGTCCGAACGGACGGTCTCGGAGGACATATGGCAAATACCGCGAATAATATTTCTTCGCTCGGGACACAGCGCGGAAAAGTCGCAAGGATTCCGGTCCTTGCGCTCAGAAATCTCGTTGCGATCCCGAACGCGATCATTCATATAGATATAGGCAGAAAACACTCGGCTGCTGCGGCGAAATACGCGCTCACCGAAGGAACGAACATCATGCTCGTTGCGCAAAAAGATGCGGTCGAATCAACCGTCGACAGACGAAATCTGTTTGACACGGGAACGATCGCCACGGTTCGGCAGATACTCAAAACCGGCAAAGAAGAGATCAGAGTCGTTTTTGACTGCATGGGAAGAGGCTGTCTCGGCGGAGCCCTGATCGAAAAGGATTCGGTTCTCTTTTCCGATGTTTTATATATCGAGGAGGAGCGTCTCGACGAATACGGCTCCGAAGAAGCGGCGGCGGCTCTCGGCAATATCAGACGGGCTTTTCAGAGTGCCACCGTGATGATGGACGAAGTTTCGCCGGAGGTCATGCTCTTCATTCTGACGAACACCGATCTCGGAACGGTCGAGGACTACATCGCCGCGAACTTCCCGTTCAGATTCAAAGAAAAACAGGAACTTCTCGAAGAGATCGATCCGCTTGAAAGAGCGGAAAAACTGATCGCGTTTCTTGTCAGAGAACAGGAGATCAGAAATACCGAAATGGATATAATGCGCAAAGTCCAGGACCGCGTGGCAAAAAACCAATCGGACTTTTTCCTGCGCGAGCAGTTGAAAGCGATCAAGGAAGAACTCGGAGAAGACGACGGCTATTACGATGACGACGACGATCTGTTTGAGTTGATCGACAAATCGAAAATGCCCGACGAATGTTATAATTCGCTTGTAAAAGAAGCAAAAAAGTATTATAAAACGCCCATCGGATCGCAGGAAGCGGCGGTTATAAGAACATATATCGAATCGTGTCTCGAACTCCCGTGGGGCAATTATTCAAAAGAGTCCGTCGATATAAAAAAAGCCCGCAATGTGCTTGAAAAAGATCATTACGGACTTGAAAAAGTCAAAGAACGCATACTCGAAACGATTGCGGTAAAGCAAAAATATCCCAACCACAAAGGGCAGATACTCTGTCTTGTCGGTCCTCCGGGAACGGGAAAAACATCTATCGCGCAGAGCGTTGCGAAAGCGCTTCACAGAAAGTTTGTCCGCGTTTCGCTCGGAGGCGTCAGCGATGAATGCGAGATCAGAGGACACAGACGCACATACGTCGCCTCCATGCCGGGAAAGATCATCGCCGCGATCAAAGAAGCGGGAACGATGAACCCGCTCATGCTTCTCGACGAGATAGACAAACTCGGCTCCGACAGACGCGGAGATCCCGCCGCAGCGCTTCTCGAGGTTCTCGACCCGGAACAGAATAAAACTTTCAAAGATCATTATATTGACCTTCCGTTCGACCTTTCGGACGTATTCTTCATTACGACCGCAAACGACGCTTCGGAGATCCCCGCTCCCCTGTTCGACAGAATGGACGTCATAGAGTTGACGAGTTACACTTATGACGAAAAACTGCAGATAGCGAAAAAGCACCTCGTTCCGAAGCAACTTGCACGTCACGGATTGAAGAGTTCGGAATTGAAGATCGATGCTTCCGCACTCAATGAGATAATCATGTTCTACACCCGCGAGGCGGGCGTAAGAGGGCTTGAAAAGCAGATAGCGTCTCTTTGCAGAAAAGCGACGAAGAAAATGCTTGAAGAAGGCTGCGAAAAAGTTGTTATAAAAAAAGACAACATTGCAGCGTTCCTCGGACCGAGAAAGGTGATCCAGGACAGGATACCCGACAAAGACAGGATCGGAGTGGTAACGGGTCTCGCGTTCACCTCCGTCGGCGGAGAGATCATGCCGCTTGAAGTCAACGTCATGGAAGGAACCGGCAAGATCGAACTGACGGGCTCGCTCGGAGATGTTATGAAGGAAAGCGCGAAAGCGGCGATAAGTTATATCAGAAGCAACGCCGACGCGCTCGGGATCAGCACGACATTTTATAAAGACAAGGACATACATATCCACGCTCCCGAAGGCGCGGTTCCGAAAGACGGACCGAGTGCGGGATGCGCGATGGCGACGGCGCTTTACAGCCAACTTTCGTCGCGTCCGATAAGAAGAGACGTCGCAATGACGGGAGAAATCACCATCAGGGGCGATGTTCTTGCGATCGGAGGGCTGAAAGAAAAGACCATGGCGGCGTATAAAGCGGGAGTAAAGACCGTGATAGTTCCGAAAGATAACAAGGGCGATATCGAACAGATCGCGCAGGTCGTCCGCGACAATGTTGAATTTGTTTACGCGACCTCGATAAAAGATGTTTTCGAGACGGCGCTGAGGTAAAAACATGGTTCTCAACTTTCAAAAAGCCGAATTTCTGGACAGTTGTTTCGACGTAAAAACGATCAAGTTGCCGACAATGCCCGAAATCGTTTTTGTCGGCAGATCGAATGTCGGGAAATCGTCGATGATAAACGCCGTGCTCGGAAGAAAAGCGCTGGCGAGAACCTCCTCTACTCCGGGCAAGACCGTCAGCATCAATTTTTACGGGATCGACGGAAAAGTTCTGCTGACCGATCTGCCGGGCTACGGTTACGCTCAACGGTCAAAGGAGCAAAGGAAAGGCTGGGGCAGTCTTATCGAAAGTTATCTTTCGCTCAAAACGCGTGACATCCGCCTTATCTGTATGCTGACGGATGCCAGACACGAGCCGACGAAAGACGACATTCTGATGTACGACTATTTGATGAGCACCGAGTTTCTGTTCTGCGTTGCCGCGACAAAATGCGACAAACTCAACAAAACCGAAACGGAAAACAGGCGCATATCCCTTGCCGAAAGGTTCGGAACGGAGCCGATAATGTTTTCCGCGCAGACAAAATCCGGCGTCGAACAGTTGCGTCAGATAATCGAAGACGTGACCGCTGCGGAAACAGAGGAAGAATAACAGCCGGAAGAAGGCTGACGGCAAAAAGGAAAACAAATGAAGAAAAGCAGTAAAAGCGAAAAAACATTTACGAAAAAAGGCGGAAAGAAAGCGCCTTCATACAGCGGCGGAAAAAAGACCGTTCAGAGAAAACCTTCTCAGAACAGACCGCGTCCCGTCTTTCAGACGGAAAACGGCGTTGACAGTGAAAATATCGTCGCGGGAAGAAATCCCGTTTCCGAACTGCTGAGAAGCGGAAGAACCGTTGACAAACTGTATATTGCTCACGGAGAACGCGAAGGCTCTATCGTCAAAATTGTCGCGGAAGCGAGAGACAGGGGCATTCCCGTCGTCGAAGCGGACAGATACAAACTTGAAAGCATAGCGGGGACCCCGAACCACCAGGGCGTCGTTGCGTTTGCGACAGATTACGAGTATTGCGATCCCGACGCTATTCTCAACTATGCGGAAGAAAAGGGCGAGAAACCCTTCATCGTCATTCTCGACGGCGTGACCGATCCGAGAAATCTCGGGGCGATCGTCAGAACCGCCGAATGTTGCGGCGTTCACGGGATAGTTATCCCGAAGCGCGGCTGCTGCGGACTGACCGCGACCGTTTTCAAAGCGGCGGCGGGCGCATGCGTATTCATGAAGATAGCGAAAGTCACGAACATCGCGGAAACGATCGAAAGGCTCAAAGAAAAGGGCGTTTGGGTATACGCGGCGGACGGAGACGGAGACTGTGACCTTTATTCGACCGATCTGACGGGAGCGGTTGCCGTGGTTCTCGGAGACGAGGGAAAAGGGATCTCCCGACTCGTGCGTCAAAGATGCGACGGCGTTATCAGTATTCCGATGTTCGGAAACATCAACTCGCTCAACGTGTCGGTTGCCGGTGCCGTCATGATGTATGAAGCGGTAAGGCAAAAAACGAAAAAAGAGAACGCGGGAGGCTGATATATGTCACGCCCACGCCATACGCTGGAAGAACAGTTTTACAAAGTAAAGCGTTTGCAAAAAAATCTGATGATAAAAAGCACCGTCTGCGCCGTTGCGACGCTGGCGGCGATCGCCGTTACCGTTTCTCCCGTCGAAACAGGGCTGAAAGCGCAGATAACCGCGGCTCTTGCGGTAATTATATGGGCGGCGTGTTTCAAAGAGCTTTCGGAGGGGCTTATTTCCGTTTTCGGAGGGCTTCCGACGAACGACACGCTGAACGCCTACGCAATGCTCGCGGCGTTCGCGCAGAGCATTTTCGCGATATTTGTCCCGTCTTCGGGAAAACTGTATGCGTGGGTCGTTTTTGTTTCGTGTTCGTGCTCCGCCATCATGAAATACATTTACGTTCTCGGAATATTGCAAAATCTGGAAGTCATACGAAAGAACAGGATCTATTGCGTGGAAGACGCGCGAGTTCCGCTTGATAAAAGGTATATCGACAGAGCGTGTATAGCGTACAGAATGCGGCGCATTCCGAATGTCGTCGGAAAGACGTACAGAAACGACGCGTGCGAAAGCGCGGGGTTCAAATACGTTCCGTGGGTCATTCTCGCATCGGCGGTGATTTCCGTCGCGGCGGGACTTATATACGGAAGAACCGCGATGTTTTCAACACTTGTTGTCTCAACCGGGATCTGCGCGGGTTTCAGCGGAGAATTATCTTTCGTTATCCCGTACAATTCGGCGCAAAAGAAACTTCGCGAACTCGGATGCATGATATTCGGAGCATTTTCGATCGACAGACTTAAAGATGTCAAAACGCTGATAGTCAGAGATAAAGAACTTTTTCCGTCCGGTTGCGCGGGAATCGCGGATATCAAATTCATAAAAGCCGAATTTATGTCGGAAACGGTCGAATATCTGGCGCTGATACTCGGAAAAATCAAAAGTCCCCTCTACCCTTCAATGGAACGATATATATTTCATGCCGACGAATCGCTCCATTCGGTCGAAAACTTCAAAGAGATACAGGATCACGGGTTTTCGGTAACCGTTGACGGACGCGAAGTGCTTTACGGAACAAGAAATCTGCTTTTATCGGCGGGTATCAGGCCGCTTCCGCAGGAAAAGGAAGCGGAACAGACATCAAAAGGGCTCAGCACGGCATACCTGGTGATCGACGGAAACGTCGCCGCGGTGATACTTGCCGAATACAGAGCCGATCCGAAGTTGAAAAAAGCCGTTGAACGTGTCGGAAGAGATATCACCGTGATCGTTCAGACGCGCGATCCGCTCGTGACGGAAGCGACGGTTCAGAAGCGTTACAGTCTGACAAATGCGGTGATAAGCATCGCAACGGCGGAAGAAACGGAAAAACTCAACGCCGTCAGAAGAAAACTGACTGTTGCAAAGAAGACAAGACCCGTAATGCTCTCGACAAAGAGCGCGCTCGGGACGCTTTCGGGCATCGAAACCGCGCAGACACTCTCGTCGGCGCTTGAAACGAGTATAAGGATAAAGCAGATCAGCGTTTATGCGGGGCTTGTCCTGTCCGCGGTCGCCGCGCTTGCTGTTCCGACATTGCTGAATTCGGTCTGGGTATTTGTTTTCAATCTTATCTGGACCTTGCCCGTGATCGCATTGTCTTTCAGATTTTTCGTAAAATAACTTAATAAATCATAGAATAATAAAAAGCAAAAAACAAGTTCAATCATATAAACGGAGGCAGAATATATGTCCGGACATTCCAAATGGAAGAACATTATGCACAAAAAAGAGAAGACCGACAGCCAGCGCGCAAAGGTTTTCACAAAGATCGGAAGAGAGATCATTCTCGCCGTAAAAGAAGGGGGACCCGATCCTTCTTCGAACTCGAAACTGAAAGATCTGATCGCAAAGGCGAAGGACAACAACGTTCCGAACGACAATATCGAAAGAGTTATCAAAAAGGCGTCCGGAGCGGAAAATTCCGAGAACTTTGAAGAGATAACCTATGAAGGCTACGGTCCGTGCGGAATCGCTGTCATCGTCGAATGTCTGACGGACAACCGAAACAGAACAGCGGGAAATCTGCGCCACTATTTTGATAAAAACGGCGGAAATCTCGGACAGAACGGTTCCGTTGCATGGATGTTCACGAAAAAGGGCGTCATCGTTATCGACAAAGAAGAATATGACGAAGACCGCCTCATGGAGACCGTTATGGATGCTCCGATAGAAGATTTCGTGACGGAAGAAAGCGTTTACGAAATATATACCGCTCCCGACGAAGATTTCAGAACGACACGCGATTTTCTCAGGGATAAAGACTACACTTTCATCTCCGCCGAGGAAGAACAAGTCCCCTCCTCCTACACATCCATAGACAGCGACGAGGCGAAAGACAAGATGCAGCGTCTTCTTGATATGCTCGAAGATGACGACGACGTTCAGAACGTATACCACAACTGGGATGAAGAATGATCCGGATGAATTCGCGCGCATAATAACCGAGCAAAGGATGAAACGAAAGCTGAGTCTTCGGGAAGCAAGCGCGATTATAGGAATAAGCCACACATATCTCTCCGCTCTTGAAAAAGGGCGGGATCCGAGAAGCAAAAAACCCGTTACACCGTCGCCCGGCGTCGTATTCAACATTTGCAACGCCTACGGTCTTGATTTCGTCGAACTGATCGGAGATTCGGGAATTCCCGACGAACGGACGTTTTACCGGTATGTCGCGAAGAAAATACGCGATATGAAAAAAACAAATCCGAGACAGTATCGGCAGTTGCTCGAAATCATAACGGGAGAAAAGGAATGAAACAGATGTCACAAATCTGCAAGAAGTGCGGAAACGTCGCGGATGACGGACAGGAATACTGTCCGAACTGTTATGCGGAACTCGGCGCGCTGAAAAAGAAAAACGCGGAAAAACGAAAACGTGAGCTCAAAAACATGGGCAAAAAGGCTGTCGCTTTCAGTGTGATCGCGGCTGTTGCGGGGATCTGCATGTTGCTCTATCTGACAAATATCGAAGAATATGTCAGAATGGGGTTCTGGGCTTTTATTATGCCCGTCACAATCTGGCTGTGCCTGACAGGAATCGGAGTCTTTTACGGGATCAAATCTTTCGGAAAGACCTCAAAACTGCTTTCCGTAACCGCTTTCTGCATCAGCGCCGTGCAGCTCGTCGCGCTTCCTCTCATATATATACTGTTCTTTATCAATTAAGTGTCCAATTAAGCGAGAAAGCATCGAATTGTCACTCCCTCTGTGCATTATGTACCATGTGTACCGGGCTTTCAACCTTAGCGAACATAACCGCGGAAGGATGCCGAAGCGGAAAATTCTCATTCCGAAAGGGCAAATCATCGATCTTCCTCCCGCAATTTGAAAGGAGAAAACCAAATGAAAAAAGTATTCCTCGCATTGCTTGCGACAGTTCTTCTTCTGTCGTCGGTTACGCTTGTTTCAAGCGCGGCGGGCTCGTATACGATCCCGCAATGCGCGGTTCCGCCGACCATCGACGGAAAGTATTCAAGCAACGAGTGGTACGGAGCTTATCACAAGTTCATGAACAACGAAAAGGGCAACTACGATTATTCCGACAATCCGAACCCGACGCCCGAAGAGAGAGCGGACCAGTGTAAAGGTTACGACATCTATATGTTCTGGTACGATGACCCGAACGAAAGCGGAGAATTGATGGACGTAAAACAGGGCGGTCTTTATTTCTGCGTTGTTGCGCAGGATAAAACATACGGTCTGGTTTTCGACGACGGTGCGGCTTCAAACGCAAGCGACTGCTTCCAGGTTGCAATCGACCCGTTCAACTACCGTCTGAGCAACAATAAAAAGTCCTATATCTTCGACTTCTCGCCGGAGACCACGACAAAAGGAACCGCTTTGATATTTGAGCATTATCAGTTCGCGTCAAAGCCTCAGAAGGCGTTCAAATACCAGGTAAAAGCCGTCAGAAATAAAAACGGTTACACGATGGAGATATTCATCCCCTGGTCGCTTATCAACATAAACGATAAACTTCCCCGCCACAAAGTCGGCGCAAAAATGGGTCTCGGCATCATCTGCATGGACTGGATCGGAGCTGATTACTTTTATAATGTCGCCGATTTCGGCGGCGGAAAGAGCATCGTCGATATCGCGGGAGTTCCGAGACTTTATAATGAAGTTACCCTCGGAGTGACCGTATATCCGCCGGGATACAAACCCGACGGAGATATGACGAAACTCAATGAACTCATTGAGCAGGCAGAAACTCTTGCAAAGGATAAGGACACATACCTTGAAGCGACCTATTCCGCATTTGAACTTGCGCTCAAAGAAGCGAAGGCTCTGAGCCAGACCTCGACGCAGGCGACGATCGACGCGGCATACAAAAAACTCGAAGAAGCGATCGGAAACCTTAAAAAGAGCGCGGATCTGACGCCGTTTGAAGCTTTGACGGCAACTATAGCGGCCGCCGAAGAGCTGAAGGAAGAAGATTACCACGAAGAGACTTGGGCACGTTTCGCGACCGCTCTGGAAAACGCGAAGAAACTGACCGATAAATCGTCCGAAGACGAGATCAGAGCGGCAACGGAAGAGCTCGACACAGCCATTCAGGGACTCGTTCCGATAGGCGAAGAACTCGTTACCGTCGATTTCACGGCTCTCACAGACCGCATATCGAAAGTTGAGGCTTTGAAAGAAGATGATTATACCGCCGAAACATGGGCGAAACTGAAGACCGCATACGATAAGGCGAAGGAGCTCAACGGAAAAGACGGAGCCGTTCAGTCCGAAGTGGACGCGGCTGTCGCAGACCTCGACGCCGCGATCAAGGGGCTTGTCAAGGCTGACGGACAGGGCGATGCAAACGACGATAAGGACGAAAAAGAGGGCGGAATCCCCGTTTGGGTATGGATCGTCATCGCCGCGGCTGTTGTTATCGCAGCAGTAGTGATCGTTATCCTTGTTCTTTCAAAAAAGAAAAAAACAAAAATTGACAGCGAAGACAAAGAATAAACCGCAATGATTTGAGGCAATATATCATCGTGACCGAGCAACGGTCACGGAAGGTAGTTTTGTCATGGCTGTTATAGACAAGATCGCTTTGGCTCTCGTTATAATCGGAGCGTTGAACTGGGGATTGATAGGAATATTCTCTTTTGACCTCGTCGCTTGGCTGTTCGGATCGATGTCAGCGGTGACGAGAGTGATCTACACGCTTGTAGCACTGGGCGGAATATGGTCCGTTTCCCTGCTGTTCAGAAACGAACGCGTAACGGAAGCCGATTAAGCCGCATGAGCCGAAACGAAACTAAGGGCGTACCGAAACGGTACGCCCTTGTTTTATGATTTTCAGCATGAAAAAAAACTGCGTCTGTGACGGCAAAAACTTATTCTGCCGACAATGCGATATACACGGAGACTTTTCAGTTACATTCGCAATTTTTCAGCATTTTTTCGACCTCGGAAAGATCGGGATAAACGCGATAAACGATTTTTCGCAGTTCTTCGGTCGGCTGTTTGCGGTCGGGTATCATGATCGCGAACGCGCCTGCGGCGTGCGCCGCTTTGATCCCGTTTTCCGAATCTTCAAGTATGATGCAGTTTTCCGCCGGAACACCGAGTTTTTCCGCGGCGGTAAGAAAAATATCGGGGTGCGGTTTGCCGAGTGTCACTTCGTCTCCGCAAACGACATAATCGAAAGTGTCGGTCAAGTTTGACATTTTCAGATAAGCATCGGCTCTTGTGCGTTCGGACGAAGTTGCCACGGCGATCTTTATTCCATGCGATTTCAGATAGTCTATAAGCCCGTAAAGCCCTTTTTTGATCTTCAAGCCGTGCTTGACGATATAGTCCATTGCAATATCGAGACGGTGAACGCGGATCTCATAAAACGGAAAATCCTGTCCGTACGCGGCTTTGAAATGGGCGCACCCGTCTTCGGCGTTCAATCCGATCGCGCCGACAACAACGTCTTCGGTCACATCGTATCCGAAATCCTTCGCAGCGATTGGCCATGTCAACGTATAAACGGACTCCGTGTCGAACATAAGCCCGTCCATATCAAAAATAACGCCCGATATCTCCGTATTTTCAATCTTTATCATTTTATACCTCAATAAGCGATCGTGGTCATCAAAGCCATTTCCGACTGCGCCGTGTCGAGACGGGAATACTGACAAACGACCTCGACATCGCTCTCGACAAGCAGAGCGTAAGGCGTATCGACGGGGATATGCTCGCCGTCGGCGTTCAATATCCTGTCCATTCTTATATGGTGGGTGCGCATAGAGCCGCAGACCGCCGTAAAGCCCGTGATCGGTTCTCTGTCCTCAAAAAAGAGCGTAAAAGATATATGCGCTTCCTTTTCCGAAGTATTGAGAACGCAGACAGCCTCATGACTGACCTGTCCGTTCCATTTTGAGTCATAATAGCAATCCGCGATCAACCATTCCTTTTTTCCGTAAGTACGCATAACGCGTTCCCCTTTCAAGCCGTATAATTATATACAGATTATATCACTGCGGTAAAATTTTTGCAAGCCTCCTTGCAAAATGTTTGAAAATATGATATACTTGTTTTCGGTGATGCAATATGATAAAAGGTATAATTTTCGATCTTGACGGAACGCTTTTGAACACAATCGACGACATTGCGGACAGCGTCAATGCCGTGCTGGAACGGCACGGATTGCCGACGCACACGGTCGAAGAATACAAAATGTTTGTGGGAAGCGGCGCAAAAATTCTGATAGAACGCGCGCTCGGCAACAATACGAACAATGAACTTTTCAAGACTGTTTTTGACGAATATATTGAATATTACGGAAAGCACAGGGAAGATAAAACCGCGCCGTATGCGGGAGTGCCCGAAATGCTCGGAAAACTGAAAGGCAAATACCGTCTCGGAGTGCTTTCAAACAAGCCTCACGCGGACACGGTTCCGATGGTCGCGGCCCATTTCGGGGACGGACTGTTTGACCTCGTTTACGGTCAGCGGGACGGTATCCCGAGAAAGCCCGACCCGACGGTCGTTTACGGCATGATAAACGATATGGGATTGACGGTCGATGAAGTTATGTATGTCGGAGACTCCGAAAACGATATTCTGACGGCAAATAACGCGGGATGCAGGGCGTGTTGTGTTCTTTGGGGTTTCAGGACATACGAACAGATGAAAAACGTCGGAAAATGCGACTTTTTTGCGCGCACGGCGGATGAAGTCATAAAAGCGGCGGAGGCATAGGATGAAAACGAACAAACTTTCCGACAGGGCGTTTACATACGATCTGACAAACGAAGAAATGCGCAAAGAACTGAAACGCGCGCGCGGACTTGTGCAGAAACTCAACTCGGTTGACGTGAACGACGATGACGCAAAAAGAAAGATCATGGAAGAACTCTTCGGAGCGATCGGCGAAGGCTCGGATCTTAATCCGAATTTTTACTGTGATTTCGGTTCTCACATTTTTATCGGGAAAAACTTTTTCTGCAATTACAACTGCACGATACTCGACATTGCGGAAGTCCGTATAGGAGATAACTGCCTGTTCGCGCCGAACGTGTCGCTTTATACCGCGGGACACCCCGTCGAACTGCAAGGCAGACTTGACAACATCGGAACAGGCGCTCCCATAACGATAGGAAACGGCGTATGGGTCGGCGGAAGCGCGATCATAATGGGAGGCGTCACGATCGGCGACAATGCCGTCATAGGCGCGGGAAGCGTCGTTACACGGGACGTCGAGCCGAATACGGTCGTTGCGGGCAACCCGGCAAGATTTATAAGAAAGATTGAGAACGACTGATATGAACCGCTTTTATCGATTTCTTGACTCGGAAGCGTTCGGGCATATTTTTTTCGCCTGCGTTTACCTTCTGATCGCCCTCGCGGTGCTGAACATTCTCTCGATCGTAATTCGGGGGATCGCAACGGCGACCCTGACCGAAAAAGCAGGACTTCTCGGCAAGGCGAAAGGCTTTCTCCCCTATGCGCGGAACTCGCACATCTGTCGCATAGGCGAAAAAATGTATCAGAAAAAAACAGGCGAAAACTGTGCGGAGTATTCAAAATACTGCACAACGCTTCAAGCGGGCAATATCTGCGCCGATGTTTGCGCGGCGGTGCTTGCGGTTCTCGCATTCGCCATATATGTCAAAGCCGATTATACGGCGACTTCAAGCGTTGTATTTGTTGTTATATCGGCGTCGGTCTGCGCGCTTTTCCGTATAATTTTCGGGATCGCAAACCGAGCGGTGATCGCTCGCGCAATCGGGCTCATCAGAGAATACGAGACGGGCAAAAAAAGCGGATTTTTCAATGTTATCTGCCTGTTTGCGCCCGTTGCGGACATCTCTGCGCTTGTCATATCCCGCAAATAAACGAAGCACAAATGAATATATGAAAACGCGCGTCCGATATACGTCGGACGCGCGAACTGTTTTTCATATTAAAGGTCTTCCCCGTCCGAACCTACGGCATTGTCGAGAACGGCAACGCTGTGACCGCAAAGAGGACATTCGACATTATCCTCGTATTCGGCACGTTCGACAAAAAACAACTCCTGACAGAACGGGCATTGAACGGTTATGAAATCTTCGTATGCGTCGTCTTCGTCGCAATGACCGTGATCGCAGTCGCCGCAGGAATGACCGCATGAGTGTTCGCCGTCATCGCAGCCGCAGTCACACTCTTCCCCGCCGTGAGACCCGTCGTAATCCGCTGTGTATGCGTCGGTATCAATACGCACATCGCCGACAATGCAGTCACGCAGGGATTGCAGAGATGCGGAAAGATGCTCCGTATACGTTTCAAAATTTTCTGTCTTTTCTTCGATCTCGTCAAGACGCGAACCTATGACATCGACCTGTTGTGCGGTCGCGGAAACGATATCGTAAAGCGCTTCGTAATATGCTTTTTCCTCGGCGGTTGCCGTTTTGCAAAGAGCCGTCAGAGTTTTTTTCACAGCGTCAAGCCGTGTTGAAAGATACATAAAAATACCTCCGTAAAAAACTTTCTGCCGACCCGAGGATCGGCAGAAATATCCGTTGTTGTTTTATGCTCTGGAAAGATATTCTCCCGTGCGTGTGTCAATCTTGATCGTCTCGCCCTCTTCGATGAACATCGGGACCTTGATCGTCGCGCCGGTCTCAAGAGTCGCGTTTTTGAGCGCGTTCGTCGCAGTGTTGCCCTTCACGCCGGGCTCGCATTCGGTAACGGCAAGTTCAACGAATGCGGGAGGCTCAACGCTGAAAACTTCGCCCTTGTAGGAAAGGATCTTAACGATGACGTTTTCCTTCACGAACTTGAAGTTGTCGGGAAGCTTATCCGCGCCGAGAGGCATCTGCTCGTAAGACTCCTGATCCATGAAGTACCAGAGATCGCCGTCATTATAAAGATACTCCATATCTTTTCTCTCGATGAACGCCTGCGGGAATTTTTCGGTCGGGCTGAATGAATGCTCAATAACACCGCCGGTTATAACGTTTTTGATCTTGGTTCTGACAAAAGCCGCGCCTTTACCGGGCTTAACGTGCTGGAACTCAACGACGGTATATACATTTCCTTCCCATTCAAAGGTAACGCCGTTTCTGAAATCGCCTGCTGAATACATATGGAATATCCTCCTGAATCAAATACATAATTTACAATTTATTATACAACATATCACGGTATTTTTCAATAGCCCGCGACACTTTTTTTTTGAACTTTTTTCTTTTTTCGGTTTTAATCTTCCGATCACGGCAAAAAAGGTATGTACACGGTATATATTCAGTCTCAGGTGACGTGAATATCGTTGAACGACTCGGAATCGAATGTCACTACAGCGTAATATTTCATTTTATCCGATTTGAGCGTTTCGTTTATAAGTTCTCTCAACCCGTCGGTACATTTTTCGTATTCATGGGGAATAACGACATCAAAAATAACGTTCGTATGCCCCGTTCCGCGAACCATTCGGAAATCGTGAACGGAAATGCGCTCATCTTTGTTTTTCAGAGCCGAGATAATCAGGCTGCGAACCGCATTCAGTTCCGTATCGTCGGTAACGACGGGATCGTAATGGATGACGAGATCAACGTTCAGAGAGCGCTTGACTTCTCTTTCTATATCGTCGATCAGTTCGTGTGCGTCGAGAACATCCTCACGGTGGTCGATCTCCACATGAACGCTCGCAAAGCGCCTCCCCGAGCCGTAATCGTGAACTATCAGATCATGTATGACGAGGATCTTGTCATAGCGGCGGATATGTTCCGCAAGCGCGTGAACAAGACCTTCATCGGGCGCTTCTCCGAGGAGCGGACTTATCGTGTCGCGGGCAATATTTATACCCGACCATATAATGAACAGCGCGACAATGACTCCCATATAGCCGTCGATCCGCAGACCGGTCACTTTTCCGACGATGCACGAGGCGAGTACGGCGGCGGTCGTTATGACATCGTTTCTGCTGTCCGCAACCGTCGCAAGCAAGGCGGGTGAATCGATCTTTTTGCCGAGTTTGCGGTTGAACAAAGCCATCCAGCCTTTGACAAGCATAGAAGCGACGAGAACCGCCGCAAGAGCAACGGAAAACTCGACTTCTTCCGGATTTATTATCTTCCCGATCGAACTTTTTATCAGCTCCACGCCGATAACGACGATCATGACCGCAACGGCGAGTCCCGAAAAATATTCGATCCTGTAATGCCCGAACGGATGTTTCTCGTCCGCGGGCTTTGCCGCAAGTCGGAAGCCTATGAGCGTCACGACGGAACTTGACGCGTCGGACAGGTTGTTCACGGCGTCCGCGATAACGGAAACGCTCCCGCTGAAAAAACCGACCGCAAGTTTTCCCGCGCAGAGAAGCGCGTTGCAAATGATCCCGACGATGCCCGAAAGCACACCGTAAGCGGTTCTGACTTTCGGATCTCCCGTATCATCGCTGTTTTTGACAAAAAGTTTCAGTAGCAATGACGTCATTTTCCGTATTCCCTTCTTTCGACGGAATCTCACGGGGGGTTCCGTTGAAAATGATTATATCACATTTATACAGAATAATCAAGAGCAGACGGACAGCATGTCTCATTTACCCGTTCCCTCCGACCGAAACGGATACGGGGAAACGCGATATATACCGCTGCAAGCGTCAGAAAAATATCAGTCCGAGTGTTCCCGCAACGATAAACAAAAGCCCGATCGCGGAACGGAGCGTCAGTTTTTCGCGGAAGACTATGTACGAAAACGCGACGGTCACAAGTATGCTGAGTTTATCTATCGGAACAACTACGCTTGCAAGCCCGTCGTGCAGAGCCTTGTAGTAGCAAAGCCACGATCCCCCGGTAGCCAGTCCGGACAGACAGATGAACATGAGTTCCTTTTTCGGGATACGTCGCACCTGTTTTCCTTTTCCGGTCACAAATACCATTGCCCATGCCGCGACAAGGACGACGGCGGTGCGAACTGTCGTTCCGAGATTTGACTCGACATTTTCAATACCGACTTTTCCGAGGATCGACGTAACAGCCGCGAAGACTGCGGAAAGAACGGCGTAAACAAGCCAGCGGCGGCTTTTTTCTTCCGTATGCTCTTTTTTTTCGATCATCATATACGTTCCGACGGCGATCGCCGCAACGCACACCCAGCCGATGACAGACACGGGCTCGCGCAGAAACACGGCGGCGAGAATGATCGAAAGCACGGTACTTGATTTGTCTATCGGCACGACCTTGTTCACGTCTCCGAGCTGTAACGCCCGAAAATAGCACAGCCATGAAGCGCCCGTTGCAAGCCCCGACAGGACGAGAAACAGCCAGGACCGACCGGATATTTCCGTTATACCCGATGTCGAACCCACGATAAGAGTCATTATAAAAGCCGTTATCAACACGACGCCCGTTCTGACCGCGGTAGCGACGGTAGAATCGGTTCGCCGTATACCGCATTTTGCAAGTATTGTTGTCAGCCCTGCGAAAAGTGCCGACAGGAACGCAAAAACAACCCACATAGCAATTTTTCTCCCATGTCCGATTTATCGCAGACGATTATACCACTTTTGCGATAAAAAATCAAGCGCCGCGCTTTACGCACCGAAAATACCGTCCGTTCTCTGTTTCCCGAACGTTTTCATGCCGTATAAGCGCGACTCCTGACTTATTTATTATGATGCTTTATCCGAAATATTCAACCGCGGATTCAAACATTCTCATATCGTAATTTCCGGGAACGTTTTTGTAAAGTCCCGTCGCGTAACGTTCCGAGTGACCCATTTTACCGAAAACTCTGCCGTCGGGAGATGTAATTCCCTCGATCGCGTAGGCGGAGCCGTTCGGATTGAAATGTATGTCGCCCGACGCGTTACCGGCCGCATCAACATACTGTGTCGCGATCTGTCCGTTTTCCGCCAGGCGCGTTATCAGTTCTTCGTCGGCGATAAAACGTCCTTCCCCGTGAGAGATAGGCACGTTATAGATCTCCCCGACCTCGGTATGCGCCAGCCACGGAGATTTGTTCGATGCGATCCGGGTGCGGACGATCTTCGATCTGTGGCTCGCTATCGTGTTGTAAGTCAGCGTCGGACAGTGAGCGTCGGTGTCGATTATCTTTCCGTAAGGAACAAGCCCCAATTTGATGAGAGCCTGAAAACCGTTGCAGATACCGCACATAAGTCCGTCTCTGTCTTCAAGCAGGCGTGTGACCTCTTCCTTTACGGCGGCGTTTCTGAAAAACGCGGTTATGAACTTTCCGCTGCCGTCGGGCTCGTCTCCGCCCGAGAAACCGCCGGGAATAAATATCATTTGAGACGTTTTGATCTTTGATGCAAAAGCGTCAACGCTTTCGGCGACCGCGTCGGACGTCAGGTTTCTGACAACGAATATTTCGGGTTCCGCGCCGGCGTCGCGCATAGCCTTTGCACTGTCGTATTCGCAGTTCGTTCCGGGGAAAACGGGAATGAGAACGCGAGGTTTTGCCGTTTTTACAGCAGGAGCCGCACGCTTTTCCGCCGTATACGAAAAATTCTTCATGGGCGAATTGCCGCCGGGGATATTGCACGGATACACGCTTTCAAGTTTGTCTTCGTAGATTCCGAGCAAAGAACCGAGTTCGACCGACTCGCCATTCAACGATATTTTTCCGTCGTCGGTCAGTTTGCCCAGAACAACGGCGTCGGCAATATCCTCCGTGACTTCAAGCAGAAAACTTCCGTAGGAATATCCGAAAATGTCCGAGACAGAAACCGACGGATCATATTCAAACCCGATCCCGTTTCCGAAGCACATCTTCATCACTGCCTCGGCTATGCCGCCCATTGTCGGGGTATAGCATGAAACAGCCTTTCCGCTTCTCAGAAGTTCGGTCACGCGCCCGAAAACGGCGAGTTGAGACGATGTTACGGGCAACCCGTTTTCGTCATAGTCGGGAGAAATGAGCACTACCCTGTTCCCCACCCTTTTGAACTCGGGAGACACGATGTTCGAGATCTTGGATGTCGTTACGGCGAACGAAACAAGCGTCGGAGGAACATTCAGGTTTTCAAAACTGCCGCTCATCGAGTCCTTGCCGCCGATGGCGGCGATCCCGTATTCGGTCTGCGCCTTGAACGCTCCGAGAAGCGCGGCAAGAGGCTTTCCCCAGCGGTTTTCGTCTTTGCCGAGACGCTCAAAATACTCTTGGAAGGTCAGATAAATATCGTTAAACTCGGCGCCTGTCGCAATAAGTTTGCAGACAGATTCGACAACAGCCGTATACGCGCCGTGATACGGACTTTTTTCCGTAATAAAGGGGTTATATCCCCACGACATAAGAGAGCAGTCGTCGGTATGTTTCTTTTCAACGGAGATCTTCTGAACCATCGCCTGAATGGGGGTCAGCTGATTTTTTCCTCCGAACGGCATGAGCACCGTTCCCGCGCCGATCGTGGAATCGAACTGCTCCGACAGTCCGCGCTTGGAACAGACATTGAGGTTGTCCGCCAGAGCCCTGTAATTGTCGGAAAAACCGCCTGATATTTTCGCTTTATGATCTTTCGGCTTTTCGACTTTTGCGGTTATATGCTTCTCGGCACCGTTGGAATTCAGAAACTCGCGGCTGACATCAACGATCTTTCTGCCGTTCCATTTCATCGTCAGGCGCGGCTCTGCGGTCACTGTTGCGACGGGCGTCGCTTCAAGGTTTTCGGCGCTCGCAAGGTCAATAAACGCCTGAACGTTTTCCTTTTCGACCACGACCGCCATTCTTTCCTGAGATTCGCTTATCGCAAGTTCGGTGCCATCAAGACCTTCATATTTTTTCGGAACGGCGTTGAGATCGATGTCGAGTCCGTCCGCAAGTTCTCCGACAGCGACGGAAACTCCGCCGGCTCCGAAATCGTTACAGCGTTTTATCATGCGTGACGCATCGGGGTTTCTGAAAAGTCTTTGCAGTTTTCGCTCTTCGGGAGCGTTACCCTTCTGAACCTCCGCGCCGCAGGTTTCAAGAGACTCCGCGGTATGCGATTTTGAAGAACCCGTAGCTCCTCCGCAACCGTCGCGTCCCGTCCTGCCGCCCAAAAGAATAACGACATCTCCGGGCGCGGGTGTTTCACGTCTGACGTTTTCCGCGGGAACAGCCGCTATCACAGCGCCTATCTCCATACGCTTTGCGGCATATCCGTCATGATATATCTCGTCAACCATGCCTGTCGCGAGACCTATCTGATTTCCGTATGAGGAATATCCGTCCGCCGCCGTGGTCACGATCTTTCTCTGAGGCAATTTGCCCGGTATGGTCTCGTCAACGCTTTTGAGAGGATCTGCCGCGCCCGTTATACGCATCGCGCCGTAAACGTACGATCTGCCCGAAAGAGGATCTCGGATCGCTCCGCCTATGCAGGTCGCCGCGCCGCCGAACGGCTCGATCTCCGTCGGATGATTGTGGGTCTCGTTCTTGAAAAGCAGAAGCCAGTCCTGCGGTTCGCCGTCAACGTCTATATTGATCTTAACGGTGCAGGCGTTGATCTCCTCCGACTCGTCAAGTTTGTCGAGTTTGCCCTCCGCTTTCAGATATTTTACGGCAAGCGTTGCAATATCCATGAGACAAACGGGCTTTGTTCTGCCGAGTTTTTTGCGGATCTCAAGATAATCGTTATATGCGCTTTGCAGCAATTCGTCCTCGAAGACCGCGTTGTCTATGCGCGTCAAAAATGTTGTATGACGGCAATGATCCGACCAATATGTGTCGATCATTCTGATCTCCGTCATCGTCGGATCCCGATGTTCGGATATAAAGTATTCCTGACAAAAGGCTATATCGTCCGCGTCCATTGCAAGACCGTATTTTTTTATAAACGCTTCAAGTCCCGCGCGGTCAAGCGTCACAAAGCCGTCAAGCGTCGGAACCGTTTCGGGAATATCGTAAGCGACGGTCAATGTTGCGGGCTTCGGAAGCGACGCCTCGCGCGCTTCAACGGGGTTTATAACATGTTTTTTTACTGCTTTGAGTTCTTCTTCCGCAATATCTCCGTAAAGCATATAAACCTTCGCGGTGCGGATAACGGGACGGTCTCCCTTTGATATAAGTTGAATACACTGAGCCGCCGAATCCGCGCGCTGATCGAACTGTCCCGGAAGATATTCGACCGCGAATACCCGCGCACCGTCGTTTTCAAGTTCGGAATATACGAGGTCGATCTGCGGCTCGGAAAACACGGTTTTCACGGCGTACTCAAACAGTTCTTCCGTGATATCCTCGACGTCATAGCGGTTGATAACACGAACGTCCGTCACGGAATCGATCCGCAGAAGTCCGTTTATATCCGAAAGAAGAGATTTTGCCTCAGCAGCGAACTCTTTTTTCTTTTCGGTAAATACGCGGTATACCATCATCTCGTCTCCTTTGCTTTAAGTGCGCGCGCACCGATGTCTTTGCGGTAAAAAGCGTTTTTGAACATCACTTTGTCGACCTTCTCATAGGCGGCGTCTATCGCGCTTCGGAGATCGTCCGCAACGGCGGTCACGCCGAGAACGCGTCCGCCGGATGTCAGCAGTCTTCCCTCCGAAAGTTTTACGCCTGCGAAATAAACGGAATCAAGAACGGAACGGTCGATGTCTATCTCAAAGCCGCGCTCGTATTTTTGGGGATAGCCCTCGGACGCCATAACGACGCAGGCGGCTGAGCCGTTTCTGAATTTGACCTCGACGCGGTCGAGCGTGCCGTCCGTCACGGCGCGCATTATCGTGAACAGGTCGCTTTCGAGCAAAGGAAGAACGACCTGTGTTTCGGGATCGCCGAAACGGCAGTTGTACTCGATGACTTTGGGACCTTTTTCGGTGAGCATAAGTCCGAAATACAGACACCCTTTGAATGTACGGCCTTCCGCGTTCATAGCCCGCACGGTCGGAAGAAATATCTTTTCCGAGCATTCCGCGGCGATCTCATCCGTGTAATAAGGATTCGGAGCAACCGTTCCCATTCCGCCCGTGTTAAGCCCTCTGTCGCCGTCAAGCGCGCGCTTATGATCCATCGATGAGATCATGGGAACGAGAGTTTTTCCGTCCGTAAACGCCAGAACGGAGACTTCAGGTCCGGTCAGGTATTCCTCTATAACGATCTTTGAACCGCTCTCGCCGAATTTCTTTTCTTCCATAACGGTTCGCACGGCATTTTTTGCCTCTTCGCGGGTCTCCGCGATGATAACGCCTTTTCCGAGTGCCGGACCGTCCGCCTTGATGACGGTCGGAACGGGTGCGGTTTCGAGATATTCAAGAGCCTGTTCGGCATTGTCGAAGACCTCATATTCCGCAGTCGGAATACCGTACTTTTTCATAAGATTTTTTGAAAAGACCTTGCTTCCCTCGATCATCGCCGCCTTTTTATCGGGACCGAAGCACGGAATACCCGCCTTCGTCAGCGCGTCAACGGCGCCCGCGATAAGAGGATCGTCGGGAGCGACAACGGCGTAATCAATACCGTTCCCGAGCGCGAATTCCACCTGAGCCTCTATGTCCGTCGCGGCGATGTCCACGCATACGGCGTCCGCCGCGATACCCCCGTTTCCCGGAAGGGCGTATATCTCGGTTATCTCGGGGCTTTCTTTCAGTTTTTTGATTATGGCGTGTTCGCGTCCGCCTCCGCCTGTTACCATTACTTTCATAGTCTTCTCCTTGAAAATCCGTCGGGGGTTCTGTTGTGTTCATTGAAAAAATGTTTTATCGCGGGTTGACCTCTTTGACGGTTACGTTTTCGGTCAAACGCGCCGATACGGGGATGATTTGTCCGTGTCCCGAAAAAGGATCACGCGCCGTTTTTCCGATCAATGATGAAAAAGTCTCATTCCCGTGAACGCCATGGCGATACCGTATTTGTTACAGCACTCTATAACAACGTCGTCGCGTATGGAACCGCCCGGCTCCGCAATATACGAAACACCGCTTTTATGAGCGCGCTCGATGTTATCGTCGAACGGGAAAAACGCGTCGGAGCCCAAAGACACCCCCGATATGCCGGAAAGATATTCCTTTATCTCTTCGTCGGTCAAAGGCTCGGGACGGGTCTTGAAATACTTCTGCCAAACGCCGTCCGCGCAGACGTCCTCTTCGTTTCTGTTGATGTATCCATCGATTATATTGTCACGGTCGGGGCGTTTGATGTCGTCTCTGAACGGAAGGTTCAGCACCTTTTCATACTGACGCAAAAACCATGTGTCCGCCTTTGATCCGGCAAGTCGGGTACAGTGAACGCGCGACTGCTGTCCCGCTCCGACGCCGATAGCCTGACCGTCGAATGCGAAGCAGACCGAATTTGACTGGGTATATTTCAGTGTTATGAGCGAAATGATAAGATCGCGCTTTGCGCTGTCGGGGATCTCCCTGTTTTCGGTAACGATATTTTCAAGAAGACTTTCGTCGATCTTAAAGTTGTTTCTGCCCTGCTCAAAAGTGACGCCGAACACCTGTTTGCGCTCCGTCGGTTCGGGAACGTAATCGGGATCGATCTCCACTATATTGTAATTCCCGTTGCGCTTGGATCTCAGGATCTCAAGCGCTTCGGGCTCATATCCGGGCGCGATAACGCCGTCGGACACCTCGCGTTTAATAAGGCGGGCGGTCGCGGCATCGCAGACATCGGACAAAGCGACCCAATCGCCGAAGGAACACATACGGTCGGTTCCGCGAGCCCTTGCATAAGCGCAGGCGAGCGGCGAGAGGTCAAGATCCTTTATATCGTCAACAAAACAAGCCTTTTTCAGTTTTTCGGGCAGTTTGAGACCGACAGCCGCGCTCGTCGGACTGACATGCTTGAATGAAGTTACGGCGGGAAGCCCGAGTGCCTCTTTCAGTTCCTTGACAAGTTGCCATGAGTTGAACGCGTCAAGGAAATTTATATAACCGGGTTTGCCGCTTAAGATCTTTATGGGAAGTTCGCCGCCGTCCGCCATAAATATTCTCGCGGGCTTCTGGTTGGGGTTACAGCCGTATTTGAGTTCAAATTCCTTCATGTTTTTCTCCTTTTGCCGTATTCGCAAATCGGTATGCGTTCGGGACTGTCCGACATCGGCTTCAAGCCGACTCGGACATATATCCGAAGACTTTATTATTTGTTTTTGTTTATGATCCGCTGTTCTACCTCTCCCGTTTTGAGATCCGTATAGCGGACATAGAGAGAGATCCTGTTATCGGCGTTCAGACCGTTCCAGAGCGTTTCCGTGAAGGCGTCGATACTGTCGGGTATCGCAACGCGCTCGGGCTCGCCCTGAAATGTCGGGATAGGGTCACCGTCGCATACATAGGTGTGGATAAAATGCCCCAAACCCGCCTTTGACGGATAGGAAAAAGTATAACGGCAACAGTCGGAACCGCTCTCGTCAATACTCTTCAAAATGCTCATTTCATAGGAAAAACCGCCGTCGGCGAAGTTCAGAATGCCGCTTATTCTCGGCGTAAAGTTCGGCGCGTCGGGCTCAAATTCGCGGGTCTCCAGCGCGTCCTTAAAAGACATACCCTTCCCCGTCAGATCATATACGGTATCTGTCTGATCGCCGTTGGTTACGATCAGACTGTCGCCGAGTTTTCTGACGGCATTATAGATTATCAGCGAGGGATCTTTGACTTTTGAAACATCAAACGGTTCGGTTCTGACTTCTCCGTTTTTTTCGGTAAATATCCTGTTGCGGCTGTTTTCGCTTCTTCCCATGATGAAATACGCCGCCGCCGCTTTTTCCCCGTTCTCCGTCGTTCCGATAACAATACCGCGACCGACGTAAGAGTTATCCCTGATAAGTTCTCCGATGTCGTTGATCTTATATATATTCACGTTAATTCTCCTTTAACAAATCGCGGCAGACCTTCTCCGCCGAAAGCGGCAGTATCTCCCATTCCGCATTTTCCATGACCCTTTTTTGAAGAGTCTCGGGCGTATCTGTGTCGTTGACGCAGACCGCTTTCTGCATTATGATCTCTCCGCCGTCGGGTATTTCGTTGACAAAATGCACGGTCGCGCCCGTCACCTTTACGCCGTATCCGAGAGCCGCCTCATGAACATGAAGTCCGTAAAAACCTTTTCCGCAAAAAGACGGGATAAGCGACGGATGGACATTTATGATACGTTTCGGATAACGCGAAGTGAACGCTTCGCTTAAAATACACATAAATCCCGCGAGAATAATAAGTTGTATGCCGTTTTCTTCGAGCAGAGAGATAAGTTTTTCCTCAAAATCCGCCTGCGGAACGCCTTTTTTGACGCATACCGCCGTCGCGATCCCCTCATTCTCCGCTCTTTTCAGAGCATACGCGTCGGGATTGTTCGAGACGACGAGTACGATCTCTCCCGATCTTATCACTCCGGACTTTTGAGCGTTTATAAGCGCCTGCAGATTTGTGCCGCCGCCCGATACCAGCACGGCTATTCTGATCTTTTCGCTCATATAACCGTCACCTTGTCGTCGGATTTAACGATCCTTCCGATCACATACGCGTCCTCTCCGTTTTCGCGGAGGATCGAAAGCGCTTTTTCTGCGTCTTCGGGGCTGACAACGACGCTCATGCCGACGCCCATATTAAACGTGTTAAACATATCACGTTCGGGAATATTTCCCGTTTTCGCGATCAGATCGAAGATCGGAAGTACCCTTATATTCTCTTTTCTGATCTCCGCTCCGAGACCGTTCGGAATACTTCTCGGAATGTTCTCGTAAAAGCCGCCGCCCGTGATATGAGAAACGCCTTTCACCCTGACCTGCCCGAACAGAGCGAGCATCGGCTTGACGTAAATCTTTGTAGGCGTCAGAAGCGCTTCGCCCAAAGACACTCCGCCCAACTCTTCGCGTGGAGCCGAAAGATCGCAGTTCTCAACGTCAAACACTTTGCGGACGAGCGAAAAACCGTTTGAATGAACGCCGCTCGAAGGAAGCGCGATCATAACGTCTCCCTCCGCCATACTGCTGTTGTCGAGGATGTCTTTTTTATCGACCACTCCGACGGCAAAACCCGCCAGATCGTATTCGTTTTCCGGATAAAAGCCCGGCATTTCCGCCGTTTCGCCGCCGATAAGCGCCGCGCCGCTGAGAACACAGCCGTCCGCAACGCCTTCAACGATCTTTGCTATCCTCTCGGGCACGTTTTTGCCGCACGCGATATAGTCGAGGAAAAAAAGCGGTTTTGCTCCGCAGCAGATAATGTCGTTGACGCACATTGCGACACAGTCGATTCCGACCGTTGAATGCCTGTCTGCCAGGAATGCGAGTTTAAGTTTTGTTCCGACCCCGTCGGTTCCGCTGACAAGAACCGGATGCTCGTAACCCTTAACGTCAAGTTCAAAAAGTCCGCCGAAGCCGCCGACATCGGAGCATACGCCCGCCGTCACGGTTTTTGCGATGTGGGCTTTCATCAGTTCGACCGCCTTATAGCCCGCGGTGATGTCAACGCCTGCGTCGGCATAGGATTTTGACTGCGAATTATTCATGCTTCTACTCCCTGTTTTCAGATATTTTGGTTTCAAATCTGTCTTTTTCCGAGAATTTAGGTATCTCCGTCGGATAATTCCCGTCGAAGCAAGCCGTGCAGTAACCGCCGCCGTTCACGCCCTTTGCGATCTGCTTAACGCTCTCAACGCTCAGGTATCCGAGCGAATCGACCCCGATTATTTTTGCTATTTCCTCTACCGAATGCTTGCACGCTATGAGATTATCCCTTGAATCGATGTCGGTGCCGTAATAGCACGGATTCAAAAACGGCGGCGCGGATACCCGCATATGTATCTCTTTCGCGCCCGCATCGCGCAACAGTTTTACTATACGCGCGCTTGTGGTTCCTCTCACGATCGAATCGTCGATCATGACGATCCGCTTGCCCCTCGCGATCTCCGAGATCGGGTTCAATTTGATCTTGACCTTATCCTCGCGGCTCTTCTGCCCCGGCGCGATGAAGGTTCGTCCGATATACTTGTTTTTGATGAAACCGAGTTCGTACGGTATGCCGGATTGCTTGGAATAGCCTATCGCCGCGTCGATGCCCGAATCGGGCACTCCGATGACAACGTCTGCCTGAACGGGGTGTTCGAGCGCAAGAAACGCTCCCGCGCGAAGACGGGCGGAATGAACGCTGCAACCGTCTATCACCGAATCGGGACGCGCAAAATAGATATATTCGAAAACGCACATGGAACACGGCGCTTTATCGCAATGGTCGGTTATAGTCCTTATTCCCGCTTTATCGAAAACGACTATTTCTCCGGGGCGTATGTCGCGAACGAACTCGGCGCCGACCGCGTCGAGCGCGCAACTTTCGGAAGCAACGATATATCTGCCGTCGGGCGTTTTGCCGTAACAGAGCGGGCGGAAGCCGTTCTCGTCCCTCGTCGCGATCAGTTTTGACGGCGACATGATGATCAGAGAGTACGCGCCTTTGATCTTATACATCGCCTGATTTACCGCCTGCTCGATCGACGGCGCGGTGAGACGTTCCTTTGTGATTATGTATGAAATGACCTCGGTGTCGCTCGTTGTGTGGAATATCGAGCCCTGCAATTCAAGTTCTTTTCTCAGTTCTCCCGAGTTCACAAGATTTCCGTTGTGCGCGAGCGCCATTCTGCCCTTGATATGGTTGACGACGATCGGCTGCGCGTTGTTGCGGTCGTTCGTTCCCGTCGTGCCGTAACGGACGTGTCCGACAGAGATGTTGCCCTCTCCGAGACGGTCGATTATTTCGGGGGTGAAAACATCGTTGACAAGCCCCGTGTCCTTATATGACGCAAAAACACCGTCGTCGTTGACAACTATTCCGCAGGATTCCTGTCCGCGGTGCTGAAGCGCGAACAGTCCGTAATAGGTCGTGTGCGCAACATCTGCGGTCTCTGGCGAAAACACGCCGAACACTCCGCATTCTTCTCTTAACTGTCCCATCTGTGCCTCCGAGAATTATTCGCCGAATACTCTTTTCATCATTTCGTTATAGGCGTCCTCAACACCGCCCATATCGCGGCGGAAGCGGTCTTTGTCGAGTTTTTCGTTCGTGTCCGCGTCCCAGAAACGGCAGGTGTCGGGAGAGATCTCGTCGGCAAGAACGACCGTTCCGTCGGAAAGTCTTCCGAATTCAAGTTTGAAATCGACAAGTTTTACGTTGAGCGAAAGGAAATATTCTTTCAGAATACCGTTTATCTTGAAAGCCATGGACTTTATTGTCTCGATCTCTTCTTTTGTCGCGAGTTTTAACGCGAGCGCGTGGTATTCGTTGATGAGCGGGTCGTGAAGATCGTCGTTTTTATATGAGAACTCGATCGTCGGAGCATCAAAAACGATGCCCTCCTCAACGCCGTAACGCTTTGCGAAAGAGCCTGCGGAAATATTTCTGATAATAACTTCAAGCGGAACTATGGAGACTTTTTTGACAACGGTCTCCCTGTCGTTCAGTTCCTCGACATAATGCGTGGGAACTCCGTTTTTTTCAAGCAGACGGCAAAGAAAGTTCGTCATTCTGTTGTTTATAACGCCCTTGCCCGTTATCGTTCCCTTTTTGAGACCGTCGAGCGCGGTCGCGTCGTCCTTATATGAGACGATCACATATTCGGGATCTTCCGTCGCGAAAACCTTCTTCGCTTTGCCCTCGTAAAGCTGTTCTGTTTTTTCCATTTTTATGTCCTCCGTTTCAGATATTAAACCGATCTTCCGCCGCTTTGTTCTTCTCTGTCACCTTATCGTGATCTGCTTTGCGTTTGTCATTCAGTTTTTGCGCCAATTCGCCGTCCGTCACCGCCAAAATTTCCACGCAAAGCAAAGCGGCATTGACAGCGCCGTCTATCGCGACCGTTGCGACAGGTATGCCGGAAGGCATCTGTACAGTCGAAAGAAGTGCGTCAATACCGCCTAAGCCCGCGGATCTTACGGGTATTCCTATAACGGGTAACGTTGTGTTCGCGGCGATCGCTCCCGCGAGATGAGCCGCCATACCCGCCGCGGCTATCACGGCGCCGAAGCCGTTTTCACGCGCGGACGCGCTGAATTCCTTCGCTTCCTCGGGGGTGCGGTGCGCCGAGAAAATATGGACTTCAAACGGAACGCCGAAACTCCTGAGCGTATCGGCGGCTTTTTCCGCGACCGGCATATCGCTGTCGCTGCCCATGATTATCGCAATCTTCTTCATACGGTTCCTCCAATCAAAAAAGGGCACACCTACCCAGAAAGATAAGCATGCCCAGACGGTCGGCTGATTCGTTCTTTGATTCACGTGGTGCTCCACATATCCGTCAGTCACAAAGAACTACAAATTTTACATCTGAATTATACCACACCTGTTTACGGTTTGTCAATCGGTCAGAATGTATTTTTTTACGAACAAACTTAGACGGAAACGGCATACCTCTTATACCGAAACGGCATAAAGCCGAAAAACGCTTTTCGAAGAGAGCCGCCGTCACCGTTGCGCGCCCGAAAACATAAATACCGAAAAAACTATTGAAAATCCGAGCATTATATGGTATGATAAAGCAGAACAGATCTGTTAAAGTCGTCCTGCGGCGGTAAAAACGCAGAGGAAAACTTGCACGCGAAAACCCAATTCACAGCGAAAAAAACGGAAACGGATATAAAAAATATGCAATACATACTTGTGACGGGCGCATACGGAGGTATGGGCAGAGCGACGGTACAACTCCTGAAAAAACAGGGATTTTTCGTGTTCGCGCTTGACAGAAAAATCGGCGAGGCGGAAGAAAACGTCTTTCCGATCGAAGCGGACATCACGGATGAGAGCAGTCTTGCCCGCGCCGCCGAAACAATAAAGAAAAAAACAGACGCGCTTTTTGCGATCGTGCATTACGCGGGCATATATATGCTCGATTCGCTCGCGGAGATCGAACGGGAAAGTTTTGAACGCATTTTCCGCATCAATCTTTTCGGCGCGTTTCTGGTCAACAAAACATTTCTGCCGTTTCTGCGCAAGGGCGGCAGGATCGTTATAACGACGAGCGAACTCGCGCCGCTCGATCCTCTCCCCTTCACGGGACTGTACGCCGTGACAAAGAGCGCGCTCGACAAATACGCATACTCGCTCCGGATGGAATTGCAGCTGCTCGGAATTTCGGTCTCCGTACTGCGTGCGGGCGCCGTCAAAACGGACATGCTCGGCGTTTCGACCTCGGCGCTCGACGTTTTCTGCGAAAAAACAAAACTTTACAAATGCAACGCCGACCGTTTCAAAAAGATCGTGTCCCGCGTTGAGGCGAAGAACATAGAACCGGAAAAGATCGCCGCAAAGACGGTAAAGATCGTTATGAAAAAATCTCCCGCTTTCGCCTATGCGATCAACAGAAATCCGCTTCTGAGACTTTTCGGACTGTTGCCGAAACGTATTCAGTTCAAAGCGATCGAACTTGTGCTGAAATAACCGTTGCGACGGACGGTAAAGCGTCGATACGCTTTATCGGGAAATTCAGAGCGGAAAAGCGGGAAACGAAGACAAAAACAGACAGCGGAGGTGCAGAAGTGTCGGATACGAAAGCAAAACGCGCCGTGACGTATATCGCGGGCGCGGCGGCAATCGCGGTCGCATATCTGTGCCGTCTGCCGATCGGGGAACAGATACTGTCGGGCAAAGCCGGATATCTGCGCTCCTTCATTTATATCGCGTTTTTTTTCGTGTGGGGCATCTCCGTGCGCCGACGGATCATACATCCGCAGATACGCCGCTACATGACGGCGATCGCGGCGCTGATAGTCTTCTGGTTTGTAATAAGATCGCTGAAATACAATTTTATTTCGGTTGAACTTTATCCTCATACGGTGAGATATATCTGGTATCTCTTTTACGTTCCGATGATACTTGTTCCCTTCCTCGCCGTGCTTGTCTCTTTTTCGATCGGGAAGCCCGAAAACTACCGCTTGCCGAAAAAGGCGGTTTTACTTTTCATTCCGTCTTTTTTACTGATCGCGGCGGTTCTGACAAACGATCTGCACGGGCTCGTTTTCACTTTCCCCGAAGGCGCGGAAGTTTGGACGGATTCGGATTACGGCTACGCTTTCATATACTGTTTTATAATTATTTGGCTGTTCCTGTGCGCGATAACCGTGCTTTTCACTCTCTGTCACAAGCGCAGAGCATCGAACAAACACAGGCTGATCCTGATCCCGTGTATTCCCACGGTGATACTGCTCGTCTATTCGTTCCTATACTTCACGCAGGTCGGATGGCTCCGCTTTGTTTTCGGAGATGTGACCGCATTCACGTGCCTTTCCTATATGATCACGCTCGAACTGTGCATAGATCTGAGGTTTATCCAATCCAATTCCGGATATATGGAGTTGTTTGACGCATCGACCGTCGGAGCGCAGATAACGGACAATGATTACAACGTTCTGATGTCGTCAAAGACGGCGATCCGTCAGGATAAAGAACTTCTCCGCAAAACGCGGGAAGGTTCGGTGATGCTTGAAAACGGACTCCGTCTGTCGGGCGCGCCCATACGCAGAGGACACGTCGTCTGGACGGAAGACGTCTCCGATCTGACAAGAGTTCTGGACGAACTCAGCGAGGTCAAAGAAGAATTAAAGGACAGCAACGGCATTCTTGAAGAGGAAAACAAACTGAAAGCGCGTGAAGCGCAGATAGAGGAACAGAAACGGCTCTACGACATGATCGGCCGCAGTACGGCGCGTCAGATCTGCATGACGGACGAACTGATCGATCGGGCGCGGAATGCCGCCTCGGAAGAAGAGCGCATACATATTCTGAAAAAGATACTTACGGTCGGAACATATCTGAAACGGCGAAGCAATCTTGTATTTCTGACCGACGGAAAGGAAACGGTCGACGCAAAAGAACTCGCGCTCACCTTCCGCGAATCTCTCGAAAGTCTCGAACTCTGCGGGATCGTATGCGGATTCCGTTCGGAATTGACAGGGCAAATGCCGTCGGAGCATCTGACCGCGATGTATGATTTTTTCGAGGAAATAACCGAGCGTTCTTTTGCCGACGCAAGCGCGATGATGATAATCGCGGGAAAAGACGGCAACGCATATTATCTCAGAATAACCACGGATTCCGCCGCCGACGTATCCGATCTTATGTCGGACACGGTAACCGCGGAAAAAGATACGGACGGAGAAACGCGGATAACGCTCCGTCTTCCCGAAGGAGGCGAAAGCGCGTGAAGCCGTCAAAAAGAAACAGCGTCAAGGAAGCGTTCGACAATCTCCCCTGCGGGGTCTGTTTTTTCGACAGGAACGGAATGACCGTCATGTGCAATCATCTGATGACGAGCCTTTTCTTCGATCTGGCGGGAAGCGATATGCAGAATCCGGACGAGATGCGCGCGCTCATAAAGGGCAAAACACGGGAAGAGATCGGAGAAGCGGGCGTTTTCTTTTCGGGAGACGGAAAAGCATGGAAATTTTCCGAAGAGACGGTCACGCTGAAAAGCGGAGAAGAATACACGCAGATAACGGCGTCCGATATAACGGAACTTTACCGCAGACGTACCGAATTGGAGGAAGACAACAGAATACTGAAAGAATACGGCGAACGTATGCGCCGCCTTTCCGCAAATATTCTTTCGCTGATACGGGACGAGGAAACGCTGAACATGAAGATGCGGATACATGACGACATCGGACGCAGCGTTATCGCGACAAGAAGATTTCTGCGGGGCGATTCGCAGGAAGAACCCGATCTGACAGAGTGGCAAAACGCCGTTCATATATTGAAACACGACAATGAGATCGCCGAGATCAGAAACACGCAAAGTTCGCTTGAAACCGCGGCGCGCGGGCTCGGGATCGAACTGATCCGCGAGGGCGATCTTCCGTCCGACGCCGCCGCGTCATCGGTGTTGACCGCCGCGGTGCGCGAATGCATGACAAACTCCGTGCGTCATGCGGGAGCGACGGAACTCCGAGTTGTCATATCCTGCGACGGAACGGCGGCAACCGCCGTGATAACGGACAACGGAAAAGCGCCGCCTTCGGAGATCACGGAAGGCGGAGGGCTTTCCTCTCTTCGCGCAAAAGTCGAAAAACACGGAGGGACGATGAAAATCAGAAGCGGTTCGGGTGTTGAACTGACCGTTTCCGTTCCCTTGAAACAGGAGAATTTATTATGATAAAAGTATTGATCGTTGAAGATCAGCGCATGATGCGCGAAATGATGGAGACCTATGTCAGACAGACGGAGGGATACTCTCTCGTGGGTTCGCTCCCGGACGCAAAAGCGTCCGAACGCTTCTGCGCGTCGAATGCGGTCGATCTCGTTCTGATGGACGTCTGCACGGAGAACGACGAAAGCGGTTTCGCCGCGACGGAGACGCTGAAAAAGCGGTTTCCGAATATCAAGGTCGTCATAGTTACCTCAATGCTGGACGCAAGTTATCTCGAACGGGCGAAAAAGGTCGGAGCCGACAGCATCTGGTTCAAGGACACGAGCCGCGAAGCATTGATGAACGTCGCGGAGCGGACGGTGAAAGGCGAAAAGGTCTATCCCGACAGGACTCCCGCGGTCGTTCTCGGCAACGCGACGAGTTATGACTTCACGGAGGCGGAGGTAAGAGTTCTCCGATTGCTCGTCGAAGGAATGACCTACAAAGAAATGGGCGACATTCTCTGCGTAACGCCCGACTGCATCAAAAAACACATAAGCAGTATGCTGTCAAAAACGGGGTTCACCTCAAAGACAAAATTGGCGGCGGCAGTCGTCAGCAAACGCCTTATCGTCAACGGTTTCTGATCAAAGACCTCGACCGGAGCGACGGATAAGGTCGGACAAATATCAATATATGCGCAAATGAGTTCGGCGACGGTGCCGGGCTCATTTTTTCCGCAAACGACTTTCTCCGAGCCGACGGCGAAGGAATACAGACAGGGAAAAATTTAGGAAGTCTTTTACGTCCCCTCCCCGTCTCTTTCTCCGCCGCGCTTTGATACGCTCGCATCCGCGGCACATACCGCAGTTTTCACGAGGTACAAAACAGCCGAAAGTACCCGTTTGGGGAATGTGATTTTTCCGAAAATTTCTTATAATTATAATAAACAAATATATCTTTTCTCAGAAGAATTTTTTCGTAAGGAAAGGAACGAAAGGACTCACGGAAAATGAAAGACCGCGTTTCCGTTGCCGCACACGGAAACACGGGAAAAGCACGTGCGGCTGAAAAAATTATAATAAGGAGAAGTTTATGAACGGAACAAAAAGTTCTGCGGTCAAAAGGCTGCTCTGCCTGTTTTTCACGTTTGTTATGATCATCGGAATGATTCCGATAGCGGCGTCGGCGGATCAGGCTGCACCGATCGACACCATCACCGTCACAGACGTTGTCGAGCCCGTGGAGGGCGAACATCCCGTTTTCAGTTGCAAGCTTGTCAACGGAGACGGTTATTATCTCGACGCGATCAGATGGTGGGATATCGAAGCAAATCAATTTATGGACGAGGACGATGTTTTCGTCGCCGGAAGAAGTTACGAAATAAATATATATCTTTTCCCGGAAGACGGCTGTGTTTTCGCCGAGAGAGATTCCATCAACGCGACAGTCAACGGAAAAAAAGCAAAGCGTGTCGGCACATTCCAAAATCGGCCGGAATCACGCATTGTTGAAATGTCATATAAGGTCGATCGTAAAGACGTCCCTGTCTATGACGTATATTCGTGGGAAGATCTGCAATCCGCGTTCACTGCGGCGAACGCGAACGCGGAAACGCTGTTTGCGAGTGAAAACGCCATCGTACGCTTGCAGGCAGACCTGTATCTGGATATAAGTTCTTTGCCGAGAGACACCAGGCACATGGTCAAACTGACCGTCCGGAAAAACATGACGCTCGATTTCAACGGTCATACGATGACAGGATACTCCGATCTGCCGCAGGATGAAAACAGCGAAGTCGAAAGTTTCATCGAGATCGACGTTCACCCGAACTATTATATCGAAGACATGGAGACCGTCTTCACTATCACAGACTCCGTGGGCGGCGGCGGTATAAACTTCACCGCAAACCAATGGAGAGACAGCCAGCTCGCGGCTCTGCATGTAAATCATAACAATACTTATTATGTGCGGGTTTACAACAGTGAGGGACCGTATCTGTACCCTCAGTCGACGGGGAACTTCACAGCCAAACTCGTCATCGACGGCGGTAACTTCAAAATGAATTGCAGCACCGTTAAGTTCGGCAACGGCACGCACGCCGTAGGATTGGTCAACCGCTACCGCGGAACGGTTGTTGCGTCCCACATGAAGACAGTCATCAACGGCGGACGCTTTGAGGCTTACTGCGACGGCGTTGTCGTTACGGGCGACAACATGGGAGCAAGAGACCTCACCGCATTCGGTCTGGAAACGTGTTATGTGGGAAACTCGCTTTTTGCAGACCCCGAGAGCGAGTGGTATAACAAATTCGAATACGGAGAATATCTAACGATCAACGACGGCATATTCATCTCCGACAACGGATACTCCGTAAGGCATTTCGACAAATACTGGATCGGGGTCGCTGAAGAGGATGCCGGATTTTCCTTCTTTGCCGCGCCGAGGCTGAACGGAGGCATTTATGTCGGACCTGTCAACTTCACATCCAAAAGTTTCATGTATCTGAATAACGGTTCGGATTTCCTGAACAGAATGGATCTGACGAAAATAACGGATATGTCCAACACTCTGGTGCTTGACGGCGAGCCCAAAGCGGCTTCGCAGATAACGCTGGAAGACCTTGCCGATGAAGACACGGAATTATTCGCGATCCTTGCGCCTTCGGGAGGTTTTTTAAAAGAAGTTTTCCTGAACGGGGTCAGTCTCGGAACAAATCTGAAAGGGACCTGTATTACAGGCGCAACGAACACCCTGAAATGGACATTTGACGATCTGGATCCTGAACTGAAAGAGTTGGGCTTCTACTACAACTGCAAGGTCAAAGACAGAAAAGACGGCTCATGGAGAACTGTTCCCGCATCCTATTCAGACGGAACAGGCGCCGTTGAATACAACTTCTCTTCTTCCATTGAGGAAACCGTGACCCCCTACTTTATGATTGAACTGTGCATAAACAGAAATGTTGTTCAATACAGCGGCTATAGGTTCAACGCGAAGTTTCAGAAGCAGAAAACGATCTATTCCGTTTCCGCAATATGGGTAAATCAGCCCCTCGACGGAGAAAGACCGGATTTCAACTTCTCCGCTTCCCTTGCAAGCAGCCCCTACTGTGACGCGGACAGCATTCTCTGGTACAATGTGACCGACAAAAAGTATTTGAGTTCCACGAACAGTTCCGATGTCTTCGTTGCGGGCAAGACTTATGATTTCACAGTCACATTCAAAGCAAAGGAAGGCTATACCTTCGCGGACGCAAGCAGTCTGAACGTTACGTTCAACAAAGATCTGAAACCGACCTTTGTCTCTTTGTCGGGCGACAAAAAGACCGTAACATACAAATACACGTTTAAGGCGGCGGAATTGCTTACAACGGCGAGCGCCACCATTGACGGCATTGTCGCTTTGGCAAGTTACGGAAAGAGATCGGGAATTTCGGGAGACGCAGATAAATACGCGGTTTCCGCCGATGTTTTCGGTCTGTATGAAGCAGCCTCCGCCAACACGGTCATGCCGGGCGATTCGTGCAGGATAGTCGTCGAGTTCACGCCCAAAGACGGCTACGGCTTTGCCGATCCGGAGAAAACGACAGTGAAAGCGAAAATAAACGGCAAAAACGCGGTTTTATATGATTATTTTGACGGCTCGATACTGTTCTATATCGATTACTATATATCGTATTGCAACATCGCGAAAGTCGACTTTGATTACGACGAACCGTTCGTAGGCGATACGCCCGCGGATCTGACATTCGCGATAAACAATCTGTTCGAAATGCCGAACGACAAGATCCTTATCACGGATATTTACTGGGCGGACAACGGAACCGACGAAAACCGGACATGGGTCGACATGAAAGACAGCGACACATTCCTGGAAGGTCATAACTATTACTGCATGATCACATTCGGTCTGGATGACCCCGACGACCTGTACATATACGCGCTCGACAATGAAATAGGGTTTGAAGTAATCGCAAACGGGGTAAATATTCCGGACGTGTACGATGACAACAGCGGAAATAATTATAATCCGCCGTCGGGCACGCATAAAGAATTCACCGTTTCCCTGTACTTCAAACCGAGCAGCGACTCCGCGATACGCAACATCGAAGCGACCGTAACGGAACCCGCCGCGGGAAGCACCGCAAAGGCGATCAGCATCGACAAAGCGGCAAATCACATCAGTTCCGCATCGACCGTTTGGAGCGAACTCAGATATGCCGAGAACGGATCTCCCATGCTGAGAAAGATGTCTGCAAGCGATACGTTCGAGCAAGGCAGAAGTTACAGGATGCAGATCACGCTTGCTCCGCAAAGCGGATACGTGTTCTCGTCAAATGTAGACGTAACGGTGAACGGAAGAACCGCAACAGGCTATGACATATCGTCCGACGGGCAGTTGGTCGCATATATGGACTATGATTGCGGAACGGGCGTAAGCGTCACAGGAACTGTCACGAGTTACGGCAACAGCACCGACGAGGTGAATATCAGCCTTATCCGCGCGGGAGAAACATACCCCGCTTACGGAGCGACAGTTCGCGGCAACAGCGCGAATTACACGCTGAGCGGTGTGGCTTCCGGAACATATACGCTGCAAGTCTCGAAAAAGGATCACGTAACAAAATCGTATACCGTGGTCGTGGGTTCGTCGGCTGTGACGCAGAATGCGAAGATCTATCTGCTCGGAGACGTGAACTTCGACGGGGCGATCGATATTGCCGACGCGATGACCGTGTTCTACCATGTTGCGAAGAAATTCTATATCGATATTTCCGCGCATGAATATGCAGATATCAACGCGGACGGCGCAATAGATATCGAAGACGCGATGAAGGTATTCTATTTCGTTGCGAAAAAGACGACGAGCATCAACGGATAGTTTCCGAACAGCGTCGCAAGACGGGAGAAAAGAGACAATATCTCTTTTCGGAAAGCATGACAAAGCATTGACATAAGCGAGAGCCTGTTGAATGCAAAATACCGCGCGGAGCCGGGTTATAAGGCTTCGCGCGATATTTTTGATAAGGGCTAAAAACATCGTTGTCCGAATTTGTTCGGAACGCTTGAATGTTCGCCGAAAATATGGTATAATGATAAAAGTGCGGGCAGGCGCGTTTCTGTCAACGCGAAGATCGGCAGAGATCACCGTCCGCGGACAAGAGAGAAAAGGGAAAGAATATGAAATACGGACTTGACGGAAAAACGGTCATCCTGACAGGCGCATCGGGAGGCTTCGGGAGCGAGATCGCCCGCATACTGACCGAAAAACACGGATGTAAGGTGATCGGGATCGGAAGAAGCGAAGAAAAAATGCGGGAACTGAAAAAATCGCTCGGTGATAAGGGCGATTTGTTCACATACGTGCTCTTCGATATTACCGACGGCGAAAAATGGCGGTCTTTCGCGGAAAACCTGACGGGGACTCCCGATATTATGATAAACTGCGCGGGCATTCTGCCGCCGTTTGCCGCGATCGAAAAACAGACCATGGGCAACACGGAACACACAATGAGAGTCAATTTTCTGTCTCACGCGACCGCGATCGACACAATGCTTCCGTATATAATGAAAGCGACCGATCCGATGATAGTCAACATTGTCAGTTCCTCGGCGCTCTGCCCCGTTGCGGGCGCCGCCGCTTACAGCGCGAGCAAGGCGGCTTTCAAGAGTTATTCGGAAGCGCTCAGGGCGGAAATGATCGGAAAAGTCAGGGTCTTTACCGTTTGCCCGGGGTTCAGCATGACGGGAATATTCCGTTCGCAAACGGAAAAAATGCCGGAAAGATCCGTTATGAAATATTTTTCGACGCCGCCCGGAAAGATCGCAAAAAAAACCGTACGCGGCATGGCGCACGGAAGAAAAAGAATGACCTGCGGCTTTGACGCGAGGCTCATGGACATCGGTCACAGGCTCGCGCCGTCGCTGACAGTCAGACTTATGAGATATATCCTGTTAAGATCGGGAGAACCGATGTTCAAAGATATATAAACACGGACAGTATGAGGAGCCTATGATTTACGGTATAACAAAACAAATACTTGACGCGCTGTCGCCGTTTCTGAGCGAAGAAGACGTCGAGATCACGGCGGAAAAGCATATCCTCGACGACGGAAGCGCGCCCGAATACGGAGACAAAGTCATACTTGACAAAGAAAACAATGTGTGGTTCGAGGTTTTTGAAAACGAGATCGTTCTGTTCTATTTCACCGATCACGAGCATTTCGACGACTATATGGAGCGTCCGCGCGACGGCGAACCCGATTATGTCGAACGCGCGACGGACTTTTTGCAAAGACTTTTCACCCTCGAACTCCGAAAAACGGAGACCGTTGCGGGAAGCGATATGCTGAAAGTCGAGTATGCGTTCGTTTTCCCCGACGGAAGCGCCGAATTTCTCGGAGGAACATGGAAGCAGATCGCAGATGCCGAGCCCCGAAACGAGGTCTGTGTCTCAACATGGAAATTCGACAAAGCGCAAAAGAAGTTTTCGCAGAAAACGGAATAAGGTTTTACAACACAGCGATCCGCCCGTCAAGGGCGGATCTTCGTTTCGGCATGTTCTATTCCCGTTACTTTAGTGCGCTCTTCTTTTCATAAGAAGTTCCGCGATGGCAAGATCGACATCATCGTCTATGTCAAGGCTTCTGTCGTGAGGCATGACATAAGCGTAGCATTTCTCCCCGTAAAAATCAAAATCTTCGGAGAGTATATTTTCGCACGAGGTTATATAGATCGCGCCGTTGAGTTGATAATTCTTCGGCAAAAGTTGCCTTCTGCATTTTTTGTACGGGGAATTGACGAATGAATCCATGAGGCGATCCTCGCCGAGTTCAAAGCACCATTGTACAGGGTGCTCGACCTCGCAGACGCTCGTTACGCTCTTCGCGTTCTTTTCGCAATAAAGAGCGAAAGAGTTTCTTATATCCTCCGAAGTCCTCAGCGGCGACGTCGGTTGAAGCAGGACGCAGGTATCGAAAACTTTTCCCTCGTTCCCGTATCTTTCAATCACTTCCCTGACGACCGCCCACGACGACGCCGAATCCGATGAATTTTCCGCCGACCTCAAAAACGGCACATCAGCGCCGAGATCGCGCGATATCTGCGCATAAAGTTCCGAATCCGTTGATACATGAACAGTATCGAATATACCCGATTCGCGTGCGGCGTCGATGGTATGCCCTATCAACGGCTTTCCGTTAAGAGGCATGATGTTCTTATCCTTTAACCCCTTCGACCCGCTTCTTGCGGTTATAACGGCAAGTACTTTCCCCATAATAAACCTCAAAATATATTATGTTTAATAAAAATCAAAAAAGCGTAATAATTTAAAGCAACCCGCGTTTTTTTGTTATCAGTTCTTTTATATCGTTGTGATAGAAAACCGCAAGCAGAGCAAGCATAACGATAAATGAAGCGGCGAATGCGATGTAGACAGAAAAACTCAGCCACACGCTCAGGAAATAAAATCCGAGACACGGCACTATCGCGCACAAAACGGCAAGCCAGCTGTTTCTCAGCATGCTTTTCAGGTCGGAGCCGCACAGCCGACGCAGACGAGTTATCAGCAAGATGGAATAAAGCGCGTATGAAAGCGCGGTTCCGATAGCCACGTTGTTGATGTCCGCGCCGAACGCAAGGACGAGAGCGCTTGAAAAAACAGCGTTGAAGACACACAGCAACACAGAGTTCATTATCAACTGCGCGTTCTTTTTCAAAACCGTAAACAGATGCCCGAACGAGAATGTCGAGGAATATATCGCGACTCCGATAATGATTATCTGCGCCGCCGCCGTTCCTTCGGTATATCCGGGCATAACTATGCGGATAAATATCGGAAGGATGTAAAACGCGCATATAGATGTGACGCAGGTTATTATGCTGTTGATAAGAGTACTGTGTTTCGCATATTCAATGAGTTTTTCAACGCTTCCCGTCGCGCCGTAAAGCTCGTTCATCTTGATATAATAAACGTTCGATATGGTTTTCGGAATAATTATAAGAGTAGAGAAACCGAGAAGCGCGACCGAGTAATTTCCGAGAGCGGTCGTGTCGAGAAACGCGAGTATGACAAACTTGTCTATGGAAGTGACGATCGTCCATATAAATGAATTTATCAGAAGCGGTATGCCCGAAAGCAGAACAGGCTTGATCAGTTTGAAATCGAACTTCAAACGCACGCCCTTGAAACTTCCGATGTAGAGCAAAAGCGGAACGGCATACATCAGGATGCATCTGACATAAAGACCGTAATACTCATATCCGGTCCTGCGAAGCAAGATAATGGCAACGATGCCGACAGCGACCGAGACAACTGATCCGACAAGCTCGGCAAGCGCGGAAAAGTTAAACTTTCCGTTGATCCGCGCAGTGCTCATTCCGAAATTATGAAAGATCGAGAAAACCGTTGCCACTACCGTCACGATATATCCGAAAGTATATCGGAAAGTAAGTTCTTCTCCGAATATGATCGGATATAACACGGAAAAAAACAACGTTCCGAGAACGAGAGTCGCGCCGTAAACGACAAGGAGAAAGGTAAAAACGGAATTTTTCAGATTTTTGGCTTCTTCCGTTTTCCCCGCACCGAGCAACTGCGGAAGATCCCTGTTATACGCGTTGATAGAACCGAGTTGAAGGTAACTCAAATATGATTCGACGATCATACACGTCGAAAATATTCCGAGTTCTTCGGGCAAAACATAACGCTTTGAAAGGACCGAATAAACAAAATTTATGATCGCGCAGATGACAGTTCCCGCCGTCAAAAATATAAAGCCCTGTTTTTTCTTCATTCTTCGTTTACCTTTTTGCAGACCTTCTCAAAAACACGGTCCACAGATCGTTCGGCGCCGTCATAATCAAAACGGGAAAAAGACTTGACACTGTTTTCCAAATTCTTTAATATTCTCCTTCCGAACGGGCAGATCCGGCTCAATGCAAGACCTGTTTTCTCATAAAAACGGAAATAATGCGCGCCGGACATCCACGATCTCTTCTTTTTGCGGAACTCCCGTTTTTCTTCCGAGGAAAATTCGGGCGAGGGGCATACATAATCGCTCAAAAGAAGATTTTCGAGAACATCCGCGATCCGCTTAAATGAATACTTGTCCTCAACGGAATAATAATAACCTATCCGTTCCGCGGAAACCGGAAAACCGTCTTCCGAACAGTTCTCCGTGCGGCGAAGAAACTCTTCCTTCGACGTTATAAACTCTGCGCCGTTCATGACCTCGACCTCGAGATCGTCCGGAAGCGGGACGGGGCGAAGTATATTGCACTTTTTGCCCATATAAAAGATCTCCGCGACCGAAGTGCTGAACCACATATTTATAATATCGGAAACATGGATCCACTGTTTGATGTTATACTTTGATATAATAAGAAAATTCGTGATCTCTTTTTTAATCGAGAGCAGATCCTCGGTCACGGTCTCGGCGGGATGCGGACGGTATACAACTATCCTGTCGGGATTGCGAAGGCACTCTTCGCGAAGCCATTCGAGAGTCAGGCGCTTGCTTTCTTCTTCGACCTCAAACAACGGTCTGAAAGCGTTTCCGTATTTTTCGAGGAATTTCTTCTGCTCTTCCGGCGAATATGATGCGTAAGCAAAACTTGATATGTACAGAGAAAGTTTTTTCTCCGCCGGAAAGCCGAACTCCTCCGCGACCGCCTCTTTAGGCAGAAGATCGTCAAGAAACTCTTTGCGGCAAAAATCGAGGTGAATCCCTCCGACAACGGGGAGATTTTCCTGCGGAGCGCCGGATTCGACGAGCCGTTTTTGCGAATTTTCGCCCCAACACAGATGAATGTATTTCAGAGCCTCACCCGTACTGCGGGTAAGCCCTTCGCGTATGCTGAGATTGTTATAAACCTGTTCCCATTGCAGATTTACAAGAGCCTTTATCGGATGTCTGAAAGACGTATACCTGAAAACATTTTCATTGTAACGTAACCACGGACAAACAACGACCGACGGCTGACAATGCTTCATTGTGTCGTAATAATCTTTTTGCGAAAAATGGCTCAGTTTTACCGAATGACCGCGACTTTCAAGTTCTCTTTTCAGCAGATAAATATTCTGATATTCGCGGTTGAAACTTTCATAGAATATAACGAAATCAAGTCTTTTCATACTTTCTCCGAATTTTAGCGAAAACCGTACTTTTTTCCGCGACGGGCATCTTGTTTTCACGTTTTTGACGAGAGATCATCAGACACAGCCCCGCGGCAAACCAGAAAATGCGGGTCCCGAGTGTATTTTCGCCGACGCCGTTGAAAAGGATCGTTACCAACATAGTGAACGGAATAAGCGAAGAGCAATCGAACCTGAAGGTTTTTATTGCTTTTACAAGGCAAACGACCGTATACGGTATAAATATCAGCAACCCTGTAATTCCTGTTGAGGAAAGGATATCGAAGAAGAAATTATGCGCACCGTGTCCGACGCCGAAATTGTCACGCAAATAATATGAAAGATTCTGTCCGCCGTAACCGAGACCGAAGAACGGGAACGCAGGAAAAACCTCATTCCAAACAAGTCCCCAAACCTCCGCTCGACCCGTTCCGCCGCTTTCTTTTACGGCGTCGACGGAAAAGCGTTCAAGGACATCGGGATTATACTTTGTTATGACATAGTATGCGACAGCACAACCGACGGCAATTATCAGCAATGTTGTAAAGCGTATGCCCCGAACTTCATGGCTTTTGCCGAATGTTGCGAGTATCACGCAGGCAACAAGACCTACAACTGTTCCGATAACTGCGCTTCGGGAACCTGTAAATATAAGGCTTATGACATTGCAGACGCCGCCGGCGGCAAGCAGAATTTTCAGGTTCTTCCTGTCTGCAACAAAATAACCGGCAAAGTTGAATGCGGCAAGCTGCGCAATTCCCATTGCAAGTTGGTTCTCGTTTACGTCTTCGTCCAACGTGACTCTCCCCATAAATGCATCGGCGGAACCCGAGACAAGAACAACGACATAAAACACGGAAAGAACAAGAGATATAAGCGCACACCCGAAGAGGAAATATCTTCGGTCAAACGGCATATACAGCAAGAACAGCAGCGTTGCGATGTATAGACCGAACGAAAACGCAGGTGTAAGTTCTCCGGAATACGAAGTGGCACAAGAGAATACGATAAACAGAACTAACAGACCGTGTATAACAAAATCGCTCATTTTCGGATTCATTTTTTCCGTCACCATCCGGATGATCATCCCGACAATGAAAATAAGCGTGAATATTCGCGCCATACTTATCCCCTGAAATGCAACGAAAAATTCGCCGTTTATCGCGCAGGCGAAAAGCAACGGCAAAAACTTTTCCGGCCGAAACAAGAACGGGATAACAGCGATAACGGCAAAAACACTCAGTACGGATGTCATTGCGTTATTGATCGCAAGCAGATATACGAGTATTGCGACCGAATAAACAATATAGAACAGGTCGTGTTTTTCTTCATTTTTCGGCTTTTCTTTTATGTATTGGCTCATATAACAATTCTTTCTCGGTTTTCGCCTGTCAAATTACCGTGTTAATAATCGTTGCGTTTCGCTTTTTCATCAATTTCCGAAACCTCGTCAACAGTCAGCGAACAGGAGTGTTTTGTTGCGGCTTCCGAAAGAACGGAAAGATACTTTTCGGAACGGGAAGCCATTGTGAAACGCTTTCCTACCTCGAGAATTTCATCTTTGTTCCAACTCTTTTTAAGCGCAGATGCAATCGTTTCGGCAAAACATTCGGGCGTATATTCTTTCGCGACGGCGGCAGAGCAATCTTCAAAAACATCGTCAAATGCATCTATTCCGTCGGGCATAACAACGGGAACGCCGTGACTGTAAGCCTCGACAATAGAAAGTCCGAAGCCCTCGTTGAGGGCAGCGACGACGCAGAGGTCGGCGATATCGAGATATGCGTTGACCGTGCCACGGCTAACGATTCCTGTGAAAATGATATTTTCAATCATTTCACGCTCAACATAAGACCGAAGGTCTTTTTCCATACCGCCGATAACGTACAGTTTTGTCTGCTTTCTGATTTCTTCAGGCATAACACGAAAAGCGTCAACAACAAGTCGTTGGTTCTTTCCTTCGGTCACATTTCCGATAACGACGATAACATATTTCGATTCTTTCTTCACGGGGTCAGAGATCTCGGAAGTCTCGATTATCGGGTTGCAAACGACCCTTATTCCGGGAATATCCTCAGCTCCGCAAAAATTGACAATTCGCTTTTTAATACCCGAACTTATGACCGTGCAAAGCATATCGGGATTTTTTTTCATTTCAAGGACGAATGCCTTTTCAAGATTTTTGGAAAATCTGTCGGTATGAACACTTTCGTCAAAAGAAATCAATCCATGAAGAGTTAAAACAAAAGGAGTCTTCGTTCTCGCGCATGCATAAAGGAACGGGAGAGATGCTTTTCCTATTCCGTTGATATGAACGACGTCGTATTTGTTTTTACGAATAAGGTATTCGCAATAACTACCGGTCATATAGTACAGAAATACCCGAGCTTTCAAACCGAGACGGTATTCGCGGCGAAAAGCGTGTCCGATCGCTTTAAAAAAATAAAAGGGTTTGAAGTGCCTGAAAAGGTCGGAATACTTTTTCTTGTAAAGCGTTGCCCGTCCGATTTTTCTGCCGTTCGTAAAGTTCGATTGAGTCAAAACGTCAACTTCGTTTTCTTCCGTTGCCAGCATAACGGAAATTGCACGAATCATATGTCCGAAGCCCGTATTGCATTTCTGCGTTTCGGAAAATTCGGGATCAAGCAGTCCGGAACTCGATGCGAGTAATATTTTCATAACTGTTTCCTTTTTGCCGTATCAAATCGTTTTTTTCGATGCTTCATTCAAAATATCCGAAAGCAACCGATGTTCAAGTGAAAAACCGATATATGAAAGAGTTTTCATTCTCTCGAACATTTCCGGACGGGTTATGTCGTCGATCGCAAACGCGATTCCGTTCGCATAAGCCTGCAAAAGAACCGTCGAATATAACGAAACGGCACACTTTGTCAGTTTAAGAGATTTTTCTATCGGAAGTTCTTTGTTAATTTCAATGTTCACATCAAGTCCGTGCAACTGTTCTTCTGAAATTTTCGTATATCTCGGATGAGGGCGAACACTCACTTTGTATCCCGCATTGATCAAGGTTTCACAATATGATACGATAGTTTCAACCTGAGACGGAGTTTCATTTTGCAGATAAAACGTAAAATCGTATATCGGAGTCTCTTCGGACGTCGGGAGATTAAGAACCGGGGGAAGCTCGACCCTTATACAGGAAACATCTGCGCGAAGTTTTTCGAAAAGGGGCTTATAGTTTTCTTCCCAAACATAAAAGCGGTCAAAAACGAAAAACGAGTCTCTGATGAAAAAGAGTTTTTCGCCGTGCATAATATTGATATGTTCAACCCCGTTGCGGCGGAGATATTCCGTAAGGACACTGCTCGTGAATGAATACTCCGTCGAAGCGATGAGCGCTTTCGGAGAAAACTTATCAAGGACGTATCTCGTCATCGCGATTTTCAACATACATTTAAGGCGGAAATGCCAGTTGAACGGATAGCGGCGAGCAAGTTCTTTCAAAAATTTTCGGTCATCGTCGTTCAGAGAAGAATAAACGGAATGGTCAAAAATTTCTATTTTCCCGAACTCTGAGAAGAGGCTTTCGGGAAGAATGTTTCGGTGCAAATTCGGCGTGCAGAAAACCGCATTCCGAGGCTCGGTTTTTTCGGGGCACAAATGTTTTATCGTCAGTTTTTTGTAAACATAAAGAGGGAGAGACGCGACATTCAGCAACCAATGCGTCCATCCGACCAAAAACATCTGGCATTTGAACTGAAAAAAACCTCTTTCGAAATTATCCCTCGGTTCGGGAATCGAATCGATATATTTTTTTTGTTTCTCATACGGATATTTGAAACACGAATCGGCGGGCATAAAATGTCGGAATACACCGACAAGTTTTTTTGCTAACCCCATTTTTTCCTCCAAGGCTTTTTCGATTTTGCGACGGCGTTTTTCGGTTTACAGACGCCAATATTTCAACCCGGACGCATCGAGTTCTTGAATATCGAAAAGACCTTTCACGTCCAGAAGGACTTTTTCACAATCGGGACGGTTCGCGAAAAACGTCTTGATCTTTTCAAGTCCGAGCGAAACAAACTCATTATGAGCGACTGCGACGATTATGCAATCGACATCTTTCACTTCTTCGACAGGTGTCAATTTGACGCCGTATTCGCGCATCGCGTCTTCCGCAGAAGCCCACGGATCGACAACAATAGGTTCGATCCCGAATTCATTCAGACGCTTTATGACGTCGTTGACCTTGCTGTTTCGCGTATCGGGACAGTTCTCTTTGAAAGTCAGTCCGAAAATCGCGACTTTCGAATGTTTCGGAGCCTGTCCCGCCTCTATCATCTTTTTAACGGCGGCGTCAGCCACATATTTTCCCATTCCGTCGTTGACGATTCGCCCGTTGAGTATGATCTGGCTGTGGTAACCGAGTTTTTCCGCCTGATATGTAAAATAGTACGGATCAACGCCGATACAGTGACCTCCGACAAGACCCGGACGGAAACCGAGAGCGTTCCACTTTGTATTCATTCCGGAAACGACCTCGTTCGTGTCGATATTCATTCGGTCAAAAACCATCGCAAGTTCGTTCATGAATGCGATATTGATATCTCTCTGGCTGTTTTCCACGACCTTGACCGCTTCTGCCGTTCGAATATTCGAAACGGGATATGTTCCGACCTCGATAACGATGTCGTAAACATTTTTTATCTCTTCAAGCGATTCGGCATCAATACCGGAAACGATCTTACGAATGTTTTCGAGGCGGTGAACTTTATCTCCCGGATTGATTCTTTCGGGGGAATATCCTATCTTGAAATCAACTCCGCATTTGAGCCCGGATTCTCTTTCGAGAATGGGAATGCAAATATCTTCCGTACACCCCGGATAAACGGTCGATTCATAAACGACGATCGCGCCTTTTGTCAGATTTTTCCCGACGATCTCGCTTGCGCCTATGACGGGCGACAGATCGGGAGTGTGGTCGAGGTTAACCGGTGTCGGAACGGCGACGATGATAAATTTCGCTTCTCTCAGTTTTTCGGCATCGGAAGTGAACTCGACCGATGATGCCTTTACAGCATCATTGCCGACTTCTTTCGTCGGATCGATTCCCGACCGATAAAGTTCGATTTTCTTTTCGTTCAGATCAAAACCGATAACGGATAATCCTTTGGAAGCAAACGCCACGGCGATAGGCATTCCCACATATCCGAGACCGACAAGGGCAAGGCGCTCCTCACCCGCAACTAACTTGTCATAAAGAGACATCATATTCACATCCTTCAATATTACAGCACCGCTTCGTTATCCCTCAACGTGTATCGGAGAGCGATGTTTATTACGAAACGAATTTTTTTGGTTTCTCGCACGAACAGCAAGTATTTTCATACAGCACATGAGGTCTCAAACATTCGCTTTGCTTCTTCATCCGACGGATCCGGATTACGCTTAAAGACAGAGCGTCTGATCAAGAACCAGAACATATTCCTCAAAGTCAGCCAAGCAGCGACAAAAGAAGATTTTCCGCGGGCAACGCGCCACATTGTAAACAGATTTTTCAATTGTTTTGTTTTTCTTCCGCTCGACACAGAATTGTCGTGGCGTATGTAGTAAGAAAGACATTCGGGCAATCTGTAACATTTGCATTTTTCGACAGCGGCCAGCCACATCGCATAATCGTTATTATGGCGCACCGGCTCTATCTGAATGAGCCCGATCTTTTCTCGTTCGTACATAACGGTGATCGTTGAAAAAAAGACATAACGGTTCATCAGTCCTTTTCCGACTTTATCGGGCGCGGTAGATATATAGGGAAGCCACTCTCCGTTCAACCGTGTCCAATAATCGGTGAATGTAAAAGCGTATCCGGTTTCTTCCATAAAACGGACTTGTTTTTCAAGTTTTTCCGGCAGCCAGACATCGTCGCTGTCAAGAAACGCGATCCACTTGCCCTTTGCCTCGCGCAATGCGTAGTTTCGGGAAACTGCCGCTCCGCTGTTTTTTTCATTTTTCAAAAAGCGAATGCGGGAATCATCCGCAAAAGAACGGATAATTGCTTCGGTTCCGTCGGTCGAGCAATCATCAACTATTATCAATTCCCAGTCCGTATAGGTCTGTGCCACAACGGAACGGATCGAAGTTTCAATATACTTTTCGGAATTATATGAAGGCATTATAATTGAAACAAGCCGGTTATCGGAATTCATATCTATCTCCCCACAGGCAAAAATTCAAATTGAAGTGCAGTTACGGGATATACGGTCTCGCAATCAAATATTACATAAAACAACAAAATATCTGAGACTTCGTCCTTTTCAAACTCGCAAATATATCAGGCACATTGAAGTCTGCGCTATGCATCTGCTTTTCGGATATGTCCGATATGTCACAGACAAAAGCGTTCTTTACGGCTGTCCCGTCCCCGAACTTTTTCTTAAACATCACATTTGTATTATTTATTATATATTATAACATTCGGAAAGACATTTGTCAATACAAAAATACTATTTATGCCTCCGGAAACAAGATGCCGCGCGAAATCCGACAGGACACACCGCGCGGCAGATATTTTTCGGTTTATAAAAGAATACCGTGTATAATTAAACAGATAATCCGCATAACTATTCCGCAAAGAAAAAAAGGAATCGTTATTTTTCTCCGACGAAAAGCAGATGATTCGTCATTCCGAGAAATTCTTTCTTCTCGCAGATATAGAAGTGATAGCGAAGATATTGCGCATAATTTTCATCGTCGAGCGCGTTGATCCTGTCTGCGAGAAGTTCGCTCGCTCCGTCGGAAGCGACCTCATGAAGGATATGCACGCCGCCGTCGGAAAGAATTCGGCGGCACCCGTCGAGCGTGTGAAAAACGAACGGGAAATCTTCAAGCCTGAAGGTGCTTTTATCGTATTCTCCGGAAGTAAAATAATCCGGACGGTTGTAAAACTCGGTCAAGAAGACCATATCGTTCCCGATGAAAGCAAAAAACAGTTTTCCGCTTTTTTTGCAAACTCGCTTTGCCTCCGAAATGCACTTTTGTTTATCATCTTCCGAGTGAAGGTGGTAAAGAGGTCCGAAAACGAGAACGACATCAAAACTCTCGTCACCGTAGCGGCTCAGATCGACGGCGTTGCCTTTTACAAGGTCGATCCTGTGTTCGGGACGGATCTTTTTGCGAAACGCCGAAATATTCGCATCTGTAAGTTCGAGAGCGCTGACTTCATACCCTTTTTCCGCGAAATACAGGCTGTATTCGCCCGCTCCCGCGCCGATGTCGAGAATTTTGTCTCCGGGACGCAGATACCGCTCGATATATCTGACGCTTGTCAGAAATTCCACCCGCGCCGCCTTTGAACGGTTAAGACGGATGTCCTCGTTAAAATACTCATAAGTTTTTTCGATCTGTTCCGTCTCGCTCTCCGCATTTCTTATGTCGTCGAACTCCATATTGTTCTCCCCTTCCCAAACAATCATATATAACGACAGAACCGGCATTTGTAATGACAAATGCCCGTTCCGCCGTATTCTTTCTTCAGCATGGTATAAACCGCATAATCTGCCCGACAGAAACAAATGATATCGGTAACACACTATATGTTTATATGATGCCAAAATTTATTTCTCGTGTCAATTACCATATCAAACAGATATATGAACTGTTTTTTGTCTAAAACGACATTTCTGTAAAAATCAGTAATTTTTACGGGAAAACCGATTGACAATCCACCTGCAAAATGATAAATTTATCATATATTCAAGTAACTGTCTGTCTGCTGTACGGCGCGGTTTTTGATAAACGCAACTCTATCCGACAATTATGTATAAACAGCCTTTCCGACCGTTTCGTTCGGTCAAACAACATCGCCGACAATTTGCCGTAATACCGAAGAGTTAATAAAGGAAACTGTATTTATGACTAATATTAAAGACGTCGCCAAAGCTGCCGGGGTATCCCCCATGACCGTCTCCCGCGCCTTCAACCGTCCGGAACTTGTCTCTCCCAAAACGGTTGACCGAGTGCTGGCGGTCGCTCACGAGCTGAATTATGTGCCGAATCTTCTGGCACGTGGGCTTGTTACAAGCGAAACTCATACTGTCGGAGTTTTCGTTTCGCGCCCCGAAAATGCTTTGTACAGCGAATGTCTGTCGGGAATCACAAAGCAGTCTGCCGCTCACGGCTATAATGTGCTGATGGCGTGCGCCGACTCTCCCGATTCCGCAATGACGTCGATCAGGGTGCTGATGGGGCGTCGAATCGACGGACTTATTCTTTTGGGTATTGATTTCCGCTCCGGAGACGGCGATGATCCGGGACAGACTCTGATCGAAGAATACGATAAATTCTACCGAAATTTTGACAGTCTTGCGAAAGAGTGCTATGAACGTGAATTCCCGGTAATATGCATTTCACAGGCGGAGAAGAGCAGCGCTCCCCACTGCAGCGGCTTTGTCGCGCACGATTATTGTGAAGGGGCGTTTACGGCGGTCAAATATCTTGTCGACCGAGGACATCGGCGCATAGGTCTTCTTGCGCACAACGTAACCGACATCGGTATCTGGGGCGAGCGCTACCGCGGATTTTTCCGCGCTGTCGAAAAGTTCGGATGTGAGACGCATTCCGAATGGATCTGCCGAACGACAGATACCGTTGACGGCGGATTTTCGGCAATGAATGCGCTTCTCGATCGGAGTGATCTGCCGACTGCCGTATACTGCGCAAACGATGAGATCGCCGTCGGCGCGATAAACGCCTGTCACGCGCGAGGGGTTCGCGTTCCGCAGGACATAAGCATTATGGGGCATGACGGGAACGCCATCGGGAACGCCTCATGGCCGCAGCTCAGCACGGTCTCTATTCATTTCCGTGAGATCGGGTGCCGGTGTGTTGATCTGCTGCTGGATCAGATAGCGCATAAGCCTTTTGCCCGCGTCGGCAAACTGATCAGCCCGACGCTGATCGAACGAGGATCTGTTGCCGACCTGCGCGGAAAGTGAAAGGAAATAAATCCCCTCACGCCCGCAGGCATTTCACAAATCCCACAAGGGATTTATTTCGTTGAAAAGAAACAACCTTTGTCCGGTAGACAAAGGTTGTTTCTTTTCTGGTGCGGACGATGGGACTTGAACCCATACGTGCTAGGCACACAAGATCCTTAGTCTTGCTCGTCTGCCAATTCCGACACGCCCGCGTTTTCTTTGTTGTGCTTGACTATTATACCACGCAAAACTCCGTTTGTCAATACATAATTTGTGAAATAATTGTTTTGTGAAAAATTTTCAATAACAGGAACCGCAGCGGTGCCATTATGTGCAAAATCAATATTAAAAACTTTATCCCGCAATCGGTTACAACCGGTTGCGGGATATTCGGCTCAATCTGTACCGTTCGCGAGTTTTGCCGCTTTGACGGTATTTTTCAAAAGCATAGTGACCGTCATGGGACCTACCCCGCCGGGCACGGGCGTGATCCACGATGCAACGGGTTCGGCAGAGGCGAAATCAACATCGCCGCAAAGTTTTCCTTCGGAGTTTCTGTTCATTCCGACATCGATGACAACGGCTCCCGGTTTTATCATATCTCCGGTCACGAAGCCCGCTTTGCCGACGGCAACGACAAGGATATCCGCATTACGGGTGACGGATGCAATATCTTTCGTTTTTGAATGACAGACGGTCACCGTTCCGTTCTCTTTCAGGAGCAGCATCGCCTGAGGTTTTCCGACGATGTTGCTGCGTCCGATAACAACGCAGTTTTTGCCTTCTATCGTCGTTCCCGTTGACTTGATAAGTTCAACGACGCCTGCGGGAGTGCAGGGAACGAAATCGAAATCTCCGATCATTATTTTTCCGACATTGTAGGGATGAAACGCATCGACGTCCTTCATCGGACTTATCGTTTCGGATATTTTCCTGTAATCGAGATGCGGCGGGATCGGAGCCTGGAGAAGCACTCCGTTGATGCGGTCATCCGCATTCAGTTTCGCGATAAGGTCAAGCAGAGTTTTCTCGTCCGTGTCCGCGGGAAGAAGGTACTCTTCCGAATAGATACCGACCTGCGCGCACGCTTTCTTCTTGTTGTTGACATATACTTTCGATGCGGGATCGTCGCCGACAAGTATAACGGCAAGTCCGGGTATTATTCCTTTGTTTTTCAGTTCCGAGACCTCTTCCGAGATGTTCTCTTTAATCTTTTGCGCAAGCGCTTTTCCGTCAATTATCCGTGCCATTTTCCGTTTTTCCTTCCTCTTCGCTTTTTTCTTCTTCCGTCTCGGAAACCGTTTCGATCTCCGTCACTTCTTCGACGATCTCACCGTCGTTCAACGCGACCGCATTGCCGCCGTCCGTTACGTTCGCGGTGTTGCGAGTCTCTTTCGTCTTCTTCGCGCCGATCTTTTCAAAAATGCCTTTGCGCGCAAGAATGAACAGGACTATGCCGACAACGAAAAGTATCGCCGACAAAAGTTGGGAAACACGGATGTTGAAGCCGAGACTTTCGGCGGTCTTGGCTGTGAAAACATACAGACTATCCGTGCGCAAACCCTCAACGACGGCACGTTCCGCGCCGTACCAGATAAGATATCCGAAAAAGACTTCTCCGTGATGCTTCTGCCATTTACGGGCGAACAGATAAAGAAGAACAAATCCGATAAGGCACCAAAGGCTCTCGTATAAAAACGTGGGATGAACGGGCGCGGCTCCGTTGATCGACATTCCCCACGGAAGGTCGGTCTCCGTTCCGTGAGCCTCGCAGTTGACGAAGTTTCCCCAGCGACCTATTCCCTGTCCGATAAGAAGTCCCATCGAGCAGATGTCAAAAAGGTTGAGAAAACTGATTTTTTTGACTTTGCAAAGTATCATGGCGACAATGACGGCGGCTATGACGCCTCCGTAGATCGCAAGGCCTCCGTCGCGGACATTGATCATCTTTGAGAAACTGAGCGAGCCGTCGGCGTTTCTGAATTCATCAAGCGCGAAAATAATATAATATATTCTTGCGCCGAGGATGGCAAACGGTATACCCCATAAAGCGGCGTCAAGCAGATAATCCGTTTTCAAACCGACGCGGCGCGCATATCGGCACGCGAAGATAACTGCGAGCAGCATACCTGCCGTTATCAGAACGGCATACCAATAAATATCTATATTCCCGACAGAAAATGCGACGCGGTTAAGATTAAAAGGTCCTATTCCGAGTTTGTCGAACGACACTTGGTTTTCCATACGGTGCCTCCTGTGATTATCATATTTATAATAATAACATTCGGAAGCCGTCATGTCAAGGGAAGCCGAAAAAAAACCTTAAAATTTCTTACATACGGTATTCAACCTCATGATGTTTTCCGTCAAGAACCGCAAATTCGGAAAAAATGCCGTCGACAAAAAGACCTTTATCATCCCCGACGGAAACGGAGACGTCAAATTCGGTTGTTTCGATACGGACGGTGAACGAAAACCCCATGCGGGAAATGTCGGGAGACGGCGAAAAGAAAATGCGGTCTTTTCTGCGCGTCACTCCGAGTACATTTTCGCATACACAGCGCAAAAACCACCCTGCCGAACCGGTGTACCATGTCCAGCCTCCCATGCCGTAATGCGCGGGATTCGTATAAACATCGGCGGCAAGAACGTACGGCTCTTTCCGATAACGCTTAACATCGCCGACACTCATAGAATGCGCGACAGGATTTATCAAACGGAGCAATCCGTAAGCCTCTTTTCCGCGTCCGACCGAAAACAGAGCGCGGCAAAACCATACCGCGGCATGGGTATACTGCCCGCCGTTCTCACGGACTCCCGGAATATATGCGCCTATATACCCGGGATCCTTCGTTCCGTTCGTAAACGGAGGATCGAACAAACGGATTATGCCGCGTTCGGTGTCGACAAGCCGCGCAAGCGCCGTGTTCAGTGCGCTCTCGACACGTTTTCCGTCAAGACTGCCGCAGAGTGCGGCAAAAGATTGGACGAGAAGATCGATTTCGCACCCTTCTTTTCCGATCGGCGTCCCGTCGTCGTAAAATCCGCGTATATAGTGCGTTCCGCTCCATGCGGAAGTTTCGACGGCACGGGACAGTGAAACGGCGTTTTGAAGACAGAACGAAACGGTATCATCATCTCCGACCTTTTCCGCAACGGCAGACAGATCTCGGAGAACAAGAACGGCAAAAAGCGTCGTCCAGACACTCTCTCCCTTTCCTTCCCTGCCTACCGCGTTCATCCCGTCGTTCCAATCGCCCGTTCCGAAAAGGATCAGTCCGTGTTCGCCTGTTCTCAGCGCGCGTCTGACACACGCCAGACAGTGCTCATAAACGGTAGCGTCGGTCTGAGACGATCGGAAGGAAGAATAAAACTCATTCTCTCCGTCGGAAAGAACCCTGCCAGAAACAAAAGGAACCCGCTCGGAAAGAAACGCGATGTTTTCCGTCAGCCGAATATAGAGGGAAACGGCATGTGCAAGCCAGAGAAGATCATCGCCGAAACGCGTGCGGATCCCGATTTTTTCACCGTTTTTGCCGTCATGCCACCAATGCAGGACATCCCCTTCTTCAAATTGCGCGGAACAGGCGCGCAGAATCATATCACGGAGGATCGACGGTTCAAAAAGAGCCAGACTCTCAGCGTCCTGCAACTGATCCCGAAAGCCGAAAGCGCCTCCGCACTGATACTGCGACGTTCTTGCGAGCAATCGGCACTGCGCGACCTGATATTCAAGAAAGGTTGAGACAAAATACGACAGACGCTTATCGGGCAGGGAAACTTTCAGATGTCCGTAGCCTTCATACGCCGCGCAGACACGCGAAAACTCGTTTTCACAGTCTTCGGCGGTCGAAACGGAACGGACGAGATCTGTCGCTTCCACATGTCCGTCGGCGCCGCCGAGAAGGAAATATGCCGACCCGTTTTTGTATGGCGCAGTTCCGAACATGACCCCTCCCGCGCTGACAGAACCTCCGACGGTCCACAGCACGGCTCGTTTATCGGTGCGCAGAATGTTTTCATATTCGATATGATCGGCGTAAAGCCTTCTGCGAACGCCCGCTTTGTCGCCGTTTCCGAGAATTATGCGAGGGAAGAAAGCGACGGTTAGATCCCGCGGCGTCGGATTGCATATCTTTACGCGAATAAACTTTATGCGCTTATCCAAAGAGACAAAAACAGTGATCTCCGCAGAAACATCATTCACCTGCGAAAGATAGACCGTACGTCCGCGCAGATGAAGAACGCTCGCGCGGAAGCAGGGATCGTAGATCTTTCCCCCGACGGAAAGCAACAGACGTTCTCCCCCGAAGCAGAAAACGGTGTCGTTGACCCACGGCGTAAGTTTTTCAAGTTGAGAGTTTCCGTCCGCGGTATATCCGAGCGAACAATCGGTCACAACGGTCGAAAGAACGCCGTTGCTCAGCACGTTTGCCCACGGAGCGACACCTCCGACCTTCCGCATATCGTCGATGCCGAAACCGCCCTCGACAAAGCCCCCGACGCCTGTTTTGAAAACATATTGCAGAGGAACAGGTTCAACGGGAAGCCTGTCGGCGGTCATATACGGGCGCACATCCGATATACGCCGCCCGTTTTTCAGATCGGCGACAAGTTGAGACGATGCGGCAAGAGTAGAATAGAATGAATAACTCGCGTCACACACGACAAACACCCCGCCCCTACCGCCGTCGAGCCACGGAAACGAAGTCTGAATAAATGATTTCAGACGGCGGCTGACCGTCGGTGAGTAAAGAGAAGGCTCGAAGCAATAGATCACAAGTTCGCACATTTGACCGAGCCCGCGCAGAAAAGCGAAAACCGAAATATACATTTCTCCGTCGGACACGGTCGATTCATCGACGCAGACAAAAAAGCGCCGAAGATCGTCGCTTATTCCGTAGCGGAAAAGTTCTTCCGCACGCAGGCGAACATTAAAGCTGTTTGCGCGGCAATCGCAAACGAGCGCGGCGCAAAGATCGTCAAAGACCCGTAGCTGAGCCTTTCCTATTCCCAGACCGCGAAGTGCTTCTCTCCGATAATTCTCCGCCTCTTTCCGCAGAGTCCCGTACTTTTTCTTTTCAAGGCATTTTACAGCAGACAAGGCTTCCGAGGCGCTTTCTCCGACCGCAAGAGAGACATGAACTCTCGCCGAACCGCCGGAGGTGACCGCAAGCGAGTATTTCAGAGCGACACAGGGACTGACCGCTCCGTCCGCCGAACTGTTGAAATCTGCATCAAAGATACAATCGAACGGATTTTCGGAAAATCCGGAAAGAATGTCTGTTCTGCTGACGGAGAAAGCCTCGCTTCCGTCGAGTCCTACTGCGAGCCACAACGTTTTTTCATCGGGACTTTTTTTTCTTCGGTGACACAGAAGTACGCCGTCCTCAACGCGGAATTCAACGAACAGCGCGGAATACATCGGATGAGATACTTCCTCCTCCGTGCGGCTTAAAACAGGCTCAAAATAGAAAATTATCTCCTCTTTTTTGAAATTTTTCTCGTTATTTCGGACAGCTATCTCCGCTTGTGCTCCACTCAACTCGGCGCTGCAACAAACGGAAAACCTTCCTTCAAAGTTTCCGTCGCGGCAGGTATAACTGATCTCGCCGCCGTCAACGCACATATATCTCGGTTGCTTCCCTTTTCCGACGGGAAACCGTGAAAACGAAGTGATACCGTCGCCGTTTTTCCTGAGAACGACAAATCCCGAAGGTCGGGCAAAGGACGGGCGTTTCGTCACATCGATACCGCGCACGCTCAGAAAGCCCTCGCCGGAATCGACACCGAAAAAGGAGATATCCCTGCCGAAAACGGCTCGAACTTCGCCGTTCGGAACAGCGGGAACAAAGAGAGTTTCATCCGTCTTTCCGAATCTGACGGAATGCGCCTGCTCCGAAAATTTGCTTTGATACCTTTCCGCGCTGAACGGCGGCGCGTTTTTAAGCATATCCGAAAAAGCCGAAAAACGCGTATTCATAAACAGTTTTTGAAAGATCCCGTCGCATAAATAATTGACGCAGGAAAGAAAAGACATTCCGACGTGATGCGCCATATAACTTTTCACGATTTTCGCATCGCCGTCTGTGCAATCGACAGCCTCATAAAACCCGTATTCCCCGTAAACACCGAGTTTTTTAAGTCTGTCGAGATTTTTCAGAGCCTCCGAGGGTATGAACGAAAGAGAGAGGAAAGCGGAATAAGGAGAAATAACGCGGCGTTGACATGCGTCGGGATCGACGGCGGAACGCTTAATTCCGAAAGCCCTGTACTGATAATTCAGCAGTTTATCGAACGCGTAATACTGACTTTCGGAAATTCCCCAAACGCCGCAGGCTCTCTCTTTACGCTGAAAATCAAGACAGCGGTATACAGCCGCCTCATCGAATGTCAGCGGATATACGGGCATAAAAAGAGTCGGCAGCAGATATTCAAACATCGTTCCCGACCATGAGCGGGCGTACATCACTCCGTCCGAAGAAAAAACGGCGCGGTCGAGTTTTTTCCATGCGGAATACGGGATCTGGCCCGTCGCAACGGCATAATAGACGCTCAAACGGGATTCGCTTTCGTAAAAATCGTAATGAGATGAGGAAAACTCACCCTTTCCCGCATCGAAACCGACATAAAACAGCCCTGCGTCTCTGTCAAACAGAAAAGAAAGATCTATCGCGGAAAGAACTGTTTCTATCCTGAAAACGAGCATATCCGATTCGGGCGAAAGCCGTTTCAAGCCCTCCGCAAGAGTATGAAGACAAGCGGCAAAATTTCCGTTATCTACGGTTGAAACAAAACGCGGTTCAAGGGGTTCGAGCGTTCGGGTGTTGTACCAATTCAAGATCTGTCCTTCATATTTTTCAAGTTTTTCGACAGTTGAAATCGTATCCGAAAGACGCGTGAAAAGTTCCGCGCGCCCGATCAGTCCGAGTTCGAGAGCGCCGAGACACGACAGCATATACATCCCGATATTTGTCGGAGAAGTTCTCTCTGCGACACAACTCAAAGGCTCACAGCGAAGATTGTCGGGAGGAAGAAAATTACTTTCGTCATTCACGCAGTCTCGGAAGAAAGCCCACATTTTTTCCGTTTCGCAACGTATTTCTTCGGTCCGTTCCGGAGTTTTTTTCTTCTTTTGCGAAACTGCAGGAAGAACGAGCGGCAAACCGAGAAGCCACAGAACTCCGATCGGAAGAGACGGAAGCGAAAAAAGCAATATTATTCCGACATACTGCTGCGGCATTTCAAGAAAATATTTACCGTTTCCTATCGAAAGCGCGTCGATAGAATAGGATGTCTTCCATTCGAGCAGTTTTTTGCGCGTTGCGAGCCTTACAACCCCCCTGACGGCGGCATCCGCTTTTATAAACGCCTCATACGGCAACCATGAAAGCGAAAAAAAGCACTGCAAAAAATTGGAAGCGGCGGCGCAAAGTCTCTGAGAAGCATATCGAACGGGAGTTCCGTTTTTCGACGGGAAATATGCGGCAATGACGGGAAGCGTCGGGAAAAACGCAAATATAAGTCCGAGTATTACCGACGGGATCCCGATAAAAAGAGATGAAAAGAAGATCGCAAACAGCCCCACGGGAGCGAGCGCGCGCAAAACGCCGCCGACGATTTTGAATCGGGACACAGCCGTCAGCGGGTTTTTCACTTTCCCGTTTTCGGTTTTGATATGCGGGAAAACGAACGCTGTATTCTGAATATCGCCTCTTGTCCATCGGTGAGTGCGGCGCATATACGCAACGGGATTGGACGGAGTGGAGTCCGTGAAGACCGCATCCGAGACATAAGCCGTCCGCAAAAGTTCACCTTCAATTATATCGTGACTGAGAACGGAACCGCTTCTGAGACGTGAACACAGCGTGCGGCGGAAGGATTCGACGCGTATCGCGCCCTTTCCGGCAAAACTTCCCGCGCCGAAAAGATCCTGATAAGTTTCGTAAGAAGCGTTTTCATAATATTCCGTTCCCACAGCCCCCGAACTGACTTCGGAGAACAATGTCTGACCCGCGGATACGGGGTCGGTGCGCATACACGGAACGGCGACGCCGTAGCCCGAAACAACACGTCCGTCCGCATAAACGGGACGGGAGCACGGATGTTCGAGAACGCCGACAAGACGCCCGATACTGCCTATGCCGGGGCGAGTGTCGGCATCAAGACAAACAATATATTTCGCCCCGTAAATATTGCCGCAAACAAGACGAAATTCTTTGCTGTCTCCCGTTTCCGTCGCTTCCGCAAGATCACAGACCGCTCCGCGTTTCCTTTCCCGTCCGCAGAATTTTCCGTCGGGATTTTCCGTTCTCCGACGGACACAGGCGAAAAATTTTTCTCCGTAGTCTTCATTCAGTTCGCGAATTGCGGAGGCGATCATGCCGAGAGTATATCCGTCAAATTCGTCTTCGGCTTTATCACTTTCGGGAAGATCGACGAGAAGACCGAACATCAAGCCCTTTTCCGGATTTGAAATACAGAATTCGGCGAGCGAGGAATATATTTTTTCCCGGGTCAGCCCCTCTGACAGAGTAACGACCGTCACAAGCGTTTTCGGAACGCCGTTATGAGTGTCTTTTCCGGGGACATAGGACTCCCTCTTCAAATGAGAGAAGAGCCTGTCACAGCATAAGCAGGAAACCCCGAATGCGGGGAAAAATGCGGATACAGCGAGAAAAATGCTGCCTGTCGCCGCTCCCGCAAGAGTTGCGACAAGAAGCGTCAGAGCGGCAACGGAAAGCATATATTGCAGACCGAACCGTTTTTTCCTCAGAAAAAATCCGATATGTCTTTTTTCGGGATCGGGCTCGGAAAGAGCCCTGTCCGTCAGTCTTTGAAGCAGATCGTACTCGGAAACGCCTGTCCTTCGGGCTTCAACGCACAGGCGGCGGCGATAAAGATTTCGGCTCTCGCGCGTCATCTCCGAATATACGGGATCACGCAAAAAAACCTGTTCGCAGGGGCTTATAAGAGCATATAGATCGTCGACCCGAACATTCGAAAGAAAGCGGACGGACTTTATATATTCGCGAACCGAAGCGCCTCCTTCCGGTTTTTCCGCGAAACGGAAGATCTTTTTCAGCAAAACGAGTTTCAAGACGTCGAAGAAAACCGCGATCTCGTCCCCCGTAACTTCCGGTTCTGCGCTTGCGGCGGCAAAAAGTTCGTCAAGTTTTTCTCTCGTGCAGATCGCGCCGCACAGAGATATATAATCTTCAAGAAAAATGTAGATCCTCGGATATTTTCCCGAAGTGGGCAACTTTCCGCTTTTGAGCAGGGCGGCAGAGACCGCGGAGGCGGTACTTTTCAAAAGATAGGCGTTATCTCTCAGCGCCGAGGAACATCCCTGCGCGCCGTATGCCGAGGCAAGCGCTTTTTTCATCTCGCCGACCGCACCCGCAAAACCCGTTTCATTTCTCTTTTTCATATCGCATCTCCAAAAACCTGATTTACGTTATTTTTTCCGACAAAGGCGAATTTATCCGACAGTTATCCGAAAAACAGGTTTTACGGAATATTTTCGCGCGAAAAAAGGAAGAGACCTCCGAAGAGGTCTCTCTCAGAAAAAAAGGATTAGAAATGAAAAGAAAAAAGCAACTGTCACCGACAGGCTAACACAATCTCTCCTTTGTGTTTGCAAGTATAGTATAACCCGTTTTTTCGGAATTTTTTTGACAAAGCGGAAAACTCATTCGGGCAATTGAAAAAAGTCGTTTTCCGTCGCAAAACAGAGAAAAACGGTCAGTTGTTTCTGCCGCAAAGGTAATCCGCCAGCGAAAGAAGAAATCCGCTGTCATAAAAGCACGAGACGGCGGATTTCGCCTGTTCCGTCAGTTCCACGACCTTGCGCTGGGCTCCGCCGACGCCGAAAACATCGACAAAGGTCGTCTTTCCGCTTTCTTTGTCTTTGCCGAGCGTTTTTCCCATATCCCCGTCCGTTCCCGTCACGTCGAGAATATCGTCGCGTATCTGAAAAGCAAGACCGATATGCTTCGCGTATTCAAGAAGCGCGTCGCGCTGCTTTTCCGTCGCTCCGCCGCAGATCGCGCCGACCTCTGCCGACGCTTCGAGCATCGCGCTGGTCTTATAATCGTGAATTCTTCTTATGTAATCGAGATCGGTATGCTTGCCCCCGACATTGTCGATGTCAAGCACCTGCCCGAGAACGATCCCGTTCATTCCCGATGCGCCGAGAAGAGATCTGATACCCTCGATCAACTGTTTGTCTGAAAGCCCGTAATCTTTATAACTCTCTGTCACGATCTCAAAAGCACGGCAATAAAGCCCCATGCCCGCCATCAAAGCGATATCCTCACCGTAAACGACATGGTTGGTCGGCTTGCCTCTGCGCATGGTGTCATTGTCCATGCACGGCAGATCGTCGTAAATAAGCGAATACGAATGTATTATCTCGACGGCGCAGGCGAATGCGGTCGCTTTTTTCCAATCTCCGCAGCACAAACGGCAGCATTCAAGGGCAAGAATGGGACGAATGCGCTTTCCGCCCGCCATGACACTGTAACGCATTGAGTCGCATATTTTCGTTCCGTCGGTCGCAACGTAATCCGAAAGTTTTTCGTTGATATATGCGCGGTATTCCTCAAATTTTTCTTCAAAATCAGTCATTTTGAGCGATCTCCTTTTCTCCCGATGATGTCACCTCATACACACGCTGTTTGAATGCTTCGAGTTTCGAGTAGCAGAATTCGGTCAGTCTGACGCTCTCGTCGTAAAGTTTCATCGACTCGTCAAGCGAAAGTTTTCCGCTTTCCATAAGACCCGCGATCTCTTCAAGTCTTCCGACAGCCTGTTCATAAGTCATTTCTTTTTCCTGCGACACAGTTTATCACCCCGTCTGTAAATCTGAGTTTTATATTGTCTCCCTCGGATATTTCCGAGGCGCGGGATACGGTTTTTTCCCCCGATGACACAACGGCATAACCTCGCCGAAGCACGGACAAAGGGTTCATAGCCTCAACGGTTCCGACCAATTTTCCGAGGATCTGCTCGCGAACGGCGGTAAAATGCTCGGCGGAGGAGTTAATGCGGGACGAAAGACCGTCGAGTAAAATGGTTTTTTCGCTGACCGTCCTTATAAGAGACGAACGGACGGAAAGATTTCCGAGACGGGTCTCGAGCAAACGTATCTCTCCCGAGACGGCGTTGTTTATCCGCGTTGCGAGCGCGCCGACATTGCTTTTCAATTCCGCGGAGGACGGGCATATCAGTTCGGCGGCATTGGACGGAGTTGCCGCACGTACATCCGCGACAAAATCGGGGATCGTGTAGTCGATCTCATGTCCGATCGCGCTGACGATCGGCGTTTTCGCGGCAAATATCGCGTATGCCAAAGCCTCGTCGTTGAAGCACGCCAGATCCTCATAAGAACCGCCGCCGCGGGCGATGCAAATAACATCCGCGCCGCGATGCTCGAAATATCCGATACCCGCGATAACGCTGTCCCGACAGCCGGATCCCTGTACCGTCGCGGGATAAATAACGATCTCGGCAGACGGAAAGCGCGCACGGCTGATAGACAGAAAGTCTCTGACGGCGGCACCCGTTCCGGATGTTATCAGCCCCACGGTCCTCGGCATTTTCGGAAGAGGTTTTTTGTATTCGGGAGAAAAAAGTCCCGTCTTCTCAAGCTTTTCTTTAAGTTGGAGAAACGCCAGATACTCCGCGCCGATCCCGACGGGAGACATTTTTTCGGCATAAAGCTGATAAGCGCCGTCGCGTTCGTAAAGAGCAACGCTCCCCGTCACAAATACTTCAAGCCCGTCCTTTACATCGAATTTCAGGCGTGAGCACGCGGAAGAAAACATGACGCACTTAACGCACGCGGAAGAATCTTTCAAAGTGAAATACGCATGACCGCTCCGCGCGTTTCTCGTATAATTGGAGATCTCTCCCCTGACCGTCACGCCTTTCAGATTAGGATCGGAGGTCAGCACGGATTTGACATACATATTCAGTTGTGAAACGGTCACGGTCAGTGCCACGGGACATCTCCTTATCTTTTCAGTTCTCCGTTTGCGGCGGCAAGCGTCAGGTACGCCGTTCCGACGGCGTTGTCGGACGACATTGACGGTTCGGCAAAATATGCTTCGTACCTCTCCGAAAGACGCGGCCTCATCAGTGAATTTGACATGACGCCTCCCACGAAAAGAACCGGTTTCTCCCCGTTTTCGCAGACGGCGAAGTCGGTCATAGCCTCGATGTTTTTATAAACGCTTTCAAAAACGAATGCGGCGATATCCGGCGCGGGAATGCCTTCCGACGCCATTTTATCAACTATATTCTCAAATCCCGAAAGACTGCATTTTCCGTTTCGGAAAACGACCTTCGGACGTTTCGGCGAAACACCTTCGCGCGCAAGTTTTTCCAGTTCCGCTCCCGCGGGAAAACCGAGTCCGAGTCTGACGCCGCAACGGTCGATCAGTTGTCCTGCCGTCAGATCGTCGGTATCCGCGACTATGCGTATGTCATCGACGGTACGAACTTCGACGAGTTCGGTCGTGCCGCCCGAAACATGAAACGCATAAAAACCTCCGTTCAGCAGTTCGGGTCTGCCGCAGGAAAGGATCCCCGCCGCTATATGTCCCTGCTGATGCGAAAAGCGGAACAATGGAACGGAAAGAGTTTTCGCAACGGTTTGCGCGAGAGTTTGTCCGACAAGAAAGCACGGCATATACGACCCTTCGATATTTCTCGGACGAGTTGAAACACCGACAGCCCCGACACCGCTGAGGTCGAGGCTCTCGAAGACTTCGTATATCTGTTTTGTATGAAAGAAGACCGCGTCGCTCTGCCGCAATCCGCGTTTTCCGCTTTCGACGGGCAACAGCCTTTTTGAATTGCAGATCTCTCCGTCCGACGTAACCGTCGCCGCGGAAGTCGTGTAATTGCTCGTGTCGAACGCGAGTGCTTTAACGACCGGTTTCATCGGCTCTGACATAACCGCCGAGAACGCCGTTTATATATTTCGCGCTTTCGTCGGTGTCAAATTTTTTGACGATCTCAACAGCCTCATTGACGGCGACGGCGGGCGGAACTTCTTTTCCCGCGATCTCGTAAAACGCGATCTCAGCCGCGCAGAGCGCAACGCGGGAAAGCCTGTCCGTCTTCCACTTTGAGCTGAAACTGTTTATCTTTGCGTCAATATCTTCTTTATTTTCTGCAACGCCTTTTATGAGTTTTATGCAATAATCGTCAAACTCGTAGCCCAAATTCTCGGCTGAGAGCGTCACCGTTTCATCAACGTCGGCATCTTTCGAGAAAGAGAGTTCAAAAAGGACTTTGAAGGCGTTTTCTCTTGCGTCTTTTCTTTTCATATACGCGTGTTATCCTTCCGTCGGCGACCGATCTTTCGGATCAGTCGTTGTTTTCCGCGATGTTTTTCTTGTCGGCGGCGACGGAAACAACGAACACATTGACTTCGCCGACGCGAAGCCCCGTCATGTTCTCGATCGCTTCTTTAACGTTGCTCTGAACCTTTTCGGAAAGATCCTGAACCTTTACGCCGTTTTTGATAACGATATTTACGCAGAAGTTAATGACGCCCGGACCTGCCTCAGCGTAAACGCCCTTTGCGATCTGCTTATAATTTGCAACGATATCCTTTGCGGAAGAAACGTTTTTTGAAGAAAGACGGATTACTCCCTCAACTTCGCAGGCGGCAGTCGCGGCGATGCCGGCGATGACTTCTTCCGAGATCTTTACGGAACCGATATTCTCTTCTGCCATGATTATAAAGCCTCCTTGATCATTCGGATCATGACCGGATATAACGAGCCGCCGACTCTTCCGAAAGAGGGAAAAACGCGGCTTTTCAAGATCCGTTTATAATACTACGGATATATTATATCACATTTTTTCCCGTTTGTCACTACTTCATCTCAATAATTTTTATGACATTTGAGTTCAAATGTGTGGCAGAGGCGACTATATCCATGATCTGCGCGGCCTGAGCGGAGGTCAGCCCGTCGGTTTTGACAACGACGCATACGTTGTCCTCGCCGATAAAGACGATGCAATCCTTGAAACCTTTCGCGATTATCTGGTTCTCAACGGCTCTCTCCTGTTCGCTTCTGACCGCATAACCGTTAATGCTGTCAGCGGCGGCAAGACGGGACTGATCGTCGGCGTTTTCGTTATTGACAATGCTTTTCAGAACGCCGATCGTTTCGTCGCGGGATTGCTGTCTGGTATACCGCGCATTGTCAAAATAATCATCGTCCGCAGAGGTCTTTATGCTTTTTCCGTCTCCGACCGTTTCGGTAACAACGGATCTTTCCGTCGACGATATTTTCCAGCCGATACCGACCGCAACGATAACGGCGACGGTCAAAAAGGCTATCAGCCAACGCGTTTTTTTGAATCTCATAACACTTCTCCTAACGTATCATTTCCGTTTTGCGACCGAAACGAGGGATCTGTCGATGCCGAGGACTTTGGCGACCGTCTCCGCGACGGAACTTTTGACGGCGACGCTCCCCGCGCCTTCGCAGACAACGGCGACGCCCGCGATGTTCGGCATATACCGAAATTCGATGACCGCCGATTCGTTCCCTCCCGCTTTTATCTTTATGTGAGATGTCGAAGAATTATCACCTTTCGATTCAATGTCGGCGAGGTATACGTTTCTCTCTGACGATACGACGGTTATCATGACGTCGCATTTTCCCACGCCGTCAATTTTCGAGAGCAGTTCCGCAAGTTCGCGTTCCGTTTCGGATACATATTTTTCAACGCTGAAAGTGCCGCTTTCTTCGGTCTTCGGCTCAGTGCTTTTCTTTCCGCCGAAAACGAGAAGCAATACGGCGACGGCACAGACGCAGACAATTATGGGAGTCTTCTTCTCCGCAAGCATTTTTCCGAGTTTTTTCAGATCGGTTTTTCTCTGCTTCATTCAAAAAGCACCTCACAGCCGAATATGTCTTCGAGCCGATCCGAAAGCTCGGAATTTTTGTCGGCTCGGACGATCATTTTTTCAACGCTCGTGCCGTCGGAAGAAACGATCTCGACTTCATCGGGAAAAATCCCGTACTCCGCGCATATCTCCGCAACTTTTTCTTCGCAGGCGGCACAAAAGGCGGAGGAAGACAGATCTTCATAAGCGATCGGTTCGGAGGAGGGCATTTCAAATCCGTCGGAGACCGAAAAAACAGTAATCAGGCTCAAAATGACAAAAAGCGAGCAGAGAGCGCCGAGATCGCCCGCGTTTTTCGGAAGAAGGCATTCAAGAACGGCGCAGACCGCACAAAGAACGACCGCCGAATAAAAAAAAGCGTTCATCAGATCACCAGCCCAAGACTTATTATCACAAGGACTCCGATACTCGCGGCGAGTGCCGCAACGATCGCGTAGGCATCGCAGATAACAGAAAAGAAGCGGCGCATACGGTCAAGCCCCAGCATTTCGGCGATTGCCCCCGAAACGGAAGACAGAAGCCACAGAACGCCGACGGTGACAAGCGGAGAAAAAAGTATGCAGACAACGGCGACGCACCCGAAGCCCCCTACATTCTTTGCGATCGCCTCTGCGCTCGCCATAACAGCGGACATAGACTCCCCGATACTGCCACCGACGACGGGGATCCCGTTTCCGACAGCGTAAGCCGCCGCACGGACGGAAGTCGCGTCGGCTGATGAGGCGAGAAGCTGCTGCGCGCCCATCACAAGAGAAAAAATCAGAGAGCAGACGCCCAAGACGGAAACACAGATCTTTTTTAAGGTTTTTGAAAGAGAATAAAGTGAGCCGTTCGACAGAACGGAGGAAGACACTCCGACGGCGAAAAAAGTATTTACAAGAGGGACGACAAGTTCCGTTCCGACAAAAGACAGCGACGAAAACAGTGCTCCCGCGCTGACGGAAGCCGCCGATGCAGCCGCCGTTTTTCCCGAGGCGCAGACACAGGACAGAAGAACAGGGAAAAGAGATTGTCCGAAAGCGCAGACGTCGTCAACTGCCGATTTCAGCGAGGAGGACGTGTCAAAAACGGGGAAGAACGCGGTTGCCGCGGTTCCGAAAACGGCGACCGTGCAAAGAGTTTTCATAAGCGCGTCGTTTCGGTCGCGGCAAATCGCTCCGAGAATATAAAGAGCGACAAGCAAAGCAACTGTCAGCCCGAAAGGAGCGAGCGCGTTCCCGAATGCGGCTCCGACGGCTTTCAGCAACAGCGAAAACACATTTTTCAGTTCGAGAAACTCTGAAGTGTCTTCGGCTGACAGACCGTATTCGCGAACACTTTCGGGGAGTGCGCCGTCGGCGTCCCCGATCGCGGTACCGACAGCATCGGCGGACAGAGGAAACGCGAAGAAAAACACGGAAAGCGCAAAAGCCGTAAAAAAGAAAAGTATCCGTTTCAGCATAAAACTTCACCGACCGTTTCGAGAAAGGAGGTCAGCAGAGGAAGCCCCGCGATCAGAACGCAGACCCTTCCCGCAAGAGTTATCTTGTCCGCCAGCCCTTTTTCGCCGATATCCGAACACGTCGAAGCGCCGAAAGAGGAAATATAGCCTATCCCGATGCATTTGAGCAAAACGGCAAGGTTGTCCGATGCGGACGGAATTTCCGATACAAGACCGCGGACATATCCGATCAGAGAAACGAGGTCGTTGATTACCGAAAGCATTATGATCACTCCGGCGACCGCGGCGACGGCGAGAGCGGCGGTTCCGTTCTCTTTGCGGAGGACAAGTATCATCATAACGGCGGCGAGAGCGACACCGACGAGTCTCAGGATGCTCACAGTCCGAAAGCGGAGCGCATTGCTCCGAAAAGTTCGGTCACGCTGTCAAGCAATACGAGTATTACTGCTATCAGCCCCGCGACCGTGACGAGCATGGCGTATTCGCCTCGGTCGGTCTTGTTCAATATCTGATTGAGAACGGCGACTATCAGCCCGACGGCGGCGATCTTAAAAAGGACGGAAATATCCATTTACAACTCCTAAATCAATATTATCACGAGCGCGGCGCCGGCAAGAAATCCGAACGCGGCGTAAGCTCTTGAATACTTTTCTTTTTCCGACGATGCGTTTTCAAGGGCTTTTTCCGCGCTCTGACGCACCGAAGCGATCAGAGAAGACTGTCCGTCGCCGTCACTCTTTCCGAACTCGGAAAAAAACGTATCGAGAAGATGTCCGTCGCTCGGGTCAAAGCACATTCGCGAAAAATTCTCATCACAGGCGGAACGGAAAAATTTCTCGGCGTCGGAAACGGGTTCCGTCCCGTCGAAAAGAGAAAATCCGGAAAGTCTGCAAATATCCGCAGTCGGAAGATTTTCGGTTTTCAAAAGCGTCTCGGCAAAGTCAAGAAACGCGACGAACTCGGAAAGAGACGCACAGCGTTTTTTAAGCGCGTGAGATTTCATGATCCCGACCGAACAGCAGGAAGCAAAGACGGTAAACAACAGAATATATCTCACAGCATCAAAACCTCTTTTATATGCGTCGGGAACGGTACGTCGTCGAGAAATATCACCGTTTCGGCAAGATTTTCGCGGACAAGAGCCGAAAGCACCTTGTTTTTCATAAGGTCTTCCGCGCCGAGACAGTGAACGGAAACGATGAACGGAACGCCTCGCGCCATAAGAAAGCGCAGAGACGAAAGTTCTTCTTCGTTTCCGATCTCATCGCATACGACAGCGTCGGGAGAAAACGCGCGGACGGCGTTCTCCGTTCCCGCGGACTTCGGATAGCCGTCAAAGACCGACGTAAGCGCGCCGACGTCAAAGCCCGCGACACCGTTTTTCACGGCGGCGATCTCGGAACGGGTATCGACGATGCAGACACGAAAACCTCTGTCCGAAAGAAGCCTGACCGCGTCGCGGAGGAATGTCGTTTTTCCGCATCCGGGACGGGACGCGACCACGGTATTTTTTATTCGCCGGGCATCCGCAATATAACCTATCCCCTGCTCTGCGCACCCGCGAAAAGCCCGCGCAATGCGGTAATCAAGCGACGAAATATTTTTTACGCAGAGAACCCTTCCGCCCGCCCCGACCGCGCTTCCGCATACCCCGACACGGTGACCGCCTTCAAGAGGAATAAACCCTTCCCGTATCCGTGAAGCATACGCGTAAACGGAATATTCGCACGCACGCATAAAGCATTCGTCGAACACCTCGTCCGACACGTGCAGACGATCACCGTCGAGACGAGCCGAAGCATCGGGGAAAACGTTTTTCCCGCCGACATTCAGGCTCAAAAAGCCCGAACGCTTTATTCCGATCTCTCTGACGGAGTCTCCGAAGACGGAAAAAGCACGTCCGAGAGCGGCGCACAGAGGGTACGGAAAATACTTTTCAATATCAAAACTGTTCATCTCGATCCATTCATATTTATGTCTGTTGGAAATTATTCGCAACATTTCACGATGCGGGCTTGACAATCGGCAAAAAGTCGGTATATAATTAAGAAAAAATTTTAAGGAGATACGATATGGCATATATTTTCGATGAACCTTCCCGCACTTTCGGAGAGTATCTGCTCGTTCCGGGTTATTCTTCCGCAGAATGCATTCCTTCCAACGTAAGTCTCAAAACGCCTTTGGTCAAACACCGCAAAGGAGAAGAACCCGCGATATCGCTCAATATCCCTCTCGTTTCCGCGATCATGCAGGCGGTTTCCGATGACAGAATGGCGATCGCTCTCGCGCAGGAGGGAGGAATCTCCTTCATATACGGATCTCAGTCGATCGAGTCCGAGGCTCAAATGGTCGCCCGCGTCAAGAACCATAAAGCGGGTTTTGTTACGAGCGATTCGAATGTCACGCCGGAATCGACGCTCAGCGATGTTCTCGAACTGAAAGCAAAACTCGGGCATTCAACCATGGCGGTCACGGAAGACGGTTCACCGAACGGAAAACTTCTCGGTATCGTTACCTCTCGCGATTACAGAGTGTCGAGAATGAGCCCCGACACAAAGGTCAAAGAGTTTATGACGCCGTTTTCAAAACTTGTATACGGCGATGAAAACACGACGCTTAAAACGGCGAACGATATAATCTGGGACAACAAACTCAATTCCCTTCCGATCATCGACAGAAACGGAAATCTCAAATATTTCGTATTCAGAAAAGACTATGACTCGCATAAGGAAAACGCGCTCGAATTGCTTGACGATCGGAAAAGATATGTTGTCGGCGCGGGAATCAACACGAGAGACTACGAACAGCGTGTCCCCGCTCTCATTGATGCGGGCGCGGACGTTCTGTGTATAGACTCCTCGGAAGGTTTTTCGGAATGGCAGTCGAGAACGCTTGCATGGATCAGAGCCAACTACGGGGACTCGGTCAAAGTCGGCGCAGGAAATGTCGTTGACAAAGACGGCTTCGATTTCCTTGCGGAAGCGGGCGCAGACTTCATCAAAGTCGGCATCGGCGGCGGTTCGATCTGCATCACGAGAGAACAAAAAGGTATCGGAAGAGGTCAGGCGACGGCGGTCATGGAAGTTGCGAAAGCGCGCGACGAGTATTTTGAGAAGACGGGTGTATATATACCCATCTGCGCGGACGGCGGAATAGTTTACGATTATCACATGACGCTTGCTCTCGCAATGGGCGCGGACTTCATCATGCTCGGCAGATACTTTGCGAGATTCGACGAATCGCCCTCGAACAAGGTCAATATCAACGGCAGTTACATGAAAGAGTATTGGGGCGAAGGAAGCGCAAGAGCGAGAAACTGGCAGCGCTACGATATGGGCGGCGCGGCAAAACTGTCTTTTGAAGAGGGCGTCGATTCCTACGTTCCGTACGCGGGACCGCTCAAAGATAATGTCGGGCTTTCGCTGAGCAAAGTCCGTTCGACAATGTGCAACTGCGGCGCGTTGACAATTCCCGAATTGCAGAAAAAAGCGAAGATCACCGTCGTTTCTTCGACCAGCATCGTCGAAGGCGGCGCGCATGACGTTATGCTGAAAGAAAAACAGCAATTCAAGGGCTGATAAAAAAACAGACACAAAAACGGCTTTCCGTCCGAATGGGCGGAAAGCCGTGATTTTTTTTCAGATATCAATTCTGTTTTCTGACCGTCATATATTCGTCTCCGTTCCGATAATACGGACAGGACGGATTTTTTCGCATTTGAAGTCGGACTATATCGTCCTCGTCCAAATACATCGAGCACATATATTCCTCATAATCTTCGTCGAAAACGTAATACAGGCAGCTCGGACAGTCCGCATAAGGAACGTCATTTTGCGGATTTTTCCTTTTTTCTTGCATATACGCAATCCCCTTTCAGCGCGCAGTTTTCGCAATCGGGTCTCTGAGCCTTGCAGACCTTTCTTCCGTGGGAGACGAGCGCATGGCAGAAGAGCATGCTTTTTTCGGGAGGGATAACGGCGCGAAGTTCACGCTCGACGACAGCCGGATTTGTGCTGTCGCAATATCCGAGGCGATTGGAAAGACGGATGCAATGAGTATCCGCGACTATCGCGCCCTTTGCTCCGAAAACTTCGCCGACAATAAGATTTGCGATCTTTCTCCCGACGCCCGGAAGACGCAGGAGATCGTCCATATTATCGGGTATCTTCCCTCCGAAATCGTCGATTATCATTTGCGACATCGCTTTTATGTCCCGCGCCTTGGTATGATAAAGTCCGCAGGAACGGATATAATTTTCGATCTCGGTTATATCCGCTTCGGCATAATCTTCGGGAGTTTTCAGTTTTTTGAACATCTCGGAGGTGACGATATTTACCCTGACATCGGTGCATTGCGCGGAAAGCCGCGACGCAACAAGCAGTTCAAACGCATCCGAAAATTCGAGCGCGCATTCCCCCGAGGGATAAAGTTCAAGTATTTTTTCAGTCAGTTTTCTGTTTTTTCTCTGCATTCTTTATCGCATCCCAATACTTTTCAGCCGCCTGCTCCGTCTTGTTATCACCCGCAACGTAATAAACGGCGTCTTTTATTTTCGTCGGAAGATACTGCTGTTTGACATAATGCCCCGGGTACGAATGAGGATATTTATATCCCGTTCCGTGTCCGAGTTTTTTCGCGCCCGAATAGTGCGAATCGCGAAGATCGGCGGGAATATCGCCGCATTCGGAGTTTTCGACATCGGCGAGAGCCGCGTCGATCGCGCAGATGACGGAATTCGACTTAGGAGCCGTCGCAAGCAAAATGACGGCTTCCGCCAACGGCAGACGCGCCTCGGGAAATCCGAGTTGCAACGCGCTGTCAACGCAGGCTTTCGTCACGGCGGCGGCAAGCGGATACGCCAAGCCGATATCCTCGGACGCGATGACGAGAAGACGGCGACATATCGACGCGAGATCCCCGCCTTTTATCAGACGCGCCAGGTAATGAAGCGCCGCGTTTTCGTCCGAACCGCGTATCGACTTCTGAAACGCCGAAAGAATATCATAATGCATATCTCCGTCGCGGTCGTAGCGGAAATTGCTTTTTTGCGCGATCTGAACGGTATCTTCGAGAGACACCTCCACGGATTTCTGACCGGGTCTGCGGGAAGTCAGAACTTCCACGCTGTTGATAGCCTTTCTTACGTCTCCGCCGCACGCCCGCGCAATATATTCGACGACGCCGTCTTCAACGGTCATATCAACGCCGTCCTCGTCGCGAACGAAATCAAACGCGCGTCTGACGGCTTTTTCGACGTCCTTGCTCGAAACGGGCTTGAACTCGAAGACCGTCGAACGGCTGAGGATCGCGGAATAAACGTAAAAATAGGGATTTTCGGCGGTTGACGCTATCAGCGTGATACTTCCGTCCTCGATGAACTCGAGAAGGACCTGCTGCTGTTTTTTCGTGAAATACTGTATCTCATCGATGTAAAGGATTATGCCGTTTCCGTTGCCGAGCGCTCCGATGTCGGAAATAACGTTCTTTATGTCGCTCGTGGACGCCGTGGTGGCGTTGAGTTTATACAGCGTTTTATCGGTTTTTTCCGCGATTATACGGGCAAGCGTCGTTTTGCCTATTCCCGAATAACCGTAAAATATCATATTGGGAACGGAACCGCTCTCAATGATCTTGTAAAGCGGTTTTCCCTTCCCTATCAAATGCTGTTGACCGACCATGTCCTCTATTCGGTGAGGACGGAGCCTTGCGGCAAGCGGCATATACATTTCAATTCCTCCGAAACGGCGCTGTTTTCCGACCGTATACGCGGCTTTTAATCCCGATAGATCGGATGTTTGCGGCAAAGAGCGTCAACTTTTTCAAGCACGTTTTCTTTCGTGTCGCTGCCGGACGCGACATTATATATACATTCCGCGACAACTTTCATGTCATCGGTGTCGAAGCCTCTCGATGTTACGGCGGGCGTTCCGAGCCTTACGCCGCTCGTGATAAACGGAGACTGCGGATCGTCGGGAACGGCGTTTTTATTCGCGGTGATACGAACCTCGTCGAGCTTTTTCTCCATTTCCTTGCCGGTAACATTGAAGTTCCTCAGATCGACAAGGATCAGGTGGTTGTCGCTGCCGCCCGTAACGAGGTCGAAGCCGAAGCCGAGAAGAGCGTCCGCAAGCGCTTTGGAATTTTCAAGCACCTGCTTCTGATATTCTTTGAATTCGGGTTTGAGCGCCTCGCCGAAGCAAACGGCTTTGCCCGCGATCACATGCATGAGAGGACCGCCCTGAGTTCCGGGGAATATCGCTTTGTCTATCGCCTTTCCGAGTTCTTCACGGCACATTATCATACCGCCGCGAGGACCTCTGAGCGTTTTATGCGTCGTTGTCGTAACGACATCCGCGAACGGAAACGGAGAGGGATGAAGCCCTGCGGCGACAAGCCCCGCGATATGTGCCATATCGACCATGAAAAGCGCGCCGTTGTCATGCGCGATCTTCGCGATGCGTTCAAAATCTATAACGCGCGGATACGCACTGGCGCCCGCTACGACAAGTTTCGGTTTGTGCTCTTTTGCAAGGCGCTCCAATTCTTCATAATCGAGTCTTCCCGTCTTCGCGTCAATGCCGTACGGAACAAAATTATAGTATTTTCCCGAAATATTGACGGGCGAACCGTGGGTCAGGTGTCCGCCGTGAGCAAGGCTCATTCCGAGAACCGTGTCGCCGGGGTTCAGAAGCGCGAAATAAACGGCGATATTCGCCTGCGCGCCCGAATGAGGCTGAACGTTGACGTGTTCGGCTCCGAAGAGTTTTTTCGCTCTCTCAATCGCGATATTCTCCACAATATCGACGCATTCGCAGCCGCCGTAATATCTCTTCCCCGTATACCCTTCCGCGTATTTATTCGTGAGAACCGACCCCATAGCCTTCAAAACGGCTTCCGATACTATGTTTTCGGAAGCGATCAGTTCAATGTTGTGCCTCTGTCTGTCAAGCTCCTTTTGCATTGCCTGTCCGACTTCGGGATCGTAATTGCAAAGATAATCGATGTTTTCCATAATATACTCCTCACTTTTCGCTTGATCTTAATTATATATAAGTATAACATTAAATTTATGATTTGTAAAGGTTTTGCGCAAAAATTCGATTTTATAAAAAAGCCGCCGTATCATGAAGTGAACCCCAAAGTTTAGACAAAAATAAATATTAAATTGCTTGTGAATGA